>JAEYRB010000050.1 GCA_023409735.1 Bacillota bacterium | reverse complement strand
TTAAGCTTCTCAGTGCCCAAGATACTTGGCTGGTAACGGCCCGGGAAAATAGGTCTCCGCCAGATTTATATTCCTCAATAGCTCAGTCGGTAGAGCATGCGGCTGTTAACCGCAGGGTCGTAGGTTCGAGTCCTACTTGAGGAGCCAAACAAATCCGAAATCATAGAAATGATTTCGGATTTGTTTATATATAAGAAATAAGGTAATAAAATTCTGCATCCAGTTCTTAACTATCTTATTACTGCGTCGTAATACGCAGGTGAAAAAGTAGTGGCATAGTACAGCTAGAGTATCATATTTACCTGTCCACCTTCCTTCATACCTTGTATAAATGACTTAATTGGATTTAATTGCTAAAGGATATAAGCTTTATAAAAATTAAAGGAAAGTAGGCAACATAAAAATCAATAATTTCCTTGCTTAATCATGTCAATTGACTTTATAATAGAATAAATGAACGTAGGAGGTACATATATGCTATCAAATTCAAAGCTAGGGTTTGGCTTAATGCGTTTACCGCAAAAGGATGGCAGTTTTGATATTGATCAAATTAAGAAAATGGTCGATCAATATATTTCTGCCGGCTTCAATTACTTTGATACAGCTTATGTTTATCCAGGCTCTGAGGAGGTAACAAAAGAAGCATTAACAAAGCGTTACCCCAGGGAAGCCTTCACATTGGCAGACAAGCTTCCGGCATGGTGCATTTCTTCAGAGGAAGATATACTGCGCATTTTCAATGAATCATTAGAAAGATGCGGTGTTGAGTATTTTGATTTTTATTTGCTTCATAGCGTTGAAAAGAATCATTTGGAAAAGTACATTAAATACAATTGCTTTGACTTTTGCCGCAAAATGAAGAAAGATGGAAGGATTAAGTACTGGGGCTTTTCATTCCATGATAAACCCGAGTTGTTAGATAAAATTTTAAAAGACAATCCTGATATTGATTTTGTACAACTGCAGATAAATTATGCTGATTGGGAAAGCAAGCTTGTAATGTCTTGTGAAAATTATGAGGTAGCACTGAAGCATAACAAGCCAATTGTTGTGATGGAACCTGTAAAGGGCGGATATTTGGCGGAGCTGCCCGAAAAGGTAGAAAAAGTCTTCAGAAGCTATGATATTAATGCATCAAATGCATCATGGGCACTTAGATGGATCGCCTCAAAACCAAATGTTATGACTGTCTTATCCGGTATGAGTGACATACAGCAGACAAAAGATAACATTGCGACGTTTAAACCCTTTAAGGCTCTTACAGCTGAGGAAGAAGGAGTAGTCGATAAAGCTAGGAATGTGCTGTTAGGAATACCATCTATTCCATGTACAAGCTGTTCCTATTGTACTCAGGGTTGTCCGGTAGAAATACCTATCCCAGATGTGTTTAGGTCGATAAACGACACTAAAATTTACGGCATTAATACCAGAGCATTTTTTAACTATAGAAATGCTACAAAATCATTGGAACATGGCGTAGATAAGTGTATTGAGTGCGGTCAATGCGAATCAGTTTGTCCTCAGCATATAAATATCATTGAAGAAATGAAGCAGATTCCCATACTATTTAAGGAATATTTAAAATAGCAGAATGTAATGAAATAAGGCACTTCTCAAGTTAATATGAATAAAAAAGGATAGATGTAATATATATCTATCCTTTTTTATGGAAAAGATAATTACATACAGGTTACCGATACTCAGTGTAAATACAATTATGTAGTGTTATGAAAAGCTTGATTAAATAGAATAATAAACACAATAAATGATTTATACATTTGTGATAGAAGAGTTGGATATAAGAAAGATTTTTTGCAATGAGTAACTATAGGAAGGACGATCTACAAAAGGTAAGTAGATAAGACAAATTATTTATTATTTCGTAAATTAAAAGTATAATGTACTGGTATAGCTTGAATGAAAGCCAATATACTTTCCATGCTTCAAGAAAGGAAAATAAATGAACATCCAATTCATAACCGCACCACTTATAGGAGGGGTGATTGGACTTGTTACAAACGGAATTGCAATAAGAATGCTTTTCAGGCCTCTAAAAGCCGTATACATAGGTAAACATAAGCTACCCTTCACTCCTGGGCTTATCCCTAAGGAAAGGCCCAGACTTGCTACGGCTGTGGGCGATGTAATAAGCAATGATCTCCTTGACAGTGATACACTAATGAGCACTCTTCTATCTGAGTCAATAAAAGAGCAGATATTTTTAAGGATAGATAAGTTAATTGACACTAATAAGAATTCTGATGAAACCGCACAAACTATTCTGAGAAGATTTTTCTCAGAGGATGTTATAAAGGAAAAGCTCGATGGCTCTAAGGAAGCTGTAGTATTGGCATTATCCAATAAGGTAATAGAACAAAACATTGGTAGGTTGGTTACTGATTATGTTTGCGAGGAATTAACTATTAAGGCAAAGCCATTACTCAAGTCATTGACGAAGAGTGCGCTAAATTCTGTGAAAATGCCTCTTGAAAATACAATAAACTCAATGGTTCAGGAAAAATCAACGCCGCTTATAGAGAAATTCCTGGATAGCCAGGCTGAAGATTTACTGAATAAGCCTATTAAAGATATCATAGAAATGTACTTGGACAAGGTGCCAACCCTTAAGCAATATTTATGGAAAGCATATGAAGGTATTATATTAAATAAACTTTCAGCAGCGCTTGCGACGGTAGATATATCAAAAATAGTATCTGACAAGATCAACGAGCTTGATCTCCTTGAGCTTGAGAAAATAATTATGGATCTGATGAAGAAGGAGCTCAATGCGCTGGTATGGCTTGGAGGACTACTTGGCCTTACCATGGGATTTTTAAATGTAATATTGGATATGCTGTAGAGAATTGCATTTTTTTAACTAATTTTTAATGCTTTTAAGCTGCAGGGTATGTTATTATGTCGTTATAGGTCTGAAAAACAGGGCTAAAAATACCTATTATATAATGAGGCGAATATTTTGCTTGAACCGAAGTGGTATAACGAAGTTATGCTAGTGACCAGCCTCGTTGAAACACTGCTAAGGTAATAAAATATTTCTATAACCGAAATATTTTACTTGGACAGAAGTGTTATAACGAGGTTATGCTAATGACCAGCCTCGTTGAAATACTGCTAAGGCAAGAAAATTTTCCTACAAACGAAAAATTTTCTTTGAACCGAAGTATTATAAAATATTAAAGTGTACATAAGATAATATCACGATTAATGTACGCAAGATTTTGGGGGGCAATACTGCATATGAGAAAGATTACCGTTTCAAAAGCAATACTTACTATTCTGGCGTTAGTATTATTGTTAACAGGATGTTCCAGCAGCAAGTTAATCGGAAGTGGTAACAAGGGTGGTGCTGAAGTCGAAAAAACCGTTACTCAATTAGGAGAACAGGATAGTCAAAATGAAAAGACCGGGGAAAGCACATCTGATAATAATGCAGATGCAGATCCGGAGAATACTGATGTAAAGGATAATAATGGTGAGAATTCCGATCAGACTGAAACGGATAGCAATGAGGCGGACAAGCCCACTGAACCGAGCAAGTCAGCTGTTAAGGCTAAAGCTCTTTACCTGACCGGATGGACTGTTGGAAGCAATGACAGAGTTAACCATTATGTACAGCTTGCTAATGAAACAGAAATCAATGCGTATGTTGTAGATATCAAGGATGACGATGGCTTTGTCGGCTATGAATCACAGCTTGCTGAGGTGAAGAACAACGGCGCATATAAGAAAAAATATAACGCAGATAATGTACTTAAGGCATTCCATGATAATGATATATATGTAATCGGAAGACTTGTTGCGTTTAAGGATCCTGTTTACTCTACAAAGAGACCGGATCTCGCTATCAAGAAAACCAGCGGCGGCGTATGGAAGGACAATAAGGGATTGTCGTGGCTTGACCCGTATAATAAGGAAAACTGGGATTATTTGATCAGTATTGCTCAGGAAGCAATTGATAAGGGCTTTGATGAAATACAGTTTGACTATGTGCGTTTCCCAAGTGATGGTAAGAAGGCTATGTCATTTGCGGGAGCAGACAAGGAAAAATATGAGGCAATAAGTGAATTCTTAGCCTATGCAAAAACAAAGATAACAAAGGTACCTGTATCAGCTGACGTATTTGGTATAATACTTGAAAGTCCGGCTGATACCGAGAAAATAGGACAATATCTGGAGTATGTAGGTAAGGATGTTGATTACATTTGTCCAATGGTTTATCCATCACATTATGCTGTTGGACAGATCGTCAACAATGTGAAATTTGTAAAGCCTGATCTAGACCCTTATGGAGTTGTTTATAATACTCTGTTCAAATGTAAAAACAGAATCTCGCAAATAAACGGTTATACTTACAACGCCAAGGTTCGCCCGTATCTTCAGGATTTCACTGCATCATGGCTGGGAAAGGGCTATTACCAAGATTACGGTACTGAACAGGTTAAGCAGCAGATAAAGGCGGTTTACGATGCAGGCTATGAGGAATGGATATTATGGGATGCAAGCAATACCTATCACGAGGATGCTTTTGAGAAGGAAACTAAGTAGTATTTGCTATGACAAGAGTAGTATTTAGTGAGCAAAGAGTAGTGTAAAAGTAGTATTTAGAAGAGTTAAGGACGCTTAAGATCAATTGTAAACCAATCTTAAGCGTTTTTTTTTACTTATTGTGTTGATCTAATGGCTACAGCAAAGTCCCCGAGACTTTTACTAATTGTGTTGATCTGATAGCTGCAGCAAGGACACCGAGTATTTTTAATGGAGTTGGATTGAAGGTATATAACACTTGTACTGATATAAACATAAATGGCTTGTAATGTATGCAAAGGAACTGTACTGTTTAATTCATTGTGAATAGGTCTATATTACTATGTATAATTGTTTTTGTTTATATTGACTTACCTTCTAAAAGTGATACAATATACTGTGCCAGGCAAAATATTCTATACTAAATATTGTGATATTTTTCAAGGAGGCTGTGAAATGAATCTCTCCGAAAATGCAGTGAAAGTGCTTGAGAAGAGGTACCTTGCCAAAGATGAAACTGGTAAGCTCCAAGAAGACCCTGAGGGAATGTTTAAAAGAGTTGCGCATGCAATAGCTTCTGCTGATGCACAATACGCAACAGCAGCTGAACTCAGATCTATTGAAAAAGAATTTTTTGAAATGATGTCCAGTCTAGAATTTTTACCCAATTCACCGACACTCATGAACGCAGGTAGACCACTAGGTCAGCTTAGCGCATGCTTTGTACTTCCAATTGAGGATTCAATGGAAGGAATATTTAACTCTATTAAGAGTGCAGCGTTGATCCATAAAAGCGGCGGCGGAACAGGCTTTAGCTTTTCCAGGCTGAGAGCAAAGGGAGCCAGTGTTAATTCAACAGGCGGTGTTGCAAGCGGACCAATAAGCTTCATGAAGGTTTTTAATGCTGCAACTGAAGCAGTTAAGCAGGGAGGCACAAGAAGAGGCGCAAATATGGGTATACTCAGGGTGGATCATCCTGATATACGTGAATTTATTACTTGTAAGCAGGACAACAAGGATATAACTAACTTTAATATAAGCATAGCAATAACAGAAAAATTTATGCAGGCTGCCGAGCAAGGAAAGATGTATGATCTGGTAGATCCAAAGACCAAAGAGGTCGTACGGCAAGAAAACGCAAGAGAAGTATTTGATATGATTGTAGATAACGCCTGGAACAATGGCGAGCCGGGCATTATATTCCTGGATAGGCTTAACAGAGATAATATTACTCCGGAGCTTGGCGAAATAGAGAGCACTAATCCGTGTGGAGAACAGCCGCTGCTTCCTTATGAGGCATGCAACCTGGGATCTATTAATCTCAGTATCATGGTCAAAAAGGTTGGAAACAAAACAGAGGTAGATTATGATAGACTTGCCAATGTAGTAGCCAAGGCTGTGCATTTCCTTGATAATGTTATTGATGTAAATAAATATCCGCTGCCTCAGATTGATGAAATGACAAGGGGTACAAGAAAGATAGGCCTTGGTGTAATGGGGTGGGCGGATATGCTCTTTAAGCTGGATATTGCATACAACTCGCAAAAGGCAATTAATCTAGCAGAAAAGCTGATGCATTTTATACAGGATGAGGCAAAAAATGCATCTATTAAGCTTGCTGAGAAAAAAGGCGTTTTCCCATTCTATGACAAGAGTATATATAAAGATATGGGAGTAAGAATACGCAACGCAACGACTACTACCATAGCCCCTACAGGAACGCTCAGCATAATTGCCGGCTGTTCCAGCGGAATTGAGCCTGTGTTTGCAATATCATATATAAGAAATGTTATGGATAATGAGGAATTGATAGAGGTCAATCCAATATTCAAGGAAGTATCCAAGACAGAAGGCTTCTATTCTGATGAGCTTATGAGGAGCATTGCAGGTAAGGGGACAGTCATAGGCTTTGAAGAGATACCGAAGCGCTTGAGAGAAATATTTGTTACAGCACATGATATTGCTCCGGTATGGCATGTCAAAATGCAGGCATCGTTCCAGAAATATACGGACAATGCTGTTTCCAAGACTGTTAATCTCAGCCATGATGCAACCAGAGAGGATGTCAAGGAGGTCTTTGAGCTCGCTTACCGAACCTATTGCAAGGGCGTAACTATTTACAGAGACGGCAGCCGTGACCTACAGGTACTCAATATTGGAGAGGTAAAGGGTAAGGAAGAAAACAAGCAAACCACAGCTGGAGAAGCAATAAAAACTGATGGAAAGACAAATGTTATAGCTCCGAGGCCAAGACCTGACATAACAACAGGCTTTACTGAAAAAGTCAAGATAGGCTGTGGCAATTTATACATTACTGTTAACTATGATGAAAATGGTATCTGCGAGGTATTTACAAATACAGGTCGTGCAGGGGGCTGCCCATCTCAGTCAGAAGCTACCAGCCGCCTTGTATCTATTGCGCTTAGATCCGGAATAGATGCAAAGTCCATCGTGGAGCAGCTTAAGGGTATCAGATGCCCATCGACTATAAGACAGAAGGGCTTGAAGGTAATGTCGTGCCCCGATGCTATAGGAAGGCTTATTGAAAAGGTGTATAAGCTTCAAAACGAGAACGGCGGTAATGGCGGAACTATAAATGGAGGTTTCGCTGAAGATACTGCAGCCATGGATCCTATTCCTAAGCCCACAGGGAATATCCCACTTGATGAAAAGCCATATAAGGTTACTGAGTCAAGTGCATTTGAAGAAGAAGAGGATACAGATGTTGAAACCATGCTTAAACACGCCAAATGTCCTGAATGCGGGAAACCGGTGGAGCATGAGGGCGGATGCGTAATTTGCAGGTACTGTGGTTACAGCAAATGCGGCTGATACCTTCACAAATAGAAAACCTCGAAAGGTTTGATAATAGCTGTTATGCAAAAAACACTTGAATAATCAAACATAGGCTGAGCTGATACCGCAGCTGGGTTTCGTCACAAAACAGGCTGTAGTAAGTAAGACTCGCTAAATAAAAGTTTCAGGGGCATCGAGCTCCTGAAACTTTTTGCTAATAAGGGTGTAGAGTTGATGTTAATGTGACAATATGATAATATTACTTACATAAAAATTGGAAATGAAGTATAATGGCATATGGACACAAAACACCTGAAAGGAAACATGGAGAGAATGATGGGCATGCTTGATGAAGCTTACAATATGAATTACTTTTATAATTGGATTCTCGGAACTATAAAAACCATTTTCTCAGCAAGAAAAAGAAGATGGTATTCATTAAATTCCATGGCCACTGTAATTTTTTTTATGTGTCCTCATTTTCTATACCAATCTGCTTTGTTGAACAAAGAGCTTAGTGATAATAGTTCTTTATGCTGTAATTTTTTCGTTTCCCGGTACTTTGTAATTACATTTAGAATATTTTCTCTTTTTAGTCTATTAATTTTAGTTTTTTATCATATTTTAAAAATTCATTCCTGAGTCTAAGATAACCATAGAATTATGAACAAGACTTATAAAGGTTACTATTATAGGTATCACTATGCCTTATTAGTATGCCTCTTATAAGGCATGTAAAAAACCATTTATGTCTTAATAGTATATGCCTCTTATTAAGCATGAAAAAAATCATTAAATTTTATTGAAATAGACACAGGAGGGTTTCTATGTTTACGAAATTATATAAATTGGGTAAAAAGATCCAGGTAAGCCGAAATTCAATTGAATACAACATTGATCCATATAAATATATACTACAAGAAATAAACACAGTAAAGCTTAATTCTTTAACTGATGCAGAGCTAAAAAATCTAGCCATTGAACTTAAAGCAAAGGCACGTAATGGTGTACCGCTTGATGAACTTCTGGTTCATTCATTTGCACTTGTTCGGGAGACGTCGAAGAGAATATTAGGTATGTGCCCTTATGATGTTCAGGTGATTGCAGGTATAGCTTTACATAGGGGTAAAATGGTAGAAATGCAGACTGGTGAAGGTAAGACATTGGCAGCTGTTATGCCTGCATTTCTAAATGCGCTAGAGGGAAAGGGAGTTCATATATTAACCTTCAATGATTATTTAGCACGCAGAGATGCCCAATGGATGGGACCTGTATTTGAATTTTTAGGGCTTTCCGTAGCCTTTATAAATGAGGGAATGCAAGCAAAAGAAAGACAACAGGCTTATTCTGCTGACATAACCTATGTGACTGCCAAGGAGGCGGGTTTTGATTATCTTCGCGACTTTCTGTGTGTTGAAAAAGAGGAGATAGAACATAGGTCATTCAATTATGCAATTGTAGATGAAGCAGATTCAATTCTTATTGACGAAGCGAGAATACCTCTTGTTATTGCAGGAAATGTAAATTATGATGAAGTCGATGCCTTTCAATTATCTTCCATTATACGTTCTCTTAAGCAGGATCAAGATTATGAAATAGATCAATATGAGGATAACGTATATTTTACTGATCTAGGGCTCACACATCTTGAAGAAATCCTGAAATGTGGGAATCTTTACGATCCGGAGAATTTGGATCTACTATCCAGGTTAAACTGCGCACTGTTTGCAGAAGCACTGATCAAGAAAGATATAGACTATATTGTTAGGAATGGAAAGGTGGAGTTGGTAGACGAATTTACTGGCAGGGTGGCTTTAAAACGCAATTGGCCGGACAAACTTCAGGCAGCAGTGGAGGCCAAGGAGGGTCTAACATCTGAAACCAAAGGGGTAATTATGGGTTCAATTCCATTACAACATTTTATAAGCTTATACCCCAAAATTGCTGGGATGACAGGAACTGCAAGCACTGCGGCTTCAGAGTTCAAGGAGTTTTATAACTTGGATGTTGTTGTGATACCAACCAATAAACCTTGTATACGTAAAGATCATCCTGATGTGATTTTCACAAATAATGCAGCCAAACATAAAGCATTAATCGCTGAGATAAAGAGGGTATATGAAACAGGGCAGCCTATACTCATTGGTACAGGAAGCGTGGAGGAGTCGGAGGTTATTACATCTAGCCTGAAGGAAGAAGGAATTTGTTGTCATGTACTTAATGCGAAAAATGATGAAATGGAAGCAAGGATTATTGCAGAGGCTGGGAAATTAGGTAGTGTTACTGTTTCAACTAATATGGCCGGCCGAGGTGTGGATATAAAATTGGGTGGTGATATGGAGGATAATCGAGACAGGATAAGTGCTTTGGGAGGACTGTATATTTTAGGGACTTGCCATTATGAAAGCTTTAGGATAGATAATCAGCTAAAGGGAAGAGCTGGCCGTCAGGGTGATCCGGGAGAAAGCAGATTTATGATTTCACTCGAGGATGATCTATTCAAAAGAGTTGAAAGCACAAAATTATCATCATTAAAAAGCATTAATAAGAAGCAAGATGAGCCTGTTTGTAATCCAGCTGTTTTAAAAGCTGTGGCAACAAGTCAACGTCTTATGGAAGGCTACAACTCTGATTTGAGAAGGCAATTATGGCGATATTCATATATTGTTGAACAACAGAGAAGAATTATTCACAAAAAACGTCAGGATATCCTGCTAGAAAGAATTCCGCTGGAAACCTTATCTGCCAAAGAGCCGGAACGCTATAATGAACTTTGTGCTAAGGTTGGTAAAGAGGTATTGAGAAAAGTGGAAGAGAGAATCACGTTATATCATATCAATAAATGCTGGGCAGACTATTTAGATTTTATTGCATACCAGCGTGAAGGTATACATCTGGTTGCTATAAGTAAAAAAGATCCCCTTACAGAGTTCAATAGAATTGCAATTGACGCTTTCAATGAGATGATGGCTACAATTGATTTTGAAGTTGTAAAGACATTCAAATCTGTTGAAATTAATGAAAGTGGAATTAATCTTGGTAAAGAGGGAATTCAAGGACCATCATCAACATGGACATATTTAATCAATGAGAGTTCCGACCAATTTAGTAGAATACCTGCCTTAGTAAAGGCAACCTCCAATATGGTCAAGGGCTCTCTATTTACCATCCAGTCTATTTATAGAAAAATTTTTGAGAAAAAGAAAGCATAGGTGACGATTCTGCTTTTGTTTATAAGGTAATGACAAATTAACCTGACTTAATGATATAATAGTAGTGCAGCTGGAGGTATCATTGCAAAGCCTTTCGCGTATTGGTATTGATGCAGTCATGGCTTATGAGGAGTAGGCTTTACAGGTTCGCTTGCTGATCGCTCCTTCCCTCCGGAGAAAAATAATTGATATACAAAGAGACCGGGCACTGATAGAAATTTCTGCCCGGGGAATGGTAGACCATTTTAGGACAGCGGTGGGTAGATTGCCTATGATTATATGGATTATCCTACAATAATAGTTAAAGAGGAGTGGGCCGGTTGGGCGCGGGATATCTTTATGACACATGGGAATAAAATAGACAGATAAAGGAGTAGAAAAGTATGCAGCGATACATTTTAAATGGCATCTGGAGTATGCGTGATGCAAGGGGAAGTGTCAGGGAAGGAACAATACCGGGCTCTGTATATTCATTTCTTCTTAATAATGAGGAAATGGAAGATCCATATTACAGGGATAATGAGCTAAAATCACTGGCGCTGATGGATGACGATTTCACTTTTTTTCGGATTTTCTCTGTGCCGCCTGAGTTGTTGAAATGCCGGAAGGTGCTGCTTCATTGTGATGGTCTGGATACCATCTGTGAAATATTTTTTAACGGAAGCATTGTAGGAAACGCATATAATATGCACCGTATCTGGGAATTTGATATAACCTCCTATTTGAAGGAAGGGGAGAATGAAATCAAGATTGTGTTTCATTCCCCTGTGAAGTATATTAAGAATATGCAAGAAAAGGATTACATTGGAGGAAGCCGCCATGCTATGCAGGGGTTCCCTCATATTCGGAAGGCTCACTGCATGTATGGATGGGACTGGGGCCCTAGACTACCGGATGCCGGCATTTGGAGGGATATTTATCTTCTGGGTGTTGATTCTTCTAGAATTGAGGATGTATACATTACACAGCATCATTACAATGGACATGTAGCATTGACTGTGAATGTGAAACAGTCACAGTCAGCGGAAGTTTGTATTACGGTAATAAGCCCGGAAGGATATGAGACTGTACTGGAAAATGAAGTAAAAACCGAGATTAAGGACCCTGAACTTTGGTGGCCTCGCGGTTATGGGCAGCAACCCCTTTACACGGTTAAGACTGAACTTTGGGAAAATGGATACGTGACAGATACAGATGTCAAACGAATCGGTTTGCGCACAATGACTATTGTGAGAGAAAAAGACCAGTGGGGGGAAAGCTTTTCACACTGCGTAAACGGAATACAGATTTTTGCTATGGGTGCGGATTATATTCCCGAGGATAATATTTTATCACGTATCACGCCTCAACGGACCCGCAGACTGTTGGAACAGTGTGCTATTGCCAATTTCAACACGATCCGGATCTGGGGAGGAGGGTATTATCCTGACAATTTCTTTTATGATATATGTGATGAACTAGGGCTTCTGGTATGGCAGGATTTTATGTTTGCCTGTGCTAATTATCACCTTACCCTGGATTTTGAGAAAAATATCCGTGCCGAATTTATCGATAATATTTGCAGACTCCGCCACCATCCATCATTGGGACTCTGGTGCGGAAACAACGAGATGGAGATGTTTCAGGCTCAATACCAGTATAATGGAACGGATAAAACAAGGTCAGACTATATTCGCATGTTTGAACACATCATTCCCGAAGTGTTGAGAGAATATGACCGGGATACATTTTACTGGCCTGCATCTCCTAGCTCCGGGGGCGGCTTTGACAAGCCCAATGACCCTGATCGGGGAGATGTGCATTATTGGGAGGTCTGGCATGGAGGAGTCCCCTTTGCGGAGTATCGGAAGTATTTCTTCAGGTATGCTTCGGAATTTGGATTTCAGTCATTTCCATCTGTGAAAACTATAGAAAGCTTCACCCTGCCGGAGGACAGAAATATTTTCTCTCGGGTAATGGAAATGCACCAGAGGAATGAAGGTGCTAACGGAAAAATCATGAATTATCTTTCTCAGACTTTTCTTTACCCGGATAATCTCGAGACCTTGATTTATGCGTCACAATTACTTCAGGCAGAGGCAATGCGTTATGGCATTGAACATTGGCGCCGTAACCGCGGACGCTGTATGGGTTCTATTTACTGGCAGCTTAACGATATCTGGCCGGTAGCATCCTGGGCATCCATTGACTACTATGGCAGATGGAAGGCGCTACATTATTATGCAAAACGATTCTTTGCTCCTGTTATGTTATCCTGTTGTGAAATAGGAGAGACTACCGACCGGATTTCTGTAGTAATGGAACCGTCAACTATAGAGACATCTTCTCACCTGTGCTTAGCAAATGAAACGATGAATGAGATATCAGGTATAGTGCGTTGGTACCTGCGGGATTCCTATGCCCGGGTGCTGGACTCTGGTGAATTTTCTATGAAAGTTCCAAGGCTCAAAAGCCAGTGGTGCGATAAGCTTGATTTTCATTGTACAGATTTCCTGAACAATTATTTTAGTTATGAATTTATTGCAGATGGTGTTTATGTTTCAGGCGGAACAGTACTCTTTACTGCACCGAAGCATTACCACTTCAAGGATCCATGTCTTTCCTATGAAATTCATGATGGAAAGATTACAGTTCATGCTGAAGCTTACGCAAAAAGTGTGGAAATAAGCTCTCCGGATTGTGATCTTCTGCTAAGTGACAACTATTTTGATATGAATGGAGGAAGTGTGACTGTTGACATACTTGAGGGAAGACCAAAGTCTTTGAAGCTTCGCTCAGTCTATGATATCCGGTGAAACACAGTAAGTACAGCACAGAATATTATTAGAACCTAGCTGATATTTAAACGTTTAATAAATTATCAACAGAAAAGGACACTGTTGTGGTAGAATTATGGCAGTGTCTTTTTTTATGTATGGTAAAGCAGAGTGCCGATAAAGTGCAGGCTCTGCTGCCTGCAGAATTTTATAGACAAATTTGCCGAAATTTGCTGAAGCGGAATTTATGTTTATCATTATGGTGACATAATGCTGTATGGCTTTATTCGCAGGAGATGAAGAACAAACTATTTTTTAGGAGTGTTGAATATGAGGAATATAATTAGATTGATTAAATACGCAAAGTCCTACTGGCATCTTATGATAATATCCGGAGTTAGTCTGTTGATCATTACAGCACTGAACCTGGCAGGCCCCTATCTGATCAGGCAGCTTATGAATGTATTGTCGGATAATTTTAATGAAGAATCCATGAGCACGATCATTAATATTGCGTTGATACTAACTGCGACTTATCTTCTGCGAATCCTTTTTAAATTCTTGAGCAATTACCTGAGCCACAAAGCTGCATGGAATCTGGTAGCTGACATGCGTGTCAGAGTTTATGACCACCTGCAGAAGCTGTCACTTAGGTTTTATCAAGATAAGCAGACAGGACAGCTCATGTCGAGAACAGTAAATGATACCGCTACATTTGAAACACTTATTGCACATTCGATTCCTGAGCTAGTCACAAATGTGCTTGTTTTCATAGGAGTTACTATAATATTGTTCATAATAAACCCGCTATTGGCCTTACTGACGCTTATCCCAATACCTTTTCTGGGGTGGGGGAGCTGGGTTTTTGCAAAAAAGATCCGTCCAAACTTCCGCGATGCTCAGAGTAACCTTGCTGAGTTAAATGCAACATTGCAGGACAATATTTCAGGTATGAAGGAAATTCAAATTTTCAATCAGCAGTGCAGAGAGAAAAAGCATATACAAAAAAATGCCAGGAGCCATGTTCAGGCACTGCTGCATGCTCTGAAGCTCAGTGCCATATTCCATCCTGCCGTTGAAGCTATAAGCTCAATGGGTACTGTAATTGTTGTGGCCTTCGGAGGCTGGCTGGCTTTAAAACAAAGCCTTACAGTGCCTGACATAGTTGCCTTTCTTCTTTATCTGAATCTCTTTTATCAGCCTATAACAACGTTGGCAAGGGTCACCGAAGACATACAGCAGTCTCTTGCCGGAGCTGACAGAGTATTTGAAATGCTGGATACTGAGCCTGACATAATTGATAGTGATGGAGCAATCGCTATAAAGGAATCCAGAGGCGAGCTTGCTTTTGAAAATGTCAGCTTTGGTTATATTCCTTCTAATCCGGTGCTCAAGAGCATAAGCTTTACAGCCGAGCCAGGCAGAATGCTGGCGCTGGTTGGCGCAACAGGAGTTGGGAAAACAACGATAATCAGTCTTATAGCAAGATTTTATGAGCCACTTTCAGGAAGGATTCTTCTTGATGGAAGAGATATAAAGGATATTTCCTTATCTTCGCTGCGAAACCAGATCAGTATTGTGCTTCAGGACATTTTCCTTTTTAACGGTACAGTGGCGGATAACATTGCATATGGCTGCAAATCCGCATCAACTGAGGATATAATCAATGCTGCAAAGGTTGCCAGAGCTCATGAATTCATTATGCGAATGCCTGAGGGCTATGACACTATTATTGGAGAGAGAGGTATCAGACTTTCAGGAGGGCAAAAGCAAAGACTTTCCATTGCAAGAGCAGTACTTCGAGATACACCTATTTTGATCTTTGACGAGGCTACCGCTGCAGTGGATGTGGAAACTGAGGCACAGATACAGGAGGCTATTGATGAGCTTGCAGTAAGCAGGACGATAGTAGTGGTTGCTCATAGGTTATCTACTGTAAAGCGTGCGGATAAAATACTGGTACTAAAGGATGGAGAAATTGTTGAATCGGGAAACCATTCGGATCTTATTGCATATAATGGTTTGTACAAGCAGCTGTGTGATGTACAGTTTAGCGGACAAAGCTGATTGCTGAAGTGTGAAGCTGGTATAACCGGGCGCATAGTTTCATACCTTTCTCCTCGTTGAAATATGGTAATGGCTGGTTGATGACTTTGTTACAACCACCCGTGCATACCTGATAAAAAAAATTTATTATAACCTGAAAGTTTTGTGGGCCTATGTTTTAACAAAAGGTTAATAAATTTTAACATTTATTTTGCCAATTATTTGGAACATAGGTTTTTGCTCTCTCGTCTATATTGTGTTGCAAAAATATTGAAAGGACGATTCATATTAATGGCTCTGTTATCAGGTTAATTAATTTATTGAAGCTATCAGGCTGGTATACATGACAAAATCATGTTAGGCTTTACAAAGAATGGTAAACAAATTACAATAGTACTGATAGCTAAGTTACCAAAACGAAAAGTTATTAGTATAGAGGAGCTAGATATTTTTTGGAAAATATAATTGAGTTAAATAATTTAAGGAAGGTTTATCGGGTAGGAAGTGAAAAGGTTGTTGCACTCGACTGCATCAATCTTGATATTAAGAGGGGTGAGTTCTGCTGCCTGCTCGGCACATCAGGCTCGGGAAAGTCAACTCTTCTTAATATGATGGCAGGACTTGAAAAACCGACGAAGGGTTCCATTCTGATAAAAGGTCAGCAGATCGAAAAAATGAATGAAAAGAAGCTGGCAAAATTCAGGCAGGAGCATGTGGGATTTGTGTTTCAATCTTATAATTTGCTCCCAATGCTAACTGCTGTTGAAAATGTGAGTATGCCGCTGAATTTTAAAGGTGTATCCAGAGCGACTAGAGATAGAAAAGCGAAGGAGATGCTCAAAGCTGTAGGGTTGTCGTCCCATGAAAAGCATAGGCCCACTCAGATGAGCGGAGGACAGCAGCAAAGGGTAGGCATAGCCAGAGCATTTGTTGCTATGCCCGAAATCGTATTTGCTGATGAGCCTACAGGAAATTTGGATTCAAAGACGACAAAAGAGGTTATGGAGCTTATTTCGAAGCTGGCACGAGAAAACAACCAGACATTGATAATTGTTACTCATGACATCGAAATAGCTAGTTATGCAGATAGGATCGTTCACATACTGGACGGTAATATAGATAAAATTGAAATTGTTAACAAAATCAGGAGGGGTTCAAATGAAGAAACTGACGGTGCTATGTCTGATATTGCTGCTGTTAATGCAGGTATTTAGTTCTACTGTAGTATTTGCCGCGGAGGAAATAAAAATTAGTAGTTGCGTACCAAGCAAAAAAGTAATTAATGAGACTGATGTTTTTGACATCGATATATACTTTACAGGTACAATTTCTGATAATGCAACTATTACAATTGATACTAACTGTTCTTTTTATCGTAGTAGTAGTAATGATATATCACCTAAATTGAGCGATATAAAAAATACGACTACAGATGGTGTGACATTCTATAGGCTTGAGAATTTGAGGTACAATGGAACAGGTAGAAAACTAATATTAAAATATAAAGACGGAGCTGACCTAAAATACTTGTATTATGATATCACGCAGGTGAACCCTACAGAAGTATACACACCGGTGTTAGGTTCACAGGGAGTTGATACGAGCGCATTTGTTCCAAGGCTTATTGCAACAAATGTTAATGATACTATGAGTGTTGTTGCAGGCGAATCTAAGTCTACTATGTATAACATACGAAATGACAGCAACACACCGGCCTACAGTGTCATGGTTACTATGAAAATGGCCGATGAGGCTAAGTCGCCTCTTGTTTTTGAGGATGTTGTACAGAGAGTGTTTTTGGGTAACATAAATTCAAATACAAGTAAAGATGTTTTCTTTGCAGTAACGGCATTGAAGACTGCGCCTGCAGGAGTATATGCTATGAAGCTGGACTATGAATATAAAAATGCCTTTGGTAATGCATTTAATTCATCAGAGACAGTTTACATAAAGGTAGTAAACGACAGTACGGAACCTACTCTGACAGTCAATAATGTAAATGCTATAAAAACCGGTGATTCTGTAATAGAACTGAAGTTAGAGATAGGCAATATTGGCAGCATGCCGGCAAATAAAATAAAATTCTCACTTTCAGGGCTTAAAAGCGGAGGATACACATTAAATAATGGAACAGATGTAAAATACATCACTAAGCTTGATGGTGGCGATAAAGCTTCTATAAGCTATCAGCTGAGTATTCCTGTTAATGCTGCCGCTGCAGGCAATGAGCTTTCTCTTAAGATGGAGTACAGCAATGATTATGGGACAGCTTATACTGAAACGAATCAGATATTCATACCATTAGGTGAGAATAATGCAAAGAACCCGACAATAGCCATCAATAATATTTCTGCATCTAAAAAAGCTGTAGGCCCTAATGAAGATTTCAATGTAAAAATGACTCTGCATAACAATGGAGGCATGACAGCAAAGAAAATTAAGATAACCTTAGACCCGGGCACAGGCATAGTCTCCAGGACTATGAACCCAGCCTATTTGGATAAGCTGGAGGCTGGTGGCAGCAGTGAAGTAAGCTTTACCTTGTTTGCACTTGAGGATGCAGCTACGAAAAACTATCCACTTGCTATAAATGTGGAATATGAAGATGAGTTCGGAAATAAACAAACTGCATCACAGTATATGGGAGTATATGTTGAAAATTCAACAACTTCAAAGGCTAACACAGTACCTAGGATAATTGTAAGCAATTATTCGTTGGATCCTACATCTGTGAGTGCCGGGGAGACATTTAAGCTCAGCTTAACCTTCCTTAACACAAGCAAAAAAGAGAACGTTTCAAATATAAAGGTAACTGTAAAATCAGAAGACGGAACATTTACCCCTTCAGGAACAGGAAATACATTCTTCATTGAAGGAATACCAATTAAGGCCAGTGCTGACAGAGAGCTCTTGATGACAGCGAAGCCGGATGCCGAACAGAAATCTTATCCAATTACAGTCAACTTTGAGTATGAAGACAGCAAGGGTAATCCCTATACGTCAAGTGAGACCATCAGCGTGAGTGTTATTCAAAACCCAAGGCTTTTCATAGGTGACTTGAGCGTTGCAACTGAGGCATATGTAGGACAGCCATTTTATCTTTATGCAGACTTTTACAACATGGGGAAATCAACACTTTATAATCTTATGGTGAAAGCAGATGGAGATTTTGGAGGACAGGATCTGAATTATTATGTTGGAAATTTTGCTCCGGGAAGCACTGATTCCTTTGATACGCAAGTAATACCAAATACGGCTGGTGAAATGAAGGGTAGCATTGTTTTCTCCTTTGAGGATGCAAATGGTAAGATAAGCGAGATACGCAAGGATTTTTCTACAAATGTTATTGATATGGCGGCTCAGCAGGGCGGTATGCTTGATGAAAACGGAATGCCTATTGACATGAAGGACGGTATGATGCCTGAGGCTCCGCCAGCAAAGAAAAGCATTTGGTTTTATATTGTTCCTGCAGCAGTATTACTAGTATTGATAATCCTACTAATAATCTTTTTG
This sequence comes from Bacillota bacterium, assembly GCA_023409735.1. Lineage (GTDB taxonomy): Bacteria > Bacillota > Clostridia > Acetivibrionales > DTU013 > JAEYRB01. The sequence goes on along the minus strand of JAEYRB010000050.1, from coordinate 109,277 downwards.
AGAAAGAGACAAGCAAGAAGGAAGGAAATGACTCTGGATGAATAAAACAGATCTATTCAGACTTGCACTTAGAAACTTTACAAGAAGAAAAACAAGATCTATACTTACTATCCTTGGAGTTATTATAGGTACTGCATCCATAGTAGTAATGCTGTCCCTGGGTATAGGAATGAATGTGAGCTATCAGGAGCAGATAAAGAGTATGGGCAGCCTAAACGTTATTAGTGTAAGCCCATATTATTTTCAGAATTATGGCAATGGCTCAGGAATGTCCAAGGAGACGAAGCTTGATGATAAAGCAATAAAACAGATAGGTGAAATTGAAGGTGTAGAAGCAATTACTCCTTATTTGGATGCGTCTCTGAAAATTGTATCAGGTAAGTATGTCATGTACGGTAATATTATAGGTATTGACCCGGCTGTTATGGAAGCATTTGATTTCAAGGCAGAGTCAGGAAGGCTTCTTACCGGTGAAGACACTACAGCACTCGTCTTTGGTAGCGATACTCCATATAATTTTTATAACCCCAAGTCCAATGGAAACGGTAGGATGTATTTTGGCGGATATGGGATGAAGGGGGAAAGGCCTGAACCAAATGTTGACGTTCTCAATGATAAGCTCGAGGTAACCTTTGACATGAACTATGGTGAGCGTAAGTCTGCATTTCAGGTAGCAAGTCCTGACAATAAAAAGCCCGCTAAACTATATAAGGTTAAAGGTGTAGGTATACTTGAGGGTTCGCAGAATGACAATTCATGGTACATTTTTATGAATATAAATTATCTTAAAAAGCTTAAGAATGAATACGTCAAAGGCTTGAATTCAAATGAAAGAAGATATCAGCAGGATACTGATACATATCAGCAGGTCAAGGTCAAGGTCAAAGATATGAAGGATGTAAAAACGGTGCAGAAGGCAATAAATGAAATGGGTTATGGTGCAAGCAGCTTAGCAGATATACTTAACAGCATGGAGAAGACTTCAAATACTATGCAGGCGGTCCTGGGCGGAATAGGAGCAATATCACTGCTTGTCGCTGCACTGGGAATTACAAATACTATGATAATGTCTATATATGAAAGAACGAGAGAAATAGGCGTTATGAAGGTACTTGGATGCCTGTTGGGAGATATCCGGAACATGTTCCTTATAGAAGCAGGAATCATCGGTCTTATGGGGGGCATAGCAGGTGTGCTGTTCAGCTATCTGGCATCATATCTTCTTAATAGATTTGCCGGAGGATTTCTTGGGGGCGGCGGTCCAACAGGAACAATATCCGTTATTCCGTTATGGTTGTCACTGGCAGCTCTGGGCTTTGCAACTCTTGTAGGACTTATTTCTGGCTTTATGCCTGCTAGGCGTGCAATGAAGCTAAGTGCTCTGGAAGCAATCAAGACAGAATAACCGAATAAATGGGGCAAATAAATCGAAATAAACAGAGCAAGTAGAATAAAAGTATAGATCGTATTGTACAGAACAAATATTCAAGGCCGGTATGCGCACCTGCGCATACCGGCCTTTTCAAGAGCACGAATATTATACCCATCTGTCCACATTATAACAACATACGTCTGTCCTACAAAAGATTGCAGCGAACCTTACTTTCGACAGCCTTTTTGTGATAAAACTCAGCTGTGTATATGTTTAGCCAAATGCTTTCACATATTATGGCCTGCTAGTTTATTTCTGACCCTTTTCAAGGTCGATTGTTCTTATTTCTTTTCTTTTGATTTTTCCGCTGATTGTCTTGGGAAGCTCGTCAACGAATTCTATGATCCTTGGATATTTATATGGAGCTGTAACCTGTTTTACATAATTCTGCAGCTCCTTTACTAGCTTGTCACTGGCTGTCCAGCCTTTAGCCAGTACAACAGTGGCCTTTACCACCTGGCCTCTGATGGGATCAGGAACTGCTGTTACTGCGCATTCCAAAATTGAGGGATGTTCTATAAGTGCGCTTTCCACCTCGAATGGCCCAATTCTGTAACCGGAGCACTTGATAACGTCATCGGATCTTCCAACGAACCATAAATAGCCGTCTTCATCACGCCATGCCATATCACCGGTATTGTATACACCGTCATGCCAAACCTTTGCAGTAGCTTCCTCGTCTCTGTAGTATCCTGTGAAGAGTCCGGGGGGTACAAAATGATCCAGATTCTTGATTACAATATTTCCTTCTGTACCTGCAGGACAAGTTTTTCCGTTTTCATCCACTATATCTATGTCATATAAAGGAGAGGGTTTTCCCATCGAGCCGGGCTTAGGCTTTATCCACTGGAAATTGGCACATAGTACGGTAGTTTCGGACTGCCCAAAGCCTTCTATTATATCAAGACCGGTTGCTTTTTTAAATTGGTTGAAAACCTCGGGATTGAGCGGTTCGCCTGCTGTACATGCAACCTTTATACTGGAAAGGTCATAATGTGACAGGTTCTCTTTTATAAGGAATCTATATATAGTTGGTGGTGCACAGAAGGATGTGATCTTGTACTTTTCTATAGCTTTAAGCAGGTTGTCGGGTACGAATTTATCCATATCATAAACAAAAATAGCAACGCCGCAGATCCACTGTCCATAAAGCTTGCCCCAGCCGCATTTTGCCCAGCCCGATTCAGAAACTGTAAGGTGAAGCCCTTCAGAGGTAAGTCTTTGCCAATAATGGGCAGTAACGATATGGCCTAATGCGTGATAGTAATTGTGTGTAACTATCTTTGGCATACCGGTAGTGCCCGAGGTAAAATACATGAGCATATTATCATAACCACCTGCTGCTTTTTCCCCGGTAGGCCTTTCAAACTCCTCAGGTGCGTTTATGAGCTCTTCATCAAAATTCAACCAACCTTCTCTTTGGGCTCCAACAAGCGCTATACATTTGACTGTGGGAGAGTCAGGCATTGCTTCCTCAATAAATTGTACGATTTCGTGGTCCAAAACTGATACAATCATTTTAACTGATGCAGAGTTATTTCTATAGACCAGATCTTTCTTAGTAAGCTGAATAGTAGCCGGAATTGATACGGCGCCAAGTTTTTGCAGCGCCAGTGTACATACCCAGTATTCCCATCGCCTTTTCAGCAGCAACAGAACAATATCGCCCTTTCCTATGCCTTGCTTTTTAAAAAGATTTGCGGCTTTATCACTAAGGCGCTTTAGTTCTGAAAAGGTGAAGGTACGATCCTCGCCATTATCATTACACCATACCATTGCAGTTTTGTCAGGCGCCATGTATGCCCATTCATCCATGACATCATATGCAAAATTAAAATTCTCGGGCATGTTTACTCTATAATTTTCTTTAAAATCCTCGTATGAATTAAATTCTGTTCTTGGTAAAAATCTCTCAAGCATTCACATTCTCCTTCATTTTGTGTATATTGATCCGTTAAATGGAGTAATTCACAGGCTTACTTGCTGTCATGCAGAATTATTGTCAGAAATTTACCCGGCTTGTTGTCTACTGCAGTTTGACCATGTGGTATGGTTGGATCAAAATAAATGGAATCTCCAGGCGACATAATTATTTCTGTACTGCCAAGTATTATTTTTATGTGTCCCTCGAGAACATAGTTGAACTCTTGACCGGGGTGAGTTACAAGCTCCATCTTTTTATTTTCTTCTGGTTCTATGGTAACCAGAAGGGGCTCGATCTTTTTCTTTGTAAAGTTGTAAGCAAGGTTTTGAAATTTGTAGCCGGTATACCTTTCCATATCAGGTGCTTCGCCGTTTTTAACAAAACAGTAGCTTTGCAGACGAGGAGTATAACCTGTGAGCAGTTCTCCAAGCTGAACGCCGAGAATGCCGGCTATTTCGTAAAGTGTACTTATTGGAACTCCTATCTCGCCCTTTTCATATTTCATGTATACATTTAAAGGAATATTGAGCTTTTCGGCTAATTCATCACATGTTATCTCTGATACTTCTCTAAGCTCTCTGATTCTATCTGCAATCTGCGCATTGCCTTCAGACATGTTAAAGCCTCCTTGTAATTTTGAATTTATGCTAGTTTATTAAAAGCGACACCATGCTTCCGGTGCCGATTCTAGGTCATAATACCTTGTTACCGACTTGTCTGTTTATCATATAATAACATAAATCTGAAAAATAATTAATAAATAAATTAAAAGGATTTACGTTTATATTAACTTTTCTTTAAACAATTATTTCCTAACAAAATGTATTCTATTATTGGAGGCAGAATAGCGATGAACGATAATGACAGGCAGCTCATAAAATCAGCACAAAACGGTGATGCCACAGCTTTTGAAAAACTGATAGAGCCTTACATGAAGCTCGTTTTTCAGATAATGCTTAAAGTCTGCGGTAATAAGCATAATGCCTCTATGCTTGCACAGAAGGTTTTTGTAAGTGTATTTGATTGTCTAATGTCAGGAAGCTTTATTGGAGATATAAAGCTGCAGATTTTAAAATCAACAATTGAGGTATGCCGCCGGGTTGAAGCAGTAAATGACGAATGCAGCATTGATAAGAAAAGTATCGCACTTCATGTGCAGCCATAATTCTTAAAACAAAAGAACTGCTATCAAAAGTTGGAAGATTGCTTCATAGCAGAATGAATGTAATGAGCTGTCGTATAAAAAGAATGGAAGAGCTAAAAAAAGTATTGTAGAATATATATGATATTTATTGCATCAGGATACGAGGAAATAGTAATGTGTGAGAATAAAACGAAGGTCCTTGTAGTAGAGGATGAAGCATCAATAAGAAAATTCATATCAATAAATCTAGAAAGAAGCGGATTTGATGTGCTTGAAGCAGAAAGCGGAGAAATGGCTTTAAAAATGGCTGCTAGCCATAAGCCCTCCGTAATGGTTCTTGATGTAATGCTTCCCGGTATTGACGGCTTTCAGGTTTGTTCTACACTGAGAAATGAAATGCCGGATCTTATAATAATAATGCTAACAGCAAGAGGCCAGGATGTGGACAAAATAAATGGCCTTGAGCTTGGAGCTGATGATTACATGGTTAAGCCCTTTAATCCCCGTGAGCTTACTGCAAGAATACGTACGATACTCAGACGGACGGAGTTGTCCCAAAATCATGACAACACTGTTCTTACCTATAAAAATCTGTCAATGGATATTAACTCTCAAAAGTTTTTTAAGGATGGGAAGGAAATTGAACTAACTCCTACCGAATTCTTAATACTAAGAATGTTTATGTCAAATGTAGGAAGAGCCCTCAGCAGGAATGAGCTCTTCAATTCAGTGTGGGGAAAGAATTATTTTGGAGATTTAAAAACGCTGGATGTTTACATAAGAAGAGTAAGAGAGAAAATTGAGGAAAACCCATCAAAGCCGCAGTACATAGAAACTGTATGGGGTTTTGGCTATAGGTGGCGTGAAAGGTGAAACAGTGGAACGAAGCTGAGCAGCAGTAAGCTGCGATATAACTAAGAAATAAACCGACGATTAGGAAAGCATTGCTTGAGATGCCCGAAAACTAACTTGAATTTTGTATTATAGCGTAGATTTTGTTGAATATTGCAGAAAGCTGCTAACTAACTGCAACAATAATGAGCTGCATGGATGGTGTGGGCGAAGACTTGTGTAAACAAGCGAAGGTAAATTAGAGATGAGATTGAGTATAAGAAGAAGACTTGTTTTAGGATACATAATAATAATAGTGCTTACAGTTATAGTACTAGAAGCACTGATTATAAGAATTGTTAGAGATAATTACTACAAGAACCTGGAAACTAGCTTATCCAGCCAGTTGAGAGTATCATGTGATTTATATAGCCGTTATTTTTCTGATGCAACCTTATCTGATAATGTTCTTAATAATGTCGATTCTTTTTGGCGGCAGACCAATGCACAGGTAGAAATCATCGATGAGGACGGCAGAGTGTTGATGGATTCAATTGGTTACATGCCTGATGCTAATGAAAGATTTCCTGATGTTGACGATGCATTGAAAAATGGAAAAGGCACATGGACTGGTAAGGTGTCCTACGACAGCAGTGGTATTATGGCTGTATCCAGCGCACTGATCGTGGACGGCAGGACAGTCGGGGTACTCAGGTTCATTACAACCCTGAGAAAGGTAAATGATGACATCACCGCAGTATCCAGAGTATTCATAATTATAGGTGTTGCAGTAATGCTTGGTTCCATTTTGTTAAGCTTTCTACTTTCCAATACGATAGTTATACCGCTTAAGAGAGTTACTGAAGCCGCAAAAAAAATGGCATCAGGGGATTTTAGTGTTAGAAGCAGAAAGACGAATAACGATGAGATAGGAAATCTGTCTGATACCCTTAATTATATGGCAGGGGAGATCGATAAGAGGGAAAGGATGAAAAACGAGTTTTTATCATCTGTATCTCATGAACTCAGAACTCCACTTACATCTATAAAAGGTTGGGCAGTTACCCTTATGGAGCTTGGACCAGGGGAAAGCGAGCTTTTCGAACAGGGACTCAATATAATTGAAAAGGAAAGCGATCGCTTGACGATGATGGTTGAAGAACTGCTGGATTTTTCAAGGCTTGTTTCTGACAAGATCACTATGAGAAATGAACAGGTAAACTTGAACGAATTTGTGGATAATGTCGGCAGGCAGCTTACACCAAGAGCAAATAGAGAGGGCTTGATATTCAACGTTAACATAAAAGGCGAGCTCCCGGTAATATATGCGGATGGCAACAGGCTTAAACAGGTAATTATTAATATTTTGGACAACGCATTCAGATTTACTCATTCAGAAGGAATGGTACAGCTTGATGCTGAGGTCAAAAACAATATAGTGTTTTTCACCGTGACGGATAATGGGTGCGGAATACCAGAGGATGAACTTCCGTATGTTAAGGGTAAGTTCTTCAAGGGCAGAAACAGCAAGCTGGGTAATGGAATTGGGTTATCCATATGTGATGAGATAATTAAGCTGATGAATGGAAGGTTTTATATATATAGTACAGCTGGTAAAGGTACAAAGGTCGTTGTTACAATACCGGTAACAACAAATGAGGAGGTGGCGGGCGTATGAAGATAAGAAACAGGCTACTAGCGTCAGCTCTTATTCTTTTTTCTTTGCTTTCACTCTCAGGCTGTTCATACATTACACCCGATAATTCAGAAAGGGTAAGCAAGCCGGAAAATCTTGCAGCTCCTATTGAAGGCACATGGAAGATAAGCACATGTATCAGCATTGAAGCGACTTTAATTCATACAAAGGAGGATTCTGTACTTGGCAGGAAAATTTCTTTTTCAAAGGACAGACTTTCGTTCGGCGATGATGAATATGACAATGTAAGCTATAAAATTAAAAGAGTAAAGGCAGATGAATATTTTCTTTATCAAAGTCAGCTTGCATATGATAGCATGAAGATGGAGGATAATGAATTACTTGTTATTACTGCATACGCAAATGATAAGTTTATATATGAGTTTATTAAAAATTCGGGTGGCAGCATAGCAATTTCTCTGGATGGTCAGTACTATGCAATGAGAAAAATAGCAGATGGATATTTACCTAACATTAATAATAATGATACGTCATTGAACAAGGAAGTTAATATAGAGGAACAGCTCAAGGAAGATGACAAGTACTCAGGCATCCTGCTTGGTGTAAGGATACCATATAGTACAGATGATGACGTTGGTGATTATACCTATAGGACCTATTGGATCTCCGTTGTAAATCGAGAAGCTCAACCCATTGTGTATGCTGACGATATCTATCTTCCAAGAATGGACGGCTTTTGGAAGCTGAGGGTCAAAAAGACTCTGGAATCAGAAGGCGCGGAGGATATTATTGAAGCAAGGCCCGTAAAAAAAGGCAGTGGGCAGTATTTTGCACTAAAGACAAATAATGCATCAGACAGAGTCGAGACAAAATCGAGAAAGGCTGTGATTTATGTTGGAAATGACTATGTTTGTGTTGAAAATTCTGAGTACGAAAACACACCTGAGGGAAGAAAAATAAGAAAGACACTTCAGACATTGCCTGTTGATAATTTATACAATTCAAACGGCATAAAAATCTCCGATTTGACAGGAGATAGCGGAACAATTGCGATGGAAAGCGCTATTGAACAGCTTAAGAAAAGATCTGAAACAAGTGGTATAAAAATAGTAAAAAGAGAACTGCAGGAGGAAAACTTCGCTTTATATAGAAAAACAGGGCATTGGTTCTTTAAGGGAAGACTTAATTTTGAAGATGAAAGCGAGCTTGAATACGTGGACTTCGGACTCAATCTTATTCCCCCTTCCAATATGGTTGCTTATGACATATTGCAGGTGCCATGGACAAGAGTAAAGGAAAAGCTGCCCAAGGCGCTGGATATATACACATCGCCCAACAAGGATTTTGCTGTTGTACTTACATCGGATAAGCTTATGTTATATGGTGTAGAGGGCAGTTCACTCAGTGATGATCCTATGTCAGTAGTAAGTTTAGCCGACGGCTCACAGGTAATAATGGCAGAGTGGGCGACCGGTGATTATGTTGAGAGCTGGAATAAATCTTTTACAAAAAACAATGAAACCAATATAGTAGAAAAATAATAATTATTATAGAAAAGTAATTAATTGAACTTGATTTCCATGCACATATGTGCTAATATTACACAAATGGAGCACAAATGTACTTCGTGAGAGGACAAAAGGAGAAAATGCATGGATAATAGTTCAGTTTATTTTTTGGTTGACAGTGATGTGCTGCCGGAAGTTTTTACAAAGGTTATTGAGGTAAAAAAGATTCTCAGCACAGGAAAAATTAAGACCATTAATGATGCCGTCAGGGAAGTGGGCTTAAGCAGGAGCGCATTTTATAAATATAAGGATTTTGTTTTTCCATTCTATGAAACGTCGCGAGGCAAGGTTATAACACTCTTTTTTGTCGTAGAAAATTTCTCAGGCATACTTTCAAGCATAATTAAAAAAATTGCTCAGGCAAAGGCTAATATTATTACAATTAATCAAAATTTACCCATAAATGGCTTGGCCGATATTACCATATCTATTGAAACTAATGGGATGATAATGGAAATAAATCAGCTTATGAATAACATTTCGGAAATAGAAGGGGTAAGGAAGCAAGAGATACTGGCGAGAGAATGAATTTGGACTATGATGTTACATCGTTTTTGGAGGAATGATCTTTATGTATATAGCTATAATAGGTTATGGTGTTGTAGGTTCAGGTGTTGCAGAGGTTATCAGGAAGAATAGTCAGAGTATTGCTGACCGTGCGGGCCAGCCAATAAGTGTTAAAAAAATTCTCGATATCAGGAAAATAACTGAGGGACCCGATTGCACGTTTATTACGAGTAATCCTGACGAGGTGTTCTCAGATCCTGAAATAGGGATAATAGTCGAAACAATAGGTGGTATTAGAATTTCCTATGAATATACAAAGAGGGCTTTCAGTGCTAAAAAGCATGTGGTTACTTCAAACAAGGAGCTGGTTGCAGCTCATGGCCCTGAGCTGATGAAAATGGCGGCTGAAAACGGTGTGAGCTATTTGTTTGAAGCTAGTGTTGGTGGGGGCATACCTATTATAAGGCCTCTGAATCAATGCCTTGCGGCAAATGTCATTGACAGTATAACCGGTATATTGAATGGTACCACAAACTATATACTGACGCAGATGAAAAAAGAAGGAAAAAATTTTGAAGATGCATTAAAACAGGCTCAGGAAAACGGTTATGCAGAAGCAGACCCTACTGCGGATATAGAAGGTTATGATGCGTGTAGGAAATTGGCAATCTTGTCTTCTATTGCGTTTAATCAATTTGTGGATTGCAAAAATATTTACACTGAAGGAATAAGCAAGCTTACCCTGGACGATATGAAGTATGCACAATCAATGGATTCTGTTATTAAACTTGTTGCTGTAAGCAAAAGAGAGGGAGATAAAATATCTGCGATCGTTGCGCCTGCAATTGTTAGTAAAAACCACTCTCTGGCTAATGTAGAGGATGTATTTAACGCCATTATCGTCCACGGAAATGCCATAGGAGATGCAATGTTCTATGGAAGAGGTGCAGGGAAGCTTCCAACAGCAAGCGCTGTAGTTGCAGATGTAATAGATATTACAAAGCACGGCGATAATATTGCAGGTAATATATGGGTAAGAAATGAACTGAGTAATATGGTTGACACAGGTGAGACTGAAACAAAGCTCTTTATAAGAGTGGAGACGCGAAATGAAGCTGAGGCTGTCAAGTTCATTGACAGGAACTTTGGTAAAGTCGAATATATTAAGAACGCCAACCTTGGACGATCGGGAGAACTGGCTTTTGTCACCCGGAAAGGCAAGAGGTCGGAGCTTTATATGAGCATCGATTCTCTTAAAGGTATTGGTTCTATTAAAGATATCATCAGTGTAATAATGATAATTGAGGATTAGCGGGGAGTGAAGATAATTGGGACTAATAGTGCAAAAATATGGGGGAACATCTGTAGCAAACGCTCAAAGAATTTTCAATGTAGCATCAAGAATAATTAAGGAATATGAATGCGGAAATTCTGTAGTTGTCGTAGTATCAGCTCAGGGCGATACAACAGATGACTTAATCGCAAAGGCCGCAGAGATAAATGAAAATCCATCAAGGCGAGAGATGGATATGCTTCTATCAACCGGAGAGCAGATATCCATAGCACTTCTGGCAATGGCGATAGAAAAGCTTGGATACCATGCCACTTCTTTGACTGGTCATCAGGCGGGGATCATCACTAACAGCAGCTACAGCAAAGCTAAGATAAAAAGTATTGAAACTGAAAGACTTTTCAGAGAGCTGGACAAAAAGAACATTGTAATAGTAGCCGGCTTTCAGGGATGGAATAAGTACGAAGATATTACAACCTTGGGAAGAGGCGGATCAGATACAACAGCCGTGGCCTTAGCCGCAGCGCTGAAGGCTGATCTTTGTGAGATATATACAGATGTTGACGGTGTTTATACAGCAGATCCGAGAATAGTAAAGAATGCTTCAAAGCTTGAGGATATATCTTATGACGAGATGCTTGAGTTAGCAAGCCTGGGAGCAAATGTTCTACATAATAGATCGGTTGAGATGGCGAAGAAATATGGAGTAAACCTTGTGGTAAGATCAAGTCTGAACAATTCAAACGGTACGATCGTGAAGGAGGTAGTTAACGTGGAAAAAATGCTTATTAGAGGAGTCGCAAGGGATAATGATATTGCCAGAATATCTGTTATGGGTGTTGCTGACAAGCCAGGTACTGCATTTAGACTATTTTCAATTCTGGCAAAGGAAAAAATAAGCATTGATGTAATATTGCAGTCCATAGGAAGAGATGAAACAAAGGATATTTCCTTCACTGTAAAAAAATCTGATCTTGATAAGGCTCTGGAGGTTATTAATAACAACCTTGCTATAATAGATGCCAAAGAAGTCAAGTATTCTGATAAGTACTCGAAGGTGTCTGTGGTAGGCGCCGGAATGGTCAATAATCCAGGTGTGGCTTCCACTATGTTCGAAGCCTTATTTGACGAGGACATAAATATCCATATGATCACAACTTCTGAAATGAAAATATCAGTGCTTGTTGACATTAAGTATGCTGATCGAGCTGTTAATGCTATACATGAGAAATTTAAGCTTGGTGATATAAATAATTGAGCCTGTAATGCGTCAAATTTAGAAAAGTGGCATTTTACACAAAACTCATGTTAAGTGCATGATAAAAATGGGTTTTGTATAATGTCGTGATCTTGTAATATTAGCAGTTGTAATAATTCTAATGATGATATAAAATAAAATTATCAGGAAGTAATATATTTTCCGGCCTGATGAATAATTGAATAATGGTATAGGTATCGGCTTTAACAAGCTGATATAAGGCATCTGCAGATGTTTTCACTGTCGGTGCATAATAGGGAAGTTGGGTTATAATCCCACGCGGTCCCGCCGCTGTAATAGAGGAGTTCTGCCAAAAGCCACTGGGAAACCGGGAAGGTGTGACAGAGTGATGATACTTGAGCCAGAAGACCTGCCTGTACCATGGTTATGTGACTCTACGAGTGATAGGGGGTGCATATGATGTCGATGGAACATCAATATATGTTTACTGGAACCTCTTGATAGTATTGTCAGGAGGTCTTTTTATTTATGGCGTTGATAAGGGCTACAGCAAAAAGGTAAGAGGGTCTTGATGCATCTGAGGCTTTTATTAGGCTGATTTGATACTTGCAGTGTTTTGTGGCAATACTGCATTTATGTGCGCTAATAATGATGCAAGTGACATTGTTATTTCATGTAAGTTCTTTAACTACAATTGAGAGGCTGATTGCAACAATTACTTCTTGTATGTTGTAGAGGGGAAATCGTGCTGTAGACACTCAACAAATTGCTGACTGCTAGTGAATATAGGCAGGAGAAGTGCTTGCCATTGAAATTAGTGTAGGTTCAAAGTCATTTGGAAGGATGATTATTATGAAAGGTTTAGTACATATTTATACTGGAAACGGCAAGGGGAAAACTACTGCTGCAATAGGACTCGGAGTAAGAGCCTGTGGAAGCGGTATGAATGTGATGCTGGTGCAATTTCTGAAGTCAGCTCCCACAGGTGAGTTAAAAAGCCTGGAGCTACTGAACCCTACATTTTTGGTTTGTAGAACGACTGAATCGCGCAAATTTACATGGGATATGGATGAAAATGAAAAGCAGCAAACCTCGCAAGAGCAGAGAGAAATGCTCAGGTATGCGGCTACTGAAGCTGCGAGCGGCAGAATTGATATGTTGATACTTGATGAGGTAATGGGAGCAATTACTTCAGGAATGCTTGATTTGGATGCTGTTGCTGATTTTATAAAAACAAAACCAGACAAAATTGAGATAGTCATGACAGGCAGAAATGCACCGCATGAGCTGATAGAAATTGCTGACTATGTCTCTGAAATACAGGAGGTAAAACATCCAGCCCAAGGTGGCATTATGGCGAGAAGAGGAATTGAGTATTAAGGCTATGATGAAAACTGATAATTATTGCCATAAAAGGGAAATATGATAACCACTTGCGATAAGCATATTTTAAGTAAGATCTAGTATTTTGATGTTATTTAGAGGAGTGTAGATATGATTAGTATAAATAAAAGATTTATTAAGAAGATTGCGCTATTATTAGCTTTACTAACTTTTTTTTCAGCATTATTCACAGCATGCGGCACATCAGAAACACAACAGAGACAAGAGATTGCTGATGTCTCAAATCAGCAGACGCAAAAGGAGGCAGCCGTTGCAGAGGACAAGGCTTCAGCAGGGCAAGGTAGCTTTCCACTTGTAGTGAAGGATGCTAATGGTTACGAAATGACTATCAATTCAGAGCCTTCGAGGGTAGTATCGCTAACGCTGGGTTCTGATGAAATGATTATGGGGTTAATAGATCACAGCAGAATTGCAGCTCTTACAAAGTATGCAAATGACGAAAGTATATCCAATATCGCTCAGGAAGCCAAGAATATTTCAGCAAGAGCTACGATGGATGACATTGAGAACATTATTGCACTTAAGCCCGACCTAGTCATAGTGGATACCTGGGCTGATGTTAATTATGTAAAGCAGCTTAGAGATTCCGGCATTAATGTTTACACCTTCAGTACGCCATGTAATATTGAGGATCAGAAAAAAGTAATTATTGAACTGGCGCATGTAACAGGAGCAGATGAAAAGGGTAAGGAGCTAACTGAATGGATGGATTCAAAGCTTTCGGAGGTGGACGATAAGCTTTCAAAGCTTAAGCCGGAGGACAAGCTTAGAGTCATGGACTATGGTGAAATGGGAAGCAGCGGTATAGGAACTAATTTTGATGATATAGTTACAAGAGCAGGACTTGTTAACGTAGTTTCGAAAGCAGGTATGAAGGACTGGCCTGTAGTGTCAAAGGAAAAAATGATAGAGTTCGACCCGCAGATCATCATACTTCCATCCTGGTATTACGATCAAAGCAAGTCGCTGCAAGGAATGATCAGTGAATTAAAGGGTGATGAAAGCCTTCAAACTATAAGCGCAATTAAAAATGACAGACTGATAGCAGTGTCTAACCCACATATAAGCGCAATATCACAGTATGTTGTGCTAGCTGTGGAGGATGTGGCAAAAGCAGCATATCCGGAGCTTTTCAAGTAAGATGCTTAAATGTAACTGTAATAGTCTCGGATTCTATGTTGTAGATAAACCACCCAAAATGATGATTGCACGTTACGTATGAGAATTTACACCTTATGCAGTTCTATATAAAAGTGTAAATTGTATATTTTTATGAACACGTTATTGAAGAATACAATTATTGGAGTGTAGATTATGGTAGAGTCCTGCAACAGCAAAGCTGAAATTACGTATAGGGATTCAGTATATAGGAGGATGCGCGTTGTCCTTCCCGTAATGCTTGTAATTTTATTTTTTGTTATTATAATTGCTGTAGGTGTTGGCTCTGTTTATGTATCGCCACAAACAGCTTTAAAAATCATATTATCCAAGATGAAGCTGATAAATGATGCGTCACTTCCTAGTGACCAGGTTTCCATCATATATCTTGTAAGGATCCCGCGGGTGTTGGTAGCATGCCTTGCAGGAGCAGCTCTTGCTGCATCAGGTACTGTGATGCAGGGAATGTTTCGAAATCCCATGGCTGACCCGGGAATCCTTGGGGTTTCAAGCGGTGCGGGACTTGGTGCTGTAGCAGCAATAACACTTGGATTCTCTGCGCAGAGTATATACCTACTTCCGGCTTTTGCTTCATTCGGCGCATTGCTGGCCGTTACGGTAATATATCTGCTTTCTCTTAGAAATGGCAGAATTTCAACGCTGACGCTGATACTATCGGGAATAGCGGTAAGCACTTTTTTGGGCGCTTTTACTCAGTTTATCCTCATGAATGGCAATGATTATGAGGTGCGCACTTATGTGTTCTGGACAATGGGCGGACTTAACGGTATGATGTGGAATCAGGTAAGGATGGTCGCATTACCCGTAATAGTGCTTCTAATAATACTCATGTTTTTCTCAAGAGATCTGAATCTGTTACTCCTTGGAGAGGAGCAGGCCCAGGCAGTTGGCCTTGAACCGTCAAAAACGCGGAAGCTGCTTTTGCTTTTGACGTCTTTGATCACGGCGGTGGCTATTTCAATATGCGGTCCGGTGAGCTTTATAGGCTTGATTGTACCTCACATAATGAGGCTTATAGTTGGTCCTGACCATAGAATACTTATACCTGCAAGTGCACTTGGCGGTGCAATATTTTTAGTTGCCTGCGACATAATCGCACGCCTCCCATCCGGTGGAGAAATTAATGTAGGCATAATTACATCAATACTCGGAGCGCCTTACTTTTTATACCTTCTGATTAAAAACAGGAGAGAAGGGGAGGCTTTCTGATGAGTAAAACAGATTCCGACAGATTAAGTAATAGTTCAAAAGGAACCAATTCTGACAGATTACATAATAGCTCAATAGAAACAGATGATGACAGGTTACTAAGAATAGAAAACCTTAAGTACAATATAAATGGAAGACAAATACTTAAGAACATTGATTTTGAGGTACACAAGGGTGAATTCATAGGACTGATAGGACCTAATGGTGCAGGAAAGACTACCTTGCTCAAATGTATAAACGGAATCAAGAAGGCCGATGGCCGCATTGAGTTGGGAGGCGTCCACCTTGAAAGTATGAGTACCAGAGCTATAGCTTCTAAGGTAGCTATGCTGCATCAGGAAACTACCGTAGCATTTCCATTTACCGCACTGTTTATTGTACTTTCAGGAAGGTATCCCAAACTAGGCAGACTTCGTGCGGAAACTGCGGAGGATTATGAAATAGCACGAAGATGCATGGAATATACAGGTACTCTTGATATGCAGGACAGGCTGATAAATACGTTATCCGGAGGAGAGCGGCAGCGGGTACTATTTGCTAAGGTACTTGCGCAGGAGACTGATCTGATACTGCTCGATGAGCCATCTGCCAGTCTTGATATTGCTCACGAGGAGCAGCTGTTTAAATACTCAGGTGAGCTTTGCAAAAGTGGAAAAGCTGTCATTGCTGCAGTTCACGACCTAAAAACTGCTCTTCGGTTCTGTACCAGGCTGGTGCTTATGAAGAACGGAGAGATAATTGCGGATGGCAGCCCGAAAACAGTTGTGACAAGAAATAATTTATCAGAGGCTTATGGAGTAAATGCTCTTGTATATAAAAACAGGGTTACAGGGCTTATTGATTTTCATATACCGGGACAAAAAAGTGACAAGGGAAGTGTACTGGTACATGTCATTGGCGGAGGTGGTTCATCCTCGGGTGTCATAAGGCAACTTTATGAAGATGGCTTTCATATAACAGCAGGTGTATTCGCCCATGGAGACAGTGATATAGGATGTGCTGAAACTTTTGGCATAAGGTCACTTGTATCTCAGCCATTTAGTGAGATTGACGAGGTTACGCTTAATAAAAATATAGAACTTGTAAAGGCGGCTGATATTACGATCCTTTGTGATATGCCCTTTGGCCAGCAAAATATCAGAAATCTTGAGGCGGCATCGTATGCAAGACAGCTTGTTATAATAGAGGACATTGCTCCTGAAAGCAGGGATTTCACCGGAGGAAGGGCTTTATCCATGTATAGCAAGCTAAAAGAGCGCGCTATTGTTACCGGAAGTGCAAAGCTGCATGAGGTTTTGCCGTGAGTATAATTAAGTGGTTTTAATGCATGAGGTTTTACCATGAGCATAATGCATGAACCTTAACGCATGTGTTATAACGCTAGGGTTTAAATGTATAAGTACTAATCAAGTGGGATTAGTGTATGGATTTTAACGTATTGACTTTTACGCATGAGATTTTGCTATTAGCATAAATGAACAAGCTTGATGCTAAAGGTAAAATATTAGAGCTGTAATGTATGGGCACGAATGAAGAGTCTATATTACATAACTTTATAGCGTATATGGTAATTTCAGTTTATTATAGATGGTTATAGTAACGATTTTTGGAGCTGTTTTCATACTGGATAAAATGGGGGAGAATTAATGGGCAGGCTTATTCTGATAACGGGTGGAGTAAGAAGCGGCAAAAGCAGCTATGCAGAGGAAAGAGCAATTAGTATGGGGGAGAAAATTCTATATATTGCCACAGCTAGCGGCTTTGACGATGAGATGAGGGAGAGAATAAGGCAGCATAGACTTCGCAGGCCTTCATCATGGGAAACTCTTGAGGCTTTCAAAGACTTTGGCAGTGTACTTCCTGCATTGTTGGAGGGAATTGATGGGGCTTTACTGGATTGCATGACTATAATGGTTACAAACATTATGCTCCAGGAGGATGTTGATTGGGAATGCCCGGGAACAGGCGAAATAAACCTGATTGAAAAACAGGTAATGGCACAGGTTGATGAGCTGCTTACAGTTATTAAGGATAGGGAGATAACGTTTATAATCGTAACAAATGAACTTGGAATGGGGCTTGTACCGCCTTATGCACTTGGAAGAGCTATGAGGGACATTGCGGGAAGGGTAAACCAGAAGCTGGCAAAAAGTGCGGATGAAGTATATCTATGTGTTTCGGGAATTCCTATAAAAATCAAGTAGGGTTTATAAAACTTATTGCTATAACGCGGCACAAGACGCACCTGCCGCGTTGAAGCACAGCGGCGGAGAGATAATTTTTCTACAAACGAAAAATTATCAATGAAATAGGTGCTATAACGCGGCGCAAGAAATAGGTAAAATAGGAGAAACACAATATGGCATTTTTAAGACGTTTCATACTAATGATGCAGTTCATGACTTCAATACCAATAAACATTAATGTCAGAGCAGAGAAAGAGGACTTCGGCAAAGGGCTTTCAGCCGCTCCTTTAGTAGGAGCAATTGTAGGCGCTTTACTGGCTGCAGGATATTATCTTAGCCGAATGATATTTCCTGCCAGTGTCGCTGCAGTGTTTACAATAGCCATATACATAATTGCTACCGGTGGCATTCATATTGACGGACTCGGTGACACTGCTGACGGACTATTCTCCAATAGACCAAAGGAAAAAATACTTGAGATAATGAAGGACAGCAGAGTAGGAACAAACGCAGTGCTTGCTGTATTGCTCGTTATTCTGCTCAATGTTTCCCTTGTTTCATCCCTAGGTGCTGAAACAGTAATTGTGCTGCTGCTCATGCCTGTGGCAGGAAGGATAGGCTCACTCATAGCATCGGGAACATCAAAATATGCAGGAATATCTGATGGCCCAGGCAGATGGTGCGTAGAATGCTGCGGGAATAAGGATATTGTTAGGGGAATAATTAACTACATTATAATCTTTCTGGTATATGGTGGAATTTGCTTTGTACTTCCTCAAAACATAATAAACGTTCCAGCTATATTAATAGCAGGAATTATACCACCTTTTTCAGCCTATATTCTGGCAAGGCTTCTCGGAAAAAGACTGGGAGGAGTAACGGGAGATATTCTTGGAGCAGTGTGTGAGCTTAACCAGGTTATATTTTTAATTACCGCGTACATATTACTAAAATATTTATAATAGCTCAAAATATACTATTTTTCCTCCTTATATTGATTTTTGCAATTAAAGCGAGTAAAATGCCCATATAAATATGCCAATGGGTTATAATAGATTTTAAATACTGGGGCTTTTTGTTTTGCCCTGTTTTTTTGTATAACTCTAAGCGCTGAAACACAGTAGCAGTGTGAAAATTCTTCTACGATCGAAGAATTTTCAATAACCAGGTGCAATAACGCGTTGTTTTACATTGAAACATGGCAAAGGCTGCTCGCAATAAAGTATATGTAATAACAAACTGACTAAGGATATATTTGAAAGGGTGCGAGGTATTGAAGATCATCATCATCGGTGACGGGAAGGTTGGGTACAGTCTTGCTGAAAATTTGTCAAAGGAGAATAATGATGTAACAATTATTGACAAAGATTCAGAAGCTCTGAAGAAGGCTAGTGAGTATCTTGATGTAATGTGTATAAAGGGAAATGGCGTTAGTACGAGGATACTGCTTGAGGCCGGAGTTAAGGAAGCTGATCTGCTTATAGCAGCTACTACCAGCGATGAAATGAATATGGTTTGCTGTCTTACGGGAAAAAAGCTTGGCGCAGACCACACGATTGCGAGAATAAGAGATCAGGAGTACGCAAGTGAGCTTTCTGCACTGAAAAGAGATCTGGGCCTTGATATGGTAATAAACCCGGAGATGGCTGCTGCAGGTGAAATTGCTAGATTGTTGAGCTTCCCGTCAGCTGTGGATGTAGAGCCATTCGCAAAGGGACGTGTAGAGATAGTAGAAATGAAGGTTACGTCTGGTATGCACCTTGTAGGAATGAAGCTTAAGGATATATCGAGCAGGATAGCATCTGATATTCTTATTGGCGCTGTATCTCGAGGAAAAGAAGTAATCATACCTGATGGTGAGTTTACAATAATGGACAACGATGTAATATACATTATCGGGCGTCCATCAGCAGTATTTAACTTCAGCAAGAGGATAGGAATATATACTCCTAAAATAAAGAATGTAATGGTAGTAGGCGGAGGAAGAATAGCATATTACCTGGCAAAGTATCTCGATGAAACGGGAATGAAGGCCAAAATTATTGAAATAGATAAGAATAAGTGCTTAGAGCTTTCGGAGCTACTGCCAAATACACTTATTATAAATGGGGATGGCTCTGACGAAACACTATTGAACTCAGAAAATCTTAGCGATATGGATGCCTTTGTTTCACTTACAGGCCGTGATGAAGAAAATCTTATGTCGGCACTTGTTGCCAAACAGGCCGGTGTCTATAAGGTAATTGCGAAGATCAATCGTCTTAATTACTCAAGCATAATACAAAAAATGGGCCTGGACAGCGTGGTTAGCCCTAAGACAATCACATCCAACATGATCACCAGATATGTAAGGGCTTTGAAGAACGCAATGGGAAATCCTGTTGAGGTTCTGTATAAGATCGTTGGTGATCAGGCGGAGGCATCAGAATTTACCGCAACGACATCAACCAAATTTATTAACATACCGCTAAATAAACTAAAGCTTTTGAAAGGAGTACTGGTTGCCTCGATTGTCAGGAAAAATGAAATTATCATTCCGCATGGAAAGGATACCGTCCAGCCCGGTGACAGTGTTATACTAGTCTCAACAGGTAAGCATTTCTCTGACCTGAATGATATAATTGCCCCCGGAGGAATGCCAAATGAACTATAAAATGATACTCAAAAGTCTGGGAAGTGTCTTGTTTATTGAGGCAGCCTTTATGCTCCCATCATTTGTGGTTGCAATAATATATGGGCAGGGAGATGCCAAAGCATTTCTTATTACAATTATAATTCTTGCGATTACAGGCGCTATACTCAATAGCATAAGGCCTGGAACAAGCGAAATTTATGCGCGTGATGGGTTTGCAATTGTGTCACTGGCATGGCTATTTGTATCATTTTTCGGAGCGTTGCCATTTACGTTCAGCGGAGCAACGAATTCGTTTATGGATGCGTTGTTTGAAACAATATCAGGCTTTACAACTACAGGCTCAACCGTCTTTTCGGACATTGAGAGCTTACCGAAAGGCATTTTGTTCTGGAGAAGCTTTACACACTGGATGGGGGGGATGGGTGTTCTTGTATTGACACTAGCTGTTCTTCCGTCAGCAAAGGCTAATACTCTCCATATAATGAAGGCAGAAAGCCCGGGCCCAAATCCTGAGAAGCTTGTTCCCAAAATAGGGCAAACAGCAAAGATCCTTTATTCTATATATATTGCTATGACCCTGCTGGAAATAATTTTACTGCTTGTTGCCGGAATGCCATTATTTGACGCACTGGTCAATTCCTTTGGAACTGCCGGCACTGGTGGATTCTCTGTGAAAAACATCAGTATAGAGGCTTACAACATTATAAGCTTTGAGATCATAATAGCAGTTTTCATG
Organism: Bacillota bacterium; assembly: GCA_023409735.1. Classification (GTDB taxonomy): domain Bacteria; phylum Bacillota; class Clostridia; order Acetivibrionales; family DTU013; genus JAEYRB01. The sequence continues at coordinate 88,355 of JAEYRB010000050.1, read as the reverse complement.
TTTTTGTTTGGTATAAACTTCACTCTTTACTATCAGAGCCTGAGAGGAAATATCAGGTCTGCATTAAAGGATGGCGAGCTGCATTTTTATTTCGGAATAGTTATTGGATCTATAATCATAATTACCATTAATCTGACCGGCAGTGTATATGGAACCTTTGGAGAGGCACTTCGGTATTCAACATTCCAGGTAAGCTCCATTATCACCACTACGGGCTATTCAACTGCTAATTTTGATCTATGGCCGGCACTGAGTAAATTAATACTTGTGCTGATTATGTTTGTTGGGGCAAGCGCTGGCTCCACTGGCGGCGGAATTAAGTGTATAAGAATTTTTATCCTTTTTAAGATTATAAAAAGAGAAGTATATAAAATTATTCACCCGAGATCCGTATATACAGTTAAGATCAATGGAAGAGCTATTGAGGAAGAAAAATTGTCCGGTATAATGGCATTTTTTGCAGCTTACATAATTATTTTTGTAATCTCAGTACTGGTCGTGGCAATAGACAACAAGGATATTGTCTCAACCTTTACTGCTGTGGCTGCAACTATAAACAATATAGGCCCGGGACTTGGGTTGGTAGGCCCGGCAGGCAACTTTGCGGATTTTTCAGTACTCAGTAAGGCTGTGTGTTCGTTTTGTATGATTGCAGGAAGACTTGAGATTTACCCTGTTTTAATTCTCTTTTCGCCTGCTTTCTGGAAAAGAGTGAATATTTAAAACCTCTTTTGTAAAAATGATTTAATATAGTGCGTGAATATAAATTTGTATATTGGATATGATATTAATGCAGGGGACATGAGACAGCATGATAAGCTGTTCTCTGTTTCCTTCAGGAGCTATCTCGCGAGTCTGGTGCTTTCGGATAGCTCCTTTTGTATATGAAAGTATTCATCATATATCATGCTTTAAGCTTCGCAGCAAAATACATTTCATGGTGCAGCTGTTCTGAGCAAGGAAATAAGGGTTGGTATAAGTATGCCTTACCTCAGTTCGCAAGTAATGGCAGCGAGTCACTACACTATCTGAATATTTTACATAACAAAAAGCCTTATGCTGCAAAATCTCATTAGGCTTGACATCTAATATAAGAAGCGAGTGTTTTGGACACACTAAGATGTATTACTTTGGCATAAAAATTAATGAGACGGAGGAACCTTTATGAACATTGAGAAAATAAGAGTTGTGCAGTATGGCTGTGGAAAAATGAGTAAATATATCTTGCGTTATCTTTATGAAAAAGGTGCCGAGATAGTTGGAGCCATTGACGTTAATCCCGACATTGTAGGAATGGATGTGGGAGATTTCGCAGAGCTTGGCTTTAAGCTGGGAGTTAAGATCAGCAGTAATGCTGACGAGGTACTGGATAGTTGTGATCCTGATATTGCAATTTTAACACTGTTCAGCTTTATGAAGGATGTTTACCCGCACTTTGAAAAGTGTGCAATAAGAGGAATTAATGTTATTACAACATGTGAAGAGGCTATTTACCCGTGGACAACAGCATCTGAGATAACAAACAAGCTTGACAGAATAGCCAAGGAAACAGGCTGTACAATAGTTGGTTCAGGTATGCAGGATATATACTGGATCAACCTGATAGATTGCGTAGCAGGAGGAGTTCACAAAATTGACCGTATTGAAGGAGCAGTGAGTTACAATGTAGAGGATTACGGCCTCGCATTAGCAAAAGCGCACGGAGTTGGACTGACGGCAGAGGAATTTGAGCAGCAGCTGGCTCATCCGGAGATATTGGAACCAAGCTATGTCTGGAACTCCAATGAGGCTCTTGTAAATAAGCTGGGATGGACGATCAAATCACAATCCCAGAAGAGTATACCATATTTCCATGACAGTGATTTGTACAGCCAGACCATGGGTGAGACCATACCAAAAGGAAAGTGTATTGGTATGAGTGTTGTCGTCACTACAGAAACCTTCCAGGGCCCCGTAATTGAGACACAGTGCATAGGCAAGATATATGGACCTGAAGATGGTGATATGTGCGATTGGAAGATAAAGGGTGAGCCGGATACAACCTTCTATGTGCAAAAACCAGATACAGTAAGGCATACCTGCTCAACAATCGTAAACAGGATACCAACTGTCATAAATGCTCCGGCAGGGTATATAACAGCTGAAAAGCTTGACAATGTCTTTTATTTATCCTATCCCATGCACAATTATGTGGATTGAGTGAAATGGCTTTAACATAATTGAATCAATTGGTAATTGATTACCATTACAAAATGAAAGACTTTGAGGATTGCCTGTAATAACGGGCAATCCTTTTAGTATATGGCGTTGCACGACGGGCTGCAAAAAAAGACGAGAGGGGTTCGATGCCACCGAGACTTTAATATAACCTGAGATGGTATGAATCTGAGCAAGGTTTCTTTACCTAATACCTTTAATAAAAGTGGATTTCATCTACAGCTTATCACAAGTAGAATAATACAGTGCTAGTATGAAGTTCTATGGGAAATATAGGTATGAAGGCATTTTAAAGGAGATATGTGTAAAAACCATTTTACTGATCCCGGAACATTCCTTATAATAATTCGTCAAAAATTATGACTTAACACATGTAAGTTATTGAATTTGTCAGATATGCAGAAATTCAATTTATGAACTGAAAACCGTAATTACAAAGGATGGAGGATGGAAACTTTTGTTCCTTAAAAGAAAGAAAATAGTTCTATTTGCAATTGGTATATTACTAATTGCATCTGCAATAATCCATGTTAAACTTTATAAGCCCGATCTGCTTAAAAGTCTGGCAGGTGCTACAGGAGAAGGCATTAAGCTAGAAGCGGCTAATTTAGAAAAATCAGGCAATAAAAGCATATCAACAGATAATAATGATGAAAAAGGAAAAGGTGCTGATGCGGTAGCAGATGAAAAAAGCAATGGCATAAGTGCTGATGCATATCCTGATGAGCAAATTAACGACTCTGCCTCTAATGATGAATACCTGATAAATGAAGATGGCAAGACAGTGCTGGAAAGGATAGCTGTCCCGGAAGGCTTTCAAAGGGTAAAGCTGGCCGAAGGTTCATTTGGTGAGTACCTGAGAAACCTTCCTCTTAAGCCTCATGGCTATGAGGTACATTATTATAACGGTAGAGTTAAGCCCGCAAAGGTTCACGAAGCCGTTATTGATATGGATGTTGGTAAGAGAGATCTGCAGCAGTGTGCAGATTCAATCATAAGGCTTAGAGCAGAATACTTGTATGCATGTGGTTTGTATGACAAGATCAGCTTTAACTTCACAAACGGTTTCAAGGCTGAATATTCAAAATGGATGAAGGGAAACAGAATAAAGGTCAACGGCAGCAATGTCAGCTGGTACAGGCAGGGTGAGGCATCAAATACTTATAACAGCTTCCGAAGCTATCTTGATATGGTGTTTTCTTATGCAGGAACAGCATCCCTTGCTAAGGAAATGAAGGATGTTGAGATTGATAAAATGCAGCCCGGCGATATTTTCATAAAGGGTGGCTCACCCGGGCATTGCGTAATAGTCTTGGATATGGCAGAAAATGAAGAAACGGGGGAGAAGGTTTTTATACTGGCACAGGGCTATATGCCTGCACAGGAAATGCATATCGTTAAAAATCCACAAAACAGTGAGGGAAACCCGTGGTATACCACAGATTTAGGAGATGAACTGGATACACCTGAATGGAGTTTTACAAGTGGGCAGCTAAAGCGTTTTGCGTATTAATCACTATATGCTGTGGAATTAAAAGAAACCATATAATTACCAGGCAAGCTTTAAATTAAAAATCATAAACACTTAAACTTGTTCTTCATAAATATAAATAAAATAATAAGCTGTACGTTTATTTACCGGATTTGTGCAGATACTAGTTAAAAAGTATTAAGGAGGTTCTTTATGGCACAGATTGGTAATCCATTCGTTGCAGAGGTACCAAGACAAATGAGCAAGGAGGAATTGGTACAGGCTATCAGGGTAGACCTGGCAGGAGAGCTTGAGGCTATTATAGGCTATGAGGCTCATGCGCAGGCAACAAACGATGAACGAGCTAAAAAGGTATTCTATCATATTGCAGATGAAGAGAAGCAGCATGTAGGCGAGCTTCAACAGCTAATGTATATGTTCAGCCCTGAGGACGAAATATCTGTAAATAAGGGAATGCAGGAAATTCAGGAGCAGCAGGCTAACAATTTTACACAGCCGATGCAGTAGACAACATAAACTAATTGTGGCATTGCAGAGACGCTAGAGGATTATTTAGTTAAGGACTGCTGCAAGTAACGTGGATAAAAAGCGGCATATGATATTATAATAGCAGCATGCAAGCCCTCGCTCAGAGGGCTTGCCCTATCTTTTGTCCCGGTTAGTAGTCTACTGAGCACATGTTTATTTCTTGGAAACTATATAAGATAACTTGAACTATCATTTGTTAGATATAAGCCTGTGGGGCTTGTAAATTCGCTAAAGTTTTTGAAAGGGATACTATAATTTTTACTCCTGCTTGAAGGTCCAGTTTACATTAGTTAACACGTCTTTTTTTTGGTGGAACACCAAACAGCTTTTTATACGCTCTGACAAAGCTTGAATAGTCATCGTAACCGCACATTTCACATGCTCGATAGGAGGGAAAGCCTGATTTTATCAGCTCGTCCGCTTTGATTAGCCGTTTTTGTGACACATAGCTATGGACAGAACAACCGGTTTGCTGTTTAAATTTATGCATCAGATGATAACGGTTAATATAAAATTTTGATGATAGTGCTTCAATAGAGAGATCTTCCTTTATATTAGCATTAATATGATCCAGTATTTGCTGAACAGTTTCATCAGCTGTAAAATCCGTGCCGCCGCCATCAGATGATTTGAGTTGTTCTCTTGTAAGCATTATAAGAAGCTGTATGATTAGGGAATTACGTAAAACGTCATAGCCGAAATCCTCATTTTTCAGTGAAAGCTCCAGCCTGAAAAGAATATGCTGCATTTCCTGCAAAGCTACATGTTCTAATCTTATAAGGTTGCTGATATGTGTGCCTGTATGCATGAAGCAGGTGAAAAGATCAAATTTCATGCTATGCAATTCAAGAAAACCGCTGTTTACCCAAATAACTATACGCTCATATACGGCTGTTGAATCAATTATCGGTCTATGAATCTCACTACGGCTGACAAACAATACATCCCACGGCTTGAGTCTGTATGCTTTTCCTTCTATTATGTATGTTACAACTCCTGAAATGAGTATTATGATTTTGTTGAAGTCATGGTAATGATATTCAAAGAACATATTCTTCATATCTTTAAGATGATATAAAGCAAAGTCACCTAAGAGGTAGCCTCTTTTTTGTTCATTTGTGCCTGCTGTTGTGTTAAGACTATTATACTGGGCAGTATCATGTGCTGTAATGGCAGTTGCTGTGCTATCATTCATGGTACTTGCATTTGTGGCACCGCTATTTATTATGCTGGTATTCTCGGTGTTATCATCAGTTTTGGTACCATTATTTTCGGCAGCTATATCCTCGACGCTGTTGCCAGCTTCTGCGCAGTAGTATAAGGTGCCTAAATTCACATTACTGTTGTTATCTGTGGTGATTGCATGTATAGCACTACTAGTATCTTCTATACTGCTATTTCTAATATTATTACCTATTGCTTCATATGTCATTATGTATACCTCCTGGATGAGAAAATACCGGCAAAAATACTGGTTCTATTATAAGTTATGCACCGGGGATAAAATATGATGCCATAAGCTTGCGCAGGTTTTACAATATCCTCAGCACATTACGCAATAAATATTGCAAAAAGTTTGAATAGTATAATAGCAGAGAGGAGTTGAAGTATATGAATATAATTAAGCAAAGCAATGCTTCGGCTTTTATGGCACTTAATGCTGCACTATGGGGTTCCTCCTACATATGGTCGAAGCTCCTTCTTGGACATCTGCCATACTTTACTCTGCTTTTCATGTTTTCATTTGGCGGATTTATAACAATATTAATAATTTTCAATAAAAGGCTTAAAAGCTTTAATAGGAAAACTGTAGCTATCGGGTGCGTGCTCGGCAGTCTGTCCATACTGAGCAATATATCCTGCATGCTGGCACTTGGCAACACTTCAAGCTCTAATACAGCATTTATAGTTCAGCTATCAGTAGTTTTCACACCTTTAATTATGACTGTGGCAAAAAGAATACTGCCGAGTAAAAGAGAGGTTTTTAGTGCTATAACAGCAATGACCGGATTGGTGCTGCTTACATTCAATTTCAATGATCTGAGCAGCTTCAGATTTAATGTAGGTGACATTTTCGCTTTGGCAAATGCGATTTTCTTTTCTCTCTACCTGGCTATTCTGAAATTATATTCAGATATTGCAGACCCAATACAGCTATCATTTGTACAGCATGTGGTAAGTACAGCTGCATTTCTTGGCCTGGCTACTATTTCAAAGACATTCTTTGTCGACTATGGTAATATGAATATATCAGTTCTTGTTGTGCTTACTATCAGTATATTGATTTCTGTGTCCACTATCCTGATCCAAGCCAGTGCAATCAGATATGAAAAGGCAGAGAGAGCAGTTGTAATATATACGCTTGAGCCTGTGACGGCTGCTGTGCTTGCATATGTCGTCATGGGTGAAAAACTGCAGGGAGTAAATGCGGTTGTGGGCTCTATACTAATATTACTTGCTGTTACTGTAGCTGTTTATAAAAGGAGAGGCATTTTGAAGCCGCTTATTCAAAGCCGTCCCAGAAATCCTGCAATACCTCTTTTAAATCGCAGCCTTCGGAGGCCCTGGATATAAACGGCCATTCTGAAGGGAGCAGATCTCTATAGATTTGATTGGAAAAACGCTCATCGAGAAGGATCACCACTCCGGTATCCTCCTCTGTACGTATGACCCTACCGGCTGCTTGCAGCACACGATTTAGTCCCGGGTAAATATATGCATATTCAAAGCCTGAATAGTTCAGTTCGTCGAAGAATTGACGGATAATATTTCGCTCATTGCATATTTGCGGTAGCCCTACGCCTACAATAACAGCACCTGACAGCTTGTCGCCAACAAGATCTATACCCTCGCCAAAGACGCCGCCCATTACGGCGAAGCCAACAAGACTCGTTTCGCCTATATGTCCGAAACCGTCGAGGAACTCCTGCCTTGAAGCCTCAGACATGCCGGGAGTCTGGTAAAGGGTGCGTATTCCTGCTGCGATACCCATAAATCTGTAATAGACCTGATTTAGGTACTCAAATGACGGGAAAAAGGCCATGTAATTTCCTCTCTTTGCATTTGCCGTATCATATATAGCCTTAGCTATCCGGTCATACGAAAACTGTCTTGTTTTAAACTTAGTGGACACTGTGTCATCCACATAAACACACAGATTTTCAGAAGGGAAAGGAGAAGCAAGAGCAAGTACCCTTGAATCCATGTCGCCTCCAAGCATGGATGTAAAATACTCCGTAGGAGATAAGGTTGCTGAAAATAATACGGAGGCTCTTCCCTTATTCATTGACCGGTGCAGCTGCTTTGACGGGTCAACGCAGAAAAGCTTGAGTTTAAAATCTCTGGATGAGTTATCATAACAAGTAACGAATTTATCATCATACAGCTCAAGAATCTTCATGAAATGCAGACAGTCAAAATATGTTTCAGTCAACTTCGCATAAAATGAAAGCGCAGTATTCCTGGATAGACGATTTTCAAGATAACCGGTGAACCTTTCCAGAAGCTTGCCTAAATCGTTTGGAGGATCTCGCCGAACAGTGTAGAAGTCCCTAACTTTGTCATCAGAATTCGTATTAATGCTGCGTGCAGTGTCTATAAAATACTTATATATGTTATTTATAAAATCATATAGCTCGGGGAACTCTGCTTTCGCTGCCTGTTTCAGCTCAAAGAAAGCTCTTTTGGACAGCTCTGCGGAAAACATATCTCTTGCTCTATCTACCAGATTGTGAGCCTCATCTATCAAAAAACACCAATCACCGCTGTGAGTAAAGAACCTTTTTAAGTAGACACGCGGGTCGAAAAGATAATTGTAATCGCAAATAATTGCATCACACCAAAGAGAAAGATCCAGAGAAAGCTCAAATGGGCATATGTTATGATCACGGGCATATTTTTCTATTGTCGGTCTGTCCAGACGATCCTCATTTAAGGCATCTAGCAGTGCTTTTCTCAGCTTGCCGTAATAATTTACTGCAAATTCGCAGCTCTCGGGATTACAATCCTGAGCGTCACAGAAGCAAATTTTCTCCTTGGCTGTAATGGTGATTGATTTTATACGAAGGCCTTTATCTCTCATATCATCGACGGCTTTTTCAGCTAATTGGCGCGTAGTAGTTTTCGCAGTAAGGTAGAAGAGCTTTGAAATATGACCGTCGCCCATTGCTTTAACTGAGGGATAAAGTGTAGCGATTGTTTTCCCTGTCCCTGTGGGTGCCTGTGCAAACAGCATATCTCCACGTCTAATCGCTTCATATACACTTTCAGTGAGCTCCTCCTGACCGGCACGGTATGTCCCATAAGGAAATTCCAGCCCGGTGATGGATGCATCGCGGACAGCGAGCCAGCCGTGTATCATGTCCTGCCATGATAAGCACTCTCGGACAAGAGGCATGAAAAAATCCTCAAGCGTGTCAAAGCTGTATATGTCGGTAAAGGATTTTTCCTGCTTGGTATCCGGCTGGAAATATGTGAGACGGATGGCTATATAATCAAGTCCGCAAAGATAAGCGAACATAAAACCATAGCATTTTGCCTGCGCCCAGTGAACAAGATTGTGATCATGCTCTATGGTATCAAGTGAAAGGAAGGTAGTCTTGATTTCATGTATTGTTATACCTGAAGCATCCTTCAACACACCGTCCATACGTCCGGCTATTTCAAGTATGGTGCTTTCACCTTCAAGTCTATAGGATATAGGGACCTCGGATTCGTAAACGCAATCATCAGGAAGTGACTCCATGAGCAGCTTTCTGACGGTATTATGGCCTTTTGTACCTTCTACAGCTCTTGCAGGGGAGTAAAAGCCGGTTCGTATGTCTCCTGATTGCTGGGAAAATTCCAGCAGGTTTTGTACTGACAAGGTAATTAGCTTCTTATCGTTCATTCCCATGTACCTTTCATTAGCTGCACGTGTCGTTGAGTTTAGGCTGCTACAGTGACTATTCAGGTATCCGAATTTATGGAACTGTTGTACAATGTAAGAAAACCAATAAGCGTAATGTAGCTCAGAGAAATCTAGTCAGAGTGAAGATCAGCAAGTTGACTTTTTGAGGAAAATGCTACAGCTTATTTATTTCTAAGCATTTTTGCGGGTTTCAACTTGCTAAATGCTTTTACTTTGTAAAAGCGTTACATCAATGTCGCCTCTTTTTAACGCTTGCGCAAAAAAATACTTGTTGAACTAGATAGCTCATGTAAATGAAGCTTCGGTTTTCGTCATTGTGCAATAGCTCACTATTGTCAAACCTGAATAATAGCCTGTTACAATAAAGTATAACATTTAATAGGTGTGAGCAACAGGTTTTAATGGTATAATAAAGAAAGGTAATTTAATGAATATATGCAAAGTGAAGTAACAGATAAACTAATCTATATGAAGTACAAATACAATAACCGTAAATGAGATAGGTTAACTGTATAACTAAGATAAGGTAAGGAGTATCAAAGGTGGATTTAAATAAAGCAAGATATGAACTGACAGCTGTAAAATCATCTCAGTACCCTGCAAGCAGTATGCCGGAAATAGCACTGGCAGGCAGGTCGAATGTCGGAAAATCAACAATTATTAACACGCTGCTTAACAGGAAAAGCCTGGCAAGGGTTTCTTCAGAGCCGGGAAAAACAAGATGTATTAATTTTTACAATATTGATGACAAGCTATATTTGGTGGACCTGCCGGGTTATGGCTTCGCAAAGGTATCAAAGGAACAAAAGCAATCATGGGGAGATATTATTGAGACATACCTGAATACGAGGCGACAGCTTCAAATGGTAGTATTGCTTGTAGATATAAGGCATGCTCCAAGCCAGGACGACAGGATAATGTACAAATGGATAGTAGAGCATGGATTAAAGCACATTGTAGTGGCTACAAAGCTGGACAAAATATCCAGGGGACAAATAAAAGCCAGACTTGATGAAATAAAAAAGGTATTGTCAGTAGGGAATGATACTGCAGTTATACCGTACTCCTCTGAAACAAAGCAGGGGAAGGATGAAATATGGAAATTAATTCTAGCAGCAGCCGGCGGGAGCTCTTGTGTTTGAGAATAATGGGATTGCCGCATTGCTCAAGGCTTCATGCCAAGGGATAAGTTGTAATCCCCAGAGATAGGTCTTAATACACAAGGATAAGCAGTTATGCCAAGGAAATGTTTTAAACCATATAATTTAAAGATTATACTCTGTTCGGCTTTTTTAACTTTGTCATAAATTTTTAAGGTTATTGTAACCAAAAGTGGCTGGCTTTAGGTTATAATATTAATATTAAATGCGCATATTATTTTATTTTTATACAAATGAAACGGGGTGTCAGATATGAGTCATCGTATTAAATTTACTACTATTGCGTTATTCTTATTATTAGCAATTTCTCTCAGCATTAACTTTGTTTTTGCCGTAACACAGGGTGCTGAGCCCGGATCTGACGGTGACCCGATTGTTAGTAAGAGTTATGTAGACCAGATAGTTAATCAATTAAATCAGAAGATTCAAGCTCTTGTTGACCAAAATACAGCTTTGTCAAACAAGCTTGCGGCACAGGAGACGACAATAAAAAGGCTGCAGGAAACCATAAACAGCGGAGCAGCAGCACCAAGCACAAATAACGGAACGGGCAGCAATACAGGAACAAAGCCATCAACAAATACCGGAACTAATACCGGAACAAATACCGGAACTAATACCGGAACTAATACCGGAACTAATACAGGAACGCCGGCTGCAGCAGCAAAAAAGGGCATAGTCAATATAGCTGCGCTGAACGTACGAAAGGAAGCATCTGCAACATCAACTAAGCTGGCACAGCTGGTAAAGAATAATACCGTTACTATTTTGTCCAAGAGTAATGGATGGTATAAAATAACTACTGCCAATGGAATAACAGGCTATGTTTTAGGAACTTATATTACAGAGGTAGCAGCTTCAGCCGGGACGACAGCAGGCACGGGTACGGCAGCTCCTGCAACAAAAAAGGGAACCGTTAATGTCGCTGCGCTGAATGTACGAAAGGAAGCATCTGCAACATCAACTAAGCTGGCACAGCTGGTAAAGGGTAATGTTGTAACTATCGTGTCCCAGGGTAGCGGGTGGTATAAAATTACTACTGCTAATGGGGTTACAGGTTATGTAATGTCAGTATATATTACGGTACAAAGCTAAAAGGCCGAATGCCTTCGGGCCTTGCACGCGAAGAAACCGGAGGATAAAGTGAATAGTATTAATGAAGCGAAAATCATATCCAGAGTCAGGAGAGAGACAAACTATAAGAAAATAGTAATAGCTGTACTTACTATTGCTATTTTGCAGTTTGCTGCAGTTGAGTGCCTCATCATCTCTAAAGGCCATTCAGATCCGGAAATCAGAAGTAATTACCTGGTCATACTTGGTGCCGGTATAAAGGGTGAGCAAATTTCTCTGGCCTTATTTGAACGTCTTAATTCCGGAGTGCAGTATTTGGAAAAATATCCTGATACAAGGGTTATAGTTACAGGCGGACAGGGCAGAGGCGAGGATATTACAGAAGCAGAAGCAATGAGGCGATTCCTAGTTTCAAAGGGAATAGCTGAGGATAGGATCATTATTGAAGATAAAGCTACAAGCACTATGGAGAATTTCTATCTAAGCAGAGAAATTATTAATAGGAGTTCGGGAGAGAATGAAACTGATATTACATTTGTAACAAATAAGTTTCATATTATGAGATCAAAAATGCTTGCATCCAGAAACGGCTTCAATGCACATGCGATTTGCGCAAAAACTCCTACTTCTGCTATAGCCAAATCATATTTCAGAGAGTATTTCGCGCTTATAAAATCATTTGTCGTTGACAGATGAGTCAATAGAAAAGTGATAATTAATTCAAACGAGTAGTATAACTAAATGAAAAACTATGTAATGACAAATAATCTATGTCAGCTAACCCATAACAATTAATTTATAGTACAGTAGCAACTAAATAATGACCATGTAATGGTGCCATGCTTTATGACGTCATTTTGTTGAATAAAAACAACCAGACAGTATAGCGATACAGTAAGATCAAGAAAAGTGATAAAGCTATACTCATCTATACGTTTTTTGCAAGTCCTAAGCAATTACTGCTGATGTAAATTGATGTACTGGTACAAAATATTAACAATTTTTTAAAGATTTCATAAAAGAATATTAATATTATTTTGGTAACATTGTATCATAGAAATTAAAGTGAGGAGGTCTTTAATATGTATGAAATGTATAATAGCTATAACAGCTTTAATCCAAAGCCACCTAAAAGGCGTAAAAAAAGAGTAGCCGGAAGCATTGCTCTTGTGCTTGTAACTGCGATAATTAGCAGCTTTGTTGTCGGAAGTGTTCTTTATAATAGATTTAACAATGAGATAGAGGATGTAAAAGCACAGGCACTGAATACAATTATGGAGTCAGCCCAGGCTATATCAGAAAATGATAATCCTTTAAAGACTGCTACTAGTTATTCCGATGCACAGAATATATCTGCTGCTAACACAAATATGACTAAAGCAGCCGCATTTACACAGGGCTCTGGCGTTACGACCATTGCAAAGCAGGCTGGTCCTTCAATAGTAGGTATACGAATGACAGTAAACAGTACAAGGCAGAATCGCTATGGAGTTTTGAATTCTCAGGTGTCTGAAGGCTCGGGAATTATTATCACGAAGAATGGATACATAATGACAAATTATCACGTTGTCTCCAGCGCTGACCCTAAAAGCAGCTTAAGCAGCAATACTGTGCTTGAAGTTTTCCTTCCGGACGGAAGAGAAGGGAAAGCCACCTTTGTAGGCGGAGATAGTGAGACAGATCTTGCAGTCATCAAGATCAGCTTAACAGGACTTCCGGTTGCGGACCTTGGTGATTCATCTAAGCTTGAGGTGGGAGAGCTGGCTGTGGCTATAGGTAATCCTCTCGGAATGGAATTTGCCGGATCTGTTACCGTTGGAGTTATAAGTGCACTTAATAGAACTGTCGAGATCGATGACAGAACTATGAACCTGATACAAACAGATGCTGCAATAAACACAGGAAACAGTGGCGGTGCGCTTCTTAATTCCAATGGTGAGGTTATTGGAATTAACTCGGTAAAGATATCAGCATCAGGAGTAGAGGGACTTGGCTTTGCAATTCCTATTAATGATGCTAAGCCTATAGTTGATCAACTCATGACCTATGGATATGTTAAAGGTAGGCCGTATATAGGCATCTCAGGAATTGATATAAGTGATACTATGTCTAATTACTACAATCTACCCAAAGGTGTCTACATTTCTGCTGTAGGCTCAGGCAGTGCTGCAGAAAAGGCAGGTATAAAAGTCGGCGATGTAATTACTCAGATGGATGGTAAGACTATTGAAAGTATGAGTGATGTAGAGGATGTGAAGGCTAAGCATAAGGCCGGTGATACGGTCAGCGTTGTTATAAAGCGGAACAATTCGACCCTGACACTTAAGCTGACGTTCGATGAAGATAGGTAGGACGAAATAGTCCCACATCATATTTGCAGTTCATTTGTGGCTATATACAGCAGCAGTGAGAAAGACGGTGAACCTTAAGTAAAAATGTGGATTATAAGTTTGTTAGTTGCAAGCAGCAAGTATCAAGTAGACCAACAAGATAATCAACAAGATTACAGATTCTGCTTAGAACGGCATCAACCCACAAACACCAAGATGTTTGTGGGTTGATGTCGGAAAGCGTCCCAGAAAAGGAGTATCAATTATATGAAGCTTTTCAGTAAAAACAAAGACACGAAAAACAATGCCAAGCTTGAAGGTGTGCCTGCAACAAAGAAAAAACGAGGGAAGAAAAAATGGATTATATTAGGCGTGATAGTTGTAGTATTAATTCTACTCGCTTTTGTGGTGAAAAGCTGCGGCAGGCAGCAAATCGGCGTAAAAGCGTCTTATACATATGCTCAGGCGGAGCGGAGAGACATTACATCCACACTAACCGGAAGCGGAGCACTGGAATCTGCTGATTCATATACGGTCATTTCACTTGTCTCCGGCGAAATCCTGTCCGCCGAATTTGAGGAGGGAGACATCGTATCAAAGGACGATGTTCTGTACAAGGTGGATTCATCCGATGCCGCCACCAGTATTGAACGAGCAGAAAACTCGCTTTCGAAGAGCCAGCGTGCTTATAATAAAAAAATCGAATCTATGACGGATCTTACCGTATCAGCGCCAATCGACGGCCGGATCACTGGAATTAGCGTAGAAGTTGGCGACAACATGAATGCGAATGCCGCTGTCGCTACCATTGAAAATACCTCCGTGCTTACACTGACGGAGTATTACAGCAGCGAATACTCAGGGCAGATCCATTCCGGGATGCCGGCGACCGTCTCCATTGCAAATCAGATGCTGACCTTAAGCGGTTCAGTAAAGGAAGTCTCTTCACTGACACGTACTTCTGAAACGGGCGTATCATGCTTTGCAGTCACAGTGCAGGTTACAAATCCCGGTGCTCTCAATGTCGGTGATACTGCAACCTGCTGGCTGGGAGAAGAGAATTCTGAGATTTATCCCTCCATCACTGATGATGACGGCCTTGATGCTTCTGCCCGTACCACTGTGTACTGCAGTATATCAGGCACTGTGGCTGATGTGTGTGTGCGAAACAATGAAACCGTGTCTACAGGGCAAACCATAATAAAGCTCACAAGCGATACTCTTTCGGATGACATACTAAATTCTGCCGATTCCCTGCGTGATGCTGAACTCTCCCTTCAGAGCCAGTATGATATCCTTGAGAACTACACCATTACGGCGCCGATCAGTGGTACCATTGTAGACAAATATTATAAACAGGGAGAAAATGCAGAGACTGGTAAGACTCTTTGTACCATTTTTGATCTTTCTAGTCTGAACATTACGCTCAATGTGGATGAATTGGACATATCAAACGTATCTGTGGGGCAGACTGCGACCATAACGGCTGACGCAGTATCAGGTGTCACATACGAGGGTAAAGTGACCAAAGTCGGCATCAATGGCACATCTGCCAATGGTGTAACGACCTACCCGGTTACGATCCGTATTGATGAGACAGACAGGCTGTTGCCCGGCATGAACGCAGATGTCTCTATTGTTGTAAGTGAAAACGCAGGTGTTATCGCTGTACCTGCCGATGCCGTGCAGACTGGCGGACGTATCCTTGTAAAGAAGTCTGACGGATCCACAGGCTTCGGCGCCCCGGAGGGTTATGATTATGTACGTGTTGAAACCGGTGTGGCCGATAAAGACTATGTAGAGATAATTTCCGGACTCTCCGAAGGCGATGAGATTGCATGGCTGCCTAAGTCTGCTTCAGGGATTAGCACCTTCCCCATGGGCGGCGGCTTTGTACCGGGCATGGGAGGCGCTGGTATAGGCGGCGGACCGAGCGGTGGACCGAGCAGCAGACCGAGCAGCAGACCGAGCGGCGGACCGAGCGGCGGCTCACGCGGTAGATCGCCTATGGGAGGTTGATCCTATGGAGAAAACTAGTAGCAAAATCCCTCTTATCGAATTCCGTAAGGTATCGAAAATATATAACATGGGCGACACTGTGGTAAAAGCGGCAGACGAAATATCTCTCGCTGTTTATTCTGGTGAATTCGTAGCCATCGTCGGCAAATCCGGCTCCGGCAAGTCCACATGTATGAATATCATCGGCTGCCTGGATGTACCCACCAGTGGATTGTTCCTTCTGGACGGGCGTAATGTAGGCGAGATGGATAAAAATGAGCTGGCTGAGTTTCGCAACGCCAAACTGGGCTTCATTTTTCAGCAATATAATTTACTTCCGAAGCTCAATGTTCTCAGCAACGTGGAGGTACCGCTGATGTACGCCGGCGCCTCTCGAAAGAAGCGCAGGGAGATCTCAACGACTGTGCTGGAAAAGGTGGGGCTGGGTGATAAGCTGAAAAACCTCCCCACCCAGCTCTCCGGTGGGCAGCAGCAGCGGGTATCCATCGCACGGGCACTGGCGAATTCGCCGTCAGTCATCCTTGCAGACGAGCCGACCGGTGCGCTGGATTCACGTACAGGCAGCGAGGTACTGCAGCTTCTACATGACCTGCATGAGGCGGGCAATACCGTTGTACTCATCACACATGACAACTCAATTGCGGCTACTGCAGAGCGCGTGATCCGGTTGGAGGATGGACGTGTTATTTTTGACGGAGCGTCGGATGATCCTGCATCCGGTGTACATAGAGACGAGGTGGCCAGAGGATGAAACTTAGAGAAAGCTTTTCCCTTGCGTTTCAAAATATACGTAGTAGTAAAGCAAGAGCATTCTTGACAATGCTTGGCATCATCATCGGTATCTCCGCCGTTATGGTCATCATTGGCATTGGCAGCGGCATGGAGGGGTATATGACAAGTATGTTCCAGGGCATGGGAACTAACACCATTACTGTTAATCTTACAGGACGAGGTACTACGCATAAGCTCTCCGTTGATGATATGTATGAGATCGTGGAAGAGAACTCTGAATATTTTAAAGAGCTATCTCCAACAGTATCCATGCAGGGAACAGTAAAGGTAGGTGATGAGACGCTGGATGAGACTTCTGTTACCGGCGTGGGCGAAAGCTATTTTGATATTAAAGGATACACAGTAAATGTCGGTAGAGGCCTGAGATATATTGACATGGAAAACCGCACCCGTGTCTGCGTTGTGGGGAGCTACATTAACAGTGTTTGGTACAACGGTGAAGCGGTCGGCCAGAGTGTCCGAATAGATGGAAACCAATTTACAATTGTGGGTGTTCTCTCTCAGGAGGATGACGAGCCGGATGAGGGTGGTACCGACGACGCGATTTACTTGCCCTATTCAACAGCAGTGCGCTTAAACAAGAGTGGAAATGTTTCCAGCTACACAGTTACAATCGTATCTGAGGATACCGTTGATGATGCGATGGATGCGATGGAAAACTCACTTTTTGAGCGACTGCGTTCTGAGGATGCCTACAAAGTTATGAGCATGTCCCAGATGCTAGACACGATGACAGAGATGATCAATGTTGTTATTACTGTTCTTGCTGTCATTGCGGGTATATCCCTTGTTGTCGGCGGTGTGGGCATCATGAACATTATGCTGGTATCTGTTTCCGAACGAACAAGGGAGATTGGTATTCGCAAGGCGTTAGGGGCGAAGGAACGCTACATTCTGTCCCAGTTTGTGATCGAGGCTGCGGTCATCAGTACAATAGGTGGTATTTTGGGTATTGCTCTAGGCTATGGATTGTCTGCACTGGCTACGATTGTTGTTAGCGCTATGTTGGAGGTTGAAATGGCAGTAACGCCTACAATTTCATCTATCAGCCTTGCATTTGGTGCTTCCGCAGCCATCGGTATCATTTTCGGATACCTGCCGGCTCGGAAAGCGGCGGTTCTCAATCCTATTGACGCATTACGATATGAATAACAACGGAGGATTTCTATATGAAAAAGAAATTATTATCAATTATCCTAACACTATTGTTGATTTGTGGGACGCTTGTTAACAATGTGTCGGCTGCATTTTCCGATATTAATGACTCAGATACTGCGCTGGCAGCTTCGGTCCTTCAGAGCATGGGCATAGTGGACGGTGTTGGAGGTGATAAATATAATCCGGATTCCATTCTGAATCGGGCACAGTTCTGCGCACTCGTGGTTCGGATGGTGGGACTGGAGGACAAGGTGGCAGTAAATTCTTACAAGACACTGTTCACCGATGTGAAACCTGGTGCTTGGTATACAGGCTATGTGAATTTAGCCTATAGTGAAAAGCTTGTCAATGGGTATGGAAACGGAAAATTCGGTCCTGACGATTCTGTAACCTATGGCCAGGTGGCAACCATTCTACTCCGGCTCCTCGGCTTTACGGAGAATGATATCGGTAAGGCCTGGCCTACTGACTATACAAACTTTGCCCATGAGTTAGAGCTGGATAAAGGGCTGGCTCTTAGCGCATATAGTACTGTCACTCGGGGACAAACGGCTGAACTTCTATATAACACACTGGAAACAGAAAAAAACGGTTCTGACGCTGTATATTTCAAGACCATTAGTGGAGTCTCATCTACACAGACGGTCATTGTCCTCAATGTGAATGCCATAAACGGTGTGGAGTCCGGACAGCTCATGGCATGCAACGTTACAGACGCCGGTGCATCCGTGGAGTATTTTAGCCAGAAAAATTCAATATCCTCAGATCTCGAGGGATATATTGGTGATTTGTTGCTGAACAGTGCCGGAAAAGTGGTCGGTTTCATGCCTTCGGCAAACGAATTTAAGGATGTGACAATATCCTCCGCCAAAACCTCTGGCATCACGGATGCAAGCGGTGAGACATATCGTATTACCGGTAAGGCGAGAGTTATTGCAGGGAGCGACATCTACACATGGAACAACACCGGCTATATTAACGCTCAGACAGGAAAAACGGCAAGACTCTACTATGATAACGATGGCGCGGTACAATATGTCTATCTCTCCACAGGGACATCCGGGATTAGTACCGAGGTAGTTGTTGCAGAGACAAACACCGTTGGTAGCGAGCTTGCACGCAAGCTTGGTGTGACAGGCGGCTATAAAATTACGAAGAATGGCTCCACAGCACAGCAAGATGATTTGGCGAAGTACGATGTTGCTTATTACGACAAGGCTACAAGGACGCTCTGTGCTTCTGACTATCGTGTTACAGGCTGCATTGAGGCAGCGTCTCCAAGCGTTGACAGTGCTGAAACCATTACTGTAGCGGGGCACGAGTTCTCAGTCCTCGAAGCTGCGTGGGATACGCTGAAGGATTTCTCCTTGGGCAGTTACATCACAATTATGCTCACTGATGACTGCAAGGTGGCGGCAGCGACGGTAGATTCCAAGATTTCGAATGAAATGATAGGCGTTTTAGCTATGGATGGTAGTTCTGTCACTCTTTGTGGAAGCGGAATTGTGCTGACTGCTGACGATATTTACGCTGACGATGTGCTTCGCGGTATGCTGGTAAGAGTCAGACAAACGTTTAGAAATGAACTGAGCTGCTATGCATATGCTACACCGAATGACACCGGCAAGCTGGATATCTCGGCGAATATGCTTGGCTCATATAAGATAGCACCTTCCTGCGCAATCTATGAGCAGGCAGGAAAGGGCAGCCCTGTCAGCTACGTATACAGCCTCTCCGGTGAACTTGGTGTCAGCTCGTCTGATTTTACAGAAATTAACTGGACGACGTCGCTTCCTTTCTCCTACGTTAACTATTACCACCTCAATTCTACCGGACAGGTAGATATCCTGCTACTACACGATGTGACAGGTAACTGTTATGACTATGGGAAGTTTACATTTTACCCAAACCAAAGCGGCATAAATCTAAGCTCACTGCCGACCTTGTCTGTGTGGTACAATGCTGCGACGATTACAAATGGTAATAACAATGGAGAAAGCAATAAATATTTATATACACGTGCTTTAGAAACAGGCACATATGTCGGTATTGCGCTGCGAGCCTACAACACTACCTATCAGGATGTTGCCAGCGTCACCTCGCTGATTCCTTCAGGCAAAATCGGTTCTGAAGCATTTTTCCAAAGCAATGGAGATTGGTATGCTACTGTGAGCGATTATGAAATCCCGGTAAATGATAATGTGCAGATATACATATCCAACATGGGAAAATGGATCAGCGGTGAGGAAGGTCTCTTGACAGCACTTTCATCCGGCATGCCAATGAAGGTATATTATGACAGAACTCTTTCCACCGGGGCACAGGTTCGTGTGATTGTTGTACAGACGACATAAATGACTTTCTATGATCAGTATTTTCTATAACAGCTGTGTTTATAGAAAGCAGAGGCTAAGTATGTACCATGCGTAGTCTCTGCTTTCTGACTCTTGCTTGAATATTTTAATTTAGAGTAAAAATAGCTGCAGCAAAACTATTCTGCTACAGCTATTAATGTTTCTTATTCAAATTTTATTGCCATATTCAATATTCCAAATGTCAATCTATTTCTGCAACAGGGGAACTGCATCTACATCAGCTGTATTCATATAATCTCCGCAGCGGAGAGATATATCTGCACCTAGACACCTGAAATCCTTTACTATATCCTCGTAGCCACGTTCTATATGCTCAACTCCCGTTATCCTTGTGGTACCTTCCGCCATGAGACCTGCAAGTACTAAGGACGTACCGGCTCTGATATCTCCTGCATGTACCCATGCTCCTATGAGCCTGCGATGACTGTTTATACGGGCAATCCCGTTTCTGACAGAGATATCTGCACCCATTCGGTTAAGCTGCTCACAGTGATTAAATCGCTTAGGGTATATTTTATCGGAGATAGTGCTCCTGCCCGCAGCTTTTAAAAGAAGAACAGTGACAGGCTGCTGAAAATCGCTTTCAAACATAGGAAACTTACCTGTCCTGACTCTGGAAGCCTTTATTCTTCCCCCGCCGTATGCCGTTATGCTGTTTTCACTTTTCTCGAATTCAAGTCCTATCTCAGTCAGCTTGGACATACATGATTCCAGATGTTCGGGAATTATATCCCTTACGGTTACAACACCACCGGTAATGCCGGCAGACATTAAATAAGCACCGGCTATCAACCTGTCGGGAGCAGCTGAGTGAACACATCCGCCAAGCTGAGATACACCTTGTATTCTTATTGTGTCGGTGCCTGCGCCATATATATGAGCTCCCATTTTATTAAGGAGCACTGCTGTATCTACTACCTCAGGGTCCTTAGCGGCATTATAAAGTGTAGTCTTGCCGCTTGCAAGGACTGCTGCAAGCATAACGTTAATGGTTGCGCCGCAGGTGACTACATCAAAGAATATTTCAGCGCCCGTAAGCTTATCAGCCTCAACGGTATAGTAATTATCATAGCTTGTGATAGTTGCACCCAAGGCTTTAAGTCCCTTTATATGCTGATCAATAGGACGTGATATAAAATTATCGCCGCCGGGGTAACCGATAGATACTTTTTTATGCTTAACAAGGAGAGCGCCTACAAAATAATATGCGGCTCGAAATGCAGAGGAAAGCTCGGGGCTTATATCTGCAGTGTAAATAGTACGTGGATCTATAGTAAATGAAGAATTGTTCTTTGTAACGGTTGCACCAATGCTTTTCAAAATCTTGGAAACAACATTAATATCTGATATCTCGGGAATATTGGTAAAGCATACAGGTTCTTCTGCAAGACAGCAAGCGGCAAGTAATGCCAGAGAGCTGTTCTTTGAACCGGGTATCTTAATGTTTCCGCTTAGTGGTTTGGAGCAATTTACTTCAAGCCATCTCATTAGTTTATATCCTGCTTTCCATCTTATTGTAACAATCACGTAACATAATTATTATAACCTTAAACACGGAAAATGTTAATAAATTTTATGAATATTTCTTGTCCAAATAAATTATGGTTGATTGTCACTTTTATGGTTAAAAAGCATTGTAAAATAGCTCGTTGTATAATCAGCTCCGCGACCTGTGATATTAGATGAAATGTTGTGATCTAATATGGTAGGTATTGGCGTGCCATTTTTACTCATTGCAGTCAGAAGAGCAATTATAGACGCAGGTGAATCAAGATTGTCATTGCCCATCATACTAATGGCTTGTATATTGGTTGATGTTATTGCATCCAGTGTTTTTTCATCCATTTTAAATGCCGTTTTAGCATCTAAATAATGCGAAAAATCTACAGATGCCACAATGGTTATATCAGGGGTTTTAGACATTTCGTCAGCCAGCAGTTCGCCAAGCTTTACTGAGGCATCAGATGAATAATCGCCATGCAGCAAAATCGGAACTATCTTAACATCGGGCAGGTAATACTTGATGTATGGTACCAGAGCTGAAATGGAATGGTCACTTTCCATTAATTCTGTACTTTGACGTGCTCCAAGCTCATTGATAAGTCTGTCCGTCAGTGTAGTATCAGCATCAAGAGTGCCATATGCGGTGGACCAGCTTTGCTTGCAGACATGTATTTGTGTAAGGCCTGCTCTGTTGTGATTAGGTGCAATCACAACAACGGTTTTGGGAGAGCTTTTTGCAAGAGCTTCAAAGAAGCATGCGATCATATCGCTTGCGAGGAGATGATGTGGGACAATTCCACCTGCTGCTTTTGAACTGCCAAGTTTATTCTCAATAACCTTTTCGGCCTTCTTTGCGGCAATGACAGAATTGTGAAAATCCTTTTCGTTGTAGTAAAGGCAGCGAAGAGTTCCTGTATATGTTGGTAGAGTGGAGATGGTGTTATTAATTGAATCTGTGTCGCCTTCTTTACTCTCTTCAAGTTTCGCTTTGGGTACTTGCGATAGAGAATTATCTGCAGCTTCAACTGAAATATTATCTGCTGCTTTGTCTGTGCCATCCTTCGTGGGTATAGTATCTCCACCTTCGGAGATGCTCCCAACCTTTGCGGTGGTACTTTCTGCACCTTCCGAGGCACTTCCATCTGCTGATGCATTTCCCGTACCTTCGTCGAAAATTAAATCCCTTGCCAGAGTTTCTTGTGATATATCAGTCATGCTTTGTTCGGCAGATGAAATAGTGTCGTCATTTATTGCTTCTATATTGATCAGGTGCATAGATGCAGCTATTGAAAAGAGACAGAGTACGCCCACTATTAAAACCGTAAATAGTCTAGAACCATACTCTGCCATTTCTCTTCGCCTCCTAATGTTAGTTGCTTATAGTAACGCCTGTTCTATCAGCAAAGCCCGTAATATTGCTGCTGCTGTGCCGGATTGCTGCATTGTCGGCAGTATATGTGCCGGGTGTTGCGGCTCTGCAGTAGTAGGTAATGCTCTTTGTATTTTTGCCGTTCTTATTATAATAGTACCCGAAAACAATCTTCTGTCCTGTTACCTCATCAGGATAACAATAGTCATCTGCGGTATAATGGTCGTTACGGACATATCTGAAGCCTGCAGGCAAAATGTCTGTGATCTCATAATAGCCATCCGGTGATAATTCTGAGAATGATGGTGTAATTGTTACCTTTATCAGATCAGAGCGTTTAAATGCTGTTGTTACCGTATTGTTGATGCTGTATTCACGCTTAATTGAAATTGGGCTATCCTTTGATGTATATGCTTCGCTTACCGGGGCTGTGTATGATACTGCTGCCAGCACCTTGCCGTTTACACTACTGAATTTAAGCCTACCAAGCATATCAGGCGTAACGGTAAGCCTGTAATAGCTGCCGTTTTTAAGCTCGACATTCTTCTTTACCCCATCAATTTCATAAGTGAAGCTGTTATTAAGGCCGGCATTCTTAATAATGTTTTTTACGAACATCATGCGCTGCATGTTAACAAGTAGTTCAGATGTAGAATTATTTTTAATATATTTGAAAAGCTTTAGCTTTTCGGGAGCGTTTGTCTTAAGAGCAATAAGTGAGCAAAGCGATGTAGCATCTATACTTTCATCTCTTGTGCCTGTATCGATCCATGCTAGTGTATCATTAACTGTGCCGGCTTTCTTCATAGCAGAGTCATAAATGTCACGAGCGCCCTGATAATCGCCTACTTCAGCAAGTGCCATACCAAGTGTCAGCCTTTGCTTTATTGTAAGACCTTCATCCTCAAGAAGGTTTCTTATATCAAGAAGCACCGGCTCATGGAGAGAAGCAAGCCCCCAATATGCATACGCAATATCTTCTGCAGGTGATGATTCATTTTCGAGGATCCTTCTGAAGTATAATGCCAGAGCTGCATTATCTACACTGTCGGCAGCTAGTGAACAAACCTCAGCTGACAGTGCAGGGTTGCTGCTGTCATAAGTGAGAAGGGCGAAGCCACCATCATCAGTCTGGTATTTACTAATATCAAAATCTGCACTGGTATCAATTTCTTCTCCGAAATATTTCTGCAGCAGTTCCCCTGATACCTTAACAGCTAACTTTTGGTCAAGCCTCTGACCCCAGCTCCAGTAAAGCGAGTAAAGCTCGTTATACAATAGTGACGACTCTTCGCCATAGAAAATGAGTGAGGTCAAGCCCTTAGTATTGCTTGTCAGTGATGTAGTATCCGATAGTGTGATATAGTCTGTTTTTGATGTCTCCAAAAGGCTGTCAGATACTTTGAAGCTTTCTTTCATCGAATCTACTAGCTTTCCACTTGTACCATCGACTCTTATAGTGTAGCTTCCTGCAGTAAGACTGTCCAAAGCTATCTCCGTATTAGCAGCAGCCTTGCCGACTGCGCTGTACTCTTTAGTTGCAGTTCCATTATCCAGATAAACCTTATAGCTGACCTGAGCATTACTATCAAGCTCTGTACCATAAGCTCTCACTATTATGGATGGAGTATCGCCGGTAATGTACACCTTGTTAAATATGGTGTCGACAAAGAATGGAAGCTTAGAAGAAACATTTATTTTGCCGCTGCCTGCTTCGAGCTTATCTGTAACAGCCTGATAGGTTACTCTCCAGGAAGTCAGATTGTCAGGCAGCTTAAAGCTTGCTTCGGCTTTTCCGTTGCTTCCTGACGTAACAGAAGTAAATAGTGCGCTGTCCTTGAAGTCACTTCTGGTATATGCATCTCCTCCTTCACCGCCCTCGGCCATTCCATTGCCGGAATTCTCATCTTTGTCTGTTGTGATATATTCGGACATTAATCCACTTGATACTGCCGGTGAGTATAGTCCTGAGAGAATATCCACGTTTTGCTGCCACAAACTAAACAGTGCCTCATCAACTACGCTTATATTTATTTCAGAGCTGCATGGCTTGCCATCAGGGCCCTTCACACTAAATGAAAGATTAACTGTATCTCCTGGCTTGTAGCTTTCCTTATCAGCAGTAACGCTTATGTCAAGCTTCTTTTCATTGCTGTCATAGATGTATTGCTGCATGCCTATGTCATGTAAGCGGATACCGTCAAAACATACAGCCTTAACATACATATTTGGTATAAGGCTTTTATCGTAAACAAAGCTGTAAGATGGATCATTTACCACACTGAAGTCCAGAATTCCATTCATTAAGCGGACATAGAGGTATCTGTTGCTGCTTGGAGCAGTCTCACCATTATAGTTAACATTCAGGTTGACCTTTTCGTTGAGCTTGTATTTGTTGTATCCGGTTTCTATTGTATATTTGTCTTGATTGTACATATTGTAATAATTCCAGGTGTTTAGATATTCAGTCTCGGTTATTGAACGTCCTGCCGAGTCTTTGCAACTGATCTCAAGGTAATACCATTTATCCTTGTCTGCAGTAAAATTGATTTCATGCTTGCCGTCTACTGTAGTGAAGGTATATTTATTTATGACATTTTTGACCTCTTCATAATTATACTTCTCACGGGTAACCTTATTGATGTAATCATAATAGGTACCGGTTACTATTTTTTCATAATGGCTCTCATAAAGTGTAGCAGTAACACTCATGTTCACAGGGGCACCTCTGTATTCATCCTGAGAGTAGTAATTTGCTTTGGAGTCGCCAAGCTTTGTCAGGTCTATCATGCTTGTCAATATTTCAGCTTTAACAGATTGGCCATCCATTGAACTATTGACTTCTATCATTGTATCCTTAGGGAATACAAGAACATTGCTGTATGCATTGACCTGCTGCTCCTCAGCTTCACTGTTGCTGACCCTGAGATTCATTGATGTCGGTCTCCAGCCTTTTTCCCCGGAGTCCGGGACAATAGATAGGGTGGAGGAACCTGTTTCGTCGCTGGTCAATTGACCTTCCTTATTAAAGCCTCCACCAACATAGCAATTATAATCCAGCTTTATTCCTGATGCAGGTGTTCCCTCGAAGAAGGCTGCATTGATCTTAAAATTGTTCTCTTCCCAAGCATACATGAAGTTATGGTTCGATGTTATATCTATTTTGTAAGCAGGCTTAGTATACTCAATTACCTGTAGATACTGCTGCATTATTACGGTTTGATCGCCCATGACTAGCCGGATATTATAGCCGCCGGGATTGTAGTTTGCAAGATTAAGACTGCCGGAAAATGTACCGTTGGAGGAGATCTTCACCTTTTTTGAGCTTAGAACTGACACGTTTTCATCATATCCGGAATAGTCATACCTGATTAGCTCAAGCTTGGCTTCGGTTTCTGAGCTCTTGCTGTTTCGGGGCTTCAAAATTCCCCATACATTTATAGTGTCGCTTGGAAGATATATGCTCTTATCAAGATACATATAGGACCAATAATTATCAACAGTATTTATATTAGAGCCATAATAATATCTACTGTTATAGAAGTATGGTGAATTACTGCTGACCTGTGCAACATATGGGAGCATATGTTCCGGCTTTATGGTAAAGTATAAATAGCTTGTGTCAGATGATTCCTGTATTTCATTTTTCAGAACTGCCATTCCGGTTTCATCGGTTTTTGAGGAATTAGCATCATTGATGGTCACCTCAGCATTTTTTAACGGAGTTCCTGTTAGTGAGTCATTTACCCAGGCAAGTGCTTTGTTTTGTGTAACCATTAGGTACACTGCCGCTGCATTTACCTGAAATTGTGCATAATAGTATTTCCCTTCAATATCAACCTTTACTAGATAATATCCGTCAGGGAGTGACTCAGGCAGAAGAAGGAAGTTGTTATTCCAGAAGTTATCCTGATTAGATACTATTCTGGCTTTAACTGATGAGGCTTTGACAAGCTTGGATTCATCATAGACAACATCATTATCGTTACTCAATGCCCAATAAGGGGTTTTTACCGATGCTTTTAAATCAGTAATAAAGCTGTCAGTGTCAGGATAGTTGAAAAGCTGAACAGAGACCTCCTTATCTATAAGGCTGTCCTCGGCATATATCTGAAGGGCTGGTACTGACTTAGGTGACACAGTGAACAAATTCTGTGAGAAGCTAAAATAAGTAGTATTCTTTATGTTTTCAGCAATTTCAGTCTGGAATGTGAAGGAATAATCATTAGACAGCTTTTCATTGCTCCCGTTTATGCCAACTCCTTTTTTAATTTTGACCGTGTAGATAGTGTTTTTGTCAAGACTTTCAGGTACAAAAACAAGAGTTTTGCTGTGCTGCTCAAAGCGGCCTTTTACTGAAGGTGTAATTTCAAAGTAATCTTCAGGTTTTTGTATGCCTTCGCAATTAAAGGTGATTTCAATACCCGAGTTGACAGGCACCTGTACCGCCTTGTCTCTTGGGAGAGTCCTTAGGACATTTAAGCTCTTTTTTGTTTGAAATGCCCATGATTTTTTCTCGCCTGTGTTTTTATCACTTAGAATGAATTGGTATATGCTGTCGGTCTCAAGCGGCTGATCGAACACCAGATCATATTCGCTGTTATTTACCTTTTTCAGTTTAAAGGTCTGCTCAGGCTTGACACTGAGAGCTTGCTCCAGCGAATTCTCATCAGCAGGGCCGCTGAATTTTAGCTTGAATGCCGAAGTAGGGCTAACGCCGAGACTGTCTGATTCCACCGCAGTTATATTCAGGCTGGCCGGTGTATACATTGTAGTATCCTTTTGTGGCTTAAATACTTCAGCGGGTGTTTTGCCTGCAAAAAGTCCAAGCCGGGCTGCAGCCACAACTGCAATTGCCAAAACTGCTGCTGTTGCCGCAATTGTAATGAATGTTCTGCTTTTTAGGAAACCCATGAATTTGTTTTTCATACACATGACCTCATATTCTTATTATATATGTACACTGTTAACTATTGTCTTTACCTATTTATGACGTAGCCGGAATAGCATTTGTTTCGAAATCATTAAATAATTATTGATGCTAAATGTGGGGTATAATAAGATATACCACAGGTGTTTTGTAATATGTTGATATTGAATTACCATATGAAAACTATGAAAAAGGTTCGAATAAGGTGAAAATTCATAGTAAGCTTACTTCATTAGCGTTGAGGTACTATGTGAGAATTGCGAAAAGCTGAAAAGGCGCATTATAATTGCATTATGGAAGTTGTCCATTCATTACACAATATCTGTAGCTGAACTTTTTAGCAAAGGTTTGAGTAAAGCAGGGTAGTGCTTTATTGATTAATTCAGGTGAGTGAGTACATAATTATTAATAAATCAATTGATAGAGGGACACATGCAGATAATTATTAATCCACCGGAAGATATACAAAATATATTGAAGATATTACAAGGAAGCGGCCATGAAGCATATGCTGTAGGCGGCTGTATAAGAGATTCTATACTGGGAAGGACACCCAAGGACTGGGATGTTACAACAAATGCAACACCTGAAGAGGTAAAGCGGCTTTTCCCAAAAACAGTGGATACGGGCCTGAAGCACGGCACTGTTACCGTTGTGTTAAATGGTGAAGCCTATGAGGTCACAACCTTCCGAATTGACGGCGAATATGAGGATGGAAGACATCCAAGTCATGTTGAGTTTACAGACAGAGTTGGGGAAGATCTGAGACGCAGAGATTTCACCATTAATGCTATGGCGTGGAATAAAGAAAAAGGCATTGTTGATCCATTTGGAGGAAGAGCTGATCTGGTAACAGGATTGATAAGATCTGTTGGCAGCCCGGATGACAGATTCAGGGAGGATGCTCTGCGGATGCTAAGAGCAGTGAGATTTGCTGCAAGACTTGGATTTGAGATAGATGATGACACTCTTAAGGCAATGAAGGAGCAAGGAAAGCTTATTAATAAAGTAAGTGCAGAAAGGATCAGAGATGAACTAAATGGCATATTAACTGCCGGCAATCCCATGAAGCTGTCAATACTGCGTGACACAGGCATTCTTGAATATATTCTTCCTGAGGTTGAAGCCTGTTTCAGGACTGCACAGAATAATCCTCATCACGCTTACAATGTAGGGGAGCATAGTCTGAGAGCAGTGGCGGCAGTAGAAGATGATTTGTGCCTAAGATGGACAATGCTGCTGCATGATACAGGTAAGGCAGTTACACGTACAACAGATGAAAAGGGGATAGACCACTATTATGGACATCCGGCTAAGAGCGTGACAATAGCCGATAATGTGCTTAAAAGATTAAGATTTGATCGAAAAAGCATTGAAAGGATTCTAAGACTTATTAAATTTCACGACCGTGAGATTCTTCCTCAACCAAAGGCAGTAGCAAGGGCAGTAAATGCAGTTGGAGATGATATCTTTATTGACCTTTTGAAAGTAAAGCGTGCAGATAAACGTGCGCAAACGCCCAAGGACATTGAAAAGGGTATAAGGTATGTGGATGCAATTGAAAAACTATACCTTGAACTAAAGGAGGGAAACGGCTGCTTCAGTCTGAAGAATCTTGCCATAAGCGGGAGGGACCTTTTAAATATGGGCTTCAGTGAGGGCCGAGAAGTGGGCATAGCCTTGAAGCTGCTGCTGGATAGAGTGCTGGAGGAGCCTTCTTTAAATGAGAAGCAATATTTGACGGAAATTGCTGAGGAGCTGCTGTGTGAAGTAAAGAGGGGTATGCTGTGATCTTTTGTGTCATAGTGTATCTACCGATGCAGTGAAGGCTACTACTTTAAAAGTAGGACGTATTTTTGCATATGAATAACTAATAAATTTATATATTAATGGAAAAATTTTACCGTTAATATATAATTATGGGAATATTGAAAGGATGCCTGCTTATGTTTACTCATGATTAGAGGCATTCCGAGATGAAAGGGCGATGTAATGTGAGAGAAATAAAAATAATAAGTCCATCTTTTGAAAATAACGAGTATATGCCTAAAAGGCATACAGGCTTTGGCGCAGATGTTTCTCCGGAATTCCAATTATATGAACTTAGTGATGATACGGTATCTATTGCTATAATAATGGACGATTTGGATATTCCATTAATGAAAGCATATAATCACTGGTTAATATGGAATATTCCTAAAACAGAAAAAATACCTGAAAATATACCCTATGGCTCACATGTTGCTTCATTACATAATGCAATACAGGGTAAAGCCTACGGTGTAAATAGATATAGAGGACCAAAGCAGCCTGTATTTATTAGAAACACTCATAGATATATTTTTCGCTTTTATGCATTAGACTGTTTTTTGGATTTGGATTGTACTGCAAAAAAGAAAAATTTGCTTGATGTAATGAGTGGACACATTATTCAGCAAGGGAGCATAATTGGCAAATATAAACGATGAGTTGCGATATCACAGGGAATGAAAGTATAGAATCTCATTAAACACACGGAGAGAGGATAGTCAAACCCCCGTCCCCTTGACAACGTCCCGGAGAGAGTACAGTCAAACGAGGTTGTCAAACCCCGTCCCCTTGACAAGCGCCCGAGCACGAAAAGACCGGATAGCTTGATGCTACCCGGTTAATATTACTTAGTCATGCCTTATTTGGCTTATTGCTCTGCTGCTTGCAGTACTTCGGTTAAAACATGTGAGAACATCCATGCCGCAAGCCGCACACAATAACGGATGAAAACCCTGTTCACACTAACCGTCCCTGTGTGTTCTGTGTGTTGTCCTACTTAGTCGCAAATACCTTCTTGAGGTGTGTAAACCTTGGAAGTCCGTTCTCCATTGGAGGCCTTGATTCACCCTGGATAAGCGGAAGAGCATAATCAATGAACTGCTTATTAAGGCCGTTGCCCTCGTCATTGATCCATTCTCTCGGTATCTTCTTTTCGGTATTAGCAACATCGGTAAGGTTGATGAGCTTGATATTGCATTTATAAGCAGAACCCTCAGCTCTTTCAAAACCTACCATGTAATCAGTCTTTCCTTCAACTGCAAACCTCACTGCCATCTGGCCTGCAAGATAAGCTTCGTTAACATCTGTAAGTGAACCGCAGTGAGCTGCACATCTCTGAAGAAGGCTGAACTCTATTCCACGAACCTTTGCGCGGGTTTTTTCCTTAAGTATGTTTGCAAGTGTTACCGCAAGACCGCCAAGCTGAGCATGTCCGAATGCATCCTTGCTCTGTGCCAGATCTGAGCCGTATTCAGATATATATTTACCGTCTTTATCTCTGATTCCTTCGGAAACAGCGATAATAACGTTGTTCTGCTTTTTATAGATTTCCATTACTGAGGCTATGAACTTGTCCATATCAAATGGAATCTCAGGAAGGTATATAAGGTCGGGTCCATGTCCTGCATAGGATGCGAGTGCTGCAGAAGCTGTAAGCCAGCCTGCATTTCTTCCCATAATTTCAAGGACAGTAATCATACCCTTATCATATACTCTTGCATCATGATAAACTTCCATAGTGGAGGTGGCAATATATTTAGCTGCACTTCCGTAGCCGGGGCAGTGATCGGTTCCCCAAAGGTCATTGTCTATAGTCTTTGGAACACCCATTACTCTGCATTCGTAACCGGATTTTTGCATAAACTTACTTATCTTGTTGCAGGTATCCATTGAATCGTTTCCACCATTGTAGAAGAAATATCTGATATTATATTTTTTAAACACTTCAAGAAGTCTCAAGTAATCAGTGTCATCCTCGTCAGCGTTTTTAAGCTTATAACGAACAGAACCCAGAGCAGATGAGGGAGTAGTCTTCATCAGATCCAGCTCATACTGATCTTCCTTGCTCATATCATAGAATTTTTCTTCAAGTATTCCTCTGATACCGTGGGCCGCACCATAAACAGCTGTTATGCATTCCTGTTTAAGGGCTTCTTGAAAAACGCCTGCAGCACTTGCGTTTATAACCGAGGTAGGTCCACCGGACTGTCCAAAAATTGCTGCACCTTTTAATACGCTCATTATCATTACCTCCTAATTTAAATCATGTAAAATATAACATATATTATTGTTAAATGCAACGAAGTAGTTATATTTTTAACGATTAGTCTGCATGCCAATGTGTGTCGACATACAGACCAACAACTGTATACTTATCAGTATGCCCGAACTACATTTCTATATTCTGCAGGACCTGCCTGAGATGCTTATTTTGCTGTCTCCGACCTTTGGAGAGTAGGTAGTATGTAAGAGCTTGTGCGCCAGCGGAGAATTTGCTTCACCATAGAAATCGCTGTAGAGCATCTTTATACTTGGGTTCTCTTCGGATTTACGGTACTTAGCCTCCTTGTCTATGTTAACAAGGACCTGCTGACGCCTCTGCAGAGCATCTATTTTTTGAGGTACAGGATGACCGGCTCCGCTGATACATCCTCCGGGACATGCCATTACCTCGATCAGGTCGTAGCCAACGTCTTCTCCATTTATGAGTTTGTTCACTATAGGCTCGACATTGTTTAATCCACTTATAACAGCAACACGAAGCGTCTTTCCTGCAGCCTCGACAGTTACTTCCTTGATGCCCTCAAAACCACGAGTTTCTTTAAATTCAAGATTCTCGTCAGAATTGTCTCCTGTGAGCTTTGATACAGCCATTCTTAATGCTGCCTCGGAAACGCCGCCTGATGCTCCGAAGAGTACACCTGCACCTGATACATTATTATATGGCCCGTCAAATTCCTGCGGCTTGATCTCTGAAATATCTATACGTGCCAGGTTGAGCATTTCCAGCATTTCACTGGAGGATATTACTGCGTCAACGTCACGTATCCCATCAGGTGCGAATTCAGGACGTGCGGCCTCATACTTCTTTGCAAGGCAGGGTACTATTGAAACCACATACAGGTCATTTTTGTCAATACCCTCCAGATTGGCGTAATGGCTTTTAACGGTTGCGCCCATCATCATCTGCGGTGACTTGCAGCTTGAAAGGTGGGGGATTATTTCAGGATATCTTTTTTCTACAAAGTTGACCCAGCCCGGACAGCAGGAAGTGAATTGAGGCAATATTCCGTTTCCTTCAATACGCTTGAGGAACTCTGTAGTTTCCTCGACAACAGTCAGATCGGCGGAGAATGCAAAGTCAAATACCTTATCAAAGCCGAGCTTCTTCAGTAATCCGGCGATAAATGGAGAGGCTTCATCATAGGAGACTCCCAGCTTGGTGGAAATAATACTGCGAACAGCTGGTGCAACGAAGCCCACTACAGTTTTATTAGGATCATTTATTGCCCTGAATACCTTGCCCCTTTCTCGTTTATAGTCAAGAGCGCCGCATGGGCAAGCAGTAACACACTGACCGCAGCTTACACAGTCTGTTTGCTCAAGTGGCAAGCCGCTTTTCGTGCCCACAACAAGACTTCCATGCTTCATGTAAAAGCTGAGTACATCGGGTCCTTCGATTTCGGCGCAGGCCCGTATACAGCGACCGCAGGATATGCATTTATTGTGATCACGCATGATATACGGGTGATCATCGCTGACTGGAATATATGGCCTTTCATGGGCAGACTTTTTATAAACTATATTGTGGGCACTTGCTTCTTTTCTCAAATCACAGGAATAACGCTGCGTACAGCCGCATCTGAGACAACGGCGAGCTTCTTCTCTGGCAGCTTCCTCTGAAAGTCCCAGTTCTACCTCGTTGAAATTACCGCTTCGTTCCTCTATAGGTAAGGCCGGCATTGTGGCTCGAGTAATTTTAGGCATTTCTTCAAACTCCCACTTGGGTAGATCCTCCATTGAGCCGCGGCTACAGCTGTAATCAATACTTGTTTCCTTGACATATCCCTTTGTAAGGAAGCAATCCATAGCCTCAGCAGCGTGACGTCCTGCACTGACCGCCTGAATAACCGTTGCGGGGCCGGTGACACAGTCGCCTCCTGCGAATACCTTATTTTCTGACGTTTGAAACGTTTTGCCATTTATATCAATATCGCCCCACTTATTTAGCTTTACCGGCAAGTCATTATACAGGAATTGTGTGTTTGTACTTTGTCCTATAGCTCCGATAACTGTATCAGCTTCAATGACAATGTCGCTCCCATCTATTGGCACCGGACGGCGACGGCCGGAACGATCAGGCTCGCCGAGCTTCATTTCTATGCAGTGCAGCTTCTTTCTGCCATTTTCCATGACTATACTGTTTGGAGCAAGCAGGAACATCATCTCCACACCTTCATCGATGGCTTCCTGTATCTCATACGACTCTGCAGGCATTTGGTCCTTGGTACGGCGGTATACAAGCTTGACGGATTTTGCACCCTTTCGAAGTGCCACACGACAGCAGTCTATTGCAGTATTACCGCCACCTATAACCACAACACTATCTCCCAGATTTATTTCTTTACACTTCGTAACATGCTCAAGGTACTGTATTCCAAGCCATACGCCGTCCATATGCTCACCGTCTATATTAAGGGGTGTCGCGCGCCACGAGCCGATAGCAAGATATACACAGTCGAAATCCTTGTTAAGGTCTTCAAGAGAAATATGTGTTCCAAGGGCTTTACCTGTCATAATTTTTACTCCGAGGCTCCTTATGATGTCTATTTCCTTTTCCATTGTTTCTTTGGGCAGCCTATATTCAGGTATGCCGTAACGCATCATTCCGCCTGCATAATGCTGTCTTTCGAATACGGTTACATCATGGCCGTTTATTGCACTGTAGTAGGCAGCAGAAAGGCCGGATGGACCTGCGCCTACTATTGCAATTCTTTTTCCTGTAGATGGCTTCTTTTTCGGTATCCATGGCTGCTCCTGAGATATGTCCCAGTCGGCAACAAAGCGCTTTACATAATTTATAGCAATAGGCTTGTCAACAAGGTTACGGCGGCATTGTGCTTCACAGGGATGCGGGCAAACACGTCCACAAACTACAGGGAATGGATTGCTGTCCTTGATCACCTGTACAGCAGCCTTGAAATTTCCATTTCCGACATGCCTGAGATATCCTTGTATATCTATATTTGCAGGACAAGTCATTACACATGGAGCAATACAGTCTGCATTGTGATCGGAAAGAAGCTGCTCAAGTCTTATTTTTCTGTAGTTCTCCAGCCTGGGACTATTTGTGCAGATGACCATTCCTTCTTTTATCGGAGTCTGACATGCCTTTACGTCCTGCTCTCCGTTAAGCTCTACTACACAAAGGCCACAGCTTCCGTTAGAACGTTCAAGCCTTAGGTCGTAACATAAATGTGGTATGTTAATATCCTCTTGGAGCAGTGCCTGAAGAATTGTAAGATTCTCATATACCTCAATTTCATGTCCGTTTACAACTACTTTGATTTTTTTAAGTGGAGAAGATTCGCTCATATACACACCTCAATAATCTATATAATTATGACATAAAATGTAAAAAATTAGCATTAAAAAATAGCCAGAGCGATTATAACTTAATTAATAGAAAATGTCACTATAATTATTCTATAAAAATTATGGAAGATTGCTTGAAATGATGGTAAAGATTGCTTAACTTTTTTTATGATTAAATATGAACTCTTGATTTTGTACATAAATATGGTAAGATTATTATGATAAATTTATAACGAGGTTAGCTTATATCTCTCCTCGTGAAACACATCAATTGATGGAAAGTTTATATGGTCGAAAATTTTTTTGTGAGCTGATGTGTCATAACAATATATAACTTATCATCGTTTGGTTATATTAATCTTATTAAAATAAAGGAGTTGTTTTTTATGCCATTAGTTACAACAACCGATATGTTTAAAAAAGCTTATGAGGGCGGTTATGCTATCGGTGCTTTCAATGTAAACAACATGGAAATCGTTCAGGGTATTACCGAGGCGGCCAAGGAATGCAATGCTCCTCTTATTCTGCAGGTTTCATCTGGAGCAAGAAAGTATGCTAATCACACATATCTTACTAAACTCGTTGAAGCTGCAATAATCGAAACAGGTCTTCCAATATGCTTGCACTTGGATCATGGTGATACCTTTGAACTGTGCAAATCTTGCGTTGACGGCGGATTTACATCTGTTATGATTGATGGATCCAAGCACTCATTCGAAGATAATATCAAGCTTACAAAGCAGGTAGTTGAATATGCACATGCTCACGGCGCAGTTGTTGAAGGTGAGCTCGGCAGACTTGCAGGCGTTGAGGATGATGTAAATGTTTCAGCTGAAGATTCTTCCTATACAAGACCTGAAGAGGTTGAGGAATTTGTTGCAAAGACTGGTGTTGATTCACTTGCAATCGCAATCGGAACAAGCCACGGTGCTTTCAAATTCAAGGGTGAGCCTAAGCTGAGATTTGACATACTTGACGAAGTAAGCAGAAGACTTCCCGGATTCCCGATAGTTCTTCATGGTGCTTCCTCCGTTATTCCTGAGCTTGTTGAAAAGATTAATAGCAACGGTGGTAATATGCCCGGTGCGCAGGGAGTTCCTGAGCATATGCTCAGACAAGCTGCAAGATCGGCTGTCTGCAAGATCAATATTGACTCAGACTTGAGGCTTGCAATGACTGCTACAATAAGAGAATATTTCAACCAGCATCCGGATCACTTCGACCCAAGACAGTATCTTGGACCGGCTAGACAGGCTATCAAGGATCTTGTAAAGAACAAGCTGATCAATGTTCTTGGCTGCGATGGCAAGGCATAAAAATACAGTAGGGATAAGCTAAAGTTGAATTATAATAGGTAAGCTTATCAAGGTTGGTAATAAAATTAAGTATATAATAAAAAAGCTTGGCTTACTAAGGTATGTAATAAAGAGGACGGTTTCCGTCCTCTTTGTTGTTGTTCACAGTACAGATAATACACTGAATCCTTATGCCAGTCCTAACAGCCTGGCAGCACCGGCTACAAGTATACATACTGTAATGCCAGCAAGGGTAGGTATCCCGAAGGCTGCAAGAGTCCACTTAACACTCTCGGTCTCACGCTTAATTGTCCAAAGTGTAGTACAGCATGGAAAGTGCATAAGTGAAAAAAGCATTACACATATTCCGGTGAGGCTATTCCAACCATTGCCAACAAGTACCTGCCGGAGGTCTTCGAGGTTATTAAGCTCAAATATTGTTCCGGAGGACATGTAGCTCATAAGTATTATTGGAACAACAATTTCGTTTGCAGGGAAACCAAGTATGAATGCCATAATTATATATCCGTCCAAGCCCATCAGCCTTCCAAAGGGATCAAGGAAACCTGCAGCATGTGAAAGAAGGCTTATCTCGTTTACCGTAATATTAGACATCAGCCATATTACAAGCCCTGCCGGAGCTGCTACAGCAGCAGCACGTCCTAGGACGAACAATGTCCTGTCAAATATGGACCTGATTATAATTCGCCCAAGCTGAGGCTTGCGATAGGGAGGAAGCTCCAGAGTGAAC
The DNA here is from genome assembly GCA_023409735.1 of Bacillota bacterium. Classification (GTDB taxonomy): domain Bacteria; phylum Bacillota; class Clostridia; order Acetivibrionales; family DTU013; genus JAEYRB01. Next base: position 51,049 of record JAEYRB010000050.1, on the reverse strand, counting down.
GAAGAAGGAAGTCCTTTTAACAGCGTTTTTGACAATAATCGGGATATAAGCAAGGTCATAATGATTCCAAGCAGCACAACGCCTGTAAGGGTAAGTGTGGAAACAAGAGATCTGAAGGCCCCGCCTATGGTTCCCCCTATAAAAATTGTGCCTATTGTTATAAGGGTCGGAAAACGGCCGTTGCATGGGACAAAAACGTTTGTAAGAATTGCGATCAGTCTTTCTCTTGGTGAATCAATTATCCTGCAGCCCACTATTCCTGCGGCATTGCAGCCGAAACCCATGCACATGGTCAAGGCTTGCTTTCCGCAGGCACAAGCCTTTTTAAAAAAATTATCAAGGTTAAAAGCAATTCTGGGCAAATAGCCCAGATCCTCCAAAATTGTAAACAGAGGGAAAAAGATGGCCATTGGGGGCAGCATCACTGCTACCACCCAGGCTAATGTACGATACATACCAAGCACCAGAATACCATGAAGCCAATCAGGAGCGCTGACCAATGTAAAAAGCTCTGTCAGCTTATCTTGTATATAGAAAAACAGCTTAGATAAAAGCTCAGAAGGATAATTGGCTCCCGATATAGTTAAATAAAAAATTATGGATAACAGGCAAAGCATAGCAGGTATTCCAAAGAGCCGCGACGTCAGTATCCGGTCGATTCTCCTATCTGTAAGGTTATATTGTTTATTACCGAAGGTAACACAATTGCTGCAAATGTCCTCAGCAGTTTTAACAAGAGTCGTAACAACCTTATCTCGAAATTGCTCAGATTGTATACCGCTTTCGTTAAGCAGCTTCTTTGCTTGTGCCAAAAGCTCTGACAGCTCAATAATGCCCAGGACATTATAGCCGAGGTATTTATTGATTGATTTGATTATGTTTTCATCGCCGTCTAACAGCTTAAGCGCTATCCAGCGGCTATTTATATCAAGCACGGGTAGCTTTTGCAACTCAGGCTCAAGCAGCTTTATTGCTTCTTCTATAGCATTGTCATATGTTATTTTTATTAATGGCGTTGACTGAGGACTTATAGTAAAAAGCCCAGGAGGGCTTGATGCCCCCGAGACTTTTATTGTATTTGAATTTGAATTATTACATGAGACATTATATACAGCAGCCATTAATTCTTTAAGTCCGTCACCACAGCGGGCAACTGTTGGAATTACCTGAACTCCAAGTTGCCGGGACAGTTCATCGCTGTTTATAACGATCTTTTTCCTTCTAGCTTCATCAACAAGATTGAGGCAAACTACGACATTATTAGTAATCTCAAGTAACTGAAGGATAAGGTTCAGGTTTCGCTCCAGGCAGGTTGCATCAGCAACCACGACTACTGTGTCAGGTCTTCCGAAGCATACAAAGTCCCTTGCAACTTCTTCTTCAGCAGAGTTTGCCATAAGTGAGTAAGTACCGGGAATGTCCACTAATATAAATTGTCTGTCATTATACTTGTATCTGCCTTGGGCATTTGTAACTGTTTTGCCCGGCCAGTTGCCGGTATGCTGGTTAAGTCCTGTCAAGCTGTTAAAAACCGTGCTTTTCCCTACATTTGGATTACCTGCCAGTGCAATTACTTTATCGTCAGGTGATTGCTTCTCTATTTTCAGTTCGCTGCCGAGTGCACTAAGGCCTGTGGATTGCTTAGTAAGTCCCATGCTGACTTCCCTCCATAAAAACTAGCTGTGTGCTTCAACTAATATCTTACATGCTTCTTCCGAACGCAGGGCAATGACTGCTCCACGAATATGATAGGCAGTCGGGTCACCTGACGGGCTTTTTTGAAGGGCTTCAATCATTGTATCAGAGATCATTCCCAGGTCCAGCATCCTTCTTCTTATACTGCCATCACAAGTAAGGGCAAGGACTCTTGCCTTTTTTCCAAGTGGCAGCCTGTTTAGCGGTATACAATTATCATCCATATATGTTAACCTCCTGAATATACTATGTAGACACATTTATTAAACAGCCTTAGCGTCGGGTAAAATTGTTATCCTAGACTAATATATGAATGTTAAATTTTGATTGTTACGAATATAGTAGATAATAAGAGAATTATAAAAAAGCAGGTATTGATTATGGAGCAGAAGGATTTTCATACAGTACGGGGATACCAGCTGCTTACCCAGGATGATAAGCCTCTGACCTCGTCCATGGAGGATTACCTTGAAATGATATATAGAAATGTCAGGGAAGAGGGGTATATGCGCATAAATACTCTGTCAGAGATGCTTAACGTAAAACCTTCATCTTCGACCAGGATGGTCCAGAAGCTTACAGAGCTTGGATACGTTGATTATAAGCGATATGGAATAATATCATTAACTGATAAGGGGAAGAAGTACGGCAAGTTTTTGCTGCTGAGACATAATATCATTGAAAAGTTTTTAAAAAGCATTGGAATATCCGAAAATCTGCTTATAGAAACAGAGCTTATTGAGCACAACATAAGTATTAACACACTTAAGAACATAGATCTACTCAATAGATTTTTGGACGCGACACCTTCAGTTGCAGATAGCTTTCGAAATTTTAAAGCGGAGTATTATCAGGATGAAAAGCTTATAACACCGGAGGAATGAGTGATTAACTAACTAACATGTATGATTATTTGTTGTGACAGAACAGAATCTGTTTGCTTTGTTTATTTGATAGAGTCAGTGGCTTTTAATTGAATGATGAAAAAATACAATATATAAATACTGGAATTGAATATATATGCATGGTATAATTCCCTTGCTGAGGTTATTTTCGAGTACTTGCTATAGAGCCGTTTTGTGCATAGAACTGATTTTAGCGAGCAGACTTTTTTTGATATGATATCTATGATTTCAAGGCAATTTCGGTTTAGCTTCACACAAAAGTACATATGTAATATGCCTGATTTTCAAGATGGTAAAATTTAAAAACAAAGTAAAATGTATACATTAATAAAAAATAGGAGGTTTCTCCATGATTTCACCGGCAATTCATTTTCCCGGCAATTGTGCCGAAGCGATTGCATTATATCAAAAAGCTTTTAACATGACGGTTAATTCTATTGATTATTACCGTAACGCACCGCCTGACTCGGGCATAACAATTTCAGAGGATGAACAGAACAAAGTAATGCACGCGGAGCTTACTATATGTGGAAGCCGTGTCAACATGAGCGATAGTAAGCCAAATGAGATTATCGCCGGAAACACAATTGTTTTAAATGTGTTCCTTGATTCAGGCGATGACGTATGCAAAGCGTTCAATATTTTAAAGGAAAACGGTAAAGTTTTTGTTGAGCTTGGTCCTCAATTCTTTAGTCCAATGTATGGCTCGGTGGAAGACCGTTTTGGTATCCGTTGGCAATTAATTTCTTAGTAAAGTATTACGAAGGTCATTTTATGTATTCTGTACCCTGCTAATATTAATTTCAATTTTCTCTATTGACTCTGTCGTTGGGGAAGCGTTTATACTTAATGTAAACCAGCGACAAGGAGGATTACCGTGAACGAACTAATTAAAATCAGGGATGTGTCGTCCAAGTATGACATATCCGCCCGCACGCTGCGCTATTATGAGGATATGGGGCTGATAACAAGCACCAGAAGCAGCGATTATGCGTACAGGCTCTATGATGAAATTGCCGTTAAAAGACTAGAACAGATCTTAATTTTACGTAAGCTGAACATCAGTATCAAGGATATTCAACGTATATTCAGTACCTCTGGCTCCGAGGCCGTTTTGGAGGTGCTGGGCAAAAAGGTAAATGATATTGATGGCGAAGTTGCTCTTCTACATGAGTTGAAGGAGATTGTTCTGGAGTTTATCCACCAGATAGAGAAGGCTGATTTCAGCAGAGATTCTGATGTGAAGATGCTCTATGAAAAGGCTAAGGAAATTGAAGGACAGCTTGTTAATGTCTCATATGACGGCAATCCATCTAATAAGAATCGGCTATTTGATGTAACTGAAAAGATGAAAAGAGCTCCTGAGGTCAGAATAATTCAAATTAACCCATTCAAGGCGTTTTCGTCTGGGCTTGACACTATGGACAATGTTTTTGGTACTTTTCAGCAGTGGCAGGAGGAACACAACCATTTAGTCAAAAAGCTAATATATGGTTCACCCGATTTTCTTTCGTTTGAGGAAGATATGAGGGCAGTTTGGATTTGGGCTGTTGAAGACTGGGTAACGGAAGCAGACGTAAAGCCATATGAAATGATAGAGTTCAAAGGTGGACTGTATGCAGCCGCTATGTCTGTGGATGGAGATGACGACATAAACGGAAGAGTTTATGAAGGTATTAAAAAATGGGTGGAAACCAGCGGGTTTGAGCTTGACGAACGACCTGGCCATCGGACACTCTGCCATATGGTAAATCCAACCCATGAGATTAAGGCTGCGCTTGGCTACCATCAGCTTGACATTTATGTACCAATTAAGGTACGCAGCAAAGAAGCATAATCTGCATTATGATAACTTCACATCTTTACAGATTATAGGCTGCGTATTATCCATACATAATCAAATAGTCAAATGGCCCATGGGGCTATAGCTTTGCATCTATATTCTCTTAAAATAATCAGCATGTGTAAGAAGCCGTTTGCTTATTGAACTACAAAGCAGGCGGCTATTTTGCGTGAAATAAGTAATTTCAAGTATCAAAAGTAATCGCCCGGCGGTTCGAAATCTTTCGTTATCGCCCGAAATTATGCAAGTGTATAAAGCGGACAGACATTGTTCTGTTCCATATAAAAATATGAGTTTGGCACTTGATGATGGGTACTTGGATGTGTTTTGTACTAATGTAAGAGGTTAAATGAATAAATAGTAAAAGTATAATAATATAAATATGCCTGATACATTGGCTGTTGATAGAGCCTTTTGCTTATTTATTGCGATCATCTGCATGGAAAGCTATACGTATAATTCACATGCTTATATGTTAATACTAGGATGAGTTACAGCGTTATTCAGCAGGTTTAATCGAGGTGTCATCCGAGTGAGAAAAATTATAGGAATACCAAGGAGCTTATTTTATTATAAATACATATATTTATGGGACAAGTTTTTCAAAGAGATTGGTATGGAGGTCATTGTTTCTGATCCTACCAACAAACAAATTCTAGACGATGGAGTAAAGAACTGCGTTGATGAAGCATGCCTGCCTGTAAAGGTGTTTCATGGACATGTAATCAATTTGATAGATAGGGTTGATTATATTTTTATTCCCAGACTTACAAGCGTATCAAAAATGGAATATATATGTCCTGAGTTTGGTGGGTTGCCGGACATGATAAGGCATACTATAAAGAAACTTCCGCCTATTATCGATACAGAAATAAATATGAGACGATCCGGCAAGGGTGCAATAAAAGCAGCCATAGAAACAGGAATGCTTCTGGGAATCAGCAAGGGTGCTGCAAAAGCCGCGTTTGTAAATGCCTTGAACGGCTATAAAAGTATAAGATCAAAAGAAATGCAAGGTAAACTTCCAACCTTTGAAGTAAACATCCGAGCAGCTTCAAGAGAATCTGGTAAAGTTGATGAAAATATGTATTCAGACAGTGTTCAAGCAGCTTTGAAAGCTTCTTTTGAAAAGGGGGCAAGCACACATTCAGAAGGTATAGCAGTAGGTACTGAAGTAATTGACAAAGCTGATACAGGCACACATTCAGAAAACACACCATCTGCAGCATCTAAAGCATTTGCTGAAACAGGAAAAGGTACATTTTCAGAAGCAATCCAAACAGCATCAGCTGCATCTGATAAAACTATAGACAATAGCATGACCACTTCAGAGAAAATAATAGCTGGCGATGATGAAACAGCAATTACCGAAATGACAGAGGAGCTATACGCAAGCGTCAGCGCCGATAAGCCGAGAATAGCGCTTATTGGGCATCCTTATACTGTTTATGACAAATATGTGAGCATGGATATAATCAACAAACTGCAAAAATTCAATATCGATGTAGTTACTATTGAAATGGTTTGTCAAGACGATATTAACAAGCAGGCATCAAGGCTTGATAAGCCTATGTTCTGGAACTATGGAAGAAATGCGTATGGATCATCACTTCATTTGGCATTGGAAGGGAATATCAGTGGAATGATATTTCTAACAAGCTTTGGCTGCGGCATTGATTCTTTTGTTAATGATTTTATAGAGAGACAGCTAAGAAGGGAAAGTCAAATACCCTTCATAAATATTACAATAGATGAGCATTCAGGAGAGGCCGGCTTTAATACAAGGCTGGAAGCCTTTGTTGACATGCTGAGGTGGAGAGGGACGTATGAAGATAACATTCCCGCACTTGGGTAATACCTATATATGCATAAAAGCAATGCTTGATGAGTTTGGCGCTGATTATGTGATCCCCCCATTCAACAGCAACAGGACACTTGAACTGGGATCGAAATATGTACCTGAAATGTCGTGCCTTCCTCTGAAGCTTACCATAGGGAACCTTATACAGGCCCATGATATGGGAGCTGACACAATACTTATGGCCGGTGGCTTTGGCCCTTGCAGATTCGGATACTATTGTCAGATGCAGAAGGAAATTTTGAGGGATGCAGGTTATACCATGGATATAATTACGCTGGAACTTTCAAAGGAAAACTTGTGGGAGCTTATAGGCAAGATCAAGTTGATAACAGGTACATCAGGGTTGGCGAAGATACCCGCAATTGCTGTAAAAACAGCTAAAATAGCAAAGGCAGTGGATGAAATTGAAGCGTTGTCATTCAAAAAGAGAGCGGTTGAAATGAAAAAGGGAAGTGTGGATGAAATATATAGAAAATTCAAAAATGATGCCCTTCATACAGCTGGAATCAAGCGATTATCAGCTTTAATTGAAGAAACCGGAGCAAAATTGCTGAAGGTTCCTGTGAATATGTCAGAAAGTCCTCTTAAGGTAGGCATTGTAGGCGAAATATACACCGGTATAGAACAGTTTGCCAGCTTCGAAATTCAAGAAAAGCTTGGGCTTATGGGTGTAGAGGTTGACAGAAAGGTGACGGTGAGTAACTGGATTATTGAGCATATTATTAAAAAGGGACTGCATCTGCCCAGAGATCTTGAATATGCAGCCGCTGCCAAGCCTTGGCTGGGAAAGATGATAGGCGGGCATGCACAGGAAACCTTGGGTCATACCGTATTGTATGCTCAGGACATGTATGACGGAGTTATTCAGATATTTCCGTTTTCATGCATGCCCGAAATCGTTGCTGAGAGCATTATTCCATCCATTGAAAATGAGCTTGGAATTCCTGTTCTTACGCTGATCATTGATGAAATGACAGGCGAAGCGGGCTACATGACGCGTATTGAAGCATTTATTGATATGCTGCGAAAAAGGAGGGAGAGTGAGAAGTATGAGGGAGGATGGCTTTTATCTTGGAATTGATGTCGGTTCGGTAAGCACTAATCTAGTGTTGACCGATGTAAAGGGAAATATCGTCAGTGAGCTTTATCTGCGTACATCCGGTCAGCCGATAAGGTCCCTGCTGGAGGGACTTGGTGAAATAACCTCCGGACTGAAAAAGGATTGTATAGCTGCCGTTGGCTCAACAGGGAGCGGACGCCAGCTTGCAGGTGTAATAACCGGAGCCGACATAGTAAAAAATGAGATTACCACTCATGCTATAGCTGCACAAAGCATTATACCAGGTGTAAAAACTATACTTGAAATAGGTGGACAGGACTCAAAAATAATTATTCTTAAAAATGGTGTTGTTTATGACTTTGCCATGAATACGGTCTGTGCCGCGGGAACAGGCTCATTTCTTGACAGGCAGGCAGCACGGCTGGGAGTACCGATCGAAGAGTTTGGGGAGCTTGCACTCCGATCAACATCACCTGTTAGGATAGCCGGCAGATGCGCAGTTTTCGCCGAATCGGACATGATACACAAACAACAGGCAGGACATAGCAGAGAGGATATAGTAAATGGACTATGTGAAGCACTGGTCCGTAATTATCTTAATAATCTGGCTAAGGGCAAAGAAATAAAGGAGCCTGTGACCTTTCAGGGTGGAGTGGCTGCAAATAAGGGCATAGCTGCGGCCTTTGAAAAAGCACTGGGCATGAAGGTGATTATTCCGCAGCATTACTCTGTAATGGGTGCATATGGGGCGGCTATTTGCGCACGTAAGGCAAGAGAGCAAAACAATAGCTTCCGCACAAAATTTCCGGGTCTTGATGCTCTTAAGAAGACCTATAGCACAAAGAGCATAGAGTGTAATGGCTGCGCAAACACCTGCGAAATAGTTGAGCTCCTTTCTGATGGAATAGTTGCGGCAAGATGGGGTGACAGATGCGGTAAGTGGTCGGCTATGGGCGATAAAACCGCAGGGGGACAGAAGCTATCGATCAAGTCAATTATGGAGTAATACTTTCTGGGAAGCTCTGTGGTAAAAACAATGTATTAAATTTAATAGTGTTGTATTTTAGAAGAAAAAAATATACTTTTCTTGTCGTATTAAATAAAACTTGTGGCGGTAGATTTGACATGAATCAGTTTTATTGATTTTTGTTCAAAATTAAATTATAATACAAGTATTGGGAGAGCTACATGAAAAATGCAAGTTAATCGACAGGAGAGATGAGCGATGTATTTTGAATGGAAAGATGATTTCAGTGTAAACATTAAGGAAATTGACAAGCAGCACAAGCGGTTATTTGAGATCGGCGCCAGAATAAATGATCTGGCCTATGCACAGGATGGCTATGACCACTATGATGATATTATGGTAGTCTTGCATGAGCTTCGTGAATATACCGAGTTTCATTTCAGACATGAGGAAGAAATGCTGCAAAAATACGGCTATGATCGTTATGATAATCAGAAATTCGAACATCATTTCGTCATAAGAAAGATACAGAAGTTTGAAAACAGTGATATCGACGAGAAACAGGAGGAAACAATTATCAATCTCGTTGCATTTGTTTCAGACTGGATCGCGAGCCACATACTAAAAGAAGACATGCGTTACAGAGATTATATGAACGGCAAGGGTATATTCTGAGTTTGAAGTACATAGTCACATTAAGCTATGATGACATTCATAAAAAGGATATGTATGTAATATTGCTGTGATTTGGGAAATATGATATAATAACCACATAATTATTAATAGCGATTATTAAAATGCTTATGTTCATGAGGTAATTGTAGACATTTTTTATCATCAGCGTCGCTTCAGCGAGGCATGAGATATATTTACCTCGATATATGATGAAATTTAAGCTGCCGTGCGAGTATTTCGGCAATGCTAAAACGCGTATGGCAAATTATAACACATTAGTCAAAGCAAGTTTACGATTGTAGAAAATTGCTTACCGCTGTTGTGCTTCATCGATGCGAGACATATGATAATTTGTGCCTATTAATATCATGGAGGCTGTAACTTCATGATGTAGTAGAATACATTAAAACTTAATATTGCGCTTAATCATCATGAGCGGGGGAACCAAGTAATTGGGGTGAATCCGGCACTTAGTACTTGCCGGTAGGGTCAAGCTCAATCCGATCCGAATCCGTCAGCTAACCTCGTAAGCGTTGGAGGAGAATATAGAAAATAGCTTTGTACCGTATTATCTATGCAGTATTAGCGGTTGAAGGCCTGTTGATTTCTTCTCAACAGGTCTTTTTAAATGTTGGCTTATAGAAAATTACTCAGCCTCGTTATAACGACCTAATTCAAAGGAAATTTGTCGTTTACAGACATATTTCCTTACAACAGCGGAGTTCAAACGAGACGGTAGGGGACATTTTTGAGCCTCGTTATAATCAATCGGCAGCTGCACTCTTTGATGTTTCTTTATATGCGGTTCGTTTAATTTTCCTCTTAATCGATACTTATTATTGCTCATATGTATTAGCGAAAACAAGCTCTGCACGAAAAATAATCAGGAGGTGTTTTTAATGATGCGTGTATGTTTGATTGGTCTTGGGAAAACAGGCAGCGAGGTTGCAAAAGTATTACTTGAGCAGGAGGACATAAAGCTGGTTGCTGCTGTTACAAGGCCTGGAAGTTCAAAGGTTGGAAAGGATCTTGGAGAAATAATTGGCTGTAGAGATACAGGAATTGTTGTCGATAGTGCTGACAGAATAGAAGAAATGGTGTTTAAGGCAAAGCCTGATGTTGCGATCGATTTTTCAAAGCCTGAGGCAACTGTAAGAAATGCTGTTATACTGTCAAAAATGAAAGTGAACATGGTAATTGCCACAACGGGTTTTTCGGAATTTTCAGTAAAAAGGCTGTTCATATTGACAAAAAAGTATCGAAATGGCATTGTTTATGCTCCGAATATAACATTAGGTGTTAATGTTATGATGCTGCTTACAAATATTGCGTCAAGCATTTTAAGCAATTATGATTTTCAGGTCAGCGAAGAGCATCATAATAAAAAGAAGGATATACCATCGGGCACAGCTATTAAGATAGCACGCGAAATTGAAAGGGGACTTAAATTCGCAGGTAGGGATGCAAAGTATGATACGGTTCCAATTAATGCAGTCAGAGCAGGCGGAATAATCGGAAAGCATGACGTTATTATAGCAGGAAATGAGGATATGGTGGAGATCTCACATCAGTCCTTCTCCAGAAAGGCATTTGCCTCAGGAGCTTTGAGAGCTGTAAGGTTTGTGTACAAAAAGGTCGGCTTTTTTGAAATGTCTGATGTACTCAATCTTAATAAAATATTGAACAATTATATTGAGACAGATAAGATCCGCCAATCAAAAAGGAGAATGTTTTTGAAGGACATGTCAGGCAGAAATGTTGAACATAAAACGGAAACCATTTCAAATTAAATACCATTAAAATTATTGATGAAAAACAAAAGTTGAAGAGGTTCTCAATTGATTCCTCTTCTTTGTTTGTTCTTTTTTAGAATTAATAGTATAAGCCTTTTTAAAAGCTTGCCTGTGTTAAAAAGAAGAAGGATGACTTCTATTGCAGCTAGAAAAATAACCAGGTAAAAAATATCTTTATTATCTACAATTTTTTTTCTTATTATTGTCTTTGTATCATCAGGTGGTGTTAGTTCTGTCTCAGGATACAAAGTAATACTAACTGCAGTCCCATCCTTCAGCACATACTCCGCGGTTCCTACAGGTATGTTTTTCTTTATCGGCGCCTTAAGCTCAGATTTTACATTAAATTTATCGATGTAGCTTTCGCCCAAGGGATGTATATATGATATGTCGCTCTGGCTTATCAAATTGATATCATTGCCTTCGAAATTTTCAGTTTTAACAACGTCTCCTTTTGAAATTAGTGTACTTTTACGGAAATTGTTAAAACCATAGTCGAAAATAGCGGATGCATCATTATATAAGGTTGCTTCAGGGGCGTCAAGTATAATACATATCAGCTTCATGTTCATTCTTGTGGCAGAACATATAACTGTCTGTTGCTCCTTGCTATTATAGCCTGTCTTTCCGCCGTCTACACCTTCATAGCTCCAGAAAAGCTTATTGGGACTTGTAAGTATTTTTGAATCATCATTATTGTACCATGGATGCGCTTTTGCAGAATAAATATTGTCAAATACCGGAAGGCTGACAGCGTATTTCATAAGCAGAGAGATATCCCTTGCGGTAGTATACTGATTTTTGTCTAAAAGGCCGGTAGGATTTGCAAAATGTGTATTAGTCATTCCCAAATTAACTGCAGTCTGATTCATCATTTTTACAAATTCATCAATACTGCCATGGCCTACATGCTCAGAAACAGCAATTGCGGCATCATTGGCAGAAGTCAGCATTATCGCATGAAGAAGATCATCAAGGGAATACTTTGAGCCTATCTCCAGATTCAGAGCAGATCCTTCGGCGCTTACTGAATCAGAACTTATGGTAATAAAAGATGAAAGATTGGCATTCTCGACAGCAACCAGCAAAGTCATAAGCTTACAAGCAGCAGAAATATGCAGCCGTGTATCTGGGCTTTTTGCATATAATAGCTGACCAGTACTGGATTCAATAAGCATAGCTGAAGGAGCACTTATCTCGGGAACGGTAATGTTGCCGGATGTATATGTTAAAATACTGTCGCTTTGACCTGCATAAACTACAGAACAGCTCAGTACAAAAACAATTATTATCAATGATGCTGCAAGGAACCTCTTACACATTTTATCCTCCAGTAAATCAGGTAAATACCTATACACATAATACATCTACTATCCATATAAATCAAATTTCAAGAATATTACAAATTACTCCACTTTACTAGACGAAGAGCAAATTTGTCTGACAAGTATTTATTTGCAGGTAATACACGCAGATTATAGCTATAAATGCCACCGGTACTAATAGTAAATGCAGCTGTATAGCTGTAAATGCCGGGGGCCTGTTCTCCTGTACAACTCATAGTCACAAAATTACCCAAGTTAATGTTTTCAGATTCATCTGCGGGCACATAGTACAGCTCAACTGTGACGTCCTCCGGCTTAACTCCGCCTAAAGATACGATTGCTTCAAGCTTAAGCTCTTCTCCTGAAAAAGCGTCCATATTGTTCTTGTTAGTATCACTTAAAGCTATTGATATTTGCTGCCAATTCTCGTATACACTTTGCTTCCACTGCTCCAGCTGTCTGAGCGCTTTGAAGCCGTCAGCAGCCATAATCGAAGCTCTGCTCATGGATGGGACATACATCCTTGTAGTGTATTCCTGAACCATACGCTGTGTACTGTAGACCCACGCCAGTGATTTGACGGACTCCTTCATCATTTTGATCCACTTTACAGGAATGCCTTTGTCATTTCTGTCATAATACAGTGGTATAACCTCTTTCTCAAGCAAATCATAAAGTGATTGACTATCATAATTATCTTGTACATACTCATCGTTGATGACAGTATCGCTACCGATAGCCCATCCGTTTTTACCGTTGAAGCCCTCACGCCACCAGCCGTCAAGAATGCTAAGGTTTAGAACACCGTTAATGCAGGCCTTCTGGCCACTGGTGCCGCTAGCCTCCATGGGCATCCTGGGATTATTGAGCCAGATATCTACACTTTGTACAAGTTTCCTTGCCAAAGCCATATTATAGTTTTCAAGAAGAATTACCTTTCCTTCAAAGCCCTCCTGCTTTGCCACATCACCTATGAACTTGATTATATCTTGGCCGGGTCTGTCCGCAGGGTGTGCTTTACCGGCGAAAATAAGGCGGACGGGCATATCCTTTATATTCAGCAGCTTCTTTATGCGGTTGATATCTCTAAATATAAGCGAGGCGCGCTTATATGTCGCAAACCGCCTGGAAAATCCTATTGTAAGGATATCTGAATCGGTATTGGTAAGGTTAACCGTATTTGTACTGCTATTTGTGCGGCTTTCTATGTGTTTGTGGCAGCTGCAGCTTATATATTGCGACATATCGGACTTAAGGCTAAGATGCTCTTCCCATAGCCTTTCATCGGGAATCCTGTCAATGTCATTCCACACTTCAGCTTCAGATATTCGGCTTTCCCATTTGTTGTCAAGATATTCATTGTATAACCTTTTAAGCTTCGGAGAAAGCCAGGTCAGTGTATGAATGCCATTTGTTACGTGAGTGATCGGTACTTCATCAATAGGAACATTTGGCCACATATTACTGAACATGTGCCGCGTTACAGCCCCGTGGAGCATACTTACGCCATTTCTTTTAGCCGCAAGGGTCATTGCAAGAGAGGCCATGTTAAAGCTGGAGGAATTGCTCGAGTTATATCCTAATGCAAGGAAGTCTTCACGGCTGATGCCTAGCTCCTCTCTGAATTTTGTAAAATAGTAATCCATACTGTCATGTGAAAAAACATCTATACCTGCAGGGACAGGTGTATGGATAGTGAAAACAGACGATGATGCCACGGCTTCGCGGGCCTCAGCAAAGCTTAAATTATGCTTTTGCATAAAATTCCTTATTAGTTCGAACCCTAAAAATGCCGAATGGCCTTCGTTCATATGGTACACCGACGCGTTTATTCCAAGTACATCAAGTGCCTTAATGCCGCCTATTCCAAGTAGTATTTCCTGTTGTATTCTAGTGTTGCCGTCACCGCCATACAGCCTTGCCGTAATCTGTCTATCCGGCTCACTGTTTTGCGGTATATCTGAATCAATAAGAAAAAGCTTGATCCTGCCAACATTGACTTGCCAAAGCTGGGCATATACGACCCTTTCCGGCAGATCTACGCCTATCAGGATTCTTGTACCGTCATTGCTGCAGACAGGACGCATAGCAAGATCGTCGATGTTGAGAGTGGAATAAGAGGTTTCTTGTACACCATCACTGTTAATTGTCTGGTTGAAATAACCCTGCCGATAAAATAATCCTATTGCAGTGAAAGGGAGCCCAAGGTCGCTTGCAGATTTGCAGTGATCGCCTGAAAGTACTCCAAGCCCTCCGGAATAGACAGGCAATGTCTCGTTAAGGCCGAATTCAGCCGAAAAATAGGCTATTTTGTCATTTGAGTGATCAGGATAGTTTCTGCTGAACCAGGTATCACTGCTATTCATATAATTGTCAAATTTATTTACCACCATGCTATAGCTTTCCATAAAAGCTGTATCTGCGGTTAAAGCCTCCAGCCTCTGTACGGATACCCTGTTTAGAAGAGCTACCGGATTTGCACCAAGCTTGTCCCAAAGGTTAGGTGCAATTGCTTTGAACAGGTCGGCCGCTTCAAAATTCCATGTCCACCAGAAGTTGTATGCAATGTCAGAAAGCCTGGAAAGCTTTTCTGGTATTACTGTCTTAATTGTTATTGTTCCAAGAGATTTCATTCTATACCTCCGATAAGGTGTATTATGCAATATATTATAGTTTTAGTTCTGCAATATATTAAAGTTATAATTATGCAATAATCTATACATACTTTGATTTTATATATAATAGCACATTTTTATTATGATTTAGTTAATTATAAGTAAAAAATATATTGACAATATGGATAAATATTACCACCTTTATTTTCCGAAATTTTGCTTACAATAGCAATATGATTAAACGATTTATATTATATGGAATTGCCGGATGGGGCATAGAAATAATATGGACAGGCCTTGGCTCTTTGATTGGCGGTGACCTCAGGCTAATGGGGCACTCACCGATGTGGATGTTTTTCATATATGGCTGCGGTGTTTTCCTTGAACCTATACACCATAAAATTATACGTCTACCCTGGTATATAAGAGGAATAATCTGGACTGTAATTATCTGGAGTATTGAGTATGCAAGCGGACTTCTCCTCTATTTTATACTGGGCGTCCACCCGTGGTATTATACGGACATTCTATCCATTAACGGATATATTACATTAGCATATGCGCCCGCATGGTTTATTGCAGGAATGTTCTATGAACGCCTGCATCTCAGCCTGGATAGCTATAGAGTGGCGTAACTGGCACAAAACTGTGTAAATTACATTTTATAGCGTAAGACAATTAATAATTTATTAAATTTTCAGACATATTATTTCAATATAACTTATTATAGGCTAGAATATACCGGTAATGAGGATTATTTATCAGGTAAAGCCTTATTGATATTTATTATTTTTAGGGGAGCTATAATGCAAACAGTAAAAAAAACTGCCAGAAGTACGGCAGGTAAGTGTTTCTTAAAGTTTTTCTTATTCGAATTTATATTCACATGTCTCACCATGCCGCTTTTGATCTTCTATGGACCTTTTGAGGAGGTTAAAAGTACAATTGTAGGGGCATCCTGGAGTACCCTCAGGCATCAATATATAGCAAAGTTTTTTCTATCGGATGAAGCAATTACGAGAATCGTGAGCGGGTCATTTGCTGTTGATCCAACAGATAATGGCGAAGAACTGAAAATGCTGAGCCTAAATAAAGACCATGATGATGCCATAGAGGTATACAATATTGACGGTGGTGATTTTGAAGGAAAGCTTATGGTGATTCATGATCCTACCAGGATAATTACCGGTTATTCCTCTCAGTTGCCGGATTCAGGTGAGACAACGAGCAGAATATGCAAGAACAACGGGGCTATAGCAGGTATAAATGCAGGTGGATTTATTGATGATGCATGGACAGGCACAGGAGGTAAGCCGCTTGGGTTTATTATTCATAATGGCGAAATTGTGTACAGCCAGATAGATGATTACAATTCGAAGCAGCAGACAGTAGCTTTCACAGACGAAGGTATGCTTATAGTGGGAAAGCACTCATTAAATCAGCTTATTGAATATGGTGTTAAAGAGGGAGTCAGCTTTGGACCTCCACTTGTCGTTAACGGAGAGCCGACCATAACAAAGGGTGACGGAGGCTGGGGAATCGCACCCAGGACAGCAATAGGACAGAAGGAAACAGGTGAAGTGCTTCTTCTTGTAATAGATGGCAGATCGATCAATTCAATTGGAGCAACATTGAAGGAAGTGCAGGACATTCTTCTGGAGTATGGTGCATATAATGCTGCAAATCTTGATGGGGGCTCATCTACCACAATGTTTTACGACGGTAAGGTCATTAATAGGCCATCAGATAAGCTTGGAGAAAGAACTGTACCGTCCGCATTTCTTGTAACCTCTGCAAAAGGGGGCGTAAGGCAATGAAAAGTATCAGAAGGATATATAGGTGGATACTTATATCATTGATTTTCCAGGTAGCCTTTCTTTCCTATATAAATTATATATATATTCCCGGAAGAGGAAAGGTACAAGCTACAATGCTGGAAACAGGCACAACAGGACAGAAATCCTTAAGTGTTGTTGAACTGCCTGCCGGAGCAGAAGAGGTAAAAGTGTCTTTTGATGGTAAATATGCTGCATATAAATATAATGAAACTGTTATCATTGTGAATATTGACAAAAATGAAAACATAAAGGAACTGAAGCCGGATAATGGTGAATTTAGCTGCTTTTCATGGATACCTGACAGAGAAATGCTCATTTATGCACAAAAGGATGTTAATGGACATTCGGGACAGGTGCTAATATCAACCTATGATATTGGAGCTGACCTGGACAGAAGTTATCCCATAATAAAAAAATTACCTAAGGGCAGCCAGATCATAGATATTGAGCTTTCACCTCTTACAAATATTGTCTGTCCGATAATAAAAACTAGCGAGGATAAGGTACAGGTATATAAATTCGACATAATGGATAATCTGACTTATGTTATGAATGTGAATATATCAACGATAATAAAGGAAACAATGTATACAGATAATATCATATATCAGCAGCCGGGCAAGAAGATCAACATACTAAACGGCGATAAGATGAAAAAGAAAAGGTTACCTGTGGATGAGCCTGATCTGCTTTTGGACGTGGACAGCAATGATAATATTTATGTTGCGCTCACTGAGGAAAGCGGTAAAGCTATTATGATATATTACGGGAAGTCAGATCAGAATGCCGCAGACTGGAACATAATCAAGCTTGAGTCTCCATGTGAGCCGGAGAATATTTTTATAACCTCCATGGGCAGGATTTGCCTGGTTGACAGACTGAGCAACACTATATACAGCATAGATTATGAAAGTAAGACAGCATACAGCGGAGAACTTATAGATGTACTTGATAATTATGTTGTTACACTGGAGAATAATAAGCTTGTATTGCAGGTGCTGGAAGGGTGTAATTAACGCATTTGTGATTTAGCCTTAAAACAGTTTAGCTGCAAGATATATGGTGATTTACTAACAGGTCCGGCCACAATATGTCTTGAAGCGGGAGTTCAAAAATGACACATCGCAAATACTCCAATTAATGAAATATATACATTGAAAACAATTGTTTCACATTCATATTATGTGGTAAGAATAATTAACAAATTAATATAAGTAATGTTGAGGAGGATAATAATATGGCTGGAGATAAAGTTAAAACTATAACAAATAATAATTTTGATGAAATTGTGTTAAATTCAGATAAACCGGTATTGGTGGATTTTTGGGCTACATGGTGCGGACCCTGCAGAATGGTTTCACCTCTGATAGAGGAGCTGGCTGAGGATTACAGCGAAACTGCTGTAGTAGGAAAGGTCAATGTAGACAATGAGAGCGAGCTGTCATCTAAATTCAGGATCATGAGCATACCAACTGTTATGCTGTTCAAAGACGGACAGGTAGTTGAAAAAGTTGTGGGAGCAAGACCAAAGAGCGAGTTTGCGGATTTGCTGAGCAGGAATCTTTAAATAAAGACGGAATCATTAAGTAAAATAAAGTATTACATTGAATTATTAGTTTGAAAATAAAAAAGGTTGCATAGCAATCTTTTTTATTTTTGTGCTAAGGCTTGGGCGGGCATGGCTGCAAATAGGAATAAGACTGCGTCATGGACAGGCAGGTAATGTATGGTTACCTCTTAATCTTTGTATTGATTTTGAGAAGTGAAAAGTATAGTATTAAATCATCTATATAATAATTGTGAATACGGAGGGGATTCCAATGCCTGGAGAGAAACGTTTCAGAACTTCATTCTTGGGTGGATTTAAGAAATCTGACGTCAACGGTTACATCGAGCAGCTTGTCGAAGAGCATAATACAAAGATAATGGCAAAGGATAAAGAGATAGAGAACTTAAAAAATCAGAGCAAGGAGTACAGGCTGAAATTTGAAGAACTCTCTCAGAAGTCTTCTCAAATTGAGGAGAATAGGGCTAAAATTGCCGATGTTCTTATACAAGCACAAGAAAAAGCTGAACGTATGGTAGAGGATGGCCGTATAGAAGCATTAGAGGAGAAGAAGAGACTTGAGGAGACCATCGAGCAGGAGAGGGAGAAGCTTGTGGATATCCGTCAGGAGATCAAAGCTCTTAAATCAGAGGTTGTAAGCACGCTAAAAAAATATGAAGACCAGCTTGGCTCATTCATTAGGGAAAGCGAAGAACAGGAAGATGAGAATGAGGCTTCATAAAGACTAAAGCCTGCATCAGATACTAATACCGATAGAATTATGCGACTTTATTACATAACATGAATCAGAAGGCGCTGCATTCTGTTTAAACAGCTGCAACAAAATATAAAGTGAAATGTAGCTATTCACACAAATATTTGTTTTTTGAAAATATTTACTTGATTTATTACTATTTACTTGCTATAATGAATTTTAATTTAATCGAATGATAGTGATGAAAAGGAAAAGTAATCCTGTTGATTTTCTCAGAGAGCCGAAGAATGGTGCAATTCGGTAAAATGGCAGAATGAAAGCAGCCTTTGAGCTTCACCTTGAGAAAACGGAAATGATATAGAATGCTCCGTATTAAAGGTGGCGTGTCCTCACGATATAGGGGATGGGTATTAACGTACCCGCAAAGAGAACACATAATTTGTGTTAATTAGGGTGGTACCGCGGATAACTCCTTCGTCCCTGTTTTATGGGATAAAGGAGTTTTTTTGTTACCCTTATGAGCTCAAAGGGTAATAGCGCAAGAAAAAGCAGACTCATAAATAAGGCGTTTGCGATGTTGCTGAAATTTGCAGTATACAAGTATTTTACTAGCGGTATACCGTACTGCAGATTAAAGCCTAGGATATGACAAATACCTAAAATATAAGAAAGGATGATATGGTCATGGATGAGATTCTTGAAATTCTGGAGAAAAATGCGAGGGCAAGTGAAGAAGAGATAGCTCTTATGCTTAACAAAAGTGTTGATGAGGTCAGGCAGACTATAAAGAAGCTTGAAGAGGAAAATGTCATCGTAGGCTATAATACACTGATCAATTGGGAGAAATCCAGCAAAGAAACAGTGATCGCACTTATTGAGGTAAAGGTCACTCCACAGAGGGGACAGGGCTTTGACAAGGTAGCAGAACGAATATACAGATATCCTCAGGTAAAGGCTTGTTATCTGATGTCCGGCGGCTTTGACCTCACTGTTATAATTGAAGGCAACAGTATGAAGGAAGTAGCCCTTTTTGTAGCCGAAAAGCTGGCTCCTCTTGAATCTGTACTGAGTACGGCAACTCATTTTGTATTGAAAAAATACAAGGAGGAAGGAATCACCTTTGAGCAAAGTGACAAGGATGACAGGGAGGCATTGATATTATGAACCTATCCGATATGATTAAGCCGGCTGTGAAAAATATGCCGCCGTCAGGTATCAGAAAGTATTTCGATCTGATAAATGAAATGAAGGATGCAATTTCTCTGGGAATCGGTGAACCTGATTTCGTTACACCGTGGGGCATCAGAGAAGCCGGCATATATTCACTGGAAAAGGGACATTCCCATTATTCCTCAAATCCCGGTTTTATTGAGCTAAGAAGGCAGATTTCGTCGTATGTCGAACGAAAATACGATGTATCATATGATCCTAAAAATGAAATCATTGTTACAGTTGGAGCAAGTGAAGGAATAGATATTACATTAAGAGCGTTAGTTGGGCCTGGTGATGAGGTCATAATACCCGAGCCGAGCTTTGTTGCATATAAGGGCTGCGCAAGCTTTACAGGAGCAACTCCTGTGATAATAGAGCTAACTGCTGAAAATGAATTCAAGCTTATGCCCGAACAGCTTGAGAAGGCAATAACAGATAAAACTAAGGTAGTTATACTTCCTTATCCCAATAACCCTACGGGAGCTATAATGACAAGGGAGGAACAGCAAAAGATTGTTGATGTGCTTAAGGATAAAGACGTTGTCATAATTTCAGATGAAATATACGCAGAACTGACATACAGCGGTAAACATGTTTCCTTTGCAAGCTTTCCTGAGATTAAAGAGAAAACGATCCTCATAAATGGATTTTCAAAGGCATTCGCAATGACCGGTTGGAGAATAGGCTATGCATGCGGCAATAAGGTACTTATTGAGGCTATGAACAAGATACATCAATATGCTATAATGTGTTCGCCGACAACTGCGCAGTATGCTGCGTCAGAGGCACTCAGGGACGGAGACACTGAGGTTGAGAAGATGGTGCGCGAGTATAACAGGAGAAGGCGTGTAATGGTATCAGGGTTCAGAAAAGCAGGACTTGACTGCTTTGAACCATTAGGTGCATTCTATGTGTTTCCAAGTATAAAATCAACAGGCCTTACGTCAGACCAATTCTGCGAAGAATTACTGAAGGAGGAGAAGGTGCTTGTTGTCCCGGGCTCAGCCTTTGGTAGGTGCGGAGAGGGCTTTATAAGAGCAACCTATGCGAATTCCTATGAGAACATAGTCGAGGCAATGAAGAGAATATCCCGCTTTGCGGAGAAGCACAGAAAACAGGGTAAGGCATTTGCTATTTAACCCTAAAATAATTTAGCAGTATGATATATGGTGACATGCTACTGTCGCATCTACAATATACCATACTTCGGAGCTTCAAATATTGTACATTGTAAATGCCCCGAGATGCATTATGCCTTTTCAATGCAGCAAATATTTGCTATATTATTGTTAATGGCGTTGACTAAAGGTCTACGAAAAAAAGGCGAGTAGGGTTTGAAGTGGCTGAACATTTTGCGCTGGCAGACCAAAATGACAGCAAAAAGGAGAGTAGGCTCGAAGCTCACGAAGCTTTTTGGAGAGTAAATGTAGCGTGCCGGATTTTAAGCTCAACACCCCATTATTTTAATGGTAATGCCGGTGCTCAGCCACCTTATTTTGTGGAGCTTGATATTTTTGTCACATTACAGATGCCGGCAAATGAAAGGGCGGTTTAAGTAATGGCTGTTGAGAAATACATTGTTGCGGCAGATAATTTATTGCAGATAACCATCCGCAATATACTAAGTCCCAATGGGTACGTATATCTGGCAAACTGCAATGATGCGACTACATTGCTTAGATTTGTCAGAACCATGGGACCGGAGTTTATAGTAGTTGATGCCGGGATACAGCAAAGCGATGTGAGAAGTGTACTTGAAACAATAGATGGTGAAATGCTGTGCGCCAGTATATTGCTCAATGATCACAAAGACGCAGGCATACTTACCATGCTTGAAAAATCAAATGCCATGTGTTATTGCCCTAAACCTCTTAACAATAGAGATATGCTCCTTCAGACTGTTGATATGGCCTTAATGAACTATAAAAGACTATCGGGTTTAGGCAGAAAGCTTAAGGAGGTCACTCAAGGCTATGAAAGCAGAGTCCTCGTTGAGCATGCAAAGAGAATTCTTATGAACAAATGCGGATTTAGTGAAAATGAAGCATATCAATATATAAGGAAAAAGAGCATGGATGGTAGAATGGCAATAAAAACAGTGGCAGAGGCAATAATAAGTACTTATGAAATAACAGGAAAAGGCTGATACTTATGCCGTAGAAAGGTAAGCCATATATAGAGTATTTACGCAGCAGTGCAGAAATAATAGAAAAGGCTTATACCTTTGCTTGGAATAGTTAGCTAAATATATAGAATATGCATATTAGCAGTTTACTTGTATGTAATTATTATAAAGCAGGAAAATAGTCATACCTTTGCGGCAATAAGTACATTCGTAATGTTAAGGGCGAAAGCCTAAATTAGGTAATAAAATACAATTTATGGGAGTTGATTAAGATGCTGGAACTGGAACAGTTCAAACTGGAAATTGAAAGTCTGGAGAACGCTATCAATGAAATGGGGGCTTCACTTTGACGTCGCCAGATTAAAGGTAGACATAGAGGAGCTTGAACAAAAGGCGGCAGAGCCCGGCTTCTGGGATGACCTTGAAAATTCTCAGAAGATACTGCAAAAAACAAAGGTGTTAAAAAACAAGGTTGAGAGGTATGAAAAGCTTAAGGCAGACTGTGATGACCTGAAAACTCTTAATGAGCTTGGTATGGAGGAGGATGACGCAGCTGTTGTGCCGGAGGTGTGCGCTGAGCTTGAAAAGCTGAAAGGCTTATATGAAAAGCTTCGGCTTGAAACGCTTCTGACAAAGCCTTATGACAAGAATAATGCTATACTTACATTGCATGCTGGAGCAGGCGGAACCGAAGCGCAGGACTGGGTTCAGATGCTTTTAAGGATGTACACCCGCTGGGGCGAAAAGCATGATTTTGCTGTCAATATTCTGGATTACCTTGATGGTGATGAGGCAGGAATCAAGAGTGTAACTATAAACATAGTCGGTGAAAATGCATATGGATATATGAGGTCTGAAAGCGGTGTCCACCGGTTAGTTAGAATATCACCCTTTGATGCTTCAGGCAGAAGGCATACCTCCTTTGCTTCAGTTGAGGTAATGCCGGAGATGGACGACGAAATAAAGATTGACATTAATCCTGATGATCTGAGAGTGGACACATACAGATCAAGCGGCGCTGGCGGTCAGCATATTAATAAGACTGACTCGGCTATAAGGATAACACACATACCAACAGGTATTGTAGTGTCTTGTCAGACACAGAGGTCACAATTCCAGAATCGTGATACGGCAATGAAGATGTTGAGGTCAAAGCTTATGGATCTCAAGGAAAGAGAGCACAAGGAAAAGATTGAGGACCTCAAGGGAGTACAGATGGACATAGCCTGGGGAAGTCAGATCCGTTCGTATGTGTTCTGCCCATACACACTGGTAAAGGACCATCGCACAAACTGCGAAATGGTGGATGTGGATGCAGTAATGGATGGAGAACTTGACAAATTCATAAATGCGTACCTTACGAGCTGCTAATCATTTAGAAAAGCTGAGAGAATGAGTACAGTTGTTGAGCATGTAGATATCTGTCAGGCGTATGACAGGCTCGTTAGTGAGGTAGACAGCTGATCACTTTTGTTAAGTAAAGCTGTTGGGCATTTAGAGATAAATCAGGCTGAACATTCAGGAATTAGTCAGATGTTTGATAGGCTCGTAAGTGAGTCTAACGGATGATCACTTGAGAACGAGAAAAACCGCTTATTATCTTGGAATGAGCGAAGGCTGTTGAGTATTAATGATGAGAGATTACCATTGCGCCTTTGGTAGTCTCTTTCTTTTGGAGATAATTCATTATTACTTACTATTGTAACAAGGCAATAAATATTATGCCTTATACAATTTGGTAGAATTAAGTGGTAACTTACGTCAGGAAAAAAATATAGATACAAAGGCGTTTAGTATACAGATATAGTGATTTTTTATTCTGCAGATTTTTGATAGATTATTTCTATATATGAGCTTAACAAAAATGGCAAATATAACCACATGTTTTATTTGCTAACTCTAGAAACGATATAGATATCCGTGCAGAATTTCAACTAGGGGACGTTTCATCCAAAATTTAGGCTTTTATGAGCAGAATTTCAACTACGGAACACTGTGGCCTACGAATTTATGGATAAATATCATAAATAGTGATGAAAACATTGAATATTGTCAATAAAAATACCAAATTGTGTTAAATAATTGTCCCCTACTTGAATTTTTGCACATTATTTACCCATTTCCCGTAGAAAGTGTTCCGAACTTGAAAAAATGCACAAAAGTATCATTGACATATCATATATTACACTTTTTTGAAATGGTAGGGATAAGCACATTACTACGTTCTAGAACCATAGAACAGTATAATTGAAATTTGTCTAGAATTATGTCACTGGCAGGGTTACATTGTAGCGTCTCATACACCTGATTGTTGAAAATTATCTGATATGGTATTATATATTAGTGTGAGAAATTGAAGCAACAGCACAAGAAAATAAGTGAATGGTGGGTAAAATGGAAAAGAGTTATGCTGATAATGTTGATTCAAAAATGCAAAAGCTTAGTGAAATATTAAGCAACATGGGTAAGGTAGCAGTTGCATTTTCAGGCGGTGTAGACAGTACTTTTTTGTTAGCGGCAGCCGCAGAAGTGCTACATGATAATGTTATAGCTGTAACAGCGATGTCACCTGCATTCCCTGAGAGAGAAGTCAGTGAGGCGCTTGATTTTGCTCGGAGTATTGGAGTCAGACATATAACCTTCGAATTTGACCCTCTTAGTGTAAATGGTGTTTCACATAATCCGGAAAATAGATGCTATCTTTGCAAGAAAGCAATATTCTCTAAAATAGTTGAGATTGCCGGGCAAAATGGAATAATACATATTGCTGATGGGTCTAATATGGACGATATAGGGGATTACAGACCGGGCATGCAGGCGTTAAAGGAGCTAGGTATTGCCAAACCGCTTTTGGATGCAGGTATGACAAAAGATGATATCCGCAAGCTTTCTCAAAGTATGGGTCTACCCACATGGAACAAGCCGTCCTATGCATGCCTTGCTACAAGAATTCCATATGGGCAGGAAATTACAACCAAAAAACTGCACATGATAGATGTCGCTGAGCAATATCTAATGGATATTGGCTTCAGGCAGGTACGAGTAAGGTATCATGGAGACATAGCGAGGATAGAGGTCGCAGTGGAGGAGCGCAGCCGCTTTTTTGATACCGGATTGATGGATAAAGTGCATGAGTCATTGAGTAATATTGGATTTAAGTATGTCACTCTTGACTTGAAGGGCTACAGGACCGGTAGTATGAATACCGGAATGAACCAAAAGAATAATGAATAAGAAGCAAACAAACCTACAGTATGAATAACGGAATGAACCAAAAGAATAATCGATAAGAAGCAAACTAAAACTGGCAGCATGAATACAAGAATAAGGTACGAAGTGGCAAAATGCAAATATGAAAGTAACTGAAATTGGCAGCATGAATATGTGGGTATGCCAAAACAAACCATAATGCAAATAAGTGAATGAGCTGAAATAGATATTAATAAGAGAACAGGTTAAAGCCGTTGAAGTGGTAAGCTAAAACAGTATGTGATAGTTTGAAAATTAGAAGGATGGTATTATATGGACGCTGAAGCTTTAAAAAATCTTCTTGAAAATGTTAAGAACGGCGGGATAAGTGTAGATAATGCGGTTTCACAGTTGAAAACTCTACCTTTTGAGGATCTAGGTTTTGCAAAAGTTGACCATCATCGCAATCTGCGCAATGGTTATCCCGAGGTGGTTTACTGTCAAGGTAAGACGGTTGAACAAATAAAGGCAATAGTTCTCCGACTTATGGAGAAAGATAACAATATTATGGCAACAAGAGCGGGAAAAGAAGTATATGAAGGCATTCTTGAGATAACAGATGATGCGGTCTATTATGATGTAGCAAGAATAGTGGTTATAAAGAAAAGGGAGCTGTTAGTAACAGAC
This sequence comes from Bacillota bacterium, assembly GCA_023409735.1. Classification (GTDB taxonomy): domain Bacteria; phylum Bacillota; class Clostridia; order Acetivibrionales; family DTU013; genus JAEYRB01. The sequence goes on along the minus strand of JAEYRB010000050.1, from coordinate 24,998 downwards.
AAGGTTATTGCAGTTGTTACAGCAGGAACCTCTGATATACCGGTTGCAGAGGAAGCGGCAGTTACCTGTGAAACCTTGGGTAACAAGGTAAACAGGATTTATGACGTGGGTGTTGCAGGCATACATAGGCTGCTTGCTAACGTTGATGAACTGACAAGGGCTAATGTTCTAGTTGTAGTTGCGGGAATGGAAGGGGCGCTTGCCAGCGTTGTAGGAGGTCTTGTGGACAAGCCGGTGATTGCTGTTCCTACCAGCGTAGGCTATGGCGCAAATTTCGGGGGATTATCAGCGCTTCTGACAATGCTCAACAGTTGTGCCAGCGGGATAGGTGTTGTGAATATTGACAATGGTTTTGGAGCAGGCTATCTGGCAAGTATGATAAATAAGCTTTAACATGTATGTAGCTCAAATATGATTTAATTCCGACCTGTGTAGGTTTAATGTGACGAGTAAATGCAATTCATGTTTAATTAGTACTTGATTTATCTATGGGGTACAACTGTGATTCAAAAATCTGGATAGTACTGGATTAATAAGAGGCTCACAAGTGATTAAAATGAAATCTGCTTAGCGGATGTGATTTACAAATGTAAGCCATGCACGGTTGGTGGCGAATTGAATGTAACTCAAATGTGGCAGAGGCTCAAGTAAGCTATTAGCGTGATTTTTATTTATATTTATTTTTGAAGGAGTATTTTTGTTAGATGAAGACTTTGTTTTTTGATTGCTTTTCTGGAATAAGCGGAGACATGACAATAGGAGCGCTCCTTGATCTGGGTATCGACAGAAAGGTATTCCTTGAAAGACTGTCAGGACTGAATATTGATGGCTACAGAATTGTAATTAATGAGAAGGTGGTCAACGGGATAAGAGGAACCGACGTTGACGTTATTCTTAACGACCACGACCACGAGCACGAGCACGACGACCACAACAATAATGACCACGTGCATGCGCATGAAAATGATCGCATGCGCGAATGTATGTGTGAGCATAAGCACGCACATGAACACACACATGAGCGCGAATGTGGACTCAAGCATGATTTCGAACATGAGCACGACGACCACGACCACGAGCACGAGCACCACGGCCACAATCACGAGCACCACGACTACAATCACGAGCATGACCACGACCACGGGCACGAGCACGACCACCACAACCATGACCACAATCACGACCACGGGCATACACATAGACATGGCGAGCGGGGCATCAGAGAGATATTCGAAATTCTTGACAACAGCAACATAAGCAAAGACTGCATTGATATAAGTAAAAGAATATTTCATGAAATTGCTGCAGCAGAGGCAAGAGTACATGGCAAACCTATAGAGCAGGTGCATTTTCATGAGGTGGGTGCAATAGATTCTATCGTAGACATTGCAGGTACAGCTATATGCCTGGAGCTACTTGGCGTTGAAAGAATTGCCAGCTCGGAGCTCCACGATGGAAGCGGCTTTATCACATGCCAGCATGGAGTTATACCGGTTCCGGTTCCGGCTGTAGCAGAAATGCTTTCGGGAAGCGGAATACCGGTTATTACGGAGGATGTGGATACGGAGCTTGTTACTCCAACCGGTATGGGAATAATTAAATGCATAGCTCAAAGCTTTGGGAAAAGGCCTTCCATGACGGTTGATAAGGTAGGCTATGGCTTTGGTAAAAGGAACATCGGAAGACTCAATGCGTTAAGGGTCATGCTTGGAGAAGCATATGATGAAAAGCTTGATGATAAGCCGGAGGATGGTGGCGAAATCGCTGTATTAGAAACCAATATTGATGATACCACAGGTGAAATATTGGGTTACACAATGTCAAAGCTAATGGATGCAGGCGCTCTGGACGTTTTTTATACTCCAATTTTCATGAAGAAGAACAGATCTGCCTATATGCTGACTGCACTTGGCACTCGTGCAGAGCAGAAAATACTTGAGGACATTATTCTTACGCAGACATCTACTATTGGCATACGTATCAGCTATATGAAGCGTCGCTGTATGCATAGAAGAATTGTTACTGTAAAGCTTCGGCTGGGTGAGGTAAGAGTTAAAATAGCTGAAGCAGATAACATCAGAAAGGCAGCTCCTGAGTATGAGGATTGCAGGATAATTGCCGAAAGAGAAGGCATAGCACTGTCAAAGGTTTATGAAATGGCACGTGCTGCAGTTAGTGAACAATATGGTATATAACAGGTTTTCGGACTACTTAAAAAACAGATATGGTTCAAAGGTCTACAAGCTGCCTGTTAATCTTCCTGTCAGCTGCCCAAACAGGGATGGACGGATCAGTACAGGCGGATGCTGCTTTTGTGGTGAGGAGGGGGCAGGCTTTGAAAGCTTGTCTTCAAAGCTGAGTGTAAAAGAGCAGCTTGATGGAAATGCACGCTACATCGGCAGAAATTATAAGGCTGATAAATTTATTGCCTACTTTCAAAACTATTCAAACACCTACCTTCCGCTCAGGGACTTCGAGAGATATATCACAGAAGCATGTTTGGACGGGATCGTTGCGCTCTATATATCAACAAGGCCTGACTGTGTAACTGACAGCTGCCTTGATTTTCTTAAAGAAATGAAGCAGGAACGCAATATTGACATAGTTTTGGAGCTTGGTCTTCAATCCATAAATACTAATACACTTAAATGGATGAATCGCGGGCATGGTGTTGCTGAATTCATAGATGCAGTGCTTCGGATGCACCAAAGAGGCCTGGAGGTCTGTGCACATATGATAAATGATGTTCCGTGCGACAGCGAGGATGATGTAGTGGAGGGTGCAAAGGTACTATCTGCGCTGGGTGTTGAACAAGTCAAGTGCCACTCTCTTTATATCTTAAAAGGAACAGCTCTTGGCACAAACTATGAGAGAAATGAATTCAAGCCTCTTGCAATGGATGAGTTTGTTGAAAGGACAATTAAGTTTCTGGAGTATCTTGACCCTAAGATAACAGTCCAGAGACTATTAGGCAGAGCACCGGTAGACAGAACGCTTTTTTGCAGCTGGGACACAAGTTGGTGGAAGGTGCAGGAGCTGATAGAAACAAAAATGCAGCAGGAAGGTCGGTATCAGGGAAGGCTCTTCAATTATCTTGGCGGGATAGGTTATCCTGACTGAATAAGATGAGTATATTGCAGCTCAAAGGGCAGAATAAACTAATTTATTTGTGATATGGAGAATATACACTTAGATATTGTTTTGAATATTTATGTATGATGGTCTTAGTGACTTAGGCAAGAGCTTATGAAAATATCATGTACAACAATAGGCAATTGATTGTGACAGTTGAAGTACACAAGATAGGTCTGTGTTTTGCATGAAAAGAATTTAGTTAGGGTTCAGTTAGTATTTCGTATGAGCATTTCATATGAGTGTTTTATATTTTATATGAGTATTTTATTTCGGGAATTTGAAAAGCTAAAGTATTTTATATCATAAAAAATTTGTTTACATCCTTTTTTCACAAGTCTATAATATTTCATATTAAAAATGTCATTTTATTGATTGGGAGATATAAGTATGAATAATGAAATGGTCCTGGTGCTGGATTTCGGAGGCCAATACAACCAGCTTATAGCAAGAAGAGTTAGAGAGGCGAAGGTATACTGCGAAGTCTTGCCATATAAAACGCCTATAGAAAAGATAAGGGCTTTGAATCCTAAGGGTATCATTTTTACCGGAGGGCCGGCTTCTGTTCTGGACGCTAATGCTCCATTTTGCGACAAAGAGATTTTTGATCTGGGAGTGCCTATCCTTGGAATATGCTATGGAATGCAGCTTATGTGTGTTATGCTTGGTGGGGATGTTGAAAGAGCTGACAGAAGAGAATACGGCAAGATGGAAATTGAGCTTGATGCCGGCTGCGAGCTGTTTAAGGGTATAGAAGTAAAAACCACCTGCTGGATGAGCCACACATATTATGTAAAAAGCATGCCTGAGGGATTCAGCCGCGCGGCATACTCAGACAACTGTCCTACAGCTGCAATGGAGAACAGAGCTAAAGGATTCTATGGAGTTCAATTTCATCCGGAGGTTATGCATACACCCAAGGGAAGAGAAATGCTTAACAATTTCCTATACAATATATGCGGCTGCTCGGGAGACTGGGAAATGTCCTCTTTTGTACAGCAAGCTATTAAGAACATAAGGGATAAGGTAGGAGACGGCAAGGTGCTGTGCGCTCTTTCGGGAGGCGTTGACTCATCAGTTGCAGCTGTTCTTATGCATAAGGCAGTTGGAAAGCAGCTGACTTGTATATTTGTAGATCACGGCCTTCTTAGAAAGTATGAGGGAGATCAGGTAGAAAAGGTATTCAGGGAACAGTTTGACATAAACCTTGTGAGAGTTAATGCCGAGGAACGTTTCCTTGAGAAACTTGCCGGAGTTTCAGAACCTGAAAGCAAGAGAAAAATAATAGGTGAGGAATTCATAAGAGTTTTTGAGGATGAAGCAAAAAGAATAGGCAAGGTGGATTACCTTGTACAGGGAACCATCTACCCTGATGTAATTGAGAGCGGTGCAGGTGATGCAGCGGTCATAAAAAGTCATCATAATGTAGGCGGGCTGCCTGATTATGTTGATTTCAAAGAGATAATAGAACCGCTCAGAAACCTCTTCAAGGATGAAGTCCGAAGAGCGGGAGAAGAACTGGGAATTCCTCATGAAATCGTCTGGAGACAGCCGTTCCCTGGCCCCGGCCTTGCAATAAGGATCATAGGTGATATTACAAGGGAGAAGCTTGATATTCTAAGAGACAGTGATTACATCTTCAGAAGTGAGATAGTAAATGCAGGACTTGATAAGACCATCAATCAATATTTTACTGTTCTGACCGACATGAGAAGTGTAGGAGTAATGGGCGATGAACGCACCTATGATTATACGCTTGTACTGAGATCCGTTACAACAACCGACTTTATGACGGCAGACTGGGCAAGAATCCCGTACGATATACTGGAAAAGGTCTCAAACCGTATAGTCAATGAGGTGAAGCACATAAATAGGATCGTGTACGATATTACCTCAAAGCCGCCCGCGACTATTGAGTGGGAATAATTGTGCATCCTTGAAAAAGCCCTATTTTAAGCCATTTTCTGAAGGTTACAGTGCTGATTGATACTTATATATCAGCAACCTATTATTATTTTCCAAGAGCATGAAAATGCCCTCTGAGAAACGACAATATTTTCACGGTGTAGTGCTTCCGGTTGAAGCGAAAACGAAACCACAAAAACAGAGGATAAGTGTGTTAAAGCAGTTGACGGCGAAGCAGATGGAGATATCCAATCAACCACAAAGAATATGACGAGTGAGAAGTGTGGAATTATAAATGGTATTTACTATCATACCCCCAAGGTCAATTTGGCACTTGGGGGTATTGCATTATAGAGACAACCACCGGCTCAGCCGGTGGATAAAATGGCTTAAGCTCTGAACTAATAAAAACTCCTATGATGGTATATGTGGAAGAACTAACTGTTACAGAGAAAATCACATCACACGAGTAAGAATATCAAGGAAAAGGATATGATTCATTTATTATGGATTGCTTGGAAGATGAGATTGTAAAGCATTACTCAAAGTCAAATCTAGATGCATCATTGCCAGCAAGCCATTTATATGAGAAAAGAGGATATTCTACAACTGAACATTGTAAGTATCCTGTTGATAATGGCGTGGTTCTTATTTATGAGATAATGGAAAAGACATTAACTCGGAATAAATTATGATGGGAAAAATTTGTTCCAAGAGATGACGGGAGAGTGATATGATTCCATTATATTCTTATTAAGGAAGTAATAAAGATTAACTATATTTGCAGAACAGGATGTGTTATGATAATTTAGTGGGAAATTATGACTTGCGTTAAGAATCCTAAAATCCAATTTTCAGTGCTAAAGGATTTTTAGCTATCGGAGGAAAATGCGAGATGAAGAAAAGAAAAACATTGGTTGATAATCTACAGTTGATAGGGATGGAATTTTCTTATGAAACCAAAAGATAAAAAATATTATATGTTACTGACTTAGATGGAACATTGATGCATAATGATATATATATGGTAGGGGCGAGAGAGTTACATTAATACCATATTTAAACTGAATATTTTTATTTCGGTTATTAAGCGAATAAATAATGAGCATTATTTTTTGTTGGAATATTTCAGCTTATGGTCCGTATCATCCGAGGGTTAGGAAAACAATCGATTATTTTTAATACAAGATATTCGAGACTGTTTCTGAGTTTTGGCAACAATTTGGCAACAGAAAATCAGCAAGCCAAAATAATGTGTGTAACGGTGATAAAATAAAGGCAGTTCCAAAATAAAACCTAAACAAATCTATTTCTTTACTTGTCAGAGTGCTCCATCTTCTCCAACATTTCTGCACAAATAAGTAAACAGTTTTTTAAGCCGTTGGAATTTAAATTATACCAAGAATCAAGGCGAGTATGATAATACTTTTCCAGTTTATGATTCAATGCGGTAATTCCTATTGAGCGAAAACCAGCCTGCGAAAAAGCTGCACTGTCTGTTGCTCCACCTACAAGTGGGACCATCGTTTTTTTACATGGAATTTGGGCGGTTGCTGCTGCATCCATGAATTTATTAGCAAGCGCTTTGTCAGATACGACCGTTCCGTTAAGGTCTCGGTAATTAACACCCAGAAATGAAGGATCATGAATTGTGTCAAATGACATAATGGATGTCGGCACGTCCTTATAATCATCCTTGTGCTTGGCTGCCCATGCTTTTGCACCACGTAGTCCTGCTTCCTCCGAACCTGTCAGTATAACGCCAACTTCTATATGCTCCAAATCGATATCAGCATCGTGCATTGCTTTCATAAGTGCGATTCCGATATAGCAGCCGGTCAAGTTATCATTTGCTCCATCTACAACAAGTTTTTTATTGCGGATGAAAAACATAGCAATGATGAAAGGAACAAAGAGCAATCCTCCCATCCACCAACCGAATAGATCAGTCGAACAGACCGCTGAAATGATTGCAAGTACAAAATAGTAGAAGGCACCTATGGTAGGAATCAGCGCCATGGCTTCAAAGACGATACCGCCAAAGTAGTAGTTTATCGGCCATTCCCATGCCGCATCGGTATGTCCGTTGAACAAAACACGCTGCTTTATTTCTCCTTTGGGCTGCTTTATTGCTGTTACGTTGTAGCCTGTTTTTACAGGAAATAGTATGTCAACAGCCTGCTTATACAGCACAAACTCCAATATATCAATCAGGAATCCTGCAGCAATCAGAACAGCAGAGATAAGTGGCTGATTTAGCAGGAGTACAATGGCAACAAGGTAAAGTGTGTTCGTAAAATAAATCCAACCATAGAACGCGTCGGGATGCACCTTGTATGATTCTACAACAACACTATCACAGGTTTCCTCGAGTGCGCGTGCCATATACTCGCTTGCCTGACGCTCTCCGTCAGAACCGGGGCTTCGTTTCGGAAGTTTAGTGCAGATATGCTTTATTTCCCGACTTATATATTCAATATAGTCATGAATGTGGTCTGCCAAGTATTCCTTGATATCAATCTTCATTTTTATCGTGTCTCCCTACGTTATATACATGGATCTGATAAGTCAATTTTTCAGTATTACTATAGTTTCCAATATCTTTTGTTCTTCGAGCAGGTATATCATTGCACTGTCCCAATTTTGGTTTACCTAGCTCATTAACTTGAGTTTCATCGTACAAAGCTGCTCGAGGAATTTGGATTTGAATGAGTTTATTATGCTGCAAAAGTCAATAGCTATCCATTAGATGTTGGAAACAGGTAGATAAGCCAGAGCATGGAGAAACGGGATATCGTTTATCGGAGAATGAATTGACGCGATAGTGATGTTGTGATAGTATTTTGATACTACTTCATACACATTCACCTTGTTATAACGAACTATATAGCGCTTGATATTACTGCATTACAGCCAAAGCCAAGACGATCCATGGAATTTGGATAATCAGTGCTATTAGATACATCTAAAGCGACAACTTCCAAGCAAATCTGTTTAGAATGGATGCATGCCCTCATTTTCTTCATAATTACGAGTACAAATCTATTAACTTTTTGCTAGTTTGCAACTTCAAGTTGCGTTAATACAAATGTAAATTAGTGGTATTTTATATCTTTTTTTGATAAAATAATACCATCAAAGCCAATAGGAGAGAAAAAAATGAGTTTTGGAGATAATCTTAGACTTATTAGAAAAGAGAAAGACATTACACAGAAACAGCTGGCAGTAACTCAAATATAAAGGAGGAAGAAGATGCTCCCGCAAAACTATGTAACCGGTGACTACTGTGTAGGTACCGAAACCTTCTCTATCATAGATAATGAAAGACTGGAGGTTTTGGGCCCAAAGGAGGGTAAACGTAAAATTTCGGTAAGAATGTACTACCCGGTAGAACGGGAGCAGTGTACAGGAAAAGAAAAAGCCGCCTATTTTTCTGAGCAGAAGAAAAATGCACTGCTGAAAGCGTATCCTCTGCCGCGCAAGTGGTTGAAAGATATAGAGACCGCCGAATACTACAAAAATGTGTCACATGTAGAGGGAAAGAAATTCCCTCTGATTCTTTTTAACCACGGGTACGGTATTTATATAGAGTCGAACAACGTTTTATGTATCGAACTGGCCTCCCATGGGTATGTTGTGGCTTCTGTCGGGCATGCCTACGAGGCAATGGAGAATGATTACGATGACGGCAGTTTTGATGTGTACGACAAGAATATCAACAAAGAGTTGTATTCCAAGCATTATCTGAAATCTATCATTGAAATGTTGCGGTTAAACCAAAAGAAACTGACCCCGGAAGAAGCATACAAGGAATTTTTAACATTTCAGGATACCTATTGTTATTACACTAAAGGGCGTGTTCCTGAGTGGAAAAAAGACAATATGAGCGTGGTAGCGGATTTGAAGCAGCGTTATGCACAATGGATTGACTTTTCCAAGGGTGTTGGTGCAACGGGTCACTCGATGGGCGGATCCACGGCTTACGGACTTTGCATGAACGAGGAAGAGATTGTGTGTGGTATCAGCATTGACGGCGTGGCATACGGCGACTATGCAGGGCAGACCATGACCAGGCCCTTTTACCAGATTTGCATAAAGCAAAATTACAATATGGAGACCACCCCGTTGTTCCACACCACTGCCCCGGTGCATTATGCCATTTTTGGGAATATGCAGCATAACGGCTTTACAGATATGAAGTTTTTTGTGCCTATCAGGGCAATGGTAGGAAAAATGAACGGTCTTGTAATGTATAAGCATCTTTCTAATATTCACATCAAGTTCTTCGATATGTATCTGAAAAAGCTGCCAAACATTGAACTACCTTCTGGACGGGAAGATGGTGTGACGTACAACTAAATAGTAAAAATGATGGTAGTTAGAACAAACAATATTGTTGCACTCATATTTGTTTGCGTGGCTTTTAATTCCCTGCAAGGGCTTTTTAACGAAAGGACTTGACAAGTGTGGTTTATCTGAGTAAACTAATCATAAGGTTTACTTGGATAAACCATAAAGGGGGATTTAAGGTATGGCAGAAATAGAACTTGGTGCAGTACAGGCGCGTTTTGCAGATATAGTTTGGGCAAATGAACCTATAGGTTCCGGTGACCTTGTTAAGATATGCGAGAAAGAGCTCAATTGGAAAAAACCGACCACATACACGGTCCTTCGCAAGCTTTGCGAAAAAGGACTGCTTCGCAATGATGACGGTATTGTGTCTTCCCTTATTCCTCGTGACAAGTTTTATTCAGCAAGGACTGAACAATTTATCGATGATACATTTAAAGGATCTCTTCCGGCATTTATAGCTTCTTTCATTTCTCGTAAGAATTTGACAGCAGAAGAAGCTGAGGAGATTCAAAAAATGATTGATGCTTTCAAGAAGGAGAGATGAAGTATGAACTCAGTTTTCTTGAAATTGCTTAATTTGAGCATCACAGCAGGCTGGCTGATTCTTGCAGTTGTTGTTCTTCGTTTGATTTTTAAAAAAGCGCCAAAATGGATTTCATGTGTTCTGTGGGCTTTGGTAGCAATTCGTCTTATTTGTTCGTTTTCATTTGAAAGTGTGTTGAGCCTTATCCCAAGTGCTGAGACAATTCCTGCAAATATTGAGTTTGCACAACAACCGGCTATTGATTCCGGTATTTCCATCATTAACAAGGCAGTTAATCCGGTAATTGTTGGTTCCTTTACTTCAGATGCTGCAGAGAGCACAAACCCGCTGCAGATTATTATATCAATTCTTACGACTGTCTGGATTACAGGTGTGTTTGTATTGCTGGCATATGCGCTTTTTAGCTATATCCGGCTGAAGAAAAAAGTATCTGCCTCGATATTACTTCACGACAATATCTATACCTGTGATGAGGTTAAATCACCATTTATTCTGGGTATATTCAGGCCAATGATTTATGTGCCGTCCAGTATGGATAATCAGGAATTGAATTATGTTATAACACATGAAACAGCGCATATCAAACGGCGTGATCACTGGTGGAAACCCTTCGGATATCTGCTATTGACGTTATACTGGTTTAATCCGCTGATCTGGCTGGCATATATTCTTCTCTGCCGGGATATTGAGCTTGCCTGCGATGAAAAGGTTGTGCGGAATATGAACAAGGATAACAAGGCAGCCTATTCTCAGGCGATGTTGAATTGTAACTTTCCACGAAGAATGGTTGTAGCTTGCCCGATTGCTTTTGGAGAGGTAGGAGTAAAAGAAAGAGTTGAATCTGTGTTGAATTATAAGAAACCGGCATTTTGGATTATCGTTGTAGCTGTAATTGTTTGTATTGTTGTGGCTGTTTGTTTCCTGACGAATCCATTCGGAGTGCCGCTTAACAAATTTAATACTGAAATGGATAGTACCGCATTACTAAATGATATCAGTGAACTTTCTGTGAAATATCAAGGCAAAATTAATACATATTCAGACGAAGCAACGATTAACCATTTCATATCAACACTTAGCAGGATACGTATCAGCAGCATTCCTGTTTCGCAAGACCGGTCTGAAAACAGAGAAAAAGCATTTTGCATAATTGTACATGGAGATACAGAACTATGCTTTAATGAAGACTTTACAGAATACTGGATCGATAACAATGTAAAGCCGACACTCAGCTATAGAATAAGGACTCCTGAAATTGCCAGGGAACTGATTCTGGACTACAATCTCTCAACTGCTTCGGCAAATGACATAAAGTATTTCTTAACTATTGCAGAAGACGGTGTTTATGAAATTAAAGTATCAACATCATCTGTAAGTGGTGGATGCAGGAACGCGGACAGCAGTCCATACAAAAAAGGTGAGGAAGTCTGGCTGGAGCCGCTTGACGGGTTTGAAAAATATGATGGTTTGCAAGTAACGGCACTGGACAAGAACGGAAAAGCCATTGTTAGTTTTTCGGTTCCTCAGGGTGAGGTAGACTCACCATATACATATCATACAGCTTTCGCATTTGGTGAATGGCTGCTTCATTCAAATAGGGTTAATGCATCTACGACAGACGAAAACGATAACAATGTTGAAAAGGCCGTGTCTTGGGATCTGATTCCTATGGTGATGGCAAGTGACGGGATATTATATCTTGATACCGGGTATAAAAGTTCTTTGACGGAACGCCCGGGAACAATGATGTGGCAGATTACCTCAGAGATTGACAGACGTCAAAAGCCAACAGAAAAAAATCAATCCAATTTCGATGATGCCTATTGCTATCAGTATGGGGAAGATGGAACCATTGAGGTTAATATTGACGGTATATGGTGGATCTACGCAACTGAAGAAAAGCGTCGGGAGTTGCAATTGAGTGTTTCGGATGGTTTTACACAAAGCTTTACGGACATAATGGGGCTTCAGGGTTATTATCAGGAAAAGGTTGAAGGCGTTTTCCATACCCGCACCTATTACGTGAGTTCCACAAACGGCAGCACGATGCCCATGGCAGAAAGCTTTGGCTTTGAGATTAATGATTATGTCTTAGACCTTGATGGGGATGGCGTTACCGAGCTGATCTGCAACTGCCAGTATGGCGGTGACGGTCATGAGAGCGTCTATATTTACAGGGTTCGCAATGGAGCAGTCGAACGAGGGCAGCTGGATATCGAAAGTCTGAACCTTGATGATTTTGACAACTGGGGTGTAAATGCGACCCGTGAATTTTATGATGCCGAAGCAAATGAGTTTATACTCGAATACTATTCAAAAAAGGACGAGCAGACAATGAATAGAGTAACTCTTGATTATGACTCATTTACCTTCAGCTGAGACTGATCTGCAACTGCCAATATGGAGGCGACGGTCATAACATGCCGTATTAAAACCATAAAGGATTATTAATGTCCGCGATAATTTAAATAATGTCTAGAAACTTCGGGGCATTTTGGCTTAAAGATGACAATGGTCAGAGATTATAAGCTCTCTTGGGAAGGTTCCATCAAATCCATAAGTGTCAAGCTATAAAAGAAATCATGGACCAGAGTATCAAATTTAGTCCACATTGGAAGCGTACGGCAGACATCCTTTCTGGGGCATTCCTCTGCATTCGTCATTAAACATGCGACAGATGCAAGCGTTCCCTCGGTTATTTCCAAAATCTCACCTATCGTATATTCTTCAGGTGAGCGAGTTAGTTTATAACCACCACCTTTGCCGCGATGTCCTTTTAGGAGCTTTTCACTTACAAGTAGTTTTATTATAATTTCCAGATATTTAATGGAAATTCCCTGACGTTCTGCAATTTCATTTAAAGGAACAAACTCTTCTGTATGCTGTTCAGCCAAATCTACCATTACTCTTAATGCGTATCTTCCTTTTGTAGAAATCATTTTAATTCCTCCTTATAAACCCTATTATACCATATGTAAATAGGAATAAAAGAAAACTTTCAAAAATATCATAAACCTATTGACATAGTAGGAAAATAGGTATAATATACCAACATGATTACAAAGCAGGAGGAGTAATGATGCTTTATACAACAGCCAAATATAAAATGAATATGTGCATGTGTATGATGTGTTGCTGCAGAACGTCGGATTCCAGGACAATCGGTTTGAGGAATGACAATGCGGCTTTTAGCCATACATGTCGTTTGCTATAACAGCTAGTTTCTCAGATGTGATTGTGTTCCGGAATCCGTAAGGATTCCATTTTTTTATGCAAAAACACAATGAATTAGCCTAAAAAAGATGTGAAGGAGAAAATTATGAAAAAGACAACTTACTGTATGCGAATGCCGCTTGGACGGCGATGTAGATGTAGAAAAGAAGAGTGTGTGTGGCAAAAAACATAGATAGTTAGAACAATAAAGTAAAATAAAGAAAGAAGGATCATAAAATGAAAAACAATTTATTGAAGAAAATAGGAACTATAGGACTTGCGGCAGTAACCACATTGAGTCTTTTAACTGCTTGCAGTAATAGTGCTTCTGTAGCTGCCTCTAATGAAAGCAAAATGTCAGAAGATGCTGTATACAGAACCGTGGATGAGATAAAGGAATCCGGAACGATTAATATTGGTGTTTTTTCTGATAAGTCCCCGTTCGGCTATGTAGATGAAAACGGTGACTATCAGGGCTATGATGTTTATTTTGCAGATCGTATCGGAAAGGATTTGGGTGTTAAAATCAACTATGTGTCCACCGAAGCTGCAAGTCGTATTGAATATCTGCAGACAGGAAAGGTTGATATCATTCTTGCAAATTTTACAGTAACTGAGGAAAGAGCAGAGGAGGTTGATTTTGCACTTCCTTATATGAACGTAGCACTTGGTGTAGTGTCACATGAGAACAATGTGGTTGCTGACCTGAATAGGGTTGGCACAGATGATCAAATTATTGTTATCTCCGGCACCACAGCAGAAACTTATCTGACCAAAAACCATCCAGATATCAAGCTTCAGAAGTTTGATACTTACGCAACAGCAAAGAGTGCTTTTGAAAATGGTACAGGTATAGCATGGGCAAATGATAATACAGAGGTAATTGCTTTTGCAGCTGAAAATAAAGGATATACCGTTGGTATTGATTCCCTCGGAGGTGCGGATACCATCGCACCTGCTGTTACAAAGGGAAATGAAACTCTTCTGAACTGGTTAAATGATGAAATCAAAACTCTTGGTAAGGAAAACTTCTTCCATGCAAACTATAAAGCAACTTTGGTTGATACTTATGGGCTTGATTTTATGGATACTCTGGTAGTGGAAGGCGGCGTTGTCGCAGGCAGAGAAACAGCGGATATAGAAGTTGAGCCAAAAGGAACTATTACTGTAGCTGCTTCTCCAACTCCTCATGCAAAAATCCTGGAGAATGCAGCAGAAATCCTTGCACAGAAGGGATGGACTCTGAAAATTACAGAATTTGAAGATTATGTACAGCCAAACCTGGTAGTTGACAGCGGAGAGATCGACGCTAACTATTTTCAGCATGTACCATATCTTGACGACTTTAACAAAGAAAAGGGAACAAAACTCGTATCTGTAGGTGGTATTCACTATGAGCCATTTGGAATCTATCCGGGAACCAAGTCTTCTCTTAAGGATCTGAAAGATGGAGATACCATAGCAGTACCGAATGATACCACAAATGAAGCAAGAGCACTCCTTCTACTTCAGGCAAATGGTCTGATCACCCTGAAGGAAGGTGTTGGCCTGACCGCAACTGTGCTTGACATTAAGGAGAATCCGCTGAAGCTGAAGATTCAGGAGTTGGAGGCAGCTCAAGTATCTCGAGTTAAAGACGAAGTGGCACTGGTTATTTTGAATGGCAATTATGCGCTTGAAGCCGGATTTAACGTAGCTAAGGATTCTATTGCATATGAGACCGCTGATTCTGAGGCAGCGCAGACTTATGTGAACATAATTGCTGTCAAGAAAGGCAATGAGAATAACGAAGGGATTAAGGCATTAGTTGAAGTACTAAAGTCCGATGAAATCAAGAAATTTATTAAAGAAACCTATGACGGTGCTGTAATTCCTTTTGATGATTAAAGCTTCCTAAGTAAATGCGGTATCCTCAGACATACTGCCTGAGGATATTGCGCGTTTTTTATTAATGGCGTTGTCCGAAGGGCTACAGAAAAAGGCGAGCGGGACTCAATGACCCCAAGACTTTTATTGTAAAGCCGATGATAAGGAGTAAGCATGCCAATCATAGAGATTGAATATTTAAGCAAGGTGTTTGACGGAAGAGAAGATCAGGTACATGCTTTAAAAGATGTGAGTCTTAAGATTGAAGAGGGTGAAATCTTTGGTGTGATCGGATTATCAGGTGCCGGAAAGAGTACACTGGTACGCTGTCTGAATCTTCTGGACAGGCCGACTTCCGGTGTTGTGAGGGTAAATGGAAAAGAATTAATGAAGCTTTCCGAAAGTGAACTACGGAAGGAAAGACAGAGTATTGCCATGATATTCCAGCATTTCAATCTGCTTATGCAGAGAAATGTGCTGGATAACGTCAGCTTTCCTATGGAGATCGCAGGCATTAACAAACGTGAAGCAAGACAAAGAGCACTGGAGTATTTAAAGACAGTAGAGTTGATGGAAAAAGCAAAGGCATATCCCGTACAGCTTTCAGGAGGGCAAAAGCAGCGGGTGGCGATTGCCCGTGCCTTGGCAGCTGATCCACAGATTATTTTGTGCGATGAGGCGACAAGCGCTCTGGATCCGCAAACGACCAGAACAATTCTGGAACTTCTAAAGAAAATTAATAAAGAATTTAAAATTACAATTGTTGTAATTACTCATGAAATGCGGGTAATTGAAGAAATCTGTGATCGTGTTGCTGTGCTTGACCATGGAAAGTTAGACGAAATCGGTGATGTAAAAGAAGTGTTTGCTAATCCAAAAACAAAGGCTGCAAAGAGACTGATCCTTGCAAGACAGAGTGAACAGTTGGCTGAAGAAATTGCAAAGGAGGTTGAAGATGGAACTGAATGATATTCTTTCAATACTGTGGTCCGGAACCGGCGAGACGCTTCTAATGGTTCTTGCATCAGCTTTAATTGGCTATGTGATCGGACTTCCTCTGGGAGTCCTCCTAACAATTTCGGACTCTGACGGGATCAATCCCCGCCCGCCTTTATATAAGGTACTGGATGTGATTATTAATATCACCAGAAGTGTTCCGTTCCTGATCCTTCTTATCTTGATTCAGCCATTTACAAAGCTGGTCATTGGAAAAAGCTACGGAACAACTGCGACAATTGTACCACTTACTGTTGCGGCAGCCCCTCTAATTGCCCGCATGGTGGAGAGTTCTCTAAAGGAAGTAGATCACGGAGTGATTGAAGCAGCATTAAGTCTTGGCGCAAGCAAGTTAACAATCATCACAAAAGTTCTGATGGCAGAAGCGCGCACCTCTCTTATGGTAGGTGTGACGATTTCGCTTGGAACCATTCTGGGCTACTCGGCCATGGCAGGGGTGGTTGGAGGAGGAGGACTTGGTGATATCGCAATCCGCTATGGCTATTACCGTTATGAGACAGGAATTATGCTTATTACAGTTGTTGTCCTGGTTATTTTGATGCAGATTCTGCAGTGGCTGGGAACTAAGCTTTCTAAGAAACTGGATCGAAGACGGGCATAAGAAAGAGGATAAATAATGAATTTGGAAATAATGAAATCATACCTTCCGCTGTTTCAGAAGGCAATGCTTTTAACTATAAAAATCGGATGGATCGGGATCATGCTGTCGATTCTGGTTGGCTTCGGATGTGCCTTGATCCGTCACTACAAGATTCTTGTATTACAAAGAATTGTGGGAGGGTATATTGAGCTTTTCCGAAATACACCTTTGCTGGTACAGTTATTTTTTATCTACTTTGGTCTTCCAAAGATAGGTGTTTCTATTGGCGCAGAATTTTGCGGTGCATTGGGTTTGGCTCTTCTTGGAGGCGCATATATGGCAGAAACTTTCCGAAGCGGTCTCGAAGCAATTGAACCGATTCAGATGGAAAGTGCATTGTCTCTTGGAATGAGCAGACAGCAAGCAATCGTGCATGTCATTTTGCCGCAGGCGGTTTCAATCAGCGTCCCTGCGTTTGTAGCAAACATCATCTTTCTCATCAAGGAAACAAGTGTGTTTTCAGCAATTAGTCTGATGGATCTGATGTTTACAGCAAAGGATCTGATTGGCCTGTATTACAAAACAATAGAATGCCTGACTCTGTTGGTTATCTTCTATCTGATTATCCTCCTTCCGGTTTCTATCATCGGAAGTCTTTTAGAAAGGAGGATGCGCTATGCAGGGTTTGGGGATTGATGTTCTTTTTAAAGGAATCAATATGCGGCGTTTATTACAAGGCTTATGTATTTCTCTACGTATCAGTATGATTGCAGTGGCAATCAGCATCGTACTGGGCCTGTTGGTGGGGGCGCTGATGACTCGGAAGAATCCGTCTATCAAAGTCTTTACCCGTATTTATCTTGAAATTGTCAGGATTATGCCGCAGATGGTGCTTCTTTTTATTGTATTTTTCGGAACAACCCGAGTATTTGGTTGGAATATTAAAGCAGAGACGGCTTCCATCATTGTCTTCAGCTTCTGGGGAACTGCAGAGATGGCAGATCTGGTTCGCAGCGCACTAATCAGTATTCCGAAGCATCAATATGAAAGTGCTGCGGCTCTAGGCTTAAATGATGTGCAGACATATCTGCATATTGTAATCCCGCAAACACTGCGAAGACTGATACCGCTCTCCATTAATCTGGTGACCCGTATGATCAAGACCACAAGTCTGGTTATGATGATCGGAGTAGTTGAAGTATTAAAGGTCGGACAACAGATCATTGAAGCAAATCGTACCTCTTCGCCGAATGCGGCGTTCGGAGTGTTTGCAACAGTATTTGCGCTTTACTTCATTGCATGCTGGCCAATCAGTATGCTCTCCAAATATCTGGAAAGGAAATGGGCCTGAATATGAAAAATGAAAAGGTTTTTAATACAGATTACACCAAAGCAGATTATACTAAAATAGATTATTCCAAAGAAGAGATGATCCGTATCGATCATATCACGAAAAAATATGATAACAGCATTGTTTTAAGCAATCTTTCTCTGACCGTTTATGAAGGAGAGGTGGTTGTTGTGGTAGGCCCTTCCGGCTGCGGAAAAAGTACTCTGCTTCGCTGCATGAACGGTTTGGAGGCGATTCAGGATGGAAGTATTTCCTTTCGGGGAGAAATCGTAGACGACAAAACAAAAAAAATTACATCTATCCGCCAAAAGGTGGGTATGGTATTCCAAAACTACGAACTGTTTCCACACAAGACTATTTTACAGAATATTTGTCTTGCACCGGTTATGGTACAAAGGCGAAATAAAAAAGAAGTAGAGCGGGAAGCGTTGGAGCTCTTGATACGAGTGGGTCTTGAAGATAAAAAGGATGGTTTTCCCCGTCAGCTTTCCGGGGGACAGAAGCAGAGAGTTGCAATTGTCCGTGCACTGTGCATGCATCCGGAAGTGATTCTCTTTGATGAAGTGACAGCGGCTTTGGACCCGGAAATGGTGAGGGAAGTGCTGGATGTTCTTTTGTCATTGGCGAAGCAGGGAATGACAATGGTGATAGTTACTCATGAAATGTCATTTGCCAAAGCTGTGGCAGACAGAGTGGTGTTTATAGATCAGGGCATAATCATTGAAGAAGGCACACCGACAGATTTTTTTGAGCATCCAAAAACAGAAAGAGCACAAAGGTTTTTAAATACATTTACTTATAATAAAGTGGAGAAAACGTTAAAGGAAAAAATATGTTAAATAAGTTTTCTAGAACGCAATTGCTTTTAGGAGAAGCAGCAATGGTTAAATTAAGTCACTCCCGAGTGGCGGTCTTTGGAATTGGAGGGGTTGGCGGATATGTCTGCGAAGCCTTAGTTCGAAGTGGCGTGGGAGCGTTTGATCTGATTGATGATGATAAGGTGTGCCTGACCAATCTAAATAGACAAATCATTGCTACCAGAAAGACGGTCGGAAAATACAAGGCGGAAGTTATGAAAGAAAGAATACTGGATATCAATCCGCAAGTAAACGTACGGGTTCATAAATGTTTTTTTCTGCCGGAGAATGCGGAAGAATTTCCATTTGAAGAGTACGATTACGTGGTGGATGCAGTGGATACCGTGACAGCAAAGATTGAACTGGTAATGAAAGCACAGGAGAAGGACTTGCCAATCATTAGTTCCATGGGAGCGGGGAATAAACTGGATCCTACCGCATTTCTTGTTGCAGATATCTTTAAGACAAAAATGTGTCCACTTGCAAAAGTAATGCGGAAGGAACTAAAAAAACGAGGAGTAAAAGAATTAAAAGTTGTTTATTCTGAAGAGATGCCGATCCGACCGATTGAAGATATGTCTATCAGCTGCAGAACCAATTGTATCTGTCCGCCAGGGGCAAAGCATAAGTGTACAGAACGAAGAGATATCCCGGGAAGTGCAGCTTTTGTCCCTTCTGTGGCAGGATTGATCATTGCCGGAGAAGTGGTAAAGGATCTAATAAACAATACTGCTGGCAGGCTATAACAAATATAAAATATAAGGAGAAGAAGCATGATAGAAACACCTGATAAGGAATTATTGGTCAAATATGAAAAGCTAAAGGATTATATTGTCTCATTGGAAAGCGTGGCAATTGCATTTTCCGGTGGTGTAGACTCGACATTTCTCCTTTATGCAGCAAAAGAGGCCTTGGAGGATCACATAATCGCGGTGACCGCATCATCCTGCTCATTCCCTGTTCGTGAGTTGAATGAGGCAAAAACCTATTGTAAAGAAATGGGGATACGACATCGTGTTGTAAAATCAGAAGAGCTTGAAATTGAAGGATTTTCCCATAATCCTAAAAATCGCTGTTATCTCTGTAAGCATGAGCTATTTGAAAAAATACGTGCTATTGCAGATAAAGAAAGAATTGCAGAAGTAGCGGAAGGCTCCAATCTGGATGATAACGGTGATTACAGACCGGGACTTCAGGCGGTTGCGGAGCTTGGAATCAAAAGTCCTCTTCGTGCAGTCGGATTTACAAAGAATGAGATTCGAATCCTATCAAAATATTATGATCTTCCTACGTGGAATAAGCAATCTTTCGCATGTCTATCCAGCAGATTTCCTTATGGCGAGTTGATCAGCGAGGAAAAACTCGGAATGGTGGACAAGGCTGAGCAGTATCTTCTTGATCTTGGGTTTCATCAGTTAAGAGTCAGAATTCATGGGAAAGTTGCTCGTATTGAACTAATGCCGGAGGAGTTTTCAAAACTTTTAGATGATGAAATTCGTCTGAGGGTGCATGAAGAGTTTAAAAGTATTGGCTTTTCTTATGTGACCTTAGATGTTTTGGGCTATCGAACCGGCAGTATGAATGAAACGTTATCAGTTGAAGAGATAAAATGAGATAAAAGTAGCTGTAAAAAAAATCACATGGAAACAAATAAAAATAACGAGATTACAAGATACTAATTAACATGTAAATACATTGCTGCCTTTCAATATAATTAGTATTATAATAGAGTTATATTACAAAAATCTTGGAGGAGTGTATGATTAAGAATTGTAAATTACGAGAGTATTTACAAATTCCTTATTTACTTACAAACGTTTTCATATCTAATTTGGCCGGTAGTAGTAAGTATGAAAAGAAAACTTATTATTATGGATCCGATAAGACACAAAATATTATTATAATTAAGCCCAAAGCCAGTGAAAGGAAGAATAAAGTTATATTTTTTTCTCATGGCGGTGGTTGGAAGAATGGCAGCTCAAAAGCATTCAAATTTGTTGGTTATTTTTTTGCCGGTCTTGGTTATACCACTATAATTGCAGACTATCGTAAGGTTCCTGAGAATGTATTTCCGGCACAGATTGAGGATACTATTAATGCTTTTAAACTAGGAATTGAGAGACTTAAAGAACAAGATACTATTTTAAACAACGTTATACTTGTTGGACAGTCATCAGGTGCACACCTTGTAGCACTTCTTGCTTACTGTGATATTTTAGAAAGTACGGGGCTTGAAAAGTCGATAATTAAAGGCGTGATAAGTATAAGCGGGCCTATTAATTTTGCCGAGTGTAAAAATAATTATATTAACAAGGCTGTTAATGACTTAGTGTTGACAGAGAAGAATAGAAATAGGGCTGACCCATACCTTTGTTTGAATGAATCTACGAATATTCCTATATTATGCATACACGGAGATTGCGATCCGACAGTTGAGCTGACTAATTCTGAGTCGTTTGTGAGCAAAATCAATGAAATTAACAGTGAGTTAGGAAAATTGGTCATTATAAAAGGAGGTCTTCATTCAAACCTTACAAAACTTTTCTGGAAAAAGATGAAAGAATATACTGTAATAAAGGATTGGATTGAAAAATTGTAAATTATCGCGGACTTCTAAAGGTAGGTCTGGATATTGTTATTTCCTATATACAGAATTTTGGATTGTTTGGAATAAAACGTATGAATATAGTAGGAGCAGCGCTTGGAACGCTTACTGCAATTTATGTAACATTACTGCTGGATGAGGCAATTCGAGCTTTGCTGAATGCATATCACTATAAAGTGAAGTATGCGGCGGGGGAGTGTTTGCCGAAATGTGAAATGCAGCTTAAGCATGACAATTCTTTAGTAATATGAAAAAAACATAAAGTGAAGTAATAGGTTATAATTGGGCAAATATAACATTATTTTATTAAAGAGGCGGTCAAATGTAGAGTTAATCAATACCAGAATATAGGATTGTTTCACTAATAAATAACGAGACCGAACTTTTATACATTTTATGTAGACATATTTAGGTTAACACATTTTATGTGGACATATTTGATTTTCAGCTTATTAATATAACCATAGTTATCCGACGATTTGAATAAAGAGTTGTTTTTCCGTCTGGATGGGATAATTTGTCGATAGACAGGCTCGTTCTATTTTTGATAATATTATATATGAAATAGCTGCAGTCTATTGTTTACAAACGACAGAGGTGGACAGAAGAAAAAAGGCACCGTATGCTTGTAAAAGGAAGAGAAGTTGAGGAGATAGTACATTTTGTTCTTTTTTTTGGGAGCTTGTTGTTAAAATGCCTAATTGTTTCAACAAATATAAGATTTATTAAATAAAACGTAGAATAATTTCAATAAATATAGATTATTTTCTATTTATTTTGGCATTTTCCACTCCTATAATAAGGACAGAAGGAGTTGCAGCATACCTGTAACTAACTTACTCTCCGGTGAGTATTTCCCAAATCATACTTAAATTATGAAAGGTGAGGTCAATTTATGAAGAAATTAACCCGTGTTTTGTCCGCACTTCTTGTTTTATGTCTACTTCTAACCATGTTCGGTTGCGGAAAGACGTCTTCAGGAGAAACTAGTTCGACACAGTCCAGCAGTACTACTTCCGAATCTAATGCAAATACAGATGAAAAAGTAGTTATCCGTGTACTTGATCAGAATACCAAGCTCACAGACGGTATGACCGCATTTGTAGAGAGCATAGAAGATTATGCAAAAAAAGTGTCTGATCGTTATATCATCGAACACGAAGGTATCGCAGGTGATGATATTAAAACAACTATGAAAACTTATGTTGCTGCAAACAACACACCAGACATCGTCGAGTATTGGAACTCAGCTTCCGACAGCGGTTCCATGATGGATGCCGGCGTATTTCTTCCCATCGACGAATTCTTCGCAGCTTCTAAAGAGCTTAAAGCAGAAGACTTCATGGAGTCCCATTATTACTACTACAACGGAGTATCCTATGGTATTCCGATGGATCATTCAGTTGGTGTGTGGCTCGTAAACAAAGATATTTTCAAGAAATATAATTTGGAATATCCCAAAACATATGATGATATTATTGAAATAGGCAAAGTGCTGAGCGCTAACGGTGTGATAACCCTTGCAATGGGTAGTAAGGGCGGCAATCCGCTCCATTTCCCGCTCTCCGATCTGTATGGCCGTCTTAAAGGCGCCGAGGAAGAGATGAATAGCATCGCTCAGACCGGTATCATTAAAACAGATCTGTTTGTTGAGGCTCTCACCATGGTTGATGAGATGCGTAAAGCCGGCTGCTTCCCATCCGACACTATAACAAACGGCGACTGGGGTCCGACTCTGGCACTCTATAACGAAGGACGCGCAGCTATGTACTATCTGCTGCCCGGCATGGCAAACCAGGTTACCGAAGAAGCTTATGCTTGGTCTGAAATCATCGATCATCCTCAGGTTACAGGCGAACTAGCACGAGATGACCAGGATGAAATGGGCATAATGGTCGGTAACAAGGCTATGTTTATTGCCAAAGATGAATGGAATAAGAGTGAAGCGAAGAAAAACGCTATCGTCGATTATTTGGACTTCTATTTCAGCGATGAGATGTGTCAGTTCTACTATGAAGCAAAAGCTACTCAGCCTGCAAAGATAATGAAGTATGACAACACCAACGCTGTACCGCTGGCTCTTGACATGATCAAATATTATGAGGATAGACCGAACATCACTAAAAGTGCTCAAATCCATATGTTGACTATTCCCAATGACACCGTATGGGCTGATTATCAGAGCTATCTGGATGAATTCCTGGCCGGTGCGCTTACTCCTGTGGAGTATGCCGATAAGGTACAGGCTTCCATGGATAGAAATTACAAAGTTAAATAATTAAACACCTTGAAACATAAGAAAGGGAAAGGGGAATTTAATTTGAATGTTCCCTTTACCCTTTCTTATTCAAGGATGCTTTCATCGAGAATGCTATGCTGTTCTTACTAATAAAGAGATCAACATCAGTGCATTCTGCTATGATAGGGGAATAGACAGAATGCTTGCGTCTGCCCCGAGAAAGGATACTGAATGGAATGAAACAATTCAGATTTAAGCGAAAATTCTATGATGCGGCATTTTCCACGCTTTTTTCCCTGCCTTCTGTTGGATTATACATGGTTTTTATGATCTTGCCGTTGATCTTCGTTATATACTTGTCCTTCACACAGTGGACAGGAGCGGGAAACATCACCTTTATCGGTGTTGAAAACTATAAATTTCTTTTTACTTATCCGGATTTTTGGAAAATCATGCGCAATACCGGAATCCTCATCGCACTTCATGTCTTACTCCAAATTCCTTTAGCGGTATTGTTCGCATTTTTGCTTTATCGCACGAGGCAGGGCTTTCGGTTTTTCCGTGCTGTATATTTTATGCCCTCCATAATTTCAGCTACTGTAATCGGATTGATGTTTTCCGTTTTGCTTAATAGTGATATCGGTCCGATCAATACCATGCTGCGTTCAATAGGGCTCGGTTCGATGGCCAAAAGCTGGTTGTCTGATCCTAAAATTGCGATTTATACTATATCCTGCATAATGATTTGGCAATATATCGGTTATTATATGGCAATCATCCTGGCCGGTATGCAATCAATTTCGGATGAGGTTATCGAAGGCGCCCACATCGATGGCGTAAACAGCACGCAGCTGGCATTTTATGTTGTTCTGCCGCAAATCAAGCCGGTTCTGGAAGTGAGCTATATTTTCTGCCTGACCGGTTGTTTGAAAGCCTTTGAGCATGCGTTTATCACAACTTGGGGAGGCCCCGGTGTTGCTTCCACCAACCTTGCGCTATATATGTATAAAATGGCCTTTTCTACCTCGGAGCTGGGAAAAGGAGCGACTGTTGCGGTGATCATCGTGATCGGCGCGCTGGTGCTTACAAGAATCACCGGCATTATCTTTAATGATCCGGATAAAGGAGGAAAAGGTGTATGAAGCGTGGCGTTGTATTTTACCTAAAGATGTTCTTTCTATCCATATTTGCTGTCAGTACAATTTTCCCTTTTTGTTGGGTTCTGCTGTCTTCATTTAAGACGACATCTGAAATCTATGGAAATGCTTTTTCTCTCCCGAAGAAGTGGCAGTTTGAGAACTACATTACCGCATGGAAAGGCGCAGGAATGTCCTAT
>JAEYRB010000039.1 GCA_023409735.1 Bacillota bacterium | reverse complement strand
ACGTTCACCTGCATTTGGTTGATGCCCGCAAGCATGTACTCAACAGGGTCCTCAATGGTGACGATGTTGAGCGTGGGCGAGTTCATTTCCCGTAAAAGCGCATACAGCGTTGTGGATTTGCCGCTGCCCGTAGGCCCGGTCAAAAGCACAATGCCGTTGGTGCGCTTGAGGATGTTATCAAGAAGCTCGCTGTTCTTTTTGGAAAAGCCGAGCATTTCACGCGTGAACAAAAACGAGGAACGGTCGAGAATTCGGATAACGATCTTTTCGCCGAACACCGTAGGGATGGTGGACACGCGAAAATCGTAATTTTTACCGCCGATGGTCATTTCGATGCGGCCATCTTGCGGTATGCGCTTTTCAGCGATGTTCATGCCGGAAATAACCTTGAAGCGCGTGGAAACCGCGGAATAAAGGTTATACGGGATGTTCATCGTTTGCACGAGCGCACCGTCGATACGAAGGCGCACAACCACCGTATCCTCAAACGGCTCCACGTGGATGTCGCTTGCGCGAAGCGCTACTGCTTGGTTGATGATGGAGTTTGCAAGGCGCACGGCGGGCGCGCTTTGGATTTCAGAATCGTCCTCCGCTGTGCCTTCACTGGAAGGGGTCATCCAGTCGCGCTTTAAGTCTTCAATGGCACGCTCGGAGGTTTGTTGCTGGTAATATACCTCGATCGCCTTTTCGATTTCGCTGCGCGAGGCAAGCACGGGGTAAATGGATTTTTGCGTAATCAAGCGCAAATCGTCGAGTGCGTACATGTTGCGCGGGTCCGCCATGGCTACATGGAGCTTGCCGCCGCGCTCGTAAACGGGGATGAGGATGTAGCGCTTGGCTACCTCTACGGGGATCAACCGCGCCACATCCGCATCGATGTAGGTGTTGATCAGGTCGATCTTCTCTACATGGAGCTGTTCTGCGATCATGCTGGTAAGGATGTTCTCGGAAAGCGCCCCCATGCCTACAAGCACGTCGCCAAGGCGTTTGCCCTCCTGCCTCTGCTTTTCAAGCGCAGATTTCAGTTGTTCCGCATCGATGATGCCGGCATCCACCAGCAGCTCCCCGAGTTTCTTCTTGCCTGCAGACATATACCCCAAATCCCGGGCTTTTCAAGAAGCCCGACATACCAAATTGGTGATGCTAAAAAGACCCAAGTTTTACATTCTTTACAGAATTGCTCAACAAATGGGTAAAAATACAAACTTTTCCTACTTATGTATGTATTATATATCTGTTTTTTTACAAAGTCAAATACTATGTTTCTCGTTCGTTTTTAGGGAAAGACTTCAAAACTCAAAATAATCGGTTCTCAAAAATCCCCAAAATTCGCTATAATTTTTAGAGATTGAGTATGATAACGATAATTTTATATTGAGCGCGGCGTGAATTTCACTCGGGTGAAAGTTTTTATTTTTTTACTTTGAAAAAATAAGCCCGCATAATCATTCATCGAAATGCATTTTACTTTACTCCTGGCGGCTTTAATAAGAATCTTGCGGCAAAATTCCTCCATATTTCGTCATATCCTTCGAAATGCGGTTCCGTTGTCGTCGGTTCGCCCCACAAATGCCGTTTTTGCATGAAAGTCTATAAAAACGGTCAAAGTACCCCGCCCGATAAAATCGGGCGGGGTACGCAACGAAGATTTTACATGAACATTTTTCACAGTTCGAAGGTTATAAGATACTTTGGAAGGCTCGATAGCCTGACTTTTGCACGGTTCAGTGTTTTAAAGGAAGGATGCCCGCGTATTCCACGATGTCGAATGCCTTTGCCGTAACACCGTTTTTTTCTGTGGTAGTAGCCATGGTAAGGGAGTTGTAAACCGCCTCGCGTACCGCTTCGGCGGTAGCCTCAAACAGCGGGTCAAGCTGCTCGTCGCTTAGGCACAAGAAAGCGCGTTTATGGCGATCATGCCTGTCAAAAAGGTTTTTTTCACAGTTGGAAAACGCCACGCAAAAATCCCCGCTCGAATGGGAGAGGTACGAGCCCGTATCATTAAGCCCCACGATGCCGCGCTTTGCGATGCGCTTGAGCTGCCGCGCATCCAAGGGCGCGTCCGTCGCCACGATCACCATGCAGCTGCCCGGCATGGGACGCTCCGCAACCGGTTTGAGCGGTAGCGCATGCCCGTAAATATTCAGGTTGCCGCCGAAGTTTGATTGCACCAAGGCGCCGACGGTATAACCCTCCCGCTCGCCCACTGTTTTGCCCAAAACCACGCGTGATGCCGTGCCGATGCCGCCTTTAAAGCCAAAGCAGCGCGTACCCGTTCCCGCGCCCACGCAGCCCTCCTCCACCGTTTCGCTCAAAGCAGAAATGGCCCTTAAAGCGTG
Source organism: Bacillota bacterium (assembly GCA_023409735.1). Taxonomy (GTDB): domain Bacteria; phylum Bacillota; class Clostridia; order Acetivibrionales; family DTU013; genus JAEYRB01. The sequence continues at coordinate 701 of JAEYRB010000039.1, read as the reverse complement.
TTCGGGCTTTATAAAAAACGCGCGGATGTCGTTGAGGCCGCCGTCGTTGGTTTCACCCACCAAAACGTTCATCGACCAATCCTGATCGGTAAGGGTTTTTACCTGATGTTCCAGTATCCCCTGCAAAACCTGCGCCACGGAAAATGTATTGGTAAGCCCGATGAGCGACTCCAAAACCCCAAGTTCCTCCACCTGCACGCTTCCCGCAAGCTTTCCAAAGCCGTTGCCCACATATACCGCGCAAGGCGTGGGGAAACGGTACGGATCGCCCGCGTGCGGGCTTATTACGGTAACGCCCGTGCAGGCCTTCCCCTCCGTGAGCGTACAATGTCCCACCGTAACGCCTGTTACGTCCGCAATGCTGTTTTTTTCACCGGGGAAAAACCGTGAAGGGATGTCCATCCAGTCGCGAATGCGCTTTCTTTCGGCCATACGCCACCTCGCCTTACTTTTTCGGGGGAGTATTCTTCGCGAAAGGTCTTGATTCCTGCCTTTTGCATAAGAACCACCCGTTATAGAGGAAAAACAACCGTTACCACCGTGCCCTTCCCCGGTTCGCTTTCAAGGCTTACTTTTGCCTTATGCCGCAACGCGGCGTGCTTTACGATGGAAAGCCCAAGCCCCGTTCCGCCGGTTTCTTTGGCGTGGCTTTTGTCAACGCGGTAAAAGCGTTCGAACACACGCTCGTGCTCCTCACGCGG
>JAEYRB010000062.1 GCA_023409735.1 Bacillota bacterium | reverse complement strand
ACCATAGTAATGAGCTGAGTGACATTAAGTCCGAATATGCTCCTGTCTCCCCCGGATTCTGTCCAATGACCACCGGCCTTTGCGGATAGCTTTATTCGTATACCTATATTTGGCTTAACACCTAAAGCCTGAGATCTGCTAAGAATTATATCCAGTTCATCAGGAATTTCTACGACAAAAAAGCATTTAAAGCCCATTTTTACAGCATAAAGACCAAGATCAACAAACTCTTCATCCTTATAGCCGTTGCAGATAAGGCATGCTTCTTTATCCTTCATAAGAGATAGTGCCGCTATGAGCTCAGCCTTGCTTCCTACTTCAAGACCATGGTGATATCTCTGTCCGAATTTAGTTACCTCTTCTACAACCTCTTGCTGCTGGTTGACCTTAATCGGGTACACTCCTCGGTACTCACCCTTGTAATTTAACTCATTTATTGCTTTTCTGAAAGAGTTATTCAGGTAGGATATCTGCGAATCCAGAAGATTTTCAAATCGCAAAAGCACGGGCATTTCCAATCCTCGATCAAGTACACCTGAAATTATATCAATAATGCTTATCGCAGTTGAACTATCTTCTTTATATGGGTTTACAACAACTTCGCCTTTATCAGATATAGAAAAATACCCAGCACCCCAATTTTTTATGCCATAAAGCTCTTCAGATTTTTCTTTGTTCCACCTGCCCAAAGGTTCCGATTTTATCATTTTAATTCCCTTTCGCATAACAATTAATCAACTCAATCACGCTTAAAGCCTCGCCTTGCGTAATTTCAGATAAGCAATTCCATATTATATTATCTTTTTCTAGAAACATCAACAAAAATATATTATGCCCATCAACATTATGTACACCTGAATCATACCAGGTGTTGTCTGGCACTTCTATGCTATGATTCTCGATCTTAGCAGCTATAACATCAGACCTAAATAGCACATTGTAGAAATGGGAAAAATGCTCAGCTCCTCACCTGCTGTTACCCGAGCATCATTTTCGTTTTATGAATAGCCAAACATATCCACCTGTATGTCAATTGTCACCACTTCCATTATTGGCCGGTATGTAGTCGTGGTCCACTGTTATTACAGCATAATATGTTGGATCTAACTGCGAGACCTTCTCTGAGATTATTGCTGACAGCTCTTTATCACTATATTTGAAACCAAACGGCACAACAACATCAAAGATCAGATTAGAATGACTTATCCCCCATACGACTCTGAAATCATGCATGCCGATCTCAGGTGAGATACCGGTGATAAGCTCCAGCACTTTTTCCTTAAGACTGTTAGTCCTTTCGTCATCTACGACTATCGGATCAAGGTGTACAACTAGATGTGTCCCCAAGTCCTGCAGGAAGTCTCTTTCTATGTTGTCCACAATATCATGGCTTATCATAATATCCTGATTAGCACTTACCTCACAATGGACCGATGCAAAGCATTTTCCTTCTCCATATTTGTGAATATTCAAATCATGCAGCCCGATGATGCCGTCATAGCTGAGAATTTTTTTGTACATTTCATCTACCATTTCATTAGTAGGTGCCGTGCCAAGCAGGGGATTTATCGTATCCCTTATAAGGCTTATGCCGGATAATAAAATAAATAAAGCAACAATAACACCCATGTAGCCATCCAGCTCCAAACCCGTGAAGCGTGTAATTATTAACGCCAGAAGAACCGCAGATGTGGCTATCATATCATTACGGCTGTCCATAGATGTTGCTATGATGGCTGTCGAATTAATTCTTTTGCCCATTTTACGATAAAAAAGGCACTGCCATAGCTTTATCAGTATTGATATCACCAGTATTACAACAGATAATAAAGAAAATTCAGATTGTTCCGGATTGAGTATCTCTGAAAATGAGCTTTTCATTAGCTGCAAGCCCAAAAACAAGATTATGAAGGATACTATTAGAGCAGAGATGTACTCCATGCGTGCATGTCCGTATGGGTGTTTTTCATCAGCGGGCTTTCCTGATATTTTAAAGCCCACCAGCGTCACTACAGATGATGCAGAGTCGGACAGATTGTTTACTGCATCAGCTACAATAGCTATGCTTCCCGACAGTGTCCCGGCAATAATCTTTATAATAAAAAGCAAAGTATTAGTAATAATTCCCACAATACTTGACACATTTCCATAATGCTCACGCACAACAGGATTTGCTGAATTATCGCTATCCTTTATAAATAGTTTAATAATGAAATCAGTCATATCGGCACCCCAATCACTAAATTATAGTTATTAATGCACCGCAATTTAGGTATAAAAAAACACCTGTGAAACATTAACTGTCCCACAGATGCTGTTTTTTTATCTGCTGCTGTTTCCAGCCCGGCCCTACATGCTTTATTTGCATATTGCCTGCTCAGTTTGTACTGTAGTTATGTGCAGTGCAAAGAGATTCTATAATTATATAATAAAAAGTGCACAGTGTCAATGTGCACCTTACTTATTCTGCCATCTGCGAGATAAATATGTGATAAATGCGAAAATACTTATGCACTTTTCCAATTTAATAGTTATTACTCAATCGATTTAAGCGACTCTACCATGCTTATCTTCTTGAGTTTAAAATACATGAAGAAGTTCACTAGCCCTGCGAAGCCCAGCGTAAATAGTGCTGACCACAGGTAGCTCAGTGCCTTCACCTTTCTTTCAAACATAGCAATGTCCACCTCCGCAGTCACTACAACAAACCGGTGAAGGAAAACCCCTCCTACAAGCCCCGCTATTATGCCCAGCAGCGTCAGTACGAAATTCTCCCTGTAAACATAGGCCGACACCTCAGGATCATAAAAGCCAAGTACCTTTATTGTGGCTATTTCACGTACTCGCTCAGTTATATTGACATTGGTCAGGTTATAAAGCACGACAAATGCCAGTATATTTGCGCAGATGATAATCAGTATTACAACAGAATTAAGGCTTTTCATAATGTTCGCAAAATCACTGCCCAGTGCGGCCATCATGCTGACTGCGCCAACATTATCAAGCTTAAGAAGGTTTTCTGATATTGTCTCTTCCTTCTCTTTTGTTAAGCCGCCGCTATCATAAACATTCCCGATGATCTGCTTGTATTCCGGTTCATACCCGAACGCGCTCTCATAATCTTCAGGTGACATATAAATATAATCATAAATGTAATTTTCGGTAATATCTCCTACAACTACTTCAGCCTTTTCAAACTCACCCTTTTTTACTATGATCTTATCTCCTGCAGAAACCTTCAGCTTTTCAGATAGCTTCTCAGACAAAATGACCTTACCGGTTTGAGGAAACTCGACCTTTTTACCACCGATTCTTTTCCTGAAAGCTATAAATTCATTAAGCCTTTGAGCATTTTCAGGCACAAAAAGGTAGGATGACACCTTTTCATCACCAACAACTGCATCTACTGAGGTCTGCATAACATACAGGCTATCCTTAAGGTAATCACCTAATTTAGAATTTAGTTTTGACTCTTCTGAGGAGTTACCGGAATCAATAAGGCTTATGCTCACATCATATGAATGTAATATACCGAACTGGCGATCCACTATCCCCATGATAGAGTCCATGAGGCCGAAGCCTGTAAGAAGCAATGCGGTGCATCCTCCAATACCAAGTATTGTCATTAGGAATCTTTTTTTATACCTGAAAAGATTTCGTGCAGTAACCTTCTGAATAAACGACAAGCGATTCCATACAAAACCAATTCTCTCCATCAGGACTCTTTTGCCCTTAGCAGGCGCCTTAGGACGGACCAGCTCTGCCGGAGTGCTTTTAAGCTCATAGTAGCACGCCCATAATGTTGCCAGCGTCGTACACAATATTGCAGCTATTGATGACAGAACAGCGGACTCTACATTAAACGACAATGACGCAGGCGGTAGAGCATACATGATACAATAGGCATTATGAATAACTGTTGGGAAGGTCACAAGGCCCACTGCCAGGCCAACAATACTTCCCAGCACCGAAGCTGAGCCGGCATAAATCAGAAACTTCATGGCTATTGTAACCTTACTGTATCCAAGAGCCTTCAAAACACCAATCTGCGTTCGCTGCTCTTCAACCATTCGAGCCATCGTAGTCAGACACACCAATGCTGCCACCATGAAAAAGAAAACAGGAAAGACATTCGTTATCTTATTAATCCTATCAGCATCATCACCATAGCCCTTTACTCCATAGTTTGTATCTCTGTCAAGGACATACCACTCAGGCTTTTTTATTTCGTCTATCTTCTTTTGAGCCTCATCAATTTTTTCCTGTGCGTCGGCAAGCTCCTTATCCGCTTCAGCCTTCTTTTTTTCATATTCCAAGCGACCTGACTGCAATTCCGCTTGTGCTGCTTCAAGCTCTGCCATTGCCTTGTCTAGCTCAATATATCCATTGCTTAGCTTTTTCCTTGCCGCCTCAAACTGAGCCTTAGCCTGAGCACCGGCAACCGCTGCTGCTGCCTGCTTTTGCGCAAGCTCTGCTTCAGCCTTTTCTAATCCCTGCTTCATCTGTGCAAGCTGCTCTTCGGCAATAGTGCCTGTGCTTTCGGCAGCCTTATATTGCTCCCATTGCTTTTCAATTTCAGCAGCGGCACTTTTGAGCTGCGCTTCCGCCTGCTCCGACTGCACTTGATACTGTTTTTCCTGCTCCTGCAATTGTTTTGTTGAGGCCTCCAACTGCCTTTCTGATGTATTTATTTTCTCTTTACCAGAATTTATCTTGTCTTGCCCTTCATCCAGCTCTATCTTTGCTGCAGCAAGCTTATCCTCTGCCTCTGAGCGGCTGTTGGCCAGTTCTTTTCTGGAATCATCCAGTTTTTTCTGTGCTTCCCTCACTATTTCATCATACCGTATTGTTTCACGCTGTTTTGCCACTGTCTCAAGCTTGTCGGTCATATCGTCAATAAGCTCGGCATACTTATCACTATAACAGGAAAGCTCCTTGGCGTCTTCAACAGTTGTATAAAGCTCAAGATAATAGTCAGAATCAAAAGCCTCCTTAGGAATCATTACGAAGCCTGCAATATTACCATTGCCTATACCTGTTGTTCCACGCTGTACAGAAATATAGTAAGGTGAGTCGACAATACCTGTTATCGTAAACTGATGAGTTTTAAGCATGTCAAGAGTATCCGCTTCATTTTCACCTGAAATTGTTAAGGTATCACCTATACCCCCGAAGTCTCCTCCTGCTAATTTCTTGTCTAGCACGCACTCTCCGCTCTTTTCAGGCAAGCGCCCCTCTACTAGCATAGGCTTGTTCATCCCACTGCTGTCCTTAGAAAGGGCATGAAGCTTCAACGCTTTAATTCCGCTTTTGCTTTCTGCCAGCGCATCTATGCTGTAAGTTGCATCTACCTGCTTAATACCGGGTACATTTTCAATAGCTTCTACATCCTCTTCTGTAAAGCCCATAGTGGATAAAAGCCTTATGTCCATAAGATTCTGCAGGTCATAATACTCGTCGGCTGTTTTTTCCATTACAGGTGGCGTTGCCTTTAGCCCTGCAAAGAAGCCAACTCCCAGCGCAACAATTGCAAATATGGACAAAAACCTACCAAATGTATTTTTAATTTCTTTAAATATATTACGACGCATTGCAGATCTCATATCTGGTTACGATCCTTTCTATCTAGGCATTTGCGATGTACCATTAAAATAATTTAGCAGTACGATATATGGTGACTTACTACTTCCACATCTACAATATATCATGCTGCGGAGCTTCAAAAACGGTACATCACAAATGCCCCTATCTAAACAAATCCAAGTATGGATAACCAATGTCTACTCACTTAAAAACTAAGCATCAGCATTTCAGTGCATTATTCCAACCTTTTAGCCATCCGCACTCCTGTAGTCATTCTACCACTCAAGCGCTCCGGAATTTCTATGGAGTTCTTACACTCTTACATCCTATAATTTTAGTATTTACGATACCCTTTAGACTACTTTACCACTCAATATTTTCAACCGGTGTCGGCGATTCATTCATTCTCACACTGTCCACATGTCCGTTTTTGACCTTAATTATTCTGTCCGCCATACCTGTGATAGCCTGGTTGTGGGTAATAACAATAACGGTCATACCTGTTCCTCTGCAATAATCCTGCAATAGCTTAAGTATTGCCTTACCCGTATTGTAGTCCAGAGCACCCGTCGGTTCATCACACAAAAGGAGCTGGGGGTTCTTCGCCAAAGCCCTTGCAATTGCTACTCTCTGCTGCTCACCGCCTGAAAGCTGGGATGGGAAGTTATCTATTCTATCCTTTAAACCAACCTTTTCAAGAGCCGCCTTGGCATCCATAGGATTTTTACATATTTGTGAAGCAAGCTCGACATTTTCAAGCGCAGTAAGGTTCTGTACAAGGTTATAGAATTGGAATACAAATCCTACATCATAACGACGGTAGGCAGTCATTTTTCTGGCATTGTAGGCTGATATCTCGTTCTCGCCAAGAAAAATTTTTCCTTCTGACACTGTATCCATTCCGCCCAGCAGATTCAGCAGAGTAGTTTTGCCTGCTCCGCTTGGTCCGACAACAACTACAAATTCACCCTTCTCCATGCTGAAGGATATATTATCAACGGCGGTTATTGTAACCTCGCCCATTCTATATTTTTTGCTTACATTTTCAAATCTGATAAAACTGCTCATTGATGCTGACTCCTTAAATCAATATAAACATAGATATTAAATATAAATATTATACTGCAATATTATAAAGCTGATTTGTTAATTTTATATTAACAAGTCTACTACCGCCCATAGTCCAAGAATCTTAGCTTTAATAATTAACTAGAACGCACCCCCGAATAGTTTCATTTAATAAAAATGCAGGAAGCTATGCACCTCACTGCCCCGACATGTAATGTCGAGGCAATATTTATTCTTCATCATATGAAAATAGATCTTCAACGGTTATACCGAATACTTTAGCAATATCCATCGCCAATTTTAAGGAAGGACTATATAGCACAAATCTGAACATTTTATCTGATTATAACTTAACTTATTTAGCATAGAATAACAACTCCTGTAACCAATATACCCCCAATAATTGCACACGTAGCATTAAGCAGTACCAACCCCAATGGCACTTTCCGATTATTATTCAAGCTTGTCCTCCTCCAAATATAAATTCGCATACTCAAGGTATAGTATGTAACCTTATGAATTTAAATGTTTATATAAAAAGCAAGGCAAGCAGTAGATAATTCCACCATTTGCCTTGCCCAATAATTATATCTCTGCTATCTTACTTCTTTCTGCGCACCAGCCTCTGAACCAGCTTTACAAGCTCAACTACAGGTATTATCGCCAGGGCAAGGCCTATTGCAATTACCAGGTCAACTGCCGATAGTGCCGTAAGCTTGAAGATCGTATTTAAACCCGGCACATATATTACAACCAAACTGAGCACAAATGAAAGCAGCATCGCGCCTTCCAGGACTTTGTTGCGAGTTTTCAGAGCAAATATCGACTTATCCCTTGACCTTAGGTTCAGAGCTTGGAATACCTCGCAGGTGGACATTGTAAGGAACGCCATAGTCATTCCGATAACATGGGACTGTCTGTTACCGATAAAATACGAGGCAAGCGTCAAAGCTGCGATAATAACGCCCTGATATATTATTCCAAAGCCCATGCCGCCGGCAAAAATGCCCTCTTTGGCATTTCTCGGAGCCCTCTTCATAATATCTGCTTCTGCCTTTTCCATACCAAGGGATATAGCCGGGAAGGTATCCGTTATAAGGTTTATCCACAGGATATGTATGGGCGAAAACAAGCGGAAATTCATCAGTGTTGCAACAAACAGTGCAACCACCTCGCTGAGGTTTGACGACAGCAGGAATTGTATAGCTTTTCTGATGTTATCATAAATCCTTCGGCCTTCCTCAACCGCATAAACTATGGAAGCGAAATTATCATCAGCCAGCACCATATCTGAAACATTTTTAGATACATCAGTGCCGGTTATTCCCATACCGACGCCTATATCAGCCGATTTGAGAGCAGGTGCGTCATTTACACCGTCTCCTGTCATAGCAGTGATCTTACCCTGCTTTTTCCATGCATTCACTATCCTTACCTTGTGCTCAGGCTGGACTCTAGCATATACGCTGTATTGACTTATCTTCTTTTCAAAAACATCGTCAGGTATCTCTGAAAGCTCCGCTCCTGTCAATGCCTCGGACGCATCCTTGATTATTCCAAGCTCCTTGGCAATTGCAACTGCCGTATCCTTGTGGTCTCCTGTGATCATGATCGGCCTTATACCGGCTTCACGGCACTCATCTATAGCCGCCTTTACTTCAGGCCTTACAGGGTCTATCATTCCTGTCAGCCCAATAAATGTCATATCCTTTTCAAGTGACGCCGGTGATACATCCTCCGGCATCAAGTCAGTCTCCTTAAAAGCTGCAGCTAAAACGCGCAGTGCTTTGTCAGCCATACCTTTATTATTGTCCAGAATGCTTCGAGAAAGCTCGTCTGTCAGCTGAACGATATCGCCGTTATCCTTCATAATATGAGTACATTTCTTTAGAAGCTCGTCAGGCGCTCCCTTTGTGTATTGAACGTATTTGCCCCTGTAGTCCTTGTGGAGTGTTGACATCATTTTTCTTACAGAATCAAACGGTGCCTCAGCTATTCGAGGCATCTCCGACTCAAGGCCTGCCTTGTTAACGCCCTTCTCCAACGCATATCTTACCAAGGCAGCCTCTGTAGGCTCTCCGATAATTTCTCCCTCTTTGTCGGTCATAGCTGCATCATTACAAAGGGCCATTGCAACCGCAAGCATCCGCTCATCACCGAAGGCCTGTGTTACTGTCATTCTGTTCTGAGTCAGTGTTCCTGTTTTATCGGAGCATATGACCTGTGTGCAGCCCAGAGTTTCGACTGCTGTTAGGCGTCTTATTATAGAATTGCGCTTTGACATTTTTGTCACTCCAATTGATAAGACAACTGTTACAACAGCCACAAGTCCCTCAGGTATAGCTGCCACAGCAAGGCTTATTGCCATAAGGAACATATCAAGCACATTTCCGCCTGAAAAGCCACCATTCTCATATACACCGAAGATAAATATGAAGATGCAGATTCCAAGCACTCCAATACTCAGTACCTTACTCAGGCTGGCCAGCTTTACCTGAAGAGGTGTTTTCTCGTCGCTTGCATTTGATATTATATCCGCAATTTTTCCCATTTCAGTAGACATGCCTGTATTTACAACAACGCCTTCGCCACGGCCATATACCACGTTTGTTCCCATATATGCCATATTGACACGGTCACCTAGCGGAATATCCGTATCTGTTTTATCAATAATCGAATATTTTTTCTCGGTTGGAACAGATTCCCCAGTAAGAGATGCCTCCTCAATTTTCAGGCTAGATGCCTCTATGAGCCTCATATCTGCAGGAACTGCATCTCCGGCCTCAAGAAGCACAATATCGCCCGGCACTATTTCTTCCGATTTAACCTGTTTCACCTGCCCTTGGCGCCTAACTCTTGAAAATGGTGATGCCATCTTCTGCAGTGCCTCAATAGCTTTTTCAGCCTTTCCTTCCTGTACTACACCCAGGATAGAGTTAAGAATGACAACTGTCAGAATTATTATCGCATCAGCCGTTTCACCTACGATTAATGAAATAACTGCCGCTGCAATAAGCACTATGATCATTGGATCTGAAAGCTGTTCTACAAACCTGGCGGCAATAGATTTTTTCTTACCCTCATTGAGTTTGTTTCTGCCGAACTTTTCAAGTCTCTGTTGAACCTGGGATGCATCCAGACCGTTTTTTGATGTCCCCTCAGAATTTAAGACTTCCGCCGTCTCTTCAAAATAATGCTTCATAAATGATACCCTTTCACTTAGCAATGTTGTTTATACTTTAATTTCTTTCTGTTTTATATATTTAAATATTATATCCTGAATTCTTACAAATTCATCATATCGGCCATGTGCGTTTCGGCTTTAGCCCAAAATTTCGCACGGCCATAAATTCCGCCGGAGGCATATAATATCCTCATTCTTGAGGATATTATATGTGTTTTCTGCCTTGCCGAAATGTTCGCATGGCAGCTTAAATCTCATATAATAACCTTCTTTACTGTATTCAGTGGTTATTATATCATAACACATGTTATCAGCTTCAATAAGGTGTACTCGTGTAAGTTATACGCATACGCAGGAAAAAAGTTTAATAAAAGCAACCTGCATTTATATTTGTTTGCAGATTGCTTTATTTATATGCTTTATATTTACCGTATTTGCCTATTGTACTATTAGTCTTTTATTCTTTGCGTTATTTAAGCTGTGATCTGCTGATTGGCCTTGTTTGCACAATCAGCATTATTCACATTGTTTCAGGTACCATAACTCATTGAAGAATTTGTCCGCCATGAGTGTTTGTTAATTACTACTGCAGCACCATTATGCCGTTACTATCTTGCTGGCATCCTGAAGGTTAAGCTTTTCTACGGCTTGTTCGCGCATCTTATATTTCAAGATCTTACCTGCCGCATTCATTGGAAATTCATGAACAAAGTCAATATATCTAGGTGTTTTATGCTTTGCTATATGGGTGCAGATGTAATCTTTCAGTTCATCCTCTGTAATTGACTCCCCGTCTTTTAATATCACACAGGCCATTATCTCCTCACCATATTGCTTGTCAGGCACTCCAATCACCTGCACGTCCTTTACCTTCGAATGTGTATATATGAAGTCTTCTATCTCCTTGGGGTAAATATTCTCGCCGCCGCGAATGATCATATCCTTTATACGTCCGGTAATCTTGAAATAGCCGTTTTCATCCCTTCTTGCCATGTCGCCCGTATGAAGCCAGCCTTCAGAGTCTATCGCAGCCGCGGTTGCCTCCGGCATTTTGTAATAGCCCTTCATAATATTGTAGCCCCGCGCAACGAACTCTCCATCAGTATTATCAGGCAGCTCCTGATTTGTCTCCGGGTCTACGATCCTGCATTCAACTCCGGGAAGAGCGCGTCCAACTGTATTTACGCGCTGCTCCAATGAATCATGAACGCGGCTTTGTGTACATCCGGGTGATGCTTCAGTCTGTCCAAACACTATGGTTATTTCCTTCATGTTCATCTTTTCTACAACATCCTTCATAACCTTTACAGGGCATGGACTTCCGGCCATAATTCCTGTTCTCATATGAGAAAAATCTGTTGTTGCAAAATTCGGATGTTCAAGCATTGCAATAAACATAGTCGGCACACCATGGAAAGCTGTTATCTTTTCTTTGTTTATGCACTCAAGCGAAAGCCTGGGCGAAAAGTACGGAATAGGACACAAAGTTACACCGTGTGTCATTGATGCAGTCATTGCCAGTACCATGCCAAAGCAATGGAACATTGGCACATGAACCATCATACGGTCGGCAGTGGAAAGATCCATACAGTCCCCGATATTTTTTCCATTGTTAACTACATTGTAGTGCGTAAGCATTACGCCTTTCGGAAAGCCTGTCGTTCCGGAGGTATATTGCATATTGCAGACATCATGTTTATTAATTGAGAACGATCTTCTAAGCACTTCTTCTACAGGAACTCTGTCAGCCATAACTACAGCTTCATCCCATGTTATGCACCCCGGCTGCTTCGAATCTACGGTTATTATATTGCGAAGGAATGGAAGACGCTTCAGGTGCAGCGGTTTTCCCCCTTCAGCGGTTTCAAGCTCCGGGCATAATTCCTTCATAATGCCAACATAATCTGAGTCCTTATATCCATCGATCATTACAAGTGTATGTGTGTCTGACTGTCTTAGTAAATATTCTGCCTCATATATTTTATATGAAGTATTTACTGTTACAAGAACCGCTCCAATCTTTGTTGCAGCCCAGAAGGTTATAAACCACTGGGGAACATTAGTTGCCCAAATCGCCACATGGTCTCCCTGCCTTACCCCAAGTGCTATAAGCGCCCGAGCAAAGGTGTCAACATCGTCTCTAAATTCCTTGTATGTCCTTGTATAATCCATTGTCGTATACCGGAATGCATATTGATCCGGGAACTCATCCACCATTCTGTCAAGCACCTGCGGAAATGTAAGATCGATAAGTGTATCCTTCTCCCATACATATTTTCCCGTTTTAGTATTATTGTCGAACAGGCGCGCCCTTACAACGTTAGCACGAATATATCTGCTCATATAGTTAGCAAAATTGGGGAATACAACAGCAGCGTCATCAAGATCCGAGGCCCAGCGCTTGACCCATTCAAGTGAGATAAAGCCATCATAATTGATAGACCTAAGTGCCATCATCATGTCGTCTATGGGAAGATCTCCTTCTCCCATCATCCGGTATTGTATATTACCATCCTTCATGACAGAATCTTTTATATGGACATACTTAATAAAAGCTCCCAGATTCTGTACCGTTTTTCCGGGCTTTTCGCCGCCGAACCTAAATGTGTGATGTACATCCCACAAAGCAGCGACACAATCACTGAAGGTATTCTGAATAAGCTCGGCAAGCCTTGCAGTGTCAGAATAAACTCCATTGGTTTCAATCAACAGTGTTACATTATTCTCCTCAGCTATTGGAATTAGCCCTTTCAATGCCTCGAGAACTACTCTGTCATCAACATCACCCTGCGGCTGGGGCTCAAGATCTGCAAGTATACGAATATAGGGTGTTTTGAGCTTTGCTGCCAAGGTAATATATTGTACAATTTCATCATGATTTTCCTTAGCCTTTTCAGAGAACTTCAGGCAGCAGCCCGAAGATAAGCAGGGTATCTCCAGCTTTAGCTCTGACAGCTTCTTAATAGTGTTAGGAAGCTGAGCCTGAGTAAAAGGCTGAGCCTTTACTGCAAAAATTTCATTTCCCAATCCGCGGATTTCTATACCGTCAAAGCCCAGGTCCTTTGCCATGGAATAAATATCAGTCCAACTAAAATCCGGACAGCCAAGTGTTGAAAATGCAAGTTTCATAAAACCCCTCCATTAAACTTCTTTATGGTGATTTACCAGATCACAGCTCCAAGTGCCAGTTTGCGCGCATAAAATCAGAAAGCCCTGCAAGCGAAATATTACAGAAGTATCGGTGCACCGAACCTTCTCGCCTTTTTGCTGTAGCCCTTCGCCAATGCAGTAAATAAAAAAGCCCTCGTCCCGGCAGTATTACTGCCAGAGACGAAGGCGTCAAACCTCCGTGGTACCACTCTTATTGGTATGCATATAACATACCCGCTCAGCGGCATCAGCGTCAAATAAGTGACAAATGCCCTCTCGTGATAACGGTGAGAAACCCGTTCATATCTACTTGCCCGAGACCATATGTATCCAAGGCTTTCAACTGAATGCTCAAGGGCGAGTTCACAATCTGTGTCCTGTACTGCTTCACACCATCCAACAGCTCTCTGTCACAAGGTCTACAGTGTTTTTTCCCTTTCAAAGCATTTAATATTATTGTGTGCTATGCTATCAAAATCTCTCAGCTTTGTCAAGCACATATTTTCATTAGCTTTTTACTATTAAGCACCTTGCTGACTTGCCATTCCCGACATCTCCGCTCATAAAAACAACAAAATATATTTTTGCTGCCTCTCTTTACCTTTTATGCATCACAATTCAGTTTTCAAAATCAAATTTTTGATAGTTGCAGTTTACGAAACATTGGTTATGAACTTTCACCATCGTTTGAAATTCGGTTACAGCTTTGCAGCTGTAAGGACTAAACGAGTTAATTGACACATCATTCTATAAAATATAAGATCATTTTGATAAATCTTTTACAAAATTTATCAATAACTGTCCAAAAGCAGGATATCATTACGGATATATTAGTGAAGTAAAGATAACGTATTAATTAATACAACTTGGTTATTACATCATACAAAGTGGAGGTTAAAAATGAATGACGATCAGATGTATGATCTGATTCTTGCCGGAAATCAAGATGGCCTGTCAATACTGCTGGATAAATACGGCGGGTTGATGTCATATATAGCAAGAAATATCGGAAAATTCACAGAAGAGGACCTGGCCGAGTGCATCAGCGATACACTCTTTACAGTATGGAAGCGGATTAAGAATTACGACATGTCAAAATCATCTTTTAAATCATGGATTGTACTTGTTACCCGTGGATGTACCATTGACTATATTCGAAAAAACAACCGCTATAATGATACCTTGTTTCTGGAAGATCTAGACGGTGAACTAACCTGTGACGGAAAATCCATTGACTCTCTTGACATAGACAAAATAGCTGAATTGCTAAATAAGCTCTCCCCGCCTGATAATGAGATATTTTACCGCCGTTTTATTTTGGGCGAAGATGTAGTAGCTATTTCAGAGATAATGAAGATAACGAAAGAAAATGTTTACAAGAGGATTACCAGAGGCAGAGAAAATTTGAGAGCTATATTGATCAAGGAGGGATATTATGTCTGACAATTACAAGCTTGACAGCTTTATAGATGGAATTGATGAGTTGGAATACAAGCTGGATAGGAAAATGAAAGAGAAAATACTATCTGCAGCAATCAATAAAATAACTCTTGAAAAAGTAGATGAAAAGAAAACGCAAAATGCGAAGACTTTACCACAAAGAAGTAAAAGTCTCGGTGGCATCGAGCCCCTCTCACCTTTTTGCTGTAGCCCTTCGGTCAACGCCATTAGTAAACGCCTGAGCATTTATGCACTTCGAGGCATTGCAGCTTGCCTTACAATCGTGTTGATATTTGCATTTATCCCCAATAGCCCTGTAAATGCCCTCTGCAAAAAAATATTCTCTTTTGTACCGGGTATAGGAATCACCTTAAGCCAGGGCGATGAAACACTTATAAGGGCTGCTTTGAATAAGCCGGTGAAGGTTGAGAGCGGTGATGAATTTTTAGAGGTAAGGTCAGCCTATGTCACAAATGATTATCTATATGTTTCAATTACAACAAATATAGGTGTTAACCATATAGATAATATAAAAGATAAAAAAGAAGTGCTCAAATATTTTTCCACAGAGAAAATGCCGGACATATACCTGACAATCGACAGCAAGAAGGTACCTCTTCAGAATCGTGTCGCCGGCGGCCCCTCTTTGGAAACAAAAGCCTACAATATCAGCGGATATTTTTCTATTGATGAAAAAACACCTGCCGATACGATTTTCACAATTTCAATGGACGGTTTCGAAGCGGCAGCCGATATCACTCTGTCCCCCGTAAAAAACGGAGTCACACCTGAGTCCATAGGCAACACAATGACCGTTAACGATGTAATAATATTTGCTAATACAAACAGAGGTGACGACATTTTTACAGTCGAACTAAGTTCGGTCGCTCCAAAAGCCATAAGAGGTGTCCGCTTTTATCTTTTTGATCATGAAAAGGAATTATTTAATGACAGTGTTTATGTTCTTGACGAGAATGGTATGAAATACCAACCGGACGAGTCTCTAAGAAAGCTCAGCAACAGCAGCATCAACACATTTTACTTCAACATTCCGGATGATAAAAAACTAGCTAAAATTGTTTTTCCTCAGGTTTTATATAATATAGACAATGAAGCTCAGGTGAAAATTAAAATGCCCGAAGTTGATAAAGCAGTAAGCATAGATAAGGTGATAGAGCTGGATGATTCATCTGTACGGCTGCGGAATGCTTCAATTGTTCCACAGAATGACAGCCTTTTGCCGGACGAGTTTAAAAAGCATGACTGTCTGAAAATAGACTACAGTACATTGTGTACCGATGGTTCAAACAAAAAGATTCTAAGAATCATACCTGATATACTGGTACCTTCATTCGCATTCTCCGATTATATGACACCATCCTCCAGTGTGTATAGTGAATTAATACAACTGGATAAGAATAGCGGCTATGCCCTTACTGAATTTGATGGCATGGAGAAAGCTTTGAAAGTTGTGATAAATTTTAACGTGGAATTTGCCATTATCGGGCCCTTCGAAATGGATATCAGTGATTGATGGCATATAAGACTATCACATTATACGAGAATCATTCAACGTAATACATTGAACACTTTTCCAAGCTTAACAAAAGCCTGCAATCCGATAATTAGGGATTTCAGGCTTTTGTCTTTAAGCTTTAAGACGGGATCGTATTGTTCTATCAACATCTATCAGCTTTGCCAAACACAAAAAACAACTAAATGCTTTTAATTAAACTGTTCCAATAGTCTTAGAGGAATTGTCTCTTTATCTTTAAGGAGCTATATACTATTTATGTACCTTTAATAGCTCATTTACAATTCAAAGCGCTTTACGCAGCAATATGTATTCCGGTCCTTCAGTAGGCATGTTATTTCCGTCTACATCACAGGGATTCAACCTTAAGGTCTTAATTTTATCAACGAAACCCAGCCTGTTATATAGCCTCATGTTTGCTTCCTTGTCAGGTTCAACACCTATTACAGCATACTTGAAGCCTAATTCACGCAGTCTCTCAAGCACCCGGTTCATCAGAATTGTTCCAATGCCTCTTCCACGCACGGCTTCTTCTATCCTGAACCCATAAAGATAAGCTGTTGTACTACCATTTGCAAAATCACTGTCATCAAGCTGTTTGAATATATATATCTCACCTGTAAGGCAGCCGCCGTCCTCAACTGCCCAAAATTCTGCATTGCCGCTTTCAATATTGTCCGAAAAGAACTCAAATGTGTAGAATTTATACCATAACGACGACATCTCATCTAACGTTCCCTGACGTATTATCATGTTCAACCACTCAATTCTAATTTTATAATCAAACCATGCACTTTCCGGTTGCGTTTCTTGCATTACTCATCACAATATTTATTTCTGTTTACACGCTGCTTAACCCAATATACTATAGAAGTGGCAACCATACAGGTCCCTGAGAAGATATGCCCTACAGAGTCTGTAATATAGCCGCTGCTGAAGAAATTCTCTTTCCCAATGGAAATATTAATTAAAGTAAGGCTAAGAGTTATAAAACCGGACATTCCATATATACTCAGTACAAATTTGCCAGCCGAAGAATTAACGCCATCATATGCATCCTTTACAATCAACATAATAAAGCAACTTGTCATTGGTATCCACAGTGTTATTAAAAACACAGCATAAGAATCTATAGAAATTCCAAGCATATCAGTCATAAGAAATACAACAAATATAGTCAGAATTGCGGAAAAAAAGCCTGCTTGGAATGCCTTCCCCCGGTCATACATTTGTTTCTCGTCATATTGGTTTTTTCTTATCATTTAATCATCCTCCCCAAAAAGCTCATCTAGAGATTTGTCAAGCACCTTGCATATGGCACGACATAGTTTAATTGTCGGATTGTATGTTCCCTGCTCAATTGCGTTCATTGTTTGTCTTGATATGCCCACGGCAGCAGCCAACGCTGTTTGCGTCATGTCCTTTTCTGCACGGGCAACTTTTATCGGAATGTTTCTTGCCATTTTCTCACCTCTATGTTAGATTATAAATTGTAAATTACATTTTGTCAATTATATTTTACATTTTGTTGTATACCAGTGACACACTGTAAGACACCCGATTAAGCATAAATCAATTGAAAGACGAAATGCAAATTTGAAAATTAACAACGTAATATTTGTAAACGAGACATGGTTGGCTTTATCATAGGCATTGTCACGGGGACGGGGGTTTGACAATCTTGCGTCATTATCATGGGGCGTCTGACGTGTGTCACGGGGACGAATGTGTCACGGGGACGAGGTTTGACAATCTTGCTTTGCAAGCCTTTCTCTTTATTTGTCAATGAATATTCGTTATAATTTCAGTATAATGATGCTTACAATTTTTGAGGAGCTGCCTAGATCCATCAATCCTTGTTTTTATCCTGGCTGGCTTTGTTCTGGTCGGTTTTGCTCCGGCTGTAATTATTCTTACGCAATAGAAGCCGTCTAAAAGCACAGTATTCCTTACAGCAGCTGTAAGTGGTGTCCGACCGCTCCTGTGGCTATAATGAATTTATACATTTAGCAGGAGGCTATTTATGAATTCAAACGATCGAATCTTACAGGTAGAAGGCCTGACAAAAACCTTTGGCAAGGATAATACCAAAACAGAAGCCCTTCGAGGAATAAGCTTTGATGTTCTTGAGGGAGAATTTCTCGGCATAATGGGAGCCAGCGGCTCCGGCAAAACGACCTTGCTTAACTGCATAGCAACAATGACCAGACCCAGCTCCGGTAGTGTTGTACTTCGCGGAAAGGACATTTCATCATTTAGTGGTGCTCAGCTGGCAGACTACCGAGGCAAGGAAATCGGATACTTGTTTCAGGAGTTTGAACTGCTTGATAATCTGACAGCACTTGAAAACATCACACTTCCTCTGTCCCTCCATGGCATAGCACAGAAGGATGCTGAAACCGGTATTAAGCAGCTTGCCTCACTTCTCGACATTGAAGATATTCTTAATAAATTTTCTTCGCAGCTTTCCGGTGGACAGAAGCAGCGTGTTGCAGCAGCAAGAGCTCTTATTTCCAATCCGAGTATCGTACTGGCAGATGAACCAACAGGTGCACTAGATAGTAAAAACTCAAGAATTCTCATGGACAAGCTGGCTTCAATTAATCATACACAAAACAAAACAATTATGATGGTCACACATGACGCTAATGCTGCAAGCTATTGCTCCCGCATCCTTTTTATTCAGGACGGAAGGCTGTTCCATGAACTAAGAAGAAATAAGGAAGCTGAAACAACTGCAGCCTTCTATGAGCGTATTGTAGGTGTAATGGCACAACTGGGAGGGGGAAGCGCAAATGTTCTTTAAGCAAGCCTGGCGTAATGCCGCTAAGAACCGCAGAGGCAACGGCCTGTTCTTTGGTTCTCTTGTAGTAGCGATCATTGCCTTCTATACGCTTCTATCGCTGGGAGAGCAGGATGTTATGCGTTTTTTGGGCAAGATTGAAAGCGATGCAGTTCAAAAGCTATTGACACTCATTCCGGTAGTATACATTGTATCTCTTTTCTTCGTGTTTTTTCTGGTATTTTTTGCATACAGTTATCAGCTGGACGACAGGCTAAAGGAATTCGGTCTTTACCTCATACTCGGCATGAAACGCAGCCGCCTATTGGCAATGCTTCTTTGCGAAACGATTTGGAACAGCTTGATCTCTCTTTTGATCGGACTTCCTGCTGCACTGTTTTTGACAGAGGCTATCAGCCTTGCAACAGCAAGGGCAATTGGTCTTGGTATTATCGGACATAAAATTTCATTCTCACTAAATGCTATTGCCTGGACTATTTGCGGTTTTATTGCTGTTCAGCTCTTATCCATGCTAATTATTTGTATAAGTTTGGACAGGACTGAACCATCTGAATTCATGCGGTCAGCTTCACCGAGTAAGCAGGCAGTCCCAACAGCCAAAAAAAGCGCGCTTTGTTTTGTGCTTGGCATTGTTCTGCTGATCATCGCTTATATACTTGGTATTTTGTTTCTCAGAAACTTCGACTTCACACTACTATTGCTTATTGTCTCCGGTGTAGGCGGAACCTTTCTTTTATACCGAGGACTCGGAGGATATATAGGAAGCAGAATTCAGCATAAAGCCCCGGGCAACAGTGGTCTTGCAACCTTTACAGGGCGACAGATACAGGAGAATGTGCTGTATCAATACAAAACTCTAGCTGTGTCATCCCTGCTCCTGCTTATAGCATTGTCATGCATTTCTTATGGTATCGGAATGGTAGCAGGCAGCGGCTTTTCCGACTCAAGGACAACTGACTTCTCCATTCAGGGAACAGAGTCTGAGGTTTCTGCTGTTCTCAGTGATGAAGAAATCAGAGCAATGACACAAACCTCCTATCCCTTTTATCTTTCAAGGCTGAATACAAGCTGCAGCACCGACAGCCTGACTGAGGCTCTAGAGAAGCTTCCCGAATCCAGCCAAAGAGACAATATTATTGTGAATATTTCTGATAACTGTGAATATGTACTGTCGGAATCAAGCTACAATAATCTTCTGATTGCTATCGGCAAGAAACCTATCGTGCTGAAGGATAATCAGGCAGCTTTGTATTCCTCCATGAATCGCAGCGGGAACTTCTTTAGTATTTTAGATGAAGCACTTAAGTATAATGCAAGCATTGGGATCAATGGCATCGATTATAAGCTTTTACCTGACCTATACAATGACAATATTGTCGCAGACCGTGCTATTACATTGTCCGCAGCCATTATTGTGCCGGATGAGCTATATGATCAACTGGCTTCAGACCCTGAGCCGTTTTGCTGGAATATTCATCTTGCAGATAGCTTGACAAATGAGCTTGGACTTATGCAGGCTATTGAAAAAATGGATCTTGAGCTGTCAGGCTGTGGTTTAGAATATGAAAGCTTTCTAGGCGGCATTGGGAGAAATCTTTTCTATACAGTTGCAGCAAGCTATCTGACTATTTATCTTGGTGTGCTATTTCTGATCATCTCAAATACGGTGATCGGCCTTAAGTTTCTCATACTCCAGAGGCAGAACAAGCATAGATATGTTACACTATTAATGCTTGGGGGTGATCGGGATTCACTTTGCCGGTCCACAAGAAAGCAGATTAAGGCATTTTTCTCAATGGCTCTGAGTATTGCAGTCTGCAGCAGCATTTTTGCGATAATCTCTATGTTCACCAGCTTTGCAAAGCTGCCGGACAGCATCTCAATTTCAGCAGTGATAATACTTACAACAGCAGCTCTCCTGCTGTTTATACTGACAGAGGTAATTTACATTAGAATAGTAAAGCATTCTGCCTGTCGTGAGGTTAGGATGCTCGAGGTAACAGATCGGGGGTAACAACGCTTGATAAAAATCCTTGTGGTAGAAGATGATATTTACTTGCGAGAAGAAATTATAACAACCTTCTTGAGGAAAGGATACTGTGCTTCGGGTCTTTCTTCCTTCTCTGCACCTGAAAGGGAGATCATAGATAGCAGACCCGATCTTATTGTGCTTGACATTAATCTGCCTGGCAAGTCAGGATTTGAGCTGTGTAAATGGCTGAAGGCCAGGATCTCATTTCCCATTCTGATATTAACGGCAAGGGATACATTGTCGGACGAGCTATATGCCCTGGGCCTTGGCGCAGATGATTATCTAACAAAGCCATGTCATCCTGATCGTCTGCTTGCGCGTGTTCAAAGGCTTCTGCAGATCTATGGCAAGGTCAGGAATATTATTCAGGCAGGCGAGCTTTGCTTAGATATCGATACGTATAAGCTGGTTTGGAAAAATGCATGCATCATTCTTCCCGAAACGGAGGGCAGACTTCTTCAGCTTCTGATAGAAAAGCATCCTTCTGTCGTTTCTCAGGCTGAGCTCTTTTCGGCTTTATGGGGAACAGACAAATTTGTAGATGAAAACATACTGCAGGTCAATATGACACGTCTTAGAAAGAGCCTTAAAGGAATCGGGCTTGACGACACTGTTCGGACAGTCAGAGGACAGGGCTATTATCTGAAAGAGGTGACGGAATCTTGAAATTCATTATGAAAAGTATAAGTCATTGGCTGATCCTATTACTGATCACAGACCTGTTCTTTTTATTTTTAACATGGCTGGCCAATCCAAAATTATTGGGAAGCATTGCTGTTACCATTATACTCTTTACCGTAATTATCCTCATGGCAGGCTATTATGCGGACTTCAGAAAGCATGAAAAGGTTGTTGCTGCAATGCAGGCATTTCTTAGCGAACCGGAGGAGAATACACAGCAGAAATTGCTTTCCATTACTGATGCAAAGTGGCACCCGACAATCCATTTGCTTTATCATCAGATGAAAGAGCATGCAGCTCTGATAAATAGAAATCAGCTGGAATTAAAGAGTTATCAGGAGTTTATCGAGGAGTGGACACACGAAATTAAGACACCAATTTCTCTTGCCACACTTGTACTGGAGAATCACAAGGATGAGATGTCTCCCTACGTATACAAGCGAATGGGATATGTAAGTCACCTGATAAGCGAGGATGTTGAACGTATTCTCTACTACGCGCGACTGCAGGCTGAACATGCCGACTATATATTTACAAGAATCCTGCTGGACGAATTTATTCATGAAGTCGTTTCTGATTTTTCTGCAATTGCTGCAGAAAGGAAGATTAAAATTGAGCTTCATTTGCTGCAGCTTCAAGTCTTAAGCGACAGGAAGGTCCTTCACTTCATGCTTTCACAGCTTCTGAACAATGCTCTGAAATATGCCGCTGCTGAGCATGGGGTCGTAATATTTCTTATGCGGCAGGACAACAATAGTGGCAAAATTCATCTTGCTGTTCGGGACAATGGTAATGGTGTACCACCAGAAGATGCACCATTCATATTTGACAAGGGTTTCACAGGCAATCATCCAAATCGTCAGAGTGCAACCGGTATGGGCCTGTATCTAGCTAAAAAATATGCAGAAGCATTATCACTTGAAATAAAGCTTGAGCCAAAAAACACCTTGAGCTGTGGATTTGGCATTGAATTAATATTCCCTAATGTTACATAAGGCAGTAATAATCTTGACATTACGCAACTTAATAAGAAGTGAAGGCTCCGGCATATCTGATATCCGCTTATCCCAGGAATTGATCTATGGTATCTTTTATTTCACTAAAGGCTTTGACTCTTGGCTGGTTATCAACATGGCTGCCGATATACTTTTCCATATTAACCACGTCATACCAACGTCCAAATTTGCAACCACACTTACTATACTTGCCAACGATCTGATAGCCCATTTTCTCATGAAATCGGACACTGTCATTGGTCAAATACTCATCCTCTTTTTCGATAAAAGCAACGCTGGCATAAAGGTTCAAAATCCCCTGAGCCTTCAGTATATTCTCTAGCACCTCATAGAGCCTGCGGCCTATTCCAAGCCTCTTCTTATCCATTTTTATGTATATAGAGGTCTCAACTGCCCAGTGGTAGGCCGGACGCTTTTTAAAGGCGCTCACATAGGCATACCCAATGATCTCGCCCTCCGCTTCCGCAACCAGATATGGATACTTCTCTTCCACACACCTGATCCGCTCTGTAAACTCATCTATAGAGGGGACCTCATATTCAAAGGAGATAGCAGTACTCCTTACATAGGGGGCATATATCGCCAGTATATCACCTGCATCCTCTGCAGCTGCAACACGAATTTTAATATCACTGTACATTTTTTAATCCTTTCTATCCAGGGCAGTGCTTATAAATATAAGCTTTCAGCGCCACAGTATAATACTTTACCATATAGTCGATACATCTGTATTCTGGTATTGCTATGAATCACCAGCTTTATTAGATAACTCATATTACTACTAATGACAACAGTATGCAATTATATTTTACTGCTAACCTGCTTAAATCAACATCCGAAATTTGCTGCAGCACTTCCAGCTTGCTGCTGGCCTATACATCATTGACCGGGCATTTTACTACTTGCTAATAATTCAGCTCAAGTTTGCTAAGCCTTTACTCTTTCCGGGTACCTGCTTTACACGCGCAAGAAAAGCACCAATAGCAAAGGCCCCGCCAAATATCAGCATAAACCAAACAAATGACATCCACAGCGGCTGTTCATATACATAAAGAAAAGGATACGGACCAACCATGACACGAATAACATTAAGTGTGGTAGTCACTGCAGCATAGCAAACTGTAGGAATCAGCGATATACATGCCATTTTTATCGTTCTGAATGGAATATTGTCAAACAGCAAAAAGGACACAAATGCCAATACCGGGCATAAGAGATGAAGGTACAGCATATCATCGTGCGTGAGCAAAGCCCTATAACCACCCATTCCATTGTTCATGGGAGCAAGAATTGTGACAACAACAAGAAAGGTTAATGATAAGCAGCATACAGACATATATTTAAGGATCGCTGCCCAAGCCGGTACTTCCTTACCGCTTATCATTTTACGAAGCAACAATACTGCCATTATAGCGCAGGCAGCAGCGCCAAACAAATTGCTTTCCACAGTATAATACTGCAGCATGCCGGCACCGTTTCGTCTGAAGCTGGTTACTGCGCCGATAAAAGCCAATACAGTAACGGCAAGATTCATTAGAATTGCAATAAGCAGCACAGCTTTTCCTAAAGTGTTATTTGTTGCACTGTTCGTAGTATTTTCATTATCATTTGACGCTGTCAGCTGTTTATCTGCTGTATCCATACAGTTTTCCTGATTTCTACATAATTTTCTGCAGCACATAACAAAAGCTAATGTAAAAAATCCATCTAAAATACAAACTCTACATTATTCTACCATGAAAAAACAGCCTTATACAGTTTTTATTAATATAAGACAATTGCGATGTAACCTTAAATAATTTAGCAAAACGAAATATAATGAACTACTGCATGTTCATCTGCTATATTTCGTATAGCAGAATATGATGACTTACTGCATGCTCATCCGCAATATATCGTGTAGCAGAACTTTAAAAATGGCACATCGCAAATGCCCTAATATGAACATTGCCTTAATAAAGCTCAAGTTGAAGCAGCAGCTAATGCTGAAAAGCACATCATTCCAAAGAGAACGCAGTGGATCATTAGCAAATTTAGATGCCTAGCTCTGCAACTTCACTTATACAATTTTATAATCTCATTAAACAAGCCTTTTACGTGGCATCTTAGCTCGAACGGAGTAATTATTTCAGACCTTCCTATCATGTCCGGCACCTTTAGTTTAGCTATTTCAAATGAGTACAAATTAATAGTAGTATATATTATCTCACCATCTGCACGCTTATCTATAACCTCATAATTTTTCAGCAAAGCGGCATTCTTCACATTCAGCCTGATTTCAACAGGATAATATTCCTTCTCCCTGCAAGTCTCCTTGAACTCATTTGAACTTTGTGTCCAATAGCTTTCCAAATGGAAATCCTCCGGATAGCTGAAGGCTTCATCAACAATTTGCGCAACTGTCATCCTGTCGCATCTGAAGGTTCTGATTTCACCGCTGCTTTCGCAATAACCTACCATGTACCAATCCATTGTCTTTACAACAAGGCCGTATGGATGAATCACACGCCATGCTGACTCGCCGTTTACTTTTAGGTAAAATATTTTAAGCTTTTTTGACTGCCATACCGATCTTCTTATAATGTCCAGATTATACACCGGAGTCCTTTCCTCCCACCATGGAGTCGGATCAAAAAAGAATCTCTCCTTTGCAATTTTAATATCCGGAACGTACTGGGCCGGCAGGCTATCCTCCAGCTTAAGCAGCGCATTTTTCAGTCTAAGGCTGGATTCACTCTGCTCATCGGGCCGGATTCCAATGCCACATAAAAACAGGTTGATTACATCATCACAGTGCAGCTTTCCAATGTTTATGTGATACCCCTCAACAAAACCTATTCCACCGTTTGGTCCTGTTGCTGCAGTAATTGGGATACCTGATTCGCACAAAATATCAATATCTCTATAAACAGTACGCACGGAGGTTTCTAAAGCATCTGCCAATTCCTTGGCTTTAACTGTTCCCCTCGATTCGATCAACAAAATGATAGCAATAAGTCTATGCAATCTCATAAAAAGCTCCAATAAGTTAATAATTGTTGACATACAGCTGTCAACAATTCCATTTTATACTTATTTATATAGATTGTAAACAAAGGAATAAAATTTCAAACAAGGAAGGCGAGGACTGTGAGGTATAGGAAGCTTGGAAACACAAATCTGGATGTTAGTGAAATAGGTCTTGGTACAGAATACCTGAATGGAACATCAAAAGAAAACATTGCTTCAGTGGTTCACGAGGCTATTGACTATGGGGTCAATTACATAGACCTTCTTTTTGCCTTTCAGGAGTACCGTGATAGTTTTGGTGCAGCATTAGCCGGCAAAAGGGATAAAGTAATTATTGCCGGTCACCTGGGAAGTGTTGAAGCAAACGGTCAATATAAGAAGACCACAAATAAAAAAGAAAGCGAGAGGTACTTTCTTGACCTGTTGAAAAGGTTAAACACCGACTATGTAGATATACTTATGATACATAATGTAAACTCAGAAAGGCTAAAGGACTTTGAACCCGGCGGTCTGGTCGATCTAGCACTTCGCTTTCAAGCGGAAGGTAAAGCACGCTTTATAGGTATGAGCGGTCATCTTGTACCCGCTGCTTTAAAAGCAGTACGCGGCAATAAAATAAATGTCCTTATGTTCCCGGTCAATGTAGAAAAGGATGCAACACCGGGAAAGTCAGAGCTGTTCTTGGAATGCATTGAAAGGAACATCGGTCTTGTTGCTATGAAGCCCTTCGCGGGGGGTAAGCTTCTTCAGTCCTGTAGCAATCATGGAGCCATAGCTCCGGTAAAATGTATAAGCTATTGCCTTGCTCAGCCCGGAGTTGCTTGTCTTGTTGCCGGTGTCAAAAGCAATAGTGAGCTTCAGGATGCACTTAAGTATTATAGTGCCACTTCAGAAGAAATAAATTTTTCCGAGTTGATCGAAGCTTACGGTAAGGGCATGAAAGGAAGCTGTGTTTACTGTAACCACTGCCAGCCCTGTCCCTCCGGTATCAACATAGGAGAGGTCCTCCGCATGGTCGACAAAGCACCATATGATAAGGATGGAAGCCTAAACAGCGTATACAATTCACTTAAGACAAATGCAGCAGGGTGCATTGAATGCAGAGCTTGTATGAAGCGATGTCCATATGAAGTGGATGTGATCAGCATGATGCGCAAGGCTGTAGAGCTATTCAGTAAGTGTTAGCAAAAAATTTATATTATAATCCAAAAAGTATATAAGGAGGACAACAATGTCAAATAATAATGAGTTCTGGCTTCAGACAAGTAGGTTTACAGATCCGGGTGAATACAGGTGGATGTATGACAGCCTGCCTGATACAATACCTGAAATTTGTGAAGTGATACACAAGCAGCTGATCCATATAGTTATGGCAAACAACTTCAGTAAAGCTATAAAAAGGAAGATCGAAAGAGAGGACTTTAGGCTGCAGACCGTAGCATCCATGCTACAAGCATTAAATGAGAGGTGCCCTGGAACCCTAATAAACGAAAGGACGCCTGATGAGCGTATCATTGTAACCTGCAGAAGCTACTCAATCCTGCTTGCCTCCATTTTGAAGCACAAAAAAATACCATGTCGGGTGAGAGTAGGCTTTGCACCATATATTAAAAATGATGGAAGCTTCATCGACCACTGGATCTGCGAGTACCTGGACACAAGTGATGATAAATGGAAGCTGGTAGACCCTGACACAAGAAGATATAACATATCAGACGACGATTTCGTTTTATCCGGCAGGGCCTGGCAGGGTGCCCGCAAAAAAGAGTTGGATCCGGAAAAGTTCGGCTGGGGCGACTATTGGGGATCGAGCTACATATTAAATAACCTGTGCTGTGATCTGGCATGTATTACAGGCAGTGAAGTGTTTTACTGTACGGAATCTAATATATCATTAAAAGAGCTTGAAAAGCTAAATTGTGAAGAAGTCCATCTGCTAGATGAAACTGCAGAGCTTCTAAGATACCCGGAGAATTGTATTGATCATCTGACAGCCATGATGTGCATGGATGAATTTAAGCTAAGAGCTGATTACCTTCCTGCCGACAAAGTATGAATTCAGAAAACTTGAATGATAGAGTAATTTAGCTTGTGAAAACCACTGCCATCCACTATCAAGGTATAATGTACAACCGGGATATGAACTGATGGAAAATAACATTGTTATAAAAGGCGCTCGCCACAATAACCTAAAAAATATTACTGTTACAATTCCACGAAACAAGCTTGTTGTAGTAACCGGTGTAAGCGGTTCGGGGAAGTCTTCGCTCGTATTCGATACAATTTTCATGGAAGGTCGCAGAAGACTGCTTGACTGCTTTTCACCGTTTGAAAGACATTATCTTGGAAACATACGAGATAGCGAGGTAGACTCCATCGAAGGTCTTTCAACTGTAGTTGCAGTAGAACAAAAGAAGGGTACACCTAATTCCCGCTCAACTGTTGGAACAATTACCTCTGTTTATGACTATATGCGCCTGCTTTTCTCAAGAGCCGGTGATGCAAAATGCCCGTTTTGCTCTTCAATTACAGCTGTATACACAAAAAAGCAGATCATCGACTGCCTATGTTCTCTTCCCGAGATGACTGAGGTTGATATCTCAGCTCTTGTATATAAAGACCCATGCGAAGCCTGCGACTCGCACGAGTCCTACACACAGGTACACATAAGCTCAATCGTGATATCCAAAAAAACATTAGCAAGGCAATTTATTCTTCTATTGTAAAGGCCACAGAAATGGGAGATGGACTTTTATATATTACTGCAAACGGATATCCTATTGAAGGATTGGGATGCCCGAATTGCGGTTTAGTGCTGCACGAACAATCTGCAAGCGCTTTTTCCTTCAATTCACCGTTTGGTGCTTGCACTACCTGTACAGGAATAGGCACCTATTACAGGATAGATCCTGATCTGATATTGCCGGACAAGAGCAAAAGTATATCTGAAGGCGCTATTAACCTCTTGGGTTGGAAATGTCAAAAGGATAGATTTGTAGGAAACAGAATAATTCTCGAAAGCCTTTCGGAGCATTACGGCTTTAGTCTTGAAACACCTGTTGGCGAACTTCCCCATGAAATAATAAACATTCTTCTTTTTGGCACGGATAGCAAAATAAAAATCAAGCCGTATATGGAGGGGTTAAAAGCACGTTATCAGAAGTTTGAGGGATTAGTTAACCATATAAAAAGGGTAAATGCATTGAGGAAAGCAAGTATTGAACAAATGTTTGAGCTTGAGGACTCAAGCCTCACCATAAGCTGCACCTGTCCGGAATGTTCCGGTTCTAGACTGAAGAGGAATAGACTGCTCTACACTATTAGGGGTAAAAGCATTCAAGAGCTAAGCGAAATGACTATCTACGATTTGTTGGAATTCTTTCAAAAGACCTCCTCTGTTAGTATAAAGGAAGAAATAGAAAACCGCATCATAAAAGAAATAGTTTACAGGCTCCAACTGCTCATTGACATAGGAGTTGGTTATCTAAGCCTTGCAAGAGTATCCAACACACTTTCCGGTGGTGAAGCTCAAAGGCTCAGGCTTATGAAAATTTTAGATTCTGATCTTGTGGATATGATCTATGTGCTGGATGAACCTACTATTGGCCTTCATTCCAAAGATACTGAAGGTATCATAAAGATATTAAAAAGGCTTTGAGACAAAGGTAATTCATTAATTGTTGTTGAACATGACGAAGACATTATGAGAGAGGCCGATCTTATTATTGATATCGGACCCGGTTCAGGTACCAATGGCGGTGAGATCGTAGGGTATGGAACAGCATATGAACTTGCCGTCAATCCCAAGTCACATACCGGCTATTACCTTACAGAGAAAATGAAGGCCACCTTGATAAGAACAGAAAGAAAGGACTTTACTAAGTATATTGAAATTAAAGGTGCTAGGGCAAACAATTTAAAAGGAATCAGCGCCAGAATACCTTTAAACTGTCTTACAGCAGTAACTGGTGTGTCAGGCTCCGGCAAAAGTACTCTTATAAATGATGTCCTTTATAACAAGCTTGCAGCAATATTTACAGATCCCTCAATACAAGCCGGAGAGCTTGATGAAATAAAAGGTTTTGAGCAATTACGCGGTGTTGTTATGATTGATCAGACGCCTATAGGAAAAAGCTCACGCTCAAATCCGGCAACCTACATTGAAATATATGACTCGATCAGAAAGCTTTTCAGCAGTACACCAAAAGCTTAATTCTGCTCAAGAGCTTCGATCACCAAATCAAACCTCCATGGAAATATCCAGATTAATTACATTATCACCGTCGATCAGAAGAGGTATACTTATAGTTTGCATCTTGCTTGGCGTAATAAACATGTTCTCTCCCATAAGTAGTGACGGGGGAGTAATATCTATATTAAAACCTTTATTATAAAATATAGTCGCTGCATTACCCATAATCATGTTGGCCATCTCAGAAATTGCACTTTTTGACATCTCGTCTAATTCTGTTACTTCCATACCCATCATCATTTTAGATGCCAGCTTCATTCCATATGTTCTGCCGGTTGTAAAAATTGCCTGTCCTCGTATGTTTCCGGTAAGACCGACCATAATTACTATATCCTCACTTTTATAAGGAGAATTCTTCAAAAACACTTTGCCGATTTTTACATCTGCGGACGCTATCTGCTTCAATACTATTTGACTTGCTTCAATAAAAGGGTTTATGTATTCTATGTTCATTTAAGTCCCACCTGTTCCTGTCGTGTATATTTTCCATGCGTAATATTATCTTATTCTACATCGACAGAAAAAATCCTTTTATACCAAAAAATTTATTTTTAGTATTTATTGGGCAGGTATTAATTTTGTTCAGCATGCTCCATTATTATCTGGAGTGCTTTTGTTGTAACAGGTGAATCCTTAAAAGCTTCGTCCCTGTAATCCATCTTCCCGGGATCACCTATGCCAACAATAAAAAGATTATTCTTATGCTTTAATACGCTGAGGGTATCCCCGCATATTTTGTTTTTATGAGTATTATATCCTTGCTTATTTACAGCACTGTGAATTACATCACAGTCCCTATTTATATAACAATCCATATTGTGTTTTACACAATCCTTACCGTTAGATGAAACTGCAACAACTCCAATTACATCAATATCCTTGCTGCCAAGTATTTGAGCCATCGCACTCTCTCCTTTTCCCTGTCCTTTGGCACCTCGATCATCTACCATTACTACAACAGGATCATGAGAGGCTTCTTTAATTCTTTCAATTATCTCTTCTGCGCTGAGCATTGTGGGGTTACCGGCAGATGAAGATATGCAGCGCCCTCCAATTTTCTCGGTAGCAGCTTCAACAGCCTCCTTTGCAGACATGTCTCCGTCTGTTACAAGTATGACTCTTTGTTTGTTTTTCATTATATATTCTCCTGCCGTTCAACTCATTTACTATTAGTATCTACCTTCAGCATACCTGGCAATCCTTTTATACTTCCAGCCGGATCATCTTTAAGGTGTTAGCTCTTTTGTTAACCGATGTTTTTATCTTTTAGCCTTTGGCCTGAATGCCACAGCTGTGATATATCCAAAAAATACAGCTGCTGCTATACCTGCCGCAGTTGCTTTTATGCCGCCTGTAAAAGCCCCCAGGAGCCCTGCTTTATCGACCTCCTTGAATACACCCTTTGCCAGGCTGTAGCCAAATCCCGTCAGCGGTACTGTTGCACCTGCACCACCTACGTCAACGATCTTCTGATATATTCCAAGAGCAGTAAGCACAACTCCAACTGTAACAAACAAAACTAATATCCTGGCTGAAGTCATTTTAGTCTTATCTATTAGTACCTGGCCTACTGCACAAATTGCTCCTCCGATTAAAAATGCATAAAGAAATGAAGTAAATGTCTGCATATCCTTAGTTTCCTCCCAAATTGGTTTCTATGGCTACTGCATGGGCTATACACGGAATGGTTTCACCCTGCTGGACAGTGGTAGTACTTAAAAGAGCACCTGTAGGTACATAGAGAATCCTTTTTAATTTGCCGCTTTTAAGCATATTGTATAAATATCCTGCCAATATAGTTGCAGAACATCCGCAGCCACTTCCTCCCGCATGAGCATCCTGATTTTTATCATACATCATCATTCCGCAGTCCTTTAGTATGGAGCCTATGCGAACATCGTTCGATGACAGCAGGTCATCAGCGATTTGATTTCCCACAATTCCAAGGTCACCTGTGATCACGATATCATAATAATCCTTTGATAGCCCTGTATCTTCAAAGTGTGCATATATAGTATCAGCAGCAGCCGGTGCCATTGCAGCTCCCATATTATTCTGGTCCTTTATGCCCATATCAACGATTTTTCCTGTCGTTATCTTTGTTATAAAAGGCCCTTCCCCCTCTGCCGAGAGCATTACTCCACCTGAGCCTGTAACCGTCCACTGCGCTGTAGGCGGTCTCTGCGAGCCAAGCTCAAGCGGGAATCTGAACTGTTTTTCCGCTGAACAGAAATGGCTGGATGTTATGCAAACAAGGTTTTGTGCAAAGCCACCATCGATCAGCATAGCCCCAAGACTTATACTCTCTCCCATGGTCGAACATGCCCCGTAAAGGCCGAAAAATGGTACATTGGATTCCCTAAGGCCAAAGCTTGCAGCAATACATTGATTGAGAAGATCTCCTCCAAGAATATAATCAAGCCCTGACACAGCTATGGCTGCTTTTGATGCTATCTTTGCTAACGTTTCTCTTACTAGCTTACTTTCAGCCTTCTCCCAGCTGCTTTCGCCCCAATATTCCTCATCTATGACCTGATCGAAATAGCCTCCCAGTGGTCCCTTGCCCTCTTTGGGACCTACTATTGAAGCTGTTGCAGCAATTGTAGGCGGCTTCATCAGTTTAACCGTCTGCTTTCCGATTTTCTTTTCAAACAAGTACGCTCTCTCCTTTGTGATGACATGCCCGGTTCATTTAAGTAAAGGACATGCAAAATATTATGCATTATTTGGCAAGATAATATATTATTCCAATGATGATCGATGAAGATATTCCATAAACAAGTACAGGACCGGCTATCAGGAACATCCTGGCTCCAATTCCCATCACATAGCCTTCGCTTTTGTATTCCATTGCC
Source organism: Bacillota bacterium (assembly GCA_023409735.1). Classification (GTDB taxonomy): domain Bacteria; phylum Bacillota; class Clostridia; order Acetivibrionales; family DTU013; genus JAEYRB01. The sequence continues at coordinate 79,408 of JAEYRB010000062.1, read as the reverse complement.
GGCGAGACAATGGAATTAGCAAAGCCTGTAATAGGAACGATGGAACCTGCTCCCGCATACCTTCCAAGCTCATCATATATATTAGCTGCAGTGAATGCTATCCCTAAAAATATCATTGTCATTGATGTCAATGCCGCTGCTGATTCCTTATCTGCTCCCAGATGCGTGTATGCGTTCGAGAAGAACTGTCCTACAACACATATCAAGCCTCCTACAACAAATGCCCTAATAATATTCCGAAGAAGCTTGGAATTGGGAGACTTTTTATCTACATACTTTCTGTACTCATCCTTAGTCATTACCTGCTTCAACTAAATTTCTCCTTTCAATAGGTACTCTTCTGCCCGCTGCTCAATTACAAAAACTCCTCTGACAGGTTTCTTATTTTTACCTGCACCCGCAATAAAAAGCCAGAGTATTAAGATAAAGAGCACTATTGACAGCAAAATTAAAATCACCTTATACCGATTTAATACTGCTAACATACCAAACACTCCCATATTATGCTTTTCTGCAAACATGACCCTATTCACATTTTATTATTGTAGTTGATAGACTTTTATATGCAGTTAAGATTTCCCAATTAGAAATGGAATGTAAAAAAGAAAGCCGATTGTTATATTTAGGTATTATCAGCCACAATTGATTTTACTTCTAATTTCTGCAAGTATTTTTTTCTCGATCCTTGATACCTGAACCTGCGATATTCCTAGAAGTTCAGCAATCTGCACCTGGGTTTTTTCTTCAAAATATCTCAGTATGATGATCTGCCTTTCTCTTGGCTTAAGAGTATTAAGCACCTGCTTTAGTGCAATTTTGTCAATAATATTTGTTTCATTTTCATTACAATCATCATTAAGCTTATCAATAAGCAGTATTGAGTCATTATCGCTATCACCTACAGGATTAAACAGTGATTCGGGAGTATATCCGGACTCAACCGCCATTATCAGTTCTTCATTTGATATTTCAAGTCTCTGTGCAAGTTCGTTAATAGTAGGTTCTCGCCCAAGCTCCTTGCTCATTACTTCTTTTGTAATTCTGGCCTTGTTTGATGTTTCCTTTAAAGAACGGCTGACCTTTATTATACCGTCATCACGCAGAAATCTTTTAATCTCACCTATTATCATAGGTACGGCATAAGTAGAAAATTTAACCTCATAGGTAACATCAAATTTATTAACAGCCTTTATAAGGCCTATGCAACCAATCTGGAATAAATCATCCGTCTCATGCCCCCTGTTCTGAAATCTTCTTACAATACTCCAGACAAGGCCTATATTGCTTTCCACAAGCATATTCTGAGCATGCTTATCACCGGACTTAGCCATCGTTATCAGCTGCATCGTGTCTATATCTTTATATGGGGTGTTTTTCATAAGTAAAAGCCTTTCCCTCTATTTTAACGCAAAGAGTTATTCTCACTTATTGTAATTTTTGTATTATTTTCCCATTCAAATGCAAAAAAATACATGAAACTATCAAGTTATCTAAAATATTTATACAAAACTACAGTTGTGCCTTCTCCGGGCTTAGACCTGATCTCCAGCTTGTCCATAAAGCTTTCCATAACGGTAAATCCCATTCCTGACCTCTCCATATCAGGCTTGGAGGTAAATAAGGGCTGTCTTGCTTTTTCAATATCCTCTATGCCTTTTCCGTTATCTGATATTTCTATTTCCAGGCTTTTGTCAAACTGCCTGCATATCATTGTAATAATGCCGGTTCTATTTTCATAGCCATGTATTATGGCATTGGTAACAGCCTCAGATACAGCAGTTTTAACATCCGCAAGTTCCTCAATAGTAGGGTCCAGTTGAGATGCGAAAGCTGCTGCCACTACTCTTGCAAAGGCTTCGTTACTCGATTTGCTCAAAAATTCAAGTTTCATTTCATTTATAGGCTGCATTACATTTCTCTCCCTTTATTCTTTTCTTTGCTTAAAGCCTTACGCATTACTTATAAGCAGCACCACCAACATCAAAATACCGCCCATTGTTTATGCGCTAAGAACAGAATCCAACGCGTATTCAAGATCATCAAATACCGGTGTCAATTTAAGTATTCCTGATATCTCAAGTATACGAAAAATTTTAGGATTCTTACAGATTATAGCCATTTTCCCGCCAAGCTTTTTAATATTAGCATATCTGCCAACAATTACTCCTATTCCTGAACTATCCATAAAGCTAAGGCTTGAAAAATCGAAAATAACGTTTCGTGTGGTCGCTTTAAGCAGCTCACCCTCTATTTTATTGCGTGCATACTCTGCAAAATGGTGGTCAAGCTCACCTGAAAATGCTGCAATCAGCGTTGACCCCCTGTTTGAAAATTTAATATCCACTATACTGTTCCTCCATACCAATCCAAGTAAATTTATACTAAGGCATTTCTGATGTCACTATAAAATAATTTATTAGTGCGGTAAATGGCGACTCACTGCAGCAGTATAAATACATTTTTACAGAGGCATATAACGCAGTACATCACAAATACCCCAGATTAACATCACCAATAAGAATTCTATAACCATTTGGATTTTCCTTCCATATATTATAGGAACATTTGTAGATATTTAGTTTTTCATCGCAAATTACGACATGGTCATGAGGTATACACGCTTAACACACCTATTCTAAGCGGTTTACCGGTTACATCTGTTTCATACGCTTATTGCAGCTCATTTCTTGATCTATGCTCTTCTGCTATACTATCAAGCTTTCTCAGCCTATGATTAACGCCGGACTTTCCCAGAGGCGGTGAAAGCAGCTGTCCCAACTCGGTCAAATTTGCCTCGCTGTATTCAAGTCTCAGTTCTGCTATCTTTCTAAGATTCTCAGGCAGCCTTTGAAAGCCTATATGCTTCTCTATGTACTTTATGTTTTCAACCTGCCTCAGTGAAGCATTTACTGTTTTTTCAAGGTTGGCAGTCTCACAGTTTACGATCCTGTTAACAGTATTTCGCATGCTCTTGAGTATTCTGACATTTTCAAGCTCCATAAGAGCCTTGTGTGCTCCTATTACATTCAAAAAGTCAACAATATCCTCACCTTCCTTAAGGTAGGTCACATAGCTTCCTTTTCTAGTTATAATTCTGGCATTTAGATCAAACGTTCTGAGCATCCTTTTAATTTCCTGCGCCTGCCTTAGAGTCCGGGAAGTAAGCTCAAGATGATATGTTTTTTCAGGATCGCTTATAGAGCCACCTGCAAGGAATGCACCTCTAATATATGCTCTTGTGCAGCATTGCCGCTTCATATTGTCTTTGTCGGAAAGCACAAGCTCCGGCGTATCATCATCTGAAAGCTCAATTCTAACACCGCTTTGCTCAAGCAGCTTGTCCGAGCCTATCAATGGTGTGATATAAAGCATATAAGATACATGCTTCTTCAGCTTTTTACTCTTTCTTATAGTAACCTCGGGACTAATAAAGCATTGCTTTCTCATAATACTGTATATTCGCCTGGCATAAGCCGCATTTTCAGTAGTGATCCTTATATTGCAGCCTCCCCCGTGCAAAACTGCAGCCGCTCCATTAAGGCACAGAGAGGCCGCAAGCTCAGAGAGAAGACAGCAGCTTTCTATGTTATCATGTCTGCATAATTCATCTTTAACAATTGATGAGAAAGACAATACTGAACACCTCCCCTATTCATTTCTTTATCAATACTTCATTTTAACCTAAAAAACCTGATCTGTATATCTACTGTAAACAAATTAGACGTTAATTATAATATCACAGAGGCCATAAATGAAACTTGTCTAATGAAGCGCCTTATATCAAAAGAACTTCAAAGAAATACCCATCGTAATGGGTTAAGATAAATGATAAGAGCATTTATAACTCCGTCCCGTGACCCGCTGCCTATAAAGACCGGCAGTGGCGTTTGTGGAGATAAGGTTTCCTGTGACCCGCTGCCTATAAAGATCGGCGGTGTCAAACCCACGTCCCCTTGACACTGCGCCCTTGACAAATGGAACTCAGCTACTTCTTTGACAATATTTCTTCAGTATATGCCCTCAGGATTTCTGCCACGCTCCATGCCTGAGCAAAGCAGCCTTTAGGTGCGTTTGGCTCATCACCTTCGAATATTTCTGAAATGCTGCCAAGGCAAGCATTGTTCGTATGATCTATGAATGGTTCCAGAAATGACGCTGCAGTACCAGAATACATCGGGTCCTTACCCAGCGTCCTGTTAAAGGCCGTTACAAAGTGCCCCGTAAGCCAAGCCCACGCCGTTCCCTGGTGGTATGCCGAATCTCTGGAATACTGATCACCTGTGTAATGTCCAATGTACTTATCTGAATACGGCGATAGCGTTCTAATTCCATATGCCGTATATAGCTCGTCCCATACTTTTTCAACAACAAGCCTTGCACGTCTGCCCTCCAGAACCGGAAATGTAAGACTTACAGCCAGTATCTGATTAGGTCTGACGCTATCATCAGCTGATTTATCTGTAACAACATCATAAAGACAGTCTGCGCGATTGTTCCAGAATACCTGTGCAAAGCTGACCCGTACCAAGGCGGCAAGCTCTGCATATTCTTCATTATTCATTTTCAGTATTCCTGACAGCTTTTCCAGCACCTTCAGTGCATTATACCACAAAGCATTTATTTCTACAGCTTTTCCGCTGCGTGGCGTAAAAACAGTATTACCGGTCTTTGCATCCATCCATGTAAGCTGTGTGTCTTTGCTTCCTGCTGTTATCAATCCATCCTTTTCCATGTGAATATTATTAATGGTCCCGTATCTATAGCCCTTGTAGATCTGCAGCATAGAATCAAACAGTAGTTCCTTAACAAGCTTTATATCACCTGTATACTCCACATATTTACTGATAGCCTCAAAATACCACAAGGCCGCATCAACCGTATTGTAACCCGGATCGCTGTCATTATCGGGAAACATGTTTGGGAAAAGCCCATGCCTTACATATTTGCTGAATGAGGTAAGTATCTGTGCTGCATCATCATAGCGTTTTGTACATAGCGTAAGACCGCACAGTGATATCATTGCGTCCCTGCCCCAGTCTGTAAACCATGGAAAGCCTGCAAGTATAGTCATTGAGCCTGTTGACCTTCTATATGCAAGAAAATGATCCGCCGCACGAACCAAAGTATCGGCAAATAGATCCCCATAGCCTGCTTTTTGTATCAAGGCAGCAAGCCTCTTCTCTTCGTTACTTTTAAGTAAAGCTCCATCCTCAGCAGGCATCTTAAGCGCTCTTGCTTTATCTATCGTTCCTATAAACGTAACCGTTTTTAAGCTATAAGCTCCAATGTCTATATCAAAGCTTCCTGGAATATAATGATCCTCTTTTGCGTAAAGTCCTCTTTCCTTTTCCACATCATAAAACATATTTTCAAACCAGCAATTACTATAAGCTGTATAACTGCCTTCGTTACACATAAGATATATTTCTGCGTCGTTTCCTGATGGATGCACAATGGTTCTGTTCTTATCTGCCTCCTGTGCAAAGCTGATATACTGTCTTGATGAATTGCCATGGTAGTCTCTGAAGTTTACCAGAGGTGTGAGTCTCAGCCTCACAGCCTCAGGGCCCGTCCTGACCTTATATACTACTGCCACAGTATTTTCGCCATTTACAAGCAATACAGTCTTCTGAATTGAAACAGCACCTATTGTATATGTGAATTGAGGCAGAGGGTCTTGTTGAAAGCTTTGAAGGTGAAGATAGCCCTTCATTATATAATCACCCGTAGAAAACGAATGAATTTTATATTCTGCAGAGCCTATGCTTACAGTTTCATGGAGCTGTGATATGACAAGCCGTCTATCAACAGGAGGCTTCAGCGAGGCTATTAAAAGACCATGATACCTTCTTGAATTACCTCCTGTAACCGTTGATGATGCAAATCCTCCGATTCCGTTAGTAAGCAGCCATTCCTTCTCTATCCCACGTTCCCAGCTGCAAAAATTACTTTTGCCGATCCTCAAAAAGCTTCACTCTCCTAATCCTTAACTATTGTTTCAGTGTCTTTCCTGATTTCTTTAGCTTATCCTTTATGCAATAGTAATCGATCAGTCTTCTTGTGTCCTTTGCCAAAATGTTTTCAGCTGCTAGATCTATTATAGCTTTAGCCAGCTTATTGTGGTCATGCCTTACAAATCCGTTTCTAATGGTTGCAAAGTCTCCCTCCAATAGGCTGATATTCGAGCCTGAGAGCTTATTCCTGTCAATTTCGACAAGCTCAGCTCCATCATTTTTATACTTATCTGAAAGTTCGGGCGGAATTGCAGCACTGTTGACAATACAATAATCTACGATGCCTTTATACGAGTGCTTCTCAAGCGCAGCTATATGCTCAGAAACAGTGTAATCATCAGTTTCAGAGGGCTGCGTCATTACATTACATACATAGACCTTAAGAGCCTTGCTCTTTCTGATTGCAGAGCATATACCATTTACCATAAGGTTCGGTATTATACTTGTATAGAGACTGCCCGGCCCAAGTACGATTATATCTGCATTACTGATTGCATCAAGCACCTCAGAGACAGGCTTGATATCCGCCGGTTCAAGATGCACGCTCTCTATTGTGCACTTTGAGATCTCATTGTGACTTCCGATCTTAGATTCTCCACAAATAACGCTTCCATCCGAAAGCTTAGCACATAGAGTTACATCCTCCTCCGTAACAGGAAGCACTCTGCCGGTTACAGCCAGAACATTACTCATTTTTTTAACAGCCTCTTTAAAGCTTGATGATATTCCGTCCATAGCTGCTAAAAATAAATTTCCAAAGCTTTGGCCTTTTAAATTTCCTTCCTTGAATCGGTATTGTAAAAGCTGTTCCATTATAGGTTCTGTATCAGCCAGTGCAAGTATGCAGTTGCGTATATCACCCGGCGGCAGCATCCCAAGCTCCTGCCTGAGTACTCCTGAACCTCCGCCATCGTCTGCAACTGTCACCACCGCAGTAATATTGGATGTATATGCCTTAAGGCCGCGAAGCATCGTGCTTAGGCCAGTCCCGCCTCCTATAGCGACAACTTTCGGGCCTTTGACCAATGTTCTTTTCTCATAAAGCAGGCTGCTCAGCTTTTCTGAATCCAACGACAGCCCAAAAGTACTTGAATTTATTGCACGAAGCACATTTCGACCAAGGCGGCGCGCGGCAACAAGCATTAATATGCCTCCTAAGGCAATAGGTACAAGCGTGATCAGACTTTTTGCAACGCTATGCTGCACAATACTGATAAATAAAACAACACCTGCAGTAATAAGTCCGATTCCTAAAACACCCACGAGAAGCCATCTTTTTATTCTCAATCCTGGACGGATCCATTCTCTTAGTTTCATCTTCCTGCACTCCTGCCATCCTTATCTATATCCCTGTGTTCAGCAATAACTCTCTGATGCTTTTCCATGAGGTTTCGGCATATCTCATCAGCTATAGCCACAGAACGATGTCTGCCGCCTGTGCAGCCTATACCGATAACCAGTTGACTTTTTCCTTCTTTTATATAATTCGGTATAAGAAAATCGAGCATAGAATTAAGCTTAATGAGAAACTCCTTAGTTTCAGGCATGTTAAGTACATAATTTTTAACATCCTCGTTTTTGCCTGTCTGCAGCTTCATTGACTCTATATAATACGGATTCGGTATAAATCTAACATCAAATACAAGATCAGATTCTATTGGAATTCCATATTTGAAGCCAAAAGAAATAATGCTGATAACTAATCCCTTATACGCATCGTCCTTGCCTATTATATTCATTATTGCGTCTTTAAGCTGCCGTGGGGTCATAATTGAGGTATCCACAACATAATCTGCTCTATCCTTTATTTTTTGCAGCACATTTCTCTCCTCTGAGATACCCTTGACCAATCTTCCTTCCTGTGCAAGCGGATGAGACCTTCTGGACTCCTTGTAGCGTTTTATCAGCACCTGGTCCTGAGCCTCCATAAAAAGAATTTCTACAGTATGGTGCTCACTTTTTAGCTCTTCTATTGCGGGGAAAAGGTCATCAAGCAGCTGACCACCGCGAATATCTATTACAAGAGCTATCTTATCCATTTTTTTATAGCTCTGTGAGCAAATTTCCGTAATTTTGGGTATAAGCATAGGTGGAAGATTGTCTATGCAGTAAAAGCCTGCATCCTCAAGATGGTTTGCAACAAGACTCTTTCCTGCTCCCGACATCCCTGTTATAATAACAAATCTCATATTTGTACGCATTAGGCCGCTTGTCAGTATATAACCGGCATATTGTCAATGCTACTCCTCTCCTACAACCTTCACTTCAGTCTGAAGCTCAACCCCAAACTTTTCATAAACTGTTGCCTGTATATATTTTATCAAATCAATAACATCGTTAGCTGTTGCATTCCCGCTATTTACTATAAACCCGCAATGCAGCCCGGACACCTCTGCGCCGCCTTTTCTATAGCCTCTCAGTCCACAGTCCTGTATAAGCTTACCTGCGAAGAAGCCCTCAGGCCTTTTAAAAATGCTTCCTGCGCTTGGCATGGAAAGTGGCTGCTTTTCATGGCGAGCATTGTTGAACTTATCCATTTTTGCTTTAATTTCTGTCGGATCCCCTTTGTTTAGCTTTATACGAGTACTCAGTACAACACCTCCATCGGTCTGAATAAAGCTGGACCGTTTGCCAAAGCAGTGCTGTCCATTGTCCAGCACGCATATTTGTCCATTTGAGCTGAGGTACTCTGAGCTTTCGACTGCCATCGATATTTCGCCGTCATAGGCACCTGCATTCATTGTGACTGCACCACCGAGTGTTCCCGGTATTCCCTCAGCGAATTCCAAACCGCTGAGACCGTTCTCAAGGGCAACTTTTGCCAGGCGTGAAAGCAAAATTCCTGTCTGTGCTTCTATTACATCATCTTTTATTTCATAATGACTAAATTTATCCCTGAGCTTAACGACGACCCCTCTTATACCCTTATCCCTTACAATAAGGTTTGTTCCATTGCCCATTATAAATACGGGCATGGCAAGTCGTGAGCATGCGTCAAGTATATCAATCAGGCCTTTTGTATCGTAAGGTGTAACAAGAATATCAGCCGGTCCGCCTAATTTAAACGAAGTATGATCTCTCATCAGTTCGTCCGTAAAAACATTGCCAATCCCGACTATTTGCTCAAGCAGCATTGCTGCCGTCCTTTTATCCAAATCAGATACTCCTTTCAACCTAACATTTCAGTTTTGTTACCCGAGTTTTAAACTCATAGCACTCGTACATAATTCTATACGACCTCTGTGGTAATTATATAATCAAAATACTTAAACCTGATTACTTTTTTTATGCAGCGCCTTCTTGAATGCCTTCCTGTACTCAATAAATTCCTCGATTTTCTCAATCGCGGTGCATATTACAAGTTCTTCAGGCATATCCGCCTCATCAAGCAATTTCATTATGTGTCCGAAGCTGCCTATATCATAGCATATGTGAGCATCACTTCCGCAGGTAACACGTACACCATACTTTTTACATTTCTTCACGAATTCAAGGCAATTATCAGAACAGCCTTTTCTTATATTAAAAGAGTTATTATTTATTTCTATCAGCTTCCCGTATTCAGCTGCAGCTCGTACCACAGCGTCAATATCCACCTGAAAAACAGGATTCCCCGGATGAGCTATTGCGTCAACCATCGGATTTTTTATTGCGTTGATCATGGCACTTGTATGCTCCTCAACGGTAGCAGGTTTTATTGTAATGTCATGAAAGCTTGCGTTGACGAACTCCATTCTCCTTAAAATCTCATCGGGTACGTCCAGCTTCCCGCAATAGTCAATAATATTTGCTTCTGCTCCTTTTATTATCCTTACACCACGTATATAATCTGGAATAATATCCATATTCCAAAAATGGACATACGTTGGAGCTCCTATCATAGAAGGCGCATGGTCTGTCATGGCTATGGCCTCAATACCCTTGTTTCCTGCCTCAATTGCATTTTCCTGAATAGTGCTGTATGCGTGTCCGCTCGAAATAGTATGTGTATGTGTATCTACTACTAGCTTCAATCTATTCTCCCCCAAATAATCTGTTGTTACTTGCTCATTTCATTCATAAATCTGTCACTTATCATCTTTGCAGTATTGTAGCCCATCTGCTTTTGTCTGTTGTTCATAGCTGCAACCTCTGCAATAATTGCCAGATTACGTCCCGGCTTTACAGGTATAACAAGCAGCGGAACGTCAATTCCAAGAATATCACAAAATTGATCCTCCAGTCCAAGCCTGTCATAAGTCTTGTTCTGATCCCAATGCTCAAGCTTCATAACAAGATCAATATTTTCTTCCCTCTTTACAGAGCCCATACCATAGAGATTCTTAACATCTAATAAGCCAATACCTCTTATTTCAATAAGGTATCTGATATTTTCAGGAGCGTTTCCCAGAAGTGTTTTATCTGAGACCTTTCTGATCTCAACAACATCATCGGCGATAAGCCTATGACCTCTTTTAACAAGCTCAAGTGCTGTCTCACTCTTACCTACTCCGCTCTCTCCGAGTATCAGTATGCCCTCGCCATATACCTCCACAAGGCCTCCATGCTGTGTTATTCTCGGCGCAAGCATTACATTCAGATACTTGATCAAGCTTCCCATAAAGCTTGATGTTATATCAGCTGTGCTTAATAATGGAATATTATATTTTACTGCGACTGTAAGCATCTCCTCAAATGGTTCGATCCCCCTTGCAATAACTAAGCATGGAAAACCAGTTCTAAAAAACTCATCCAGTCGTTTCAAGCGTTCTTTAGGAGATAAGCTGGCAAGATAGGTTGTTTCAACTTTACCGATTATCTGTATCCTGTCTGTGCCAAAGTAACCCATGTAGCCTGAGAGCTGCAGCCCCGGCCTGTTAACATCTGATGTTGTTATATTTATTTCATCTAAACAAATGTCCGGGTACAAATTTTTGAGTTGAAATTCCTTTGCCACCTCGCTCAACTTGACAGTAAACATTTCCTACCTCCTTAAGTTTAGTTAAAAGTATAGCACATCGTTACCACCACTAATAGAATGGGGTTTTTTCCGTCTCGTTTATAACAATAATATAGTATCATCAAACAATATCATCAGCAATGTATTAATTTATGCTATGTAACACTAAGTAGGCTTAAACCCAAATAACCTGCAGGTAATGTCACCTTTTCAGGCAGGGTCACGTTATTTTATCTGCCGGAAGTTAAAGTATTCAAGCTGTGATCCCTCTAATAGTACTATGCTGCACTTCCAATTTTTGATCTTACTAGCTTATTTGTTGCTTCTGAAACTAAAAGCAGCCCAAGCGCAAACACCAGAAGATATATTGGAAGCAGCCCGATTCCGGTATAGTCTGAAATAAACCCGAACAGCAGAGGCATAAATGTAGATCCTATATACGCAAATGACATTTGAATTCCTATTAGTGCCTGCGAATTTACTGCACCAAATTTCGCCGGAGTGTAATGAATTAGGCACGGAAAGACAGGTGCACATCCAAAGCCTATCGCAATTAGTCCAATCAATGCTCCCTTATTGTCAAACGGCAGCATAAAAACAATTACACCAAGTATTGCAACTATTTGACCAATACGTATCATAGCCTTATCGCCAAGCTTATCTGAAATAAAACCGCTTAAGAACCTGCCGGCTGTTATCCCCAAATAGAAAAGTGACGCCCATTTTGCGGCAGTTTCTGAAGCAATTCCTTTATGCAGCACCATATAACTGCTTGCCCACATACCTGCCGTGGCTTCTATTGTGCAATAGAAAAAAAATGATATAAGCGTTGTTTTTACTCCAGGAATCTGTACAGCGTCAATAATACGAACGTTTTTTCGGGTATCGTTACTGTTCGCAGCTGCAATACTTTTGTTATCCTTCCAAAAGGGAATTGATATAAACAGGCATGCCATAAGTCCAGTCTGTATGATTCCAAGAATAAGATAGCCTCTATTCCATGCCAGGCTATGTGTCAGGCAATAGCCCATGACATAAGGTCCTATTGTTACTCCAACTCCCCAAAAGGAGTGTAGCCAGCTCATATGACGGGACTTATAATGAAGAGAAACATAATTATTCAGTGCCACATCAATACTTCCGGCACCAAGGCCATATGGCACAGCGAATAAGCAAAGCATCCAAAATGAATGTGAAAATGAAAAGCCAAACATTGCTAGAGCAGTTAAAGCCGTGCTAACTGCTGCAATAGCACCTGTACTGAATCTATGTATCAGCTTATTCCCGAACAAGCTGGATATTATGGTTCCTCCCGATATGATCATTGAAACGATTCCCATCCATGATACAGGTACATCCATTTCCAGGTATATTGTAGGCCATGCGGAGCCAAGGACAGCATCCGGTAGCCCAAGGCTTATAAATGCTACGTATATTATGACAAGTAGAAGTGAAACCATAAATTCCTCCGTTTTTAAGAATACTTTAGTCTTTGAATATTACCATTATTAGTATAATTAAATTGAATCATAAATGCAAAAAATCCAAAGCCGATTCACGACTTTGGATTCCTTTCAGCAATTACTATCTCTTGTAATCGTGCGCATTCTCAAGGACCATGTCCTTGACCTTCATAAGTCTTGTCAGATTGCCGCGCTCATTCTCGTCAAGCTTCATAACTATATAGCGGATCGTTTCCTCTAAATTCGGTATAAGTACATACTCCAGCGCATTTACACGCCGACGCGTTTTCTCTATCTCGTCTGCCATAAGCTGTGCTGACTTTTCCAGTTCGGCAAGCTTTAAAAGCTTGGGTGTCAACTCTGATAATGTAGCTATTGCCCCATCCAGTTCACCTGAAGTGTTTGCAAAACCGTAAGGATAAATATCTCCCTCACCATTCATATCAGCTGTAAACTCAAGAACAGGTACATCTACACTCATTATGTTTTTGGTAGAAGCTGTCAATTCAACATGCTGCTTAGGAAACATTAACGCTTCCTCCATTAGCTCGGAAGTCATTACAGCCCTGGCCATTACAAACTTCGAATTCACAATATTTAGTTTTTCTTCAACCTCTTCACGCAGCTGCTTGTTTTCCCTGACTATTTCAAGGAATCTCTTCATTAACTCATCACGCTTGTCTTTAAGCAGCTTATGCCCTCTCTGCGCTGTCTTAAGCCTCTTTTTTAGGCCCGTTAATACCATACGCGTAGGACTGACATTCATTCGCGGCATTTTTTCTCCCTCCCCGGGTAATTTGCGATGCATAAGGTTATGCCTCACAGCAACTTACTATTGAATATATGATAGTCCATAACAGCTAATTGTGTACCAAACTACTGAGCTAAAACATATTCACATTACATCGCAACACCTTCTCTTGAAAACTAGCTAGTGAAGCCATGCTTTCAAGATTGTTCGGTCTTTGGCATGTATTTATTAATCATATCCTGGTTAATTCTCTTCAATTCGCTCTCCGGAAGTATTGACAACAGCCTCCAGCCCAGATCCAGTGTCTCAGTAATAGACCTTTCTGTGTCAAAGCCCTGTGAAACATACTCAGCTTCAAAGCTATCCGCAAATTTTGCGTAAAGCTTGTCTATATCCGTAAGCGCAGCATCACCAAGTATAACTGCCAATTCCTTTGCTTCCTTACCTCTTGCATAAGCTGCAAACAACTGGTTCATAGTGCTGGCATGGTCCTCACGGGTCTTTTGGGAACCTATACCCTTATCCTTCAGACGTGAAAGCGATGGCAGTACGTCAATTGGAGGAACTACACCCTTTTTATGAAGCTCACGGCTGAGAATTATCTGACCTTCAGTAATATAACCGGTTAAGTCAGGTATCGGATGAGTCTTATCCTCTTCAGGCATGGTCAGTATCGGAATAAATGTAATACTTCCATCCTTTCCCTTTCTGCGGCCTGCACGCTCGTATAGAGTTGCAAGGTCAGTGTACAGATATCCCGGATAACCACGGCGTCCGGGCACCTCCTTACGTGCGGCTGAAACCTCACGAAGTGCTTCTGCGTAGTTTGTAATATCTGTGATAATAACAAGCACGTGCATATCCTTTTCAAATGCCAGGTACTCTGCAGCTGAAAGTGCCATACGCGGAGTTGCTATACGCTCTACCGCAGGGTCATTGGCAAGATTCATGAAAAGTACTGCTCTGTCAATTGCGCCCGTTCTCTTAAAATCATTTATAAAGAAGTCTGCTTCCTCAAAGGTTATTCCCACTGCGCCGAATACAACAGCGAATTTACTTTCCGTTCCCAGTACCTTTGCCTGTCTTGCGATCTGAGCCGCCAGCTCAGCATGAGGAAGTCCTGAAGCTGAGAATATGGGAAGCTTCTGGCCTCTTACAAGCGTGTTAAGTCCATCGATTGCTGAAACACCTGTTTGTATGAATTCAGACGGGTAATCCCTGGCTGCAGGGTTCATAGGTAATCCGTTTATATCAAGCCTGTCATCCGGTATAATATCCGGTCCTCCATCCTTAGGCTTTCCAAGTCCGTCAAATACTCGGCCCAGCATATCCAATGAAACAGGAAGCTCCAGGCCTCGTCCAAGGAAGCGGATCTTACTTGTGGACAGGTTTATTCCAACTGCGTTTTCAAACAGCTGTACTACTGCAGTGTCTCCATCAACCTCCAACACCTTGCAGCGGCGAATTTCGCCATTGCCAAGCTCTATTTCACCAAGCTCATTGTATGTGACACCTTCAACACCATGCACCAGCATCAAAGGACCGGCAACCTCCGCTATGGAACGATATTCCTTCAACATGCTTATTCACCCTCCTTTGCAAACAGTGCATCCATCTGTTCATTCAATTCCTGCTCGATAACCGTAAACTCATTATCCAAGTCATCCTCGTGGATATATTTTGAACGGCCAATCTTTTCTCTGACAGGCAGACTGAAAAGATTCTTAATATCAACATTCTTTTTTACTGCAACTTGCGCCATATGATAGTATGAAAGCAGAAGCTTAAGCATTCTATACTGCTTATGAGGAGTTGCATAGGTATCTACGTCATGGAACGCATTCTGGTGAAGATAATCCTCACGTATTGAACGTGCCACCTCAAGAGTTACTCTATCGCGGGATGACAAAGCGTCAACACCGACCAGCCTTACTATTTCATCAAGCTCGGATTCCTCCTGAAGTATCTTCATAACCTCAGCTCTGAATTTATTAAAATCACGTGATACATTTGTGGTGTACCAATCTTTTATTCGATCTGCATACAGTGAATAACTTGTAAGCCAGTTTATAGCCGGGAAATGACGACGGTACGCAAGGTTAGCGTCGAGTCCCCAGAATACCTTGACTATACGAAGTGTAGCCTGAGTAACTGGTTCAGAAATATCTCCGCCCGGAGGTGAAACAGCACCAATTGCCGTAAGTGAACCTATACGCCTCTCTGATCCCAGTGTTATTACCTTACCGGCACGTTCATAGAACTGCGCCAAGCGAGATGAAAGATATGCAGGATATCCTTCTTCACCGGGCATTTCTTCAAGACGTCCGGACATTTCACGAAGTGCTTCTGCCCAACGTGATGTTGAGTCTGCAAGAAGTGCCACAGAGTATCCCATATCACGGAAATACTCCGCAATAGTTATACCTGTATATATAGAGGCCTCACGTGCCGCAACAGGCATATCTGATGTATTGGCAATAAGAACTGTCCTTTTCATTATGGACTCACCTGTTTTGGGATCCTTCAATTCAGGGAATTCCATAAGTACGTCGGTCATCTCGTTTCCACGCTCGCCACAGCCTATATACACTACCAAGTCAGCATCAGCCCACTTCGCCAGCTGATGTTGTACGACAGTCTTACCACTTCCGAACGGTCCCGGGATTGCTGCTACTCCGCCCTTTGCTATAGGGAACAAAGTATCAAGCACCCTCTGTCCTGTTATTAAAGGCTCGTCAGGAGACATCTTCTCCTTATATGGCCTTTCTCTTCTGACAGGCCATTTCTGAAGCATTGTAAGCTTCTTTACCGTTCCGTCTGATGTTTTTACACTGTAAACTGTATCATCCAGCGTAAATTCACCCTCAGATATATTTTCTATAGTACCGGTGATTCCATATGGCACCATTATTCTATGCTCAAAAACAGAATTTTCATGTACAGTTCCTACAATATCTCCTGCCGACACACTGTCACCCACAGCTGCAACAGGCTTAAAGACCCATTTCTTTTCGTGATCCAGCGAAGGAATGCTAATGCCTCTTGTTATATTGCTTCCTGCTATCTCACGCATGGTTTCCAGCGGACGCTGTATCCCATCAAATATGTTTTCAAGAAGACCGGGCCCGAGCTCAACGCTCAGAGGTGCTTTTGTAGATATCACACTTCCGCCGGGTCCCAGGCCGGAGGTTTCCTCATAAACCTGTATGGATGCCCTGTCACCATGGATCTCCAATATTTCACCAATAAGCTTTTGCTCACTGACACGAACAACGTCAAACATATTTGCATCCCGCATTCCTTCAGCTATTACCAGCGGGCCTGATACCTTGACTATTTTTCCCTGGCTCAAATATATCCCTCACTTTCAGTACTATATGCTTTTACTCGTCCCGGAAAAGGATATCTGCTCCTACAGCCTTTTCAACGCATTTTTTTACACCGCGCATCCCGATGCCCAATGTTCCCTGTATTCCTGGAATCGGTATAATTGCAGGAAAACGTTCTTCCCGGTATTGATTGATTTCATTTTCAATATTTGCTGCTGTCTGCTCTGTTATATAAATCACAGCGTAATTGTCACGCGCCAGCTCAGACAATACTCTTGCGGCATCCTCTCCGGTTTCCGTCGGAAAAACGGAGAAGCCAAGAGCTTTGAAGCCTAATATTGCATCCTTTTCTCCTATGACACCGATCTTATACATAAGCCTGACGCAACCTTTCCCTGATTAAGTCAACAGGCAGCTTGTTGATCTTGCCTGTCATAATTATGCGCACATTTTTTATTTCTGCCTCTTTTGCAAAAAGGTACGCAACCAATGGTTCAACGCCCATTACGACCTGCTTGGCGTTTCTTACATAAGCCATCTGATAATCATCAAGAAGTCTTTCAAGCCCCGACAGGTTACCTTTCGCTTTATATAGCTCCCAGCCCTTCTGAGCTACGTCGCCATATCTGCTGAAACGAACATCTTCTACAAAACTATCCATGGACTTATCGCTGTTATCAAAGTATACCTTTTCGGAAATAGCTCCACCCTCAAGGATAAGCTTTTTTATAAAATCCCATGCCTTTCCCAGAGCTCTTGCTCTGAAGAACATCTTGATGTTTGTGATATCTATTACTATTTCAGCAAGGTTATTAAGAAATTGGCTATCAATATTTCTCATGTCCGCTGCAAACCGGGCATAGGACGCTTTGTCCAATATCAGATCCACCGTCTGAGGATCTTGATTCCTGGAGAAAACATCATATGTATCCTTTATTGCATCAGCCATCAGCGGCTCGAGTTGTCCGTAATCACGTTCCCTGATTATGCGCTTCAATGCCTCTATGCCAATAGTACCTGTTCCCACAAGTATTGAAGGGGCTTCCTGTCCAAGGAATTCTGCTTTAAGGAGTACCTTAGTATTGAAATAATCATGGCGGCGTTTAAAAGCCTGGATCACTTCCGGCTGAGGTGATAATCCGGTTAACAGTGAATAACACTTATCCATTTCTTCTGATAATAGCTCCTCAAAAGAAGAAACGCCCTCTGCATTACCGCCGCTATAGCCGTATTCAGCTTCAGACATCACCTTAAAGGCCTCCTGCGCTGTTGGTGCGTCAAGCATCCTGTCTATTCGACTTCCGTCAAGCAGCTTAGTCTCTATCGCTCTTATTCGGGAAGCAGCATATGCATAATCATCTTCGTTTATTCTTAGCATCATGTTACCTCAATTTATCTGCATTATCATACTGCAAACAGAATCTTAACTACTTCATTTTCAAGCTGCGGGCGCAGCATTTCAAACAGTATCTCAAATGTATTATTGATTTCCATCTCGCCGTATCTTATTACTACACCGCCTGCAGAAGCTATCCTATCTTCGGAGAGTTTAAGGCTTCCCACAATACCGGCTTCTGACAGTGACCTGTTTACATTTTCAATAAAATGGCCGTCTGTTCTTCCTGCATCCTTAGCTGACAGCATTATTTCTCCGTTTCCCTTTGCAGCTGTTTTTACGACCATATTTTCGAGCAGCTTCTGGTATTCCCTATCGGGAAGCTCTGTGAGCTTAATCATTGCTGCTTTAAAAGCTTTTTCAACTACTTCCTGCTTTGCCCTGAGCAACTCTTTTCTGCCTTCAAGGTCTGCAACTGCAAGAAGACGTCTATATGCCTCCATGCTATCAGCTTCAGCCTTACTGATAATATCTTTTCTTTTCTTATCCGCTTCCTTAGCTGCCTCGTCTAATATGACAGCAGCCTCCAGCTTCGCCTGCTCTTCTATGTGGGAGGCTTTGGCATTGGAATCCTCAAGAATTTTTGCTTTAATTTTTTCCGTTCCTGTCATTGGAAGTGCTCCTTTTTTCAAATGATTCCATGCTATCCGCGGGCCTGGTTTATCCGCTTAGCCTATCATCAATATGGAAACTATTAGACTCAATATTGCAAACATTTCAACCATCAACGCAAGGATTATTGCATTTCCCAAGCCTTCGGGACGTTTTGCTATCATCTGTATACCAGCAGCTGCAACCTTACCCTGATAAATTCCGGAAACAAGGCCGACTATTCCAACAGGCAATCCGCATGTAAACAGATGGAAGCCCTGAGGTAATGTCAATGACGGATTAATATTACCGATTATAAGGAATGCTATAACAAAGCCATAAATAGTCTGTGTGCTCGCAAGCGCTTCAAGAACCATGACCGATCCAAATTTTTTAGGGTCCTCGGCTAATACTCCTGCGCCTGCCTGTCCTGCTATTCCAACGCCCTTTGATGATCCTATACCTGCTACAAAAAATGCAACCGCTGCCCCAAGATAAGCTAAAACCTGTCCATCAATAAAATTCATATCAACAACCTCCGTAAAATTTTGTTTGCCGCGTGAGTAAAGCTCCCATCCAGGCAACAGAAGCTTATATGTCCGCGCTGGGTTTAATTGTAATATATTTTGTATTTGCTTTTAACGGATCGAAGGCTTCGCCTCCGCCGGTATAAAACTTGCCGAAAAATTCAAGAAACTGCAGCCTGCAGGAATGAACATAAGCCCCTAATGCGTTGATAGAGAAGTTTACACTATGTCCAACTGCAAGAACTGCTATTGCAAGAATAATTTGTACTATAGGAACATCAAACATAAATGCCATCTGGTTTACTATAGTGGCTATAATTCCTGTAGCAAGGCCTAAAGCCAGCAGTCTTGAATATGATAATACATCGCTTAAAAAGCTTACAAGATCATATAAGCTTGCGACACCGCCAAGCACCTTACCAAAAAAGTTCTTTTTACTGCGTCCCTGAGTCAGTATGAGAAGGATAATACCTATTATAAGCATATACTTACCTATGTTCACTAACGGCGCTGCTTTGACAGCATCAACCTTCGGTGCATAGGGCAGCAGGAAAAGTGCAAACCCTGCAAATGTAATGTAATAGAAGCCCGCGTCAAACAATGCATCCAAATACTTCTTTTTACGTATGAGGTTTGCTGCTTTGACGCCTATACCGACAAACATGTGAATTATTCCGAAAAGGAGCGACCAGCTAAGCATTAGCTCAGGATTTTCAGTCATATTAAGCCATGCTGCATACTTAACAAAATATTCTATACCAAACCAGCCTCCGAACATTGCGCCCCAGAATATCGTAGATATTCCACAATAAAGCATCAGCTTCATGAACTTCTTGTTTCCGGCTTCAAGCTTAAACTTCCACAATATGAAAGCTGCTGCCAGAGTCATGATGATTCCGTAGCCTCCATCAGAAAGCATAAGTCCGAAGAAAAGTACAAAGAAAGGTGCCATTATAGTATTCGGGTCAATTTCACGGCAATTTGGTAGGCTATACATACTTGTTACCATTTCTGCCGCTTCTGCCATTCCCCTATTCTCAAGGAGCACCGGGAATTCCTCATCTTCAGACGGTTCCTGCAAATCAATGCTTACAGTATATTTTGACTCGAGCCACTGCTTGGCTCCCTGTGAAGCCTTTTCCGGTATCCATCCATTTATGAGAAATGCTCTTCTGGTACCAATTGTCTTGCCTATAGCTTTTGTACGATCTCTTTCCATACAGAGTGTATCATGTAATATTTCTATGTCATTTCTGCCGGCCTTGAGCTCCTTTATCTTCTCTATTGAAGCATTTCTCTCAACTTCCAGCTTCTTTATTCTATCATTTATTCGCTCAATATTTTCAGCCGCTGTGCCCTCAAGTCCTGCAAACATAACTCTGCTATATCCGTGCGCTTTAAGGTATGCAAAGCACTCCTGCTCCATTTCCTTATGGCATAACAAGTACACATAATGCATATCTCTATCAGAGTTTACATGGCCAATAATCGAATATGAAACCTTTTCCTGCAATTCAGCTTCAATTTGCTTCAAATCAATAGCTGATGGAATGGTTCCTATCTGAAATAAAGTCTTGCCTGTACCGGCACTCTGTAATGGAACAGATAATTCCCTCCACTGTAGCAGAGACATATAAGTATTATTAAGTTTATTTTCTTCAGATTTCAATGCAGCAATGTTTTCTTCTAACTGTGTAATAGAATCGACAGCTTTCCAAATTTGTTTTTTCTTTTCTAGAACTTTCTTATATTCACCAGCATCTATCTGCCGACGGCATGAAAAAAAACCTTTCTTTTCCGGACAATATTTATCAAGGCTTTCAAGTGCAGCACTAATTTTAGAAATATTGGCGTCTATATCCTGAAGCTCATCAATAATAACAGGCTGATGAGCGATTTCATCATAATCCTTTTCATCTACTGTTCTTATCTCTACTGCTCCAAACTCCATCAGGCTTTCAAGAAGTTCATTCCTTTCTTCTTCCAGCCCTAACAGAGTCAGCTTGCTCATCTTAACAACCACTTCAATTCACAATCCTTCCCACTATGAAGTCTACTGCATTTTCCAGCCTTTTGCCGGAATTCTCTTTAATCTCCATACATTGGGTCTGTGTCGCCTTTTTCATGTTTATTATATCTTTGGAGGCCCTATCTTCGGCCGACTTTATTATGTCTCTTGCTTCTTTTTCTGCTTGTTCCACTGCGTTTTCCACTAATCCGGAAGCATCTTTTTTTGCTGCTGCTACAATATCCCTAGCTCTTTGCTGAGCCTGCATTTCAACCTGCTCTGCCTGATTTTCTACAGAAATGATTTCTTGTAATAATGAAATCGACATGCATTCACCCCCATTTTTCTAATTATATCAAGGTATCTGAAAATTAACAACAATAATTCTAAAAATTAGACTACAGCATTTCCCATCTTATAATGTTTTTAGTATTGTTTATGTATACTCTATTTATACTAATATTATTATATCCAGATTCTAACATGCTATATTAATTTTCATCACAGTATTCCATGTTTAGTATTCAATAAACGCATATATCTATAGTGCATAATCGGCATTTTTAAAAAATATTATATTCACTTTTTAATAAAATAAATAGGGATTTTGACAAAAATTATAGAAAGATTATGCTAAATGTTTATTCCAATTACAAAATTTATACATACTTAATGATTCGTATAAAAAGCTTTTAGTGAAAATATATACGCAAAAAGCCTGCTAAAAATTGCAGGCTTTTATTTTGCTGGAGCGGGTGATGGGAATCGGACCCACGCAATCAGCTTGGAAGGCTGATGTTCTACCATTGAACTACACCCGCATATTATAGCCGGTATAACATTACCGGCTGTTTTTGTGGAGCGGGATACGAGATTCGGACTCGCGACTTTCACCTTGGCAAGGTGACACTCTACCACTGAGTTAATCCCGCAAATCTTTCAAGCAAAAGTTATTATACAGTACAATATTATACTTTGTCAAGGCTAATAAAAAACACTTTTATCAAAAATTGATACAATTTATGCTGCCATTGCGAGCATTACGCATAATGCAATTCTAAATCTTGCTGTTATTCTCCTTTTTCCTCATACTTTGCACTTTTCCTGTTGCCCTATGCACCTAAGGTTTACTCTGTCAAGGCGGCGCCATTAGTGAGCATAGATAAGTACATGCTTATACAGGTTTAATTCATTTAAATCAAATAAATTTATCAGCCTAATGTTAACCAAAGGTGAAAAGATTGCTAAGAATCCTTTCACCTTTGTTAACGCCTGATCAATATGCTTTTGTTTTACTTACAGCACGGTCTTTTCCCGTGTTTTCTCTACTTTTTACTTAAATACTCATCAATAGCCTTTGCAGCCTTTTTGCCGGCTCCCATTGCCAGTATTACCGTAGCGGCTCCTGTAACTGCATCTCCGCCTGCGTATACTCCATCTATACTAGTTTGACAGGTCTCTTCTTCTACGACAATGCCCCCCCATTTTTGTGTCTTAAGTCCGGGTGTTGTAGATTTTATCAAAGGGTTAGGTGACTGTCCTATAGCAATAATAACCGTCTCTACATCCAAAACGTGCTCAGAGCCCTGTTTTGCCACAGGTCTTCTTCTTCCCGAGGTGTCCGGCTCACCCAACTCCATTTCTACACATTCCAAACCCTTGACCCATCCATCTTCTGTACCGATCACCCGTGTTGGATTTGTCAATAACCTGAACTGTATTCCCTCTTCCTTTGCATGATGAACCTCTTCGAGCCTTGCAGGCATTTCAGCCTCCGAGCGTCTATAAACTATATAAACATTCCTTGCGCCAAGCCTCTTAGCACATCTTGCTGCGTCCATAGCAACGTTTCCGCCGCCTACGACCGCCACGTTTTCGGTAACTCTTACAGGAGTATCTGTGTAAGGGAATTTATAAGCCTTCATAAGGTTTATTCTCGTAAGAAATTCATTTGCCGAATAAACGCCATTAAGGTTCTCACCGGGAATATTCATGAAGCTCGGAAGACCTGCTCCGCTTCCGATGAAAAACGCCTCGTAGCCTTCCTCAATCAACTCCTCAATCGACAAGACTTTTCCTATTACCATGTTAGTTTTAATATTGACACCAAGACGGCGCACATTCTCTATTTCCTTCTGAACCAATGATTTTGGCAGTCTGAATTCCGGAATCCCATACATAAGAACTCCGCCGGGTACATGAAAGGCTTCAAATATTGTAACCTCATAGCCAAGCTTTGCAAGATCACCTGCGCATGTAAGTCCTGCCGGACCTGAACCTATGACCGCTACCTTCTTACCTTTTTTGACAACAGCAGGTGTTTCTGCATCGGTCTTCTGATCGTCCATATGCCTGTCGGCTGCAAATCTCTCCAGTCTTCCTATGCCAACAGGCTCGCCCTTTATACCTCTAACGCAGTAATGTTCACACTGTGACTCCTGTGGACAGACTCTTCCGCATATGGCAGGAAGATTGTTTGTTTCCTTTATTTTTTCATATGAGCCCTCAAAATCACCCTCGCTGATCAGCTTAATAAAATCAGGTATCTGTACATTTACAGGACAGCCTGTGACACAGGGTCTGTTCTTACACTGAAGGCACCTTTGGGCTTCATTTACAGCCATATCTTCGGTATATCCAAGTGAAACTTCGGAAAAGTTTTTGCTTCTTTCTAATGCATCCTGCTCCGGCATTTTTGTTTTATTAAGTGACATGTTAGGCATTTCGCATCCCCTCCATTCTGCAGCTATGTCCCTCTATTGCCTGCCTTTCCTGACCCTTGTACATCATCTGTCTTCTCATTGCTTCATCAAAATCGACTTCATGTCCATCAAAATCAGGCCCGTCAACACAGGCAAACTTAGTCTTTCCTCCAACTGTGAGTCTACATCCGCCGCACATGCCGGTTCCATCTATCATAACGGGATTCATACTGACAATAGTCTTTATGCCATACTGCTTTGTCATAAGTGAAACCATTTTCATCATTATGAGAGGGCCTATAGCAATAACAAGATCATATTTATTGCCATCTTCTATGAGCTTTTTTACAATATCAGTTACAAAACCCTTATTTCCATTAGAACCGTCATCAGTAGTAACAAAGAGATGTGTACTTGCCGCTTTAAGTTCATTTTCCAATATAATCAGGCTGGCATTCCTGAAGCCGGTAATGACGTCAACCTCAGCTCCCATACTGTGAAGCTTTTTAGCCTGCGGATAAGCAATAGCAGTTCCAAGTCCTCCGCCTATTACTGCAACCTTTTTGTAGCCTTCAAGCTCACTTGCTTTTCCAAGCGGGCCTGCAAAATCAAGAATACTTTCTCCCTGCTCAAGCTGTCCAAGAAGCTTTGTTGTCTTGCCAACTTCCTGAAAAATTATCGTAACTGTCCCCTTCTCCCTATCATAATCCGCAATAGTAAGAGGTATCCTCTCTCCGTCTTCATCTACACGTAGTATTATGAATTGCCCGGGTTCAGCCTTCCTTGCTATATATGGTGCCTCTACCTCCAGGAGCTTTACCTGTGAGTTCAGCACTTCCTTTCGTATGATCTTATACATTCCAGGACCTCCCCATCTTAAATTAGTTTATTTCACATAATATAGTCATTATTATTAAATCACAAATATAAGTATTCAAAGAGTAATTTTATACTATATAATCATATATTTCAAATATTAAAGCTTATATAACAAAGGAAACTCATAAGCTTCAACAAGTTTTACCCATAAGGCGGGGTTATAAACATAATCATCTGGCTGCTATATTAGAGCGCTTCAGTAGGTGCCTGGAAACATTATTGGAATAAATAATGCTAATTTACTTTAACAACCGTTTAATTGTACTTGACAGCCTTTTGCATGGTGTTATAATGAAGTTAATGTAAATTTGATGGGGGACAAATATGAAGATTATAGAAAAATTCCACAACAAAAAGCCTGTAATAGCATTTGAAATTTTTCCGCCAAAGTCAGAAGTGCCTCTGGAAACAATATATGACCGTCTTGATCAATTCGAAGCACTTAAACCTGATTATATAAGTGTGACCTATGGCGCAGGAGGCAGTCAAAAGGGACGCACGCTTGAAATCGCAGCAAGAATAAAGAATGTTCATCATATAGATAGTATGGCTCATTTTACATGTATCGGGCATTCAAGGGAAGAGACCGACTCAATGCTCCAATCTATGCATGAGCTTGGGTTGGAAAATGTACTTGCTCTGCGGGGCGATCCGCCTGCAGGTAATCTTGACCTTGACTTCAGCAAAAGTGAATACCACTATGCATATGAGCTTGTTGATCATATCAAACAGGCTAATAATTTTTGTATAGCCGCGGCTGCTTATGTTGAAGGCCATGTAGATTCCAGAAGGCTTAGCGACGACCTGTTGCACCTTAAGGAAAAAACGGACGCTGGCACAGATTTTCTAATAACACAGCTATTCTTCGACAATCGATTATTTTATGATTTTATTGATAAAGCACGTTCAATAGGAATAAATTGCCCGGTCACGGCAGGAATAATGCCAATATTCAGGGCAGACCAGATAAAATCTATTACTGCTAAAAGCGGCTGCTCAATACCTGCTAAGCTTGTTGTAATGATGGATAAATACCAGGATAACCCCGAAGACCTGCGCAAAGCAGGGATCGAATATGCAATCTTGCAGATAAGAGAGCTCATTGATAATGGCGTTGACGGAATTCACCTTTACACAATGAACAGACCGAAATCTACGGCTGAGATAATTCACAGCATATTGTAATACAACTAAAAATTACTGCAGCTTTTTAAGTATCATATATGGGTTATCCTCGGACTATAGGGCAAACTACACCAGAACGCCAATTAACCCTTATTCCATGGCTCCGGGGTTAACCACTAACCATAAAAAAAGGTGCTGTCGCTAATTATAAGTTGAACAAGTGTTATAATAACATATGAGACATACTAATAGTAGGCTGCTGTCATCTAGTTATTATAGTTATTTGTGCCATGCTAAAAATGGCTATGATACCAAAGCCTTACTATTGTCTTAGTGTTATGTTTGCGGTTTCTGCACTTGCATGTCAAGCAGCTGCTCAAATGTCAGGTTTTCATTTTCATTTGTCATAGCCTCTATAATATCGTTTTCCGTAAATGTTCTTATAAGGCTCAAATTATCATCAAGAACGTATATAAGATGGAATTTGTCATGGTCCATACAGCTAATTGTTGTACTAAGCAGTACATTTTTCATCACAACAAGCTCCCTTGCGGGATATATTCCTCTTCCAAGTAGCTTAGCGCGCCTATAAAGTATCTGTTTTATATTCATAAATGCACACTCCGTTCTGCTCCTTTTTATTGTCAGTATCACATATAATCCGATTATTACCATACTTACCCCTCCGGCAGATGACGGAGAACCAAGTATTCCAAAAAGTACTATGGCTATTGAAACAGCTAGTGCGATTTTGCGGATAAGCCTGCCAGCAGAAACAAGTCCCATCCTCCCTGCAAGAGCCGCCATAAAAACTCTGCCTCCGTCAAGAGGGTATGCAGGTATCATATTGAACAGGCCCAAATAGATATTTGTCCGACATATCAGGCTAATATAATTATTCTCTATCCCCAGCAGTACTGCCATTGCTTTGAAAAAAACAAAAATCAGCATATTAGCAGCAGGCCCGGCAAGATAAACCGGTATAAGCTTTTTCTCCTGACAATCTCCGCAGTTTATAGAAATGGTCAAGCCTATTGGTAAAATGCAAATTTTATTGCACCTACAGCCATAAGATCTCGCTACTGTCATATGTCCCAGTTCGTGTATTAAAATTGACAGGAATGCTGTGGTATATTCATTTATAAGACCAAGAAGCATAGCTAATACAGGCATAGCAAAAAAGGCTAAGGATATCTGTAATTCAGTTTTACCAGTAATTATCTTCAATTAATCGGCACACTGACATATTCAAGCGGATCGACCGGCTCATTACCCTTCCACACCTCAAAATGGAGATGAGATCCTATATCTGCTCCGGTGTTGCCAATGCTTGCTATGGTATCTCCCTTTCTCACAGCTTTTCCCTTACCAACAGCTATAGTACTGCAGTGGGCATATATGGTTTCAAGTCCGTCTGAATGCTTTACCCTGACATAGCTTCCGTATTCGCGTGATCTGCCTGTGTCCTCTATAACACCGTCCAGTACAGCCTTAACATTGCTGTCTTTATCATTGCCGATATCAATGTCAATTCCCTTATGTATCACTCCGCTTTTAGTTACAGTGCCAAATAATGTACTGACTGTACCCTCCACTGGTAAGAGCATGCTATACTCTCCGTTGAACCTGTTAATTGCAGCTGATAATACTGAAGATTCCGGCATCGTTGTTTCATCTGTGTACTCGACTTTGTTTTCCTGTTCAGCTGCTTCGTCTGAAGAAGGTATTGTATATTCTTCTGGAGTGTCCGAGGTTTGTGCAAAACTAGAGGTTTGTGTTTTACTCGAAGTTAGTGTTTCATTGGAAGTTCGCACTTCATTAGAAGCTTCTGTATCACTCGGTGTTTGAGTTTCGTCTGCACCAGAACCATTTGACGCCGTCCCCTGCACCGATGCCTCTGTCCGGTTTGAAGACCCGGTTGACAAAGCAGCTCCAGAATCCTGCTGCTCTGTCTGAGCGCTTTTATTGGTGCTTTTTGTGTTGTTATCAGGCGTAATGCTGTATTTAATATCTGCTGCAAGCTTTTTAACACCGGATGTCAACGTATCCATTTTAATATCATAAGTCAAAACATAATTTATGCTGTTATTCACAGCTCTACCTGCAGGTATATCAATATTCCTGGCTGTAACAACAAGTGCAAGAAGCAATATGCTTATTAGTAATTGTCGTGCAATTATTGTGCCCAACTGCTTATTACCGCTGTTTCCTTTACTACGGGTCCTAAATTCAGCAGGCCTGTTTGAATATTTCTGACGCACGACTGTGTTATCCATAGCTCTCATCTCCCGTATTTTTTGTTCTTATGCAAAGTTACTCACTAAATTATATTTTCGGGACTATATTTTTATGTATACAAAAGATAGAGGCAAATGCTAGTAAAACTGTGATACTGGATCTTGCTTACGCGGGGTGCATTAATAAAAGCCTCGGGGGCATCGAGCCCCCTCAACTTTTTGCTGTAGACCTTCGTTCAGCGCCATAAAAAAACGGTACAGGCTTAGTATGCCTATACCGCAGGTGTTACATAATTTCTACTCAGGTGTTAATGTAATGATTTATAAGAGCGTATAAATATTAATAGTATTTTTATGCAAATTTCTAATTACTTGTTATCCCTCCATGACAAATCTCCCCGCTCGAGGCCTTTTATAAGCATTTCTGCGGTAGCAATGTTAGTCGCAAAGGGTATAATATTCGCATCACACAATTTTAGCAAGGTATTTAGGTCGGCATCATACTCACCGGAAATCGTTGGATCCGTAAGGAATATTACCAGATCCATTTCATCCAGCGAAACTCTTGTGCCAATCTGCTGAACACCGCCTAAACATCCCGATGAAAATCTATAAACATGCAGATCCGCTCCCTCAATTATGAAGGAACCTGTGGTGTCCGTTGAAAAAAGAGAGTGCTGTTTAAGAATTGATCTGTATGCTATACAGAAATCAACCATTAATTCTTTTTTTTTATCGTGTGCAATAAGCGCAATATTCATAAACAATTAATTCCTATTTCCCACTGCTTTTAATATTCCTGATGGGGATATTTGCATAAAGCGCAGGTACTGTGCTTTCCCCGTCATCACTTTTTGTTCTGGTAAGCTGAATATTTAGTTCATCCTCATCTACATCCATGTAATTAGTAATGACTTTGATTATTTCGCTCTTCAACATCTCTAAAAACTGAGGCGAAACATTTGCTCTATCATGAATCAGCACTAGCTTAAGTCTTTCCTTGGCAACATCCTTGGAGTTCTTAGGTTTGCCGAATATTCTACTTAAATCAAGCAACATTTATATCCCTCCTTCTCAGTTGGCCTTTATGCCGAACAGCTTTTTTAGTTTCAACATGAATCCTTGATTTTCATCAAGATTCATAAATGGAACCTCTTCTCCCATTATTCTTTTAACAATATTTCTATATGCCTGACCTGCCAAAGACTTGTCATCATTTATAGCAGGTTCGCCCCTGTTTGTTGAAACGATTATCTTTTCATCATCAGGAACAACTCCTATAAGTCCTATAGCAAGTATATCGATAATATCATCAATATTCATCATATCTCCGCGCTTAACCATATCATTACGCAGTCTGTTTATCAGAAGCTTCGGATTACGGACCTCATTTGCCTCCAATAAGCCAATAATTCTATCCGCATCCCTTACTGCCGAAACTTCAGGAGTTGTAACGACAATTGCCCTATCAGCTCCTGCTATTGCATTTTTAAAGCCCTGCTCTATGCCAGCCGGACAATCTATAATTATGTAATCAAATTCTTCCTTTAATTCATCACAAAGCTTTATCATCTGATGAGGGTTAATTGCTGACTTATCTTTTGTCTGAGCTGCCGGTAGAAGATAAAGCCCTTCATACCGCTTGTCCTTAATGAGTGCCTGCTTAATTCGGCAAAAACCTTCTACTACATCAACGATGTCATATACGATCCTGTTTTCTAAGCCCATTACTACGTCAAGATTTCTTAATCCAATATCTGTATCAATAAGTACGACTTTCTTTCCTGATAAGGCAAGACCTGTACCTATATTAGCAGTTGTTGTTGTTTTGCCTACGCCGCCTTTTCCAGACGTTATTACTATGACTTCACCCATCCGAATACCTCCTAATAATTACTATGGCAGCCTGCATTAGTAAAATACGCAAAAGCCTTTATTTATAGGCCTCATGTAAAATATATAGTTTTTCAGTTTATTTGTCAATTTACTTATTGCTCTTACTTATACTGTGGAAGAAATCTTTCAATATACACAAGGTTATCCTTTACGAAAGCCATTTCAGGTGTATATTGATTTTTATTATCGCGCTCATCTGAGGTATCAGGCGGTCTGGTAATTACATCTGCAATACGCAGCTGTGTCGGCTGCAAGCTCAATGCTGCAACTACAGCTTCCTTGTTTCCATCTGCTCCGGCATGTACCATGCCTCTGAGCGACCCCATTACCACTACATTACCTGCAGCGATCACTTCTCCTCCGGGGTTAACATCACCAACAATGACAATATTCCCTTCATAACTTACAAGCTGACCTGATCTGACAGTCCCCTTATAAAATTTAGTCATTCCCTCATCAAGGCCTTTAAAGTATATCATTCTCATTTTAGGTCTCTCAAAAGACCTATCGTTTTCATCAGGCTCTTTCTCAGGCTGCGTCAGGTCCTCATCAAAGCTTTTGATCTCTGCTCCTGTCCTTTCTGATAAAAGCTTTGAAATTGCGTCTTCCTGTTCACACGTAAGCTTTCTGCCACGGTACTTTACAGCCAGGCTTGCACCTTTAAAAAACCTGCCTGAGGATTCCAGCTTTTTTTCGATACCTACTATCACAGTGTCAAAATCATCCTCTGCCGGCATTACAAGTATTAAGCCATTAACCGTTGCCTTGAAGCTTATGTTGTTCTCCTCCATGGATAAACCCCCTGTTACAAGACAATTTTCAGTCATTATTCATCATCACTTTACAATTATCACATTATTTTATTAAATTAACAAGAAAAATATTGTAATAAAACCGTATGGTATGACTTCTTTTATTCATTAAAAAGCGGTTCTTCAGATTTTAGAATATTATCATCCGAATTCGACTCATTAAGTCCGAAGTATTCATCTATTATGTCCCTGGCAATTGGCGCAACATTGGAGCCCCAAGCACCTCTTTCCACCACTACGGCTACAGCAATCTGAGGATCATCTGCCGGTGCATAGCATACAAAAAGCGCGTTAGCCGAGTGAGAAGCCTGGGTTGAGGTTTGTGCAGTACCTGTTTTGCCTGCTACCTTGAATGGCAGGTCGGAAAAATATTTATATGCCGTACCGTCAGTGCCGGCTGCAACAGCTATCATACCTTCTTTAACCGCATCAATAGTCGCCTCCTTAACAGGTACCTCAATATAAGAGGGCACTGTTTCATTTATTATTGACCCGTCATATCCGACGACACTTTTAATGATGTATGGAGTATATCGTTTACCTCCATTGGCGATAGTGCTTATGTAGTTGGCAATCTGGAGAGGCGTAAAAGCATTATCGAATTGGCCGATAGAAACCTGCGCTGTATCAGCCGGCCTCCATATATCATTTCTCAGCTGCTTTTTCAGTTCCTTTGAAGACATCATACCCGACTTTTCATCAGGTAGATCGATTCCGGTTTTCTTCCCTAAGCCAAAATAATCAGCCCATTTGTCTATGACATCTATAGTGGTCCTTACACCTATATCATAGAAGTAAATATTACATGAGGTTTCAAGCGCTTTCTTCAGACTCAGCAAGCCATGGCCTGATCTCGGGTATTCGAGGCAATAAAGAATTCTGCCGCTGGCATCATAGTATCCCGGGTCATATACCGAACTGTTTTGTGGAGTAATGGTTCCCTTTTCCAATGCCGCAATAGCTGTAAGCGGCTTAAATGTTGATCCCGGAGCATATATGCCTTTTATTG
Source organism: Bacillota bacterium (assembly GCA_023409735.1). Classification (GTDB taxonomy): domain Bacteria; phylum Bacillota; class Clostridia; order Acetivibrionales; family DTU013; genus JAEYRB01. The sequence continues at coordinate 47,730 of JAEYRB010000062.1, read as the reverse complement.
CTCTGTTATATTCAGGCTTATCTTCATTTGTACTCAAACTGCTTATAGCCAGCTGAGCCGCAGTATTGTCAGAGTTCTCCAAAAAGATCTGTGGATCATAGGTAGGATAACTGACCATAGTCAATACCTCTCCGGAATTGACATCAAGAACAACAACCGAACCTGCGTTGGCATCTCCAAAATTACTTTTGTTGTTTAAACTACTATCTTTATTTCTTATCTTCTCAATATTCCTGGCCAATGATTCCATTGCTGTTCTTTGAAGCTTTGTATCCAAGGTCAATATAACATTGTTGCCCGGAATAGCTGCTATAGTCTCATTCTTACTTGTAATGATCCCTGTGGTACCTACCTCTATACTCATTTTTCCGTCCGCTCCGCGAAGATACCTTTCAGCAGATTTTTCAACACCGGCCTTGCCAATAAGGTCATTATTATTGTAACCCTCATCCTTGAGCTCATCATACTCATTCTGAGCTATAGCTCTTACGTACCCAAGAATATGAGCCTCATCTGACGCGTTCACATACTCCCTGACCGGTTGTATAGAGGTTATTACTCCGGGGAACTGATGGTGCATCTCCTCTATTTTTGAGATAATATCTGTGTTGACATCATTGGCAATCGTTATTGTTCCACCCTTTGTATAATTCCAGTTGTCAATGAGTATTTCATACCTGAGAACCATGATCTTATACGCCTCTTCGGCGGAATATGATTGGTCAATTTTGAATTTTGTTTTTCTCAAGTACTCGAATAGCTCCACAGCGTTAGCTTTAACATCTTTATCAGGAATATTGAGCTTATTTTCATTTGTCTGCCAATCCTTTATTGCCTTTTCTGATTTTCCATTAAAGGATAAGGGATTAAATGTTAGGAATTTTGTCATGCTATTGGAATATTTTACATCATATTCTTCGAGAAGCTCCGCCAGTCTGAGAAGCATTTCATTCAGTTCCGCAGTGCTTATTCCGGTTTTGACAATATCTATTTTATAGCCTTGCCTGTTTACAGCAATAGCCACTCCATTTCTGTCAAAGATCATACCTCTGGGCGCTTTTACAACAGTTTCCTTAAGCAAGCGCTTCTCTGAGGTCTGGCTGTACTTTTCCCCATTGACTATCTGTAGATTAAACAGCCGAAAAACCATAATAAAACCAAACGCTAGGAAACCTATACATAATATTAAATATCTATTATTTAACTTCTCCTTCAAAATAACCACTCCTTCAAAAGCCTGCCCTAGTATTTTCTCGATAGCTTTCCGCTTCGGTCAAAGTACCTTCCGGCCTTAAGAATCAATGGATAGGTAAGTATTGAAATCACACTGTTGTATATTGCTTCTGGAAGAATTATTGTTGTCAGGGGATATAATAGATTAATACTCCCGCTCATAATGTTGTTTATCACATATACAACAACTTCATATGCAATTGAAAAACTGAAGGTGAAAAAAATGACAAGAAGCAGATTCTCCTTGAAAATTCCCTTATTCATAGATCCAATGGAAAAGCCAAGATAAAAGCCTAACAGGGCATAAAAGCCCAGTATATTACCGAACATCATATCCAAGGCAATTCCGGCAAAGAAACCAACCGCAGCACCTTCTGCACTGCCTCTCATAAACGCAGTCACAATAATAAACACTATAACCAGGTTTGGCATTACGCCTTTAATCGAAATATAATGAAGAATTGTCGTTTGCAGCAGGACAATCAACAATATACATAATGTATAGAACAAGATTTTCATTTTCATTTTTCTACACTGCCTATTTCCTGATTTTCATTGCCTACCAGTATGTACACCTCTTCAAGTCTCTTAAAATCGGCTGCAGGTTGAATTATCGCATATCTGTTCAATTCACTGTTTGTCTTTCGAACCTCTATAACCTCTCCAATGACAATACCCTTTGGATATATACCTCCAAGGCCTGATGTTTCAATCACATCTCCGACCTCCACATCAACCTCAAGTGGAATGTACTCCATTTTACATAGTCCTTTTTCCTTCAGATTAATATCTCCACGGACTACCGCATGTCCCCCTCCTGCCTTGGAGATCCATGCTGAAGCTGCAAATTCCTCATCAATAACAGTCACAATATTAGAGGATGTACTGTCTGAGGACAAAACCCTTCCAACTAAGCCCTTACTGCTGGTTAAGACAGGAGAATCCCTGTGCACTCCATCCCTGCTTCCTATGTCTACCTTAAATACATTAAACCAGTTATCAGGATCGATAGCAATAATATTTCCGCCAAGAAACTGATATCCGCTGAACTGTTCCTTTAGGCTAAGTGCCTGACGCAGTTCCTCGTTTTTTTCTTCCAAAGAAGAAATTTCTCTGTTCCTCTGCTCAAGCTCGGAAATCTCCGCCCTGAGCCTTTCATTTTCTTCCTTTATTGTCTGTACTTCCTTAAAAAAAGTAATACTGTCTTCTACCTTCTGACCAACTGATGTAACAAAGCCCTGAACAGGAGCCATGGGTACACTGATAATGTTATTAAGCCAATTTAGCTTACTGTTTTCATTGGCTGAAAGTGCCATTACCACAATCAATATTATTGTAACAAGAGCTACAACAAACCATTTACTTTTAAATAGGCGCAGCAAAAGAACTGTCTCCTCCCTATCTCAATTTCCTAGGCGATATGAGCACTCTTTTAAGTGTTTCTATTTCATCAAGTACCTTGCCGGCCCCTTGTGCAACACAATCAAGAGGGTTTTCAGCAATCATGACAGGCATTCCTGTCTCCTCCTTGATAAGCTTGTCCAAGCCGCTCAAAAGTGCGCCTCCGCCTGCAAGCATAATACCCTTATCCATAATATCAGCTGCCAGCTCAGGCGGTGTTTTTTCAAGAGTAGCCTTTATTGCATCAATTATAGAATTGATGGGCTCCTTAAGAGCTTCGTTTATTTCTGCGGAAGAAATAGATACATTCTTCGGAAGGCCGGAGATAAGATCTCTTCCTCTAACCTCCATGAACTCTTCCTTCGGCTTGGGATATGCATTGCCTATAGCCATTTTTATCTGTTCAGCTGATCTCTCACCGATCATAAGGCTATATTCCTTTTTCACGAAGTGAACAATCGACTCGTCAAACTCATCACCGGCAATACGCAGCGACTTGCTGGTAACTATGCCACCCAGGGAAATGACGGCAACCTCGCTGGTACCACCGCCAATGTCTACAATCATGCTGCCAGTAGGCTCTTCAACCGGCAAATTGGCTCCAATTGCTGCCGCCATAGGCTCCTCGATAAGATATGCTTCCTTTGCTCCAGCTGAAAGCGTTGCTTCTTCGACAGCTCTCTTTTCTACCTCAGTTACGCCGGAAGGAACACATATCACAACTCTTGGCTTTGACATCAGCCCGGTATTCAAAGCTCTTTTTATGAAGTATTTAAGCATACTCTGCGTTATGTCAAAGTCAGCGATAACGCCATCCTTCATCGGTCTGATGGCAATTATATCTCCAGGTGTCCTTCCTATCATATTCTTCGCATCATCACCAACTGCCAGTATGGCATGCGTATTTTTATTTATTGCTACAACAGATGGCTCCCTTACAACTATTCCTTTACCCTTGACATGAACAAGAGTATTTGCCGTACCAAGATCAATTCCTATATCTCTCGCCAAAAATCCCATTTGCTTATTCCTCCAAAGCTCTAAAAGCAAACAAAGACGATTTATAATGTACCGCTACACTAAACCTCGTTCCTTGAAGCTTATATATTTTCCGTCTCCTATAATAATATGGTCAAGGACCTTTATTCCAAGTATATTGCCGGCATCTGCCAGTCTTTGCGTAGTTTCTATATCTTCTCTGCTGGGTTCCGGATCACCGCTGGGATGATTATGTACCAGAAGCATGCCGGAGCATCCCGACTTAACAGCCTCACTAAAAACCTCTCTAGGATGCACGATCGAGGTATTAAGACTGCCAACAGAAACATTCAAATACTTAATAATATAATTTTTAGTATTAAGAAGGATGATCTTGAATACTTCCTTCTTAAGATATCTCATTTCTTCCATTAAAAGTGTGCTTACATCTGTGGGTGACTTTATTGCTACCTTATTGTTGTTAATTAATGAAGATGACACTCTCTTTGACAGCTCCATAACCGACTTTATCTGTATAGCCTTGACCCTGCCAATACCTTTTATCTTCATTAATTCTTCTACAGACATATTATGCAGGAAAGACACTCCACCGCAATCATCACCATATGAAAGAAGTCTTTGAGCCAGCGCCACCGAAGTTTCATCCCGGCTTCCAGTTCTAATTACAACTGCTAACAGTTCAGCATTCGACAAAATCTCGGGGCCAAATTTCTCTAGTTTTTCGTATGGTCTCTCATTAACTGGTATATCCTTCATTCTAAGTCTGTATTCCATTTTGGTCAACCCCCTGAAACCTTAATATTTTTTAATATTCCTCCTTTCAATTATACCATTTCTATTAATATTTTCCAATTTTTGTTATTTAATTTGTTCACCATATTTTAGTAATTACATTAATTCCCATACTATTTAATGTATCAGCCAACTTTCGCAGCGGCAAGCCCACAACATTAGAATAACACCCCTCAAGGCCCCTTACCAGCAATGCTCCCTTTCCCTGGACCGCATATGCTCCGGCCTTTCCCCGTGGCTCTCCTGTACGTATATATGCTAAAATTTCCTTGTCAGTCAATGGTGCAAACATAACCCTTGTCTTTTCATGTACCATTTTTTCATGACCGCTGCCAGCATTAATAATAGAAATACCGGTAATTACAAAATGCTCCCTGCCATTTAGTTTTTTTAGCATTCTGAAAGCATCATCATCGTCTATAGGCTTTCCGAAAATTTCATCATCACAAGCTACTATTGTATCAGCCCCTACAACAATGCCGCCACTTGTCGCCTTTCCGGCAACATCAAGGGCCTTGGCATGCGCGAGTTGCTCAGCCATTATTTCAGGAGTCCCGGAGAGCTCCACCTTTGACTCGTCTATGCTGCTTGGCATTACTACAAATGGTATTCCTGCCTGCTCGAGCAATTCTTTTCTTCTCGGTGATGACGATGCGAGTATAATTTTATCCATTTAATGTAAACCGGCCTTTTATTGTTATTATTTATTCTAGGTCAGGAAATTTTCTTCAATCGAAAACTTTCCTTTTGAACATAGGCGTTATAACGAGGCAATATAATTTCCGCCTCGTTGAAATGCTATTAATGTAAGGAAAATTTTGTACAACCGAAAATTTTCCTATGAACATAGGCATTATAATAACCGCCGTTACTGTATTGTACGGTTATTATATCATAAAAGAGTAATGTTATATACCTTAATTTATAAAAGAAAATATGGCAGATAACAAGTCCTTTTATTATAATTATCAATAACAGGTGATTTTATTAAGGTAGGATGCAATATGGAAGATTGTATAAAACGGACAAGAGAAATCTACATTAACAGAATAAATGCTGTTCAGGATTATATAGAAAACCATCTAGACGAAGAAATAAATATTCATAAACTTTCTCAAATTGCTTCGTTTTCAGAATATCATTTTCAAAGAATTTTTAAGCAAATTACTTCTGAAAGCTTATACAGCTTTATAAAAAGATGTCGCCTTGAAAAGGCATTTTTTCTTCTCAGAAGCAATACAAAGCTGTCAATACAGGATATTGCACTTTCAGTTGGCTTTTCAAATCAAGCCTCCTTTGCAAAAGCTTTAAAAGAAAAGTACAGATTAACTGCCAGCCAAATTAAGAAGATGAGTGATTCAGAAATTGAGAAAATGATAAATGAAAATCGCACGAATGGAAAAGTATCAACCAATTATTCATATTATAATGCTCCTATCGAGCTCACTACTCAAGTTATTGAACCAATAAAGGTATTGTATAAGATACACCGGTGAATACAAGGACGATCCTGATTTGTTTTCAAGACTTTTTACTACTTTTTATGATTTTGCAGACAAAAAAAAGCTAGTGGACAAAGAGACAAAGTGGTTTGTTGTGTATCATTACTACAGTGATCTGACAGAGGAAAAAAGGCTGCGGTTGAGTGTGTGTATGTCAATTAAAATGATGTAACAGATCAACGTGAGTTCGGTTGTATGGAGCTTGCAGGAGGTAAATATGCTGTCGGCAGATTTCTGCTAAAATCAGATGAATATCAAGGCGCATGGAATTATATGATTTCCAAATGGCTTCCGGATAGTGGTTATATGCCTGATGACAGACTCTGTCCGGGACATATACCGGAGTATTTAATTTAATAAGAGATTATTATGGCAATTTAAACGAGGCAAAAAAGGCAAAACTGACAAAATAGCATTTTAGCTTCAATAGTGCAAAGGGGCAGTGTAAGTCTTGCAAAGGAGCAGGCGAAATAGCAGTTCAAATGCATTTTATGCAGGACATTTATGTTCCCTGTAACATATGCAAGGGCGCGAGATATGAAGCTTCTGTACTCAAAATAAAATATAAAGGATACTCTATCTCAGATCTGCTGGATTTAGAAATTGGTGAGGTTAAGAAGATCTTTAAATGCGAGCCTGATATATATCAAATATTGGATATGCTCTGTAAGGTTGGTCTTTCATATCTTAAATTAGGACAAAGCGCAGCAACCTTATCCGGAGGTGAAGCACAGAGAATAAAGCTTGCAAAAGAGCTTTGCCACGGCAAAACAGAAGGCTGTGTTTATATTCTGGATGAGCCGACCTCAGGCTTCATGATGATGATGTGGATAAACTGTGTTTCATTATCCATGAGCTAATATCTAAAGACGCCACAGTTGTTGCAATAGAACACAATCCAAGGTTTATCAGACAGGCAGATTATATTATAGAATTAGGGCCTGAAGGCGGAGATAATGGCTGGTATAAACTGAAAGAGGGATGGTTGAATATAACCTGATATATTCGGCTATAATGCAGCCACATCAAGGGTTATGGTCTATGTTTTTCATCCTTCGAAGGTCTGCCTACAAATTACCCGACGCAAAGGCTTTTGCCATTGGAACCTCAAACGGCATTAACGCAAGCTTTAGCCTTAGCTTTCCATACTCACGCTGTACTTTTTTTGAAACCATTCTTATGCTTCTAAAGGTACATGGAGAGTATTTTTCCATAGTATTTAAATATTCTTCGCTGAACATTCTTTCATTACAAGCGGCGGCAACAAAGATAAGAAGCATTACGCCCTTTCTGATCAATTCAAGTGTCTGTGCAGAATCTGCTGAACTAAAGCAGCTAACATCTTTGAGTATATGATCAGCAAAATTTATCACCCTGTTCAGATTTGCCTCTGATTGAGTTTTAGATACATCTGTTGCGAATAAGGTACACTGGCCGCTTTTCCTGTCAGTTCCGGCATCCTGCAGATCATCTACAAGCTGCAGTAAAATTCCAAAACCAAATGCAAAGGCTGTCTCATCCTCTGTTAAGCTGCCCCTGATCAAGCATGCATCAGCGAGAACAGACGTTCCGCCCTTTTCCATACTGATGTCAAAAATTCCATGTGATTTTTCCGATGCTCTGCCCACCTGCTGAAAAAGACTCCGGGACTGGGCAGTCTGTATTGCAAGAAGGCTTTGGTACACCGTCGGAAAAGCACTTCGGTTAAACTGCTTTTCAATCATGCTTACAAGCTTATAAAGCTTACTCTCGTATTTACTCTGTGCATCAAGCTGCTCACCGGCCAATCGCCTTTCAAATCTATTATTCAATTTATTCTTTTTGGACATTGATATAGAATCAGCATCAAGGTAATTATCAGTATACGGGTATAACAAGCTGTATGCCAGGATTGATGGCGTCATTTCAAGCTTTAAACCCATCAGCTTCTGAAAGCAATTCATTATCCATACATTTCTTAAAGCTTGAAGAAGGTCATTTACCCTTATTCCCTCATCAAATTCGCGAGCATTACGGATGAATTCATACGTCGGCTCACAAAAGCCGTTTGTTAGCAGCATTCTCATATTACCATCCGAAAAGCCTGCCACCCCTGTTCCGAAGCCATATACTGTATTTTTAAGAGCGGTACCCCATTTTTCGTCACTTTCAGGTCCATCAGCGGGTGAATAGTCTCTCACCAGCCTAAGTATATCGTTCGTACAGTTTTCAAGCTTCTTGTCACCTATTGCCCGCTCATCATCTTCATATTTGTGTAAATTTATGGGAAACGCATCCTGAATGTTTTCCCATAAATCAGCATACGATTCCTTCAGCGCATTTATTGTTATATTATCCATGCCTCGGCTATCCAATAATACTTTACTCCTTATCTCCCGGCATTGCGGCCTGTAGGTCAATCTATATTTGAAACATTCAGTTTACCCATGCTCATACTGATATCTGCCTCGATCTTGTGGCTTTTAGATTCGTAATCAGGTGAATATCTCCAATCGTCAGACTCAGTCCAACCCGAACCATTGATATTTGTATTACTCAGTGTACCGTCAAGCTTTATCCTTATTCCTGTATCCTCAGGTAAAACCAGGTCAACCTTCGATAGGTCTGCTTCCATATTAATTTGTGTATCATAGCTTCCAAGATATATCTTGACCTTTGAAAGTCCTGTTTCAACATTAAGCCTTTCCACTTTAATATCAGACAGATCCAGAGCACTGCTCATCACACCGGTGTCGAGATCTATATCCCATAGTACATTCTTATCCAAATGGAGCCTGCTTTCTGCTTCTGCATGGCTCTCCAGCTCATCAAGATCCTTAAATGTCATTGATTCGGACTCGACCTTTATATATACATTTTTGCCATTATTGTCTTCTGATTTAGAACACTTGACCAACCTGCCCAGGGATGCATCAAAAAGTTTGTCTGTATGAGAATCAACTGTTAATTTAGTTGCCCCCATATTAAGCTTAAGCTTACATTTTTCCGTCTGCGGAGGCTTCTCATATGACACATTATTAGTACCTATCTCAGTATTCTTGTCATTACTTGATACATCGTCACTATCATAATGCAAATCAACTCTCCCAATATCTAAATCCATAAATATTGCCGGAGTCTTAGGCTTAACAAAATATCCGTAAGATATAATAACAGCGACAAGCACAATCCAGGTCAACAGCCTTATTATCACATTTTTCCTAAATATAACGCCAATTCCTATAGCAATAAGCAGAAGCGGCCAGAGAGTAACAAGTGCATACAAGGTCGACATTGTAACAATCTTTGCCATTGACAGCAGCCACACAATGCCTACTGTAAGAAGGAAAATACCAAATCCAAGGCCTCTTGTGTTGTCATGCATATTACTTTCCCCTTCCTCTGGATATGATACCAAAGCCTATAATTATAAAAGCTACAGGTATGAGGTATTTCATATCGAACATGGGGAAAAGCTGTTTAACAAAAAACATAATTCCCAAACAAACCAATATTAATCCAAGCAATACCTTGCTTTTATCTTTTGATTCGTGCTTGGGAGTTTCTCTCCACTCATCAGAGCCAACGTCAAAATCGCTTCCCAGGCCTGATGTACTTGTATATCTGTTAGTGTTCGTGTCAGCGCCCGAGTCAGCACCTGTATTTTGACTCCATTGTTTATCATTTGAAGTATAGCTGCTGCTCCCGGTATTCCACTGATCACTTTGAGAAGTACTTCCATTATCCTCCGGCATTACCAATGCAGCCAGCAGATACATGATCAAACCAGGTCCCGGTATTGCAATTACTACACTAATAATTCTTACTACAGTAGGATCTATGCCGAAATATTCAGCTAAGCCTCCACACACGCCTAAAATAACTTTATTTCTTTTTGAGCGATGTAATCTATTCATATTTTTACTCCTTTTTTAAGTTATAGACCTTTAACCGGTAAAAGCCTAGTGAGTTATTGTATTTACATAGAATAATACGAAGCTTTTAAGATAATGTCTAATGTTTTTTTGAATCATTTTGTATAACAAATTATTTTTCTCTTTTAAGAGGTTTTTCAGGAGCAAGAAGAGAGAAAAGCCCTCCGAATATGACAGATGAGTAGTAGGTGATAATTCTATATATCAATATAGCCGAAATAATATAATTCTTTCTGAAAAATAATCCATAAAATAAGTAGCTAATGCCCTCAAGTCCTCCGGTCGAACCAGGTGTAGGTATAAGCAGCGAAATCAATGTGATCATAGCCTGCGCCGCTATAACATCAGTAAGCAGAATGCTTTTAGTCTCAATAGCCAATTGTATAAAGTATGGTATTGCAAAATAGAAAGTAAACTGCAGTACCTGGATCGCTATAAGAAGAAAAATTTCTTTGATATCTTTTTGAAGGTTGGCAGCCCCTTTGCTGAAGCTATCCAGCTCAGCCTCCCACTTTCCCTTCGATTTGGCGGGATCCTTTACAAGGCGCAGCTTTTTCAGCAATTTGAATACAACGAAAAGAACCTTTTTAGCTGCCTCCTTTTTATATAAGAAAAGAAGGTAGAAAAAAAGGAAGGCTGAATTTATTAAGACCCCTAAAATGAACAGAAGATAAAACTGAGGTACCCGAGCGGCAAATAAGCCGCTCCTGAAAACAAACGAAATAATTGAATATAAAACTATTACCAGCTGATGAAGAACAGTCTTTATTATTATTATCGATGCAGCATGCCCGGGCTTTACACCATCCTTTGCCATAACATACGCCTGCACGGGCTGTCCTGCGCCGGATAGAGGCATTAGTGAATTAAAAAACTGACCTATCATTGTAAACCTTATGGTGTTTTTTAAAGGCTGGCGTTCAAGCATCGACCTGGCAACTCTGTGCAAAAGGACAGCATCCAGCACCCAGTAAGCTACCATGCAGCCAAAGCCTGCAGCCAGCCAGTAAAGCTTTGCACTTTTTGCTATATATAAGAGTTCATCTATGCTGTTCGTAAAGAACAGGAGAATGATAAGCAACAGTGCCGACGACAACACAATAAGCAGTTTAATAAGAGTTCCCTTTGCTTTTTTCATTCTTAAAATGAAAGCTTGGAACAAATCAACCCTGATTTGACATGTCGTCGATTACTTCAAGCTTTTCTGTTTCCTTTCCGAGACTTACTCCCAGGACACTTACGTTTACTGATGCAACGCTCATTCCTGTCATGTTTTCGACTGCTTGGCGAACTCTATTCTGCATATCACGGGAAACCTCGTGTATTTTGCAGCCATATTGCATAACGACAGCCATGTCGATAACCACTGTATTGTCTTTGATTTCTACCTTTATTCCCTTACCCGGTGATTTTCTTCCAAGCATACCTGCGATCCCGTCTACGAAGCCGCCGCTCATAGATGCCAGATTTTCATTTTCAGAGGCCGCAATTCCCGCAATAGTAGCAATTACTTCTTCGGAAATCTTAATTCTGTCTTCCCTAGGTTGCTCCTTAATTAATTCACCCATTTTTTACCTCCTATAGTACATTATTTTTCCAGCATTTTTTATTATTAGGAATGGTTTAAAAATCAGCGGTTTTTGGTGTTCTCGGGAAAGGTATAACATCTCTTATATTTGCCATTCCTGTAAGATACATGACTGCTCTTTCAAAGCCCAGCCCAAAACCGGCGTGCTTTGTTCCACCATATCTACGCATATCAAGATAATACTTGTAATCTTCTTTTGAAAAACTTAATTCGTCCATACGCTCTGAAAGCATATCATAACGCTCTTCCCTCTGACTGCCGCCAATGATCTCTCCAACTCCCGGTACCAGAAGGTCAACAGCTGCTACTGTCTTTCCGTCATCATTAAGTCTCATGTAGAATGCCTTTATTTCCTTTGGATAATCAGTTACAAATACAGGTTTCTTGAATATCTTCTCAGTCAGGAATCTCTCATGCTCTGTCTGCAGGTCACAGCCCCACTCCACCGGGTAATCAAAGTTGGAGTTTTCCTTCTTAAGCAGTTCAACAGCTTCAGTATAAGTAATACGGCCAAAGCTTGAATTGGCAACATTATTTAGCCTATCCAGAAGCGTATTGTCTACAAAGCTGTTGAAAAATTCAAGCTCCTCGGGAACATTTTCAAAGCAATAGTTGATAATATACTTCATCATATCTTCAGCAAGTATCATATCCTCTTCAAGACCTGCAAAGGCAATTTCAGGCTCTATCATCCAGAATTCCGCTGCATGTCTTGCAGTATTGGAATTCTCTGCTCTGAAGGTCGGTCCAAAGGTATAAATCTTCCCAAAAGCCATCGCGTATGTTTCGCCTGTAAGCTGTCCGCTTACTGTAAGGCTTGTAGGATGTCCAAAGAAATCTTCGGAATAATCTACTGCACCTTTTTCATCTCTTGGAGGGTTTTCAACATCCAGAGTTGTAACTCTGAACATTTCTCCTGCTCCCTCACAGTCACTGCCTGTTATTATTGGAGTGTGGACATACACAAAGCCATTTTCCTGAAAGAATTTGTGTATAGCAAAGGCAACTGCGCTGCGAAGTCTGAAAACTGCTGAAAAAGTATTTGTTCTAGGTCTAAGATGCGCAATTGTTCTCAGGTATTCAAATGAATGTCTTTTTTTCTGAAGCGGATAATCCGGTGAACATAAGCCTTCTATTTCAATAGCTGACGCCTTTAGCTCAAATGGCTGCTTTGCTTCGGGAGTTGCTACAAGCTCTCCCTTGACTCTTATTGATGAGCCCTGAGGCAGCTTAGCAATTTCCTTAAAATTATCCAATGCGGTCTCTTCAAATACGATCTGCAGGTTCTTAAGAAATGATCCATCATTTAGCTCAATAAAACCAAAGGTTTTAGAATCTCTAATTGTTCTGACCCAACCCGCCACTTCAATTTCCTGTCCGTAATATCCGCCTTCTGTGCGGTATAGCTGCTTAACGCTTAAAATCACGTATATCTTCCTCCCTCAAGCAATAAAATACTCATACAGTAATAACACTTCATTTCAATATACAAAATACATATAGTATATTGAGTGCAATAGCACCAGTTACCTTTACAACAGCCTAGTGCACCAGTGCTTCAACGAAGTGTCTCGTTATAATAAATTTTATTATAGCACGATATAGCTTTCAACACTATTAATTATTTCAACACAAAAAAAATTAATACTACCTAGCAATCATATCAACCGGCTTAGCCGGTTGTATTCTCTTGCCCTATAAGGGCTTGTTACAGGCCAGCGCCTAAAGACGCTGGCTTTCACATTGTTCAAGCCACTATGCCATTGCCAATTTTGCCGAGAGGAACGTAATACCAGCTGCCCCTTGAAGGGGTCTTTGTATTCTTTTCACTTAACTTAACTTATCAATCATTATGTCGTGCTTCTCTTGATCTTGGAAGTATTTCCTAATGGTTGCTTCGTTAAGTCCTACAGTACTTACATAATAACCTTCTGCCCAAAACTGCCGGTTTGCATATTAATCAAATATCATTAAGCTGCTTTTCCCATTTAAATACCACATAAAACTTGATACACTTATTTGGGGTGGTATTTCTACTGAGCCTGCTATCACATAAATAACTGATAACCTATACATTCTATCATTCAAATGCTGAGTACTTATAATAACGATGCCCTTTTAAATGCCGATACCCTATGCGTGCTGTTCATCAAGCAGCATTTTAGCTGTTTTTAACATTTCGTCGCTTCGTGCAGTAGTTACCTGCAGCATAGCAGCTATACTGGTAATCTCATTGTTGACAGCTTCTACTCTTCTTTCCATCTCGTTTGATAAAGATATTATCTGCTCTATTTCTGCATTCATATTGCTCTCATCATTTTGCGTAGCCCTGGCAGAAATTTTGGAGCTTTCTGAAAGCTTTTTAACCTCCTCCGCTACTACCAAAAATCCAGTTCCATAGTCTCCTGCGTGTGCCGCTTCTATTGAGGCATTTAATGAAAGGAGCTTTGTTCTATCCGATATTGCCATTATCTCACCAGTTGCCTTAGAAAAGCTCTCTATTGAGGCTCTCATTTTCTCGATCCTTCCCTGAAGGTTCTTTGAAATCCTTAGCAATCCCTCTGTATCCTGGCAAATACTTGCTATTCTTTCAGAATTTTTATCAGCCGTTGATGAGACATCCTCTATAGAATGAGTTATATCCTCGACACGTATTTTCAACATTTCAAGCTTTCTGCTGCGTTCCTTGCTCAACTCACCCAGCTTATTAAATGCATCTGTTATCTCCTTGTTTTTCTTGTCAACACTGGCTTTAGCAGCTGAAACATGTAGATTATAATCTATACAGTTTTCCACATGATTAAAACCGTTAAATATTGCAGCTATCATTTTTTCACAGGTGCCATAGCCACACGAGTTACAATCGCGAGTCCTTGATTCTTTTGTTGTCTTATAAAGGCTATTGTAAATAGCATCAGCCTCATTTTCATTAGGATGCTTATAATCGGTATTTTTCTCAGGCGTATATTTCCTTTCAAAATCCTCAACCCTAAGTAGCTTGTCAAAATGAGCCCACAGCTTGGCTGGCTTTGATTTAAGCCTTCCTTTCTTCGCAAGCTTGAGATTGTACATTTCATAATCAACGTCTGTAAGGTCTATATCCTTTCTCGTACCCGAGCCCATGTTGCAGCCATTCTCACAGTTCAGGACATCTACCAGTAAAGGCAGTTGTTTATTGTTATTATGTCTCTTAAAATACTCTTCAAGATAATTATATGCCATATTTGTGCCTTCCACCTGCTTTACCCAGGCATCTGGCTTATAGAGATATACATTTTCCTTTAGTCCTCCCGGAATACTGTAAATATCCCCCAGGCCAAGAACCGATTCAACAAAATCCTTCTGTTCGAATTTTGAAAGATCAATATTATTCTTTTTAAGATAATCCTGTAGCTTTTTAAAAGTAACATTATACTTAACCAGCCCTTGCGTATTAGGGTCTATTATTTCAGAAATCTTAGCTACACACGGGGATAGAAAGCAAATGTCTCCGTCAAGCTTCAAATATTTTTTTAAATAGACTGCTGTACACATCATTGGACTTTGTATAGGGGCAAGCATCGGTATAAGCTCATGCTTATATTTCTGAACATAGTTGACAATAGCAGGACATGGCTGCGAGATAACAGAATCAAGCTTCTTATTCTTTATAGCCTTAAGATACGCCCATGTTGTTATATCGGCCCCCAGCGATACGTCATAGAACGAAGCAGCTTTGTTTTTACTATTTATAAAGCCAAACAATCTTTTATATTCTGTAAAGTTGGTTTTAATAGCAGGTGCAGCTATTATGTTAAGTTTTTTCCCGTTAATCAGGTCGTTGAAAAAGCTTTCGGTATCATCCTGGTAATCCCTGGCATTATGCTTGCATACCTCAAGGCATCGGCCGCACATAATACATTTGCTCTGATCTACGTGAGTTATGCTAACCCCGTCTTTTAATGCTGAAATGTTGGCATTAGTAACTGGACATTCCAGAATACACTTATTACAACCCATACATTTAGTCTCGTCTGTTGTAATTACCGAATACATAATAGTCCTCCTGACATAATTGGCTCAATTTCTAATATTTTTCATTACATGGAACATCGGTATTATATAACCATACTTCAATATCCGCAATGTAATTTATTGTTAAGTCATTACCTGTAATACGTTCTTTAATTATGCATTTCAAGGCATTTTTGTTTTAATTCGTTTATTTGGTTTTACATATTATGTATAATTGAATATTCTATTGATTTTTGTTGTTTAAACATTCCGAATACATTATAATATGTTAGTAAATCAATATACTATAAAAATATAAACAGAGTTGGTTATTAATAATGAAAATATTAGTTGTATCAGACAAGGAAGAATCATATATTTGGGACTATTTTGATCATGAACGCTTTAAAGATGTGGAGCTCATTCTATCATGCGGCGACCTGAAGGCTGAGTATCTTTCTTTTCTGGTTACAATGATAAAGGCACCGCTTTATTATGTTCCGGGTAATCACAATAAGACCTATATCAGCAATCCGCCTGAGGGCTGTGTTTCTGCCGACGACACAATAATTACATACAAGGGCGTAAGAATACTGGGACTTGGCGGATCCATGTGCTATAACCAACAACAATTTCAATATACAAATGAAGAAATGAACAAAAGGATTAGGAAGCTTAAACGAACCATAAGGAAAAACAATGGTTTTGACATTCTTCTTACACATTCACCCGCCCACGGACTTGGAGACGGAGAAGATCGTGCGCATCAAGGCTTTGAAGGTTTTTTAACTCTTATGGATAAATACTCTCCCAAGTATTTTTTCCATGGTCATCAGCATTTGAACTATAAAGTTCAGCAGAGAGTTCGCCAATATAAGGATACTACTATAATTAACGCATATGGATACCAATTACTTGACTGTGCATTCTAAGCAGTCACTTTTCTGAGCATTATATCTGCTGCATAAGCTTAGTGCTGCAAGCCACAGAAGTTATTTTTACATGTGTGTAATTTAAAATTTTGGCATTACCAGATCACAAATATCTTAACAATAGAATTTTCAGGGGGGCATCGAGCCCTCCTTGTATTTTTGCTGCAGAACGGAGGTACAACGCCATAAATAAAACTGGCAGAAAAAAACTGCCTCAGGAATTCTCCCTTGGCAGCCTTATTCAATAGATATCCTTTAAATCAGATTGCGGAAGTTCGCTTTGGATAATATCTACAAACCAGTTCATATTAATGATCTGTTCTCTTGTAGCCAGTTGATCCTGTTTAACCATAAGGCTTCCGTCCTGACTGTATATTGGCCCGGTAAACGGATGGAAGGTTCCATTTATAATCATGTTCTTTATGAAATTCAGCAGTTTTTGTGTTTCCCCTGGCACAAGTCTCTTAGAATAGAAGAAGTCCACAATACCCGAGTCCATGCCCCACCAGAAGTTAACGACCTTCTGCCCTGAGCCGAATGATCTGGAATTTTTGATCAGATTTCTTATCATTTTCTCATAAAAAACTCCCCAATTCCACACAGGAGCAGCTATATACTCATTCTGGCTTTCTCCGTTTTCATTTCTTTTAACAAGATAAACACCAAACTCGCTGTTGAACTCTCTATTTGACAGCGTATCATGATGTGATATTATATCGGCACCGCTTTTTATCAGCTCATTGCTGGCCATCTCTGAGCACTTCTTGCTATCCCACCTATTAAGCCATTCTACCTTAACAATTGCTTTTGGGTTTACCATTCTCGCTCCAAGTGCAAAGGAGTTTATACCGTTTATCACGCCAGGAATGGGATGAGTGCCTACATATCCTATTATATTTGTCTTTGTAGTTGCGCCCGCTGCCATACCTGCAAGGAATCTTGGTTCGTATATTCTTCCAAAGTATGTGTTCACATGCTTATAGAAGTGGGTTTCTGAACAGTTAAGGAATTTTGTCTCCGGGAAATCTATTGCTACCTTCAACGTTTCATTAATCAGCGCCGGGCTTGTAACAAAAACAACATCATTTCCATCCTCAGCCAGCTTTTTTAATGTATCATATGCTTCAGGAAGCTCAGGAACATTATCAACGTATGATGTTACTATAGAATCTCCAAACACATTATTTACATGGTTTCTTCCCATCTCCTGCGAATAAGTCCAGCTTGATGTCTCAACATTTTTTGCATATACGAAAGCGACCTTTGGAGTGACTTTAGGCCTGACGAAGGTAGTAAGTGTTTTGATCAATCCTTCACCACTATCAACAGGCATAGTCTGTATGTCTGCCATTTTATTGCTGCTTATCTGTTCGAGCTCCAATATAAAGCCTGTCAGCTGACCGCGAATATCCATCTCATCAATGTGATCTGGCATACCATAGATATTAATATACTCCAAAAACGCATCGCCTGTAGTAATAGGCAGCTTTTGTCCGCCCAGTTCAAGGTAAATTCTTCTGAACGGAAGATATATGTAGTTTGTAAAATACTTAAATTTATCCATGCCCATCGGTATAACCTCAGGCATGTATTCTTCAAGATATATTCCCAGCTGGCTGAACGAATTACGTTTAGTAAACCATATAAGATTGATTCCGGTTCTTTTATAAAACTCCAGAAACTCGTAATATATAAGAATATCGTTGTCGCTTTCATCCTTCTTAGGTACAAGCCTACTGACCTTACCTCGGAAAGAATACGCATCAAAGTATTTCAGAACGCTTACTCGTTTGTTCCCTTCAACAACGTAAAACAGGTTCATATATTCATAAACCTTAATTGGATCTCGTATTCCTTCATTTAGATGCGCTACACACAAGTTTGACCACTTTTGCCCAAATTCAGAGCTTGGGGTAAGAAGCGGCATAAAATTAGCGGCAAACGACCTACTTCTCGCATATGTATATGTTCCTACGACTTTTTTTAATGGAAGCTCAACAATACCAAGATCTACCTCATATACTATTTCAATATTCTTAAGTACGCCCTCCAAAAAAGGAAGGTAACCACTCTGTCCCTTGGAAATATTCCTCGAGTACTCCCTAAGTCCTGCTTTGCGTGCAGTTATATAATTATTACTGCCTTCTTGTACACCCATCGCCATACATCTACACCCTTTCAGTTAAGGCATCTGCAATACACTCTAAAAATAATTTAAAATACAATATAATGAATCATGGCAAGCCGTATTCATATACATTGTACTTCGGAGCCAAAACATGATTTTCACAAATACCCTGGTCACAAAAACAATCTGAAGGTGCACCAGATCCGCAGATCTCCGAATCCAGGCCTGCATCATAAATGTTCAGGTTTTATATAATATCATTATACATCTATTCCCTTATTCTTTACAATCTTCCGTCTAATCCTCTGAAACGATTAACGATATTTTTTACTATGCTCATCTTTTCAAAATAGGCTGTATTGTAAGTAACTTCTTTTTCCCTCGGGACTGTTATTATTCCAAGGGTGTTATATCCTCCCGGGAAACATTGATATTCCAGCGTCTTTTCTTCGCCACTCCAGCTGATCACCCGTATCCAAGTATAGTTTGGAAACTCTCTCAATGCCTCAGCAACTCCCTCTTCCGTTTGAATATCATTTTTATTTATACTCAAGATTATATCTCCACGTTCCATTCCCATTCTCTGTGCATGACTATCCGGTAGAACATCCAGTACTCTTAGTCCTCTTCTGACTGCATTGTATATTGGCTTTCCACGATTTTCGAGCCTCGCTGAGAAAAAATGAACTGCTTCATGACCAACTATACAGAACGCTGCGCCAAAATATTGAAGCCACGATATTCTGACCGATATTACAGCAATGATCATTAGGCTCACACTATAGCACAACATCGCAACAGAATTTTGAGTGCATTTTTTTTCAGGATGTCTTGTTATAGCAATATCTCCGTAATATAAAACAGCTATAAGGCAGTCTAGTCCCAGCGCATATGCACTATCCTTCAATGAAGGAGCACCGAAGATAAAAAAGCTGTCAGTCGAAAGATCTAATGAAAAGCCGCCTTTTTGCAATATATATGAAAAAAATACAATCGGTATCAACCAAAACCTTCGTATAACAAATGCACCTGTTATTTCATCATTCTTATTTAAGTAAACAGGTATATAGTCATCCTTACGGGTCATAAAGATAAGTATGCTCTCGATCAACTGCAATACCGCCGTAAGTCCTAGAAGAGACGGTATACTAACCTTGGGGATTCCCGAAACCAAGCTTATGACTGCAAGAATTCCTGCTGCATAAGATATACACGCAAACCTCAGGTCGAATAGCATCAATATGAACATTATATAAAACAAGCCTTTGATTGCATCAGGTTCGATTGTAATACCTGCAGCAACAGTGACAAAGCTACCGGCAAAGCCTGCTATCAACCCTGTAAGGATTATTTTTTCTGTTATCTCCTTCAGCGATTTTGCAGGCCTTCCGTAAATATCAGTCTGTAGCTCTGAATACTTTTGATATTGGGTTCTGATATACATAATAACCGCAATATATAAAAATACGAAGAAATAGTTGAGAAAAAATGCACTTAATATTTCCTGTGCAATTTTCCCGGCCAGTTCCAAAACTGACACAAAATCACTCCTTCAGCATTGCATCAAGCCTCTTGGCTATCTCCCTGAGAAAGTCTTCAGTATTTACAACCTTAATGTCTTTAATATCTGAGAGTGCTGCAAGCTCCTTTGTCATAACACCTTCATCGATTGTCTTTATAGATGCAGACTCCAAAGTGTCTGCAAAATCCATAAGCTCGGCATTGCCGTCCAATTCGCCCCGTTTTTTCAATGCACCGGTCCAGGCAAATAATGTAGCCATGGAATTGGTAGAGGTTTCTTCGCCCTTAAGATGCTTATAATAGTGCCTTGTTACAGTACCATGCGCAGCCTCATACTCATAATGTCCTTCCGGCGATACCAGTACTGATGTCATCATTGCTATACTTCCAAAGGCTGTCGCTACCATATCTGACATAACATCTCCGTCATAATTCTTACACGCCCATACCATACCGCCCTCAGATCTTATAACTCTAGCAACGGCATCATCTATAAGAGTGTAAAAATACTCTATTCCGGCATCATTAAATTTGTCTGCGTATTCTTTTTCGAATATCTCCTGGAATACATCCTTGAATCTATGGTCATATTTCTTGGAGATCGTATCTTTTGTAGCAAACCATAGATCCTGCTTTACATCAAGTGCATAGTTGAAACAGGCTCTGGCAAAGCTGCTGATAGACTTATCCGTATTATACATTCCCATGATCACGCCAGGATCCTTAAATTCAAAAATAGTCTGCGACTTGCTTCCTTCCTTGTCTGTGAACACCAGCTCTGCTTTGCCTTCACCCGGAACTCGGTATTCAGTATTTTTATATATGTCACCGTAAGCGTGTCTGGCGATCGTTATGGGCTTTTTCCATGTCTTAACAAATGGCTTTATACTATCAACAACTATTGGTGTTCTGAATACTGTACCATCCAAAATTGCCCTTATAGTACCATTTGGGCTTTTCCACATCTGCTTTAAATCATACTCTTCCATTCTCTGAGCATTAGGAGTAATAGTAGCGCATTTTACAGCTACGCCGTATTTCTTTGTGGCATTAGCCGCATCAATAGTGACCTGGTCATTGGTTTCATCCCTATGCTTAAGGCCAAGATCATAGTACTCTGTATTCAGGTTAATATAAGGCTCAAGCAATATCTCCTTTATCATGTTCCAGACGATTCTGGTCATCTCGTCGCCATCCATCTCGACCAGAGGTGTATTCATTCTAATTTTATCAAGCATATGTAAGCTTCTCCTAATTCTATCTAAATAAAAGTCTCGGGGGCATCGTGCCCCTCTCCCCTTTTGGCTGTAGCCCTTCAGGCAACGCTATAATTAGTTACTTCCCACAGCATTTCTTATACTTCTTACCTGAACCGCAAGGACAAGGGTCGTTTCTTCCCACCTTATCACTTACAGCCATCTTAGATCTTCTGAATTCCTTTGTAATATCATTCCTTTTTTCCTCTGAGAGTATTCCATCCCACTGCTTGAGGTTATACAGCCAATCCGCCTTTGCCTCGTGCATATTCCAGTATAGCTTTTCAAAATCTATTTCAGAAGAAAGCTCTGTATCCTCTGTAAGTGTATCCAGATCCAGTTCTTCCTTGAGGCTTGTATTGATACCATCGAGGAAGCCTGTAAATACTACAGGATCCATATTGAATCCGGCAGCCAGATCCGTCAGCTTTCCTTCAAGCTTATTCGAACCGCTCTCCAATATATGTTCATAGTTAAGCATTTCTTTTTCAAAATAGTTCTTCCAAAAGTTTTTTTGATCCGGCCTTTCTGTTTCTGCCATTTCTCTCCACTGCTTATATAATTCCATTGTGTTTTTGCTCCTTCTCAATATGTAGTTTATTAAGCCATGCCATTACATTATCTATATTAAAAGGAGGCTACTCTAATAAAACGCCCCGCTTCTCTCACCTATTATAACATGAATTATAAAAAATAAAAGTGAGTTTCTTTCTCCTCACTTTAACATTTAGATATAGTGTACTGTTACTCTCAATTCTATACCGAGGCCTAAGGGCCAAAAAATATTAAAGATAAAGCATATCAGTATCTACCGAACATTTTTAACAGTCTCATATAATGGTTCGCTTCACGTAGGACATGGTCACCCAACAGAGGAATGATTATTGACCTTACCTTGCATGAAAGGATCCCCTGTGTACCCTGTGCCTTGAAATTACGAAGGTCCTCAGTTGCTTTCAGGCTTTCAGTGGTAACCTTTGCTGATGGGGCAGCGGCATCCATTGCAGCCTTCGCTTCTGCGGTCAACTGATCAAACTCATTTCCAAAATTATTTGCCTTATTGATCAAATCGTTTTCTGTAGGATCTAGAAGACCACGAATAAATTTCGCATGCTCTGCCATTTGCCTGTTCCAGAAGAACTCCTTCTCATAGGCTTCTCTTTCCAGATTTACTACTTCTCTGTTTTGAAGTTTCACCAGAGTCTGAAGGTATAATTCCGCCTCTCGTATAATATGTAGGATCAGCAAGGGATAATTAAATGTAAACATACTGCAGCTCGTTTGATTGGTTAACACATTTGTTTTAAACTGTATTAAAGCAGAAGTTAGGCCCATGGCCCTTTGATTAAGCATAAAAACACTTTGCTCAAGCATAGGGGTGGCTATCGCTGCTCCGCCGCCTGTCAATTCTGCTTCTGCTTGTGTAAGCTGTGTAGGTATTTGTACACCGGTGAAATAGATCGTAGCCATTTCAGCATTTAGAGTAAATGGTGTTATCACTTCTCCCGACTGAAGTATTGTGGGATCAACGACGCCATTCGAAAGAGCAATGGCTTCTCCTAAAAGCATGTCAAATTCCCTTCGAAAAGAGTCAGCCTGCTGAGTGTAACCGGCATCCCTTGGCGTGAACCCCGCTTCAAGAAAAAATGAATGTTCTTTCATAATACGAGCAAAAAACAAGTGCAGACCTAACGACTGTTTTATAAATTCAACGTTTGAGAGCATGTTTGTGCCTCCTTTGAAATAAAGCCTTTGCTAGCATTTTATGTTGCAGAGTTCAAACTGTTACAGATACTGCATGATTCATATTATGTGAGCTTTAAATATTTGTCTTAACATGAACGGCATGATTAAGATAACCGCCAGTCCTATAGTATACGCTGTGCCTGTATTTACAGTACCTATATACCTGACCTTTTTCGGCTAATATAAAATCAATTGTAGTATCATTGGTAGCTTTGCCTGTTTATGGACTTTTTTAATATCTCGGTATATAATAAAAGAAAATTATGCTGATTGGGCTGCGCATTTTTTGCGTTGCCCATAAAACGCCAATTTGGGTATAATTGCTCAAAAACAGTCTACAATTATATATATGAAGGAGAAGTATATGAAGAAAGTTTTATTAATACCTGATTCTTTTAAGGGCACAATGTCATCCTCGGAAATTTGCAGTATTATGGAAAAGGTTATACGCACATATCATCCGCATATAGAGATCGCTAGTATTCCTGTTGCTGATGGAGGCGAAGGAAGTGTAGACTCGTTTTTAGCTGCCGTTGGCGGTAAAAAGGTCAAATTAACTGTAAAAGGTCCTTATTTTGAAGACATTGAGAGCTTTTACGGCATTCTTCCCGACGGAACTGCAATAATAGAAATGGCAGCAGCAGCAGGACTTCCGCTGGTAGGTGATAATCTCCATGCCGAAAGGACGACTACATACGGTGTAGGCCAGCTTATTGAGCATGCTGCAGCCTCAGGCTGCAAAAAAATAATTGTCGGCCTTGGAGGCAGTGCCACAAACGATGGCGGAACAGGTGCGGCAGCTGCACTTGGCGTA
Source organism: Bacillota bacterium (assembly GCA_023409735.1). Taxonomy (GTDB): domain Bacteria; phylum Bacillota; class Clostridia; order Acetivibrionales; family DTU013; genus JAEYRB01. The sequence goes on along the minus strand of JAEYRB010000062.1, from coordinate 23,911 downwards.
TGCTTCAATGACAGCGAAGGCAACAGCTTCATACCCGTTGGTGAAACACTCTGTAATATAGAATCGGTGGACCTTTGCGGTTTAAGTCAATCTCTTATTGGTGTTGAAATTATAACTATGTGTGATATTGATAATCCATTATACGGCCCCCATGGAGCAGCCCATGTATTTGGCCCGCAAAAAGGAGCAAATGAAGCTACTATAAAGCTTCTCGATACAAATCTACAACATATGGCATATGTTGTAAAAAGGGATCTGGGAAAAGAGATAGATAACTTACCCGGCGCAGGTGCTGCAGGTGGAATGGGCGGTGGCATGGTAGCCTTTTTAAACAGTAAGCTGCAGATGGGTATAGAAACCGTTCTGGATGTTGTAAAATTCAACGATTTATTAAAGGAAGCGGATCTGGTTTTCACAGGTGAAGGCAAGCTTGATTTTCAGTCTCTTCGCGGTAAAGTAGTTATAGGAGTAGCACGCCGTGCAAAAAAGGCAAATGTTCCTGTCATTGCTGTAGTCGGTGACATAGGTGATAATATAGATGCCATTTATGATGAGGGAGTAAGCTCAGTCTTCAGCATAAATCGTGTGGCAGTTCCCTTTAGTGAAGCCAAACACCGCTCTAAATCGGATCTTTCACTTACGATGGACAGCATAATACGGCTTATTGATATAAGTAGAAAATAAGCACATATTTCAAAGACCGAATATACATATGTGATATTAACCCCTTATTGTAGACGGATAAAATAGACTATCTACTGTAAGGGGTGCATATCACACACGGGTATATACGGTCTTTTCAATAATAAAGCTTTACTGTCATGCTCGTTCCTCAGTTGCTTCATTCCTGATATTTCAGGTTGTATCCGATACGTCATTTTTTACATGTTTTATCTCTGAAATGCTAAATAGGACAGCTATTGACGGCAGTAATCCACCACGCTTTCCACTTTTGAATTGTACTGGCTGCATGCAAGTGACATTTGTTACAATCTGCATGTTCCAAATAGTGCAATAATATAGACATAATGCTACATTGAGTGATAAAATACTCAATATACAAAAGGTCTTATTTCTGTTATATTTAATATGTTTTTTGGCTGCAATCTGATATGTACGCAGAAAACACCAGTAGAATTAGTATGGGGTATTGTCATGAAAGAGATAGTCAGAATGTGGAAATACAGTACAATGATTGGTCTAACAGTAATATGTGCCAGCATTTATATGCTCTTACTTATTCCATTTAAGTCTATTCCGATAATCCCCTACATTACAGAAATACGCTTAGCTGCAATGCTTCCTGTTATATTTGGTCTCTTATTCGGCCCTGCCGGAGCTTGGGGTTCAGCTATAGGCAATTTATTAGGCGATTTTTTTGGCACACTAACCTTTGGCTCTATTTTCGGCTTCATTGGAAACTTTCTTTATGCGTACATACCTTATAAGCTCTGGAACCATTTTAAGATTAACTGCAGAGAAAATAAGGCTCTTTCTATCAACTCTCCATCTAAACTAATGCGCTTTGGTATTGTCTCCTTTATATCCGGCTCCTCCTGCGCAATAGTCATCGCATGGGGACTTCATGTTCTGAAGCTCGCTTGTTTTAAAGACATTTCTGTAATTATTACTTTGAATAATGTAGTCGTTACCCTTCTTGTGGGTCCATTTTTACTCTCGTTTTTATATTCCCTGGCTAAAAAGTACAATCTGCTTTGGACAGACATAATGGATAAAATGGATATCAGCAAGCCCTCTACCGACAAACTTTATCCACTCATGGTTATAATAGGTTCTATCGCCGGTCTTATTTTCGGGCTTGCTTCTGAGTACATTTATAAGAGCCAGCTGTTGAATAAAGCAGCTTCCGGTAACCCCATAACTGCATTTGCTGTTCTTCCGTTTATTGCAGCTCTTTGTTATGGTTCATTTAAGTGCTGATCGTCTTTGTTTTGCCTGTAGTAACATAATATTAGGCAATCCAACTCTTGACTCTGCTTCTGTACATCAAAACTGCTCAGTTCTTCATACTCCATAAGATGGTGCAGTTCATCTCTTTCCTTATTAATACGCTTTTTTAAGTGATGAATACTCAACAAGGCCAAACACCTCCTACAAAATGCAAAAAATCCATGAAAACGGTATAAGCCTTACTTTGCCTTTAGTGTGTGTAAAATTATTAAAAAAACACATTTGCCTTATATACATTATATGGTATTTTAAAAGAGTATTCAACACAATATACCTAAATAGTAAAATATTTCTAATTATAAACAGCATAAAGTCTGACAATTATTTACTTGTTCTCTTTTTTCACGTTTATGATGTCAATTTTTAAGTTGATATCTAATACGATGGGAATGAGTGGCTGAAAATTCAAAGGCAAAAATATTTTGTAAACGTTTTTACTTAATCGGTATATAAATGTCAAACTTATCATCAGGATCATTTTCATCCGAATAGTATAACTCTATTGTATCAAGCTCTGCCAATTCATACCCCGAAGAAGGCAGCCATGCCCCATATATATAACAATAGGTTGCTTTCAGTTCATCCATGGAGCCCCTATGAGTAAATACCGCATACTTAGAAGCCGGAATTATTTTTGTTATCATTCCTTCAGGAATATTACAGAATGCGTTTACCTCAATACATGCAATATAACTGAATTCACTCTCATCAGTAATATCAGGCATATACTCACATAAGCCTAATAAACAATTTGGTGTAGCAGCATCCTCCAATTCTGATACTCTTAAATTGAAATCCTCCCATAAGCTCCGTATCTGTTCATCTCCGGGCTTTACTGTTTTTTGCATTCCTACTACACGTAACTCTTTATCAAAAACTATTTGAGGCTCTATAGAATTTCCTTGATTAATATTAGCCAGCATCTTCTGGTATGAATTCACCTTTTCAAATAAAGTTATTTTATTTTTAAGTATTCGATATTTACCAGGTGTTATGCCGAACAATTTGGAGAAGGCACGAGTAAAAGTCTCCTGAGAATTAAAACCATATTCAAAAGCAATATCAATTAATCGTTTATTAGAAACGCATAGTTCAATAGCAGCATCGCTCAATCTTCTTTTTCGAATATACTCTTTTAATGACTCTCCTATTAGAGCTTGAAAAATTCTATAAAAATGGGTTGTAGAAAAGCATGATTGCTGCACGATGATATTAATATCGATATCATCTTTTAAATGCTGCTCAAAAAAATCAATTGATTTTTGAATATTTTCGCAATAATTCATTACCTAAACTTCCCCAGCAACTATATGATATCTAATTATTGCACTATTTCTCTCTAATTGGAAGCCAGAATTCACTTAAAATGCCTTCTTCAGAATCAGTGCAATAAGGATATACTTCCATTTCCGGTGCATTTGCATGAATGTATTTTGAATTTGGCAGCCATTCCATAAATGCATACATCTCCGAGTCAACCAAGGAATCAGGTATTACTCCTTTATTTTCAAATACTGCCCATTCACTAGCAGGTACATAATACTCCTCTAAATCGGAATCTTTGGGGCACTCATCGCATTGTGCAGCTATAAAGAAATAGAAGCTTCTATTGCTTGGATCTTTTTCCACGCAAGAAACACCAAACACACCACTATCAATTATAGTCTCATGTTTATCGTCCCGCAGTTTATGTAATAGTTCCACCAACCCATTTTCTTGAGATTCTTTCCAAAACCTTCCGAAAACATCATTGTCATCTGTTCCTGATATCCATATTTTCCGTCCGACTATCCTAAATGCTGGTTTTCTTTCTATCCTTACTTTTATCATGCTCTCGTCCTCCTCAAATTTAATTATAGAAAGAATTATACCAATAGGATGTATTTGTGTTTTGATGTTTTTTACCATATTTCAGTTATTCAATTTTCTTCCAGCTAGATACAGTGGTAGGTAGCTGTTTATTTTTATGTTCATTGCTTTGTTGTTTTTTTGTGTAATAACATTTAGCCACCTTAGTTAAGTAAATTTGAAGAATACTATTGTCATGTATGCTTCAAGAAATTAAATAATAAAAATGGCCATATAAATGAACCTAAGAAAAGCCAGAGGAAGGATGACTCCGACCTCCGGCTTTGGTTTACAGCTAAGGTTATTCTAGTTTGTTTGTGGATTCTCCAAAGTAACTACCCATTTTACATAACTCGGCTCAAGCAGATTGCCAACTTTATCATATATTTCACCAGTTTGTTCTACAGTAGTCTCAGTAATCACTCCATCATCACAAGGCTCAACTGTAAGAACTACAGTCTTAGTCTCATCAAAAGCTTCTATATTTTTTATTGAATAACCATATACGTCAAATGGATAACGCGTACATTGATTAAATTCATCAAAATGTGATAGACGGTTTCCATCAATAGCTTCTGAGAAGTAAATAGTTATAGTATCTATAAAATTCTGTCCTTGCGCTTTACTTCCTATTACCTCAATAATTCTTGGAGCTACCTTATCTTCAAGTTTTATACTAAAATTAGATTTCAACTTGTTACCCGACTGTGACACTGAAGTTGGATTATCAATAGTAGTAATATTAATTATATCTCCATTCTCATTTTTGGCATCATCAGGCAAGTTACAGTCTAACCAAAGTTTAGCTATTTCTTTACGATCAGTAAGATACCATTCTACGATTGAACACGGAGTTGTTGTGTTTGTTAGATTTGAAAATATTATGTCTTTTCCATTAAATATTTCCATCTCCTCGTTGAAATAAAGAATTATCTCACCAGTAGAATATACTGCAGCTTCTTTAATATAAACACCATTATCCGGAGTGTAATTTACCTCCGGTTCAATAATGTAAGGCTCATCATTATCATATAGTTTATTTCCTGCAATATCCATGATCGGAGCGATCTTTACGTAAGGAATGATAGTTGGATCACTCTTATTCTCAAGTTCCTTAATGTAAATTGTAACTGTCCTGTCATCAACTCTGTTAATCTTATCATCATCACCCGGCTCCACATATGTTTCGCCTTCATTGATTGATACCTGATAGTTTCCCTTATTAAGCATTTGTACTTCATTCATAGCTTCAGAGTATACAATGATGATCTCACCTTTTTCAGGTATTGAGTAACAATACTGATCTTTCTCCGGATCATTAATTACCTCAGGCGCTATCCTGTCATCAGGAAAACAGTAATAAGATCTCAGCTTACCACCCCACTCCGACTCTGTAGATGGTGTGTCAACAGTAGTAAAGCTAATCTGATTTCCTGCCTCATCTTTTGCATCAGTAGTTAATTCTTTGTTTAGAACCAAAACCACTTCAGTTTTTCCATCAGAATTTTCAGAAGCCGGTTCACAATCTACAACGCTAATTGCACCCGGAGTTGTTGAGTCAATTAAAAAATCACTTATATTAATATTTCCCATCTTCTTGTTGAATACAACCTTAATCTTATCCTTAGCTATTAATTGGGCTTGTTCAATTTGAACATTTTCCGGCTCAATATTTTCAACAATGTAATGCGCATCACTATCATCATACAATTTATTTCCTGCAAGATCCACGATCGGAGCGATCATTACATAAGGATTGATATTCTTACCTTTAAATTCCTCGAAGTAAATTTGAACTGTCCTATCATTAATCCCGGTAATTGTATCATTATCACCCAGCTCCTTATAATTTTCCCCTTCATCAAGTGATACCTGATAGTTTTCCTTATTGAGCATTTGTGCTTCATTCATAGCTTCAGAGTATACAATAATAATCCTACCCTTTTCAGGTATTGTACAACAATCTTGATCATTCTCCGGATCATTAATTACATAAGGATGTATATATTCCGAGGTCGTGAAATTATATGTATAATCAGATGTATTTTGGTTTCCATAAATATCTTTGTACTCTTTGATCAACAACTGATATTCAGTATAATCTTCTAAATCAGAACCGAATTTCAGTTCAACTGATTTCATTGAATCATCTATACTAGCTGACAAAGGTATTACTTCACCGTCTGAAAGCTTCTTTACTATATAGCTACCTGTGGTAGTTGCAGTTTCTATATCAATTTTTTCATTAAATATTATTTTGATACTTTCATTCTTATTAACTATGCATTGATCAACAACAGGCACAGTGGTATCAGTAGGAGTCTGATGGGCCGGCACCGGTTCTGGCGGTGGTGCTTCAACATTACAAGTAAGAGACTGGTCAGGCACAAATACACCGTAGCGATCAATTAACTCTTCACCTTCAGTTTTGCTGTTTACCAGGAAAAGTTTAAGTTCTCCAAATGGTAATGAACTGTTAAACATAAACTTAATCTCATTTGTATAGTCAGTAACCGTAGCTTCTGCCTTGTAGGCTTCATTGTTTTTGTCTGAAAAATATAACTTTATGTTCGAACCCTTAACCGGCCACAAAAATCCAAGAACAACCACGTTTCCATATACTGACTTAACCTTAGCGGTTACAGACGGCACTGGATCCTTCTGAGCAATAATATTACTGATAACAACAGAATCAACTGAACCTCTCAATCTCTTTCCGGCAAGATCCATGATTGGAGCAACTTTAACGCTTGGCTTAATCTCGTCTGCAAATGCTCCAACTTCAATACATATCTTTCTATCGGAAACCTTGGTTACCTTATCCTTATCCTTATCTAATGCTTTGAAGCCATCACCTATATTGACCATGTAATTATTTAAATCAAGCATTTGTGCTTCATTCATAGATTCAGTAAATGTTATGTAAATCTTGCCCTCTGCATTTACTGTATAGCATTGATTTTGTGAAGCATCGTTCTTGGCATCTGCATATACAGCATCTTTTACATCAGGAGCAGTATTATCTCCTGTAGTAAATGTATAAGTATATTCCTTGACTGTCTTATTTCCATATGTATCCATAGCCTTTTTTATTGTTACTACATACTCTGTGTTATCTTCTAATAGCTTCTCAGGCTTTAAAGTAACAGTATTTTCTTTTTTGGCAGCATTATCGTTATATATTGCTTTGAAAGCTATGGAAGCAAAAGGATCTGAATACTTCTTAATCGTATAGTTTTCTGTTTTTTCAGCTTCTTCTTTATCAAGTTCTTCATCGAAGGTTAAGAAAATACTGGTATTTTTATCAAAATCCCCTTTAGTGAATACAGGTTCAGTCTCATCAACTACAATCTCACAGGTAAGTGTCTGATCCGGTACTTTAATACCATATCCATCCACCATCTTATCTGCATCATTATCAGCATTTACTAAGAAAAGCTTAACAGTTCCTTGCTGTAATTTACTTTCCGGTTTAAATTCAAATTTGAATTCATCCTTATACTTTGAAGCTGTAGTAGCTACACATTCATATGCTGCGGCGTTCTTAACTGAATGATATAATTTAAGGTTTGCAAACTTAACCGGCTTTGTGAATGCAAGAGTTACTGACTCCGGTTTAGCTTCTTTAACAGTAACAACTGATACGGAAGTATCCTTAACATAGTTAAAGGTTGTGCTGCTCTTGAATACTGCATATCCGGCATAGTCAACAATTGCATCGGTCTTATCTGCGCCTGCGTTATTAACAGTAACAGTGACAGGACCTTCAATTAATTTTGTTCCGATTTCTAAGTTAATAACATTATTGTCCAGAGTAGCTTCTTGAACAAGATATTCATATGTTCCGCTTACAACCTTAAAGTTGGTTTTAGCAATAGAATTATCGTTACCCTTGTCATAAACAGGCTCTGAGAATGTGATTCTTATATTACGCTCTCCTGTAGCTTCAGCCTTTGTAACCGTAGGAATAATACCATCTTCTACTGTAACTTTTTCAAATACAGCAGCTTTAGCTAATTTTACACCACTCTTAGCTTTGATATCTTTATTAATTGTTACTTTTGCTTCAGATGAGTTAGTCAGTTTATTAGCAACATTTTTGTTTAAAATAATAATAACTGTTCTCTTATCATCACCTAATGAAGCACTGCTGTCACCAAGTTCCACTATATTTGAACCCTTGTCTTGTATCTCGTAGAAACCCTCAGATTCAACTGAATTTCTATCCATTTCCTGATTAAATACAACTTGTATCTGCTTACAATTTAAAGCCTTAACTGATTCAACAGCTAAGTCAGTAGGTGGAGGAGCTATTAAGCCAAGCTTCTCGGCCTTTGCCTTTAAGTCGGCATTGTCGCCAACGATATCAGCGATAACCGTTTTTCCACTAGCCTTTTCAGCAGTAAGTGCTCCAAACATAACGCCAACTGCAGCATCTCTGGTTAAGTCTCCGGTTAAAGTCGCATCAACCTTGCTTCCCGCTGCTTCTGCAAGCTTGGCAACTGATGCTTTATAATCTGCAACAGTATAACCCATTTGTTTGAGCATAAATGTAGCAAATCTGGCTGCTGTAACAGTGTCCTTAGCGCCTACAAAGAATCTATTACCATCTGTTGAACCGCTTAAAATACTATTTGTTGCTGAATATGCAACCACATTTTTAGCATAATCTGATATACTGGCAGCATCATCAAATTTAGCTAATGCTTCAGCTACCTGGTCAGCTGTTAAAGCATTAGCAGCCTCATTATATCCAAATAACTTTGCTAAAAATATTAATGAGTCCTGTGTTGTCAATGCGCCATCTAAACCGGCAGCTACATCTGTAGCATCAGTTCCGGCATAGAGACCTAGATCCTTTAATGTTGCAGCCTTTTCAGCGTTTGCTGGTGTAGCTGGATCAGCTGCGAATACAGTAGTCATCGAAGTAAGTACTAATGCTACTGCCAAAACGGCTGCAGATAATTTTCTGAGATTTCTCATTTTTTAAGCCCTCCTTGTCTATTTTGTTGAGTACCGGATTGGTTAAAGCTAGAACAGGTTAAACCTTCCATCAATATAACCTGGCATAACCAAATTTGACATAATCGAGAGATTCTTGCTAAAATATGCATAATTTTGCCTATCTTTGTTCATGATTATATCATTGGCATTTCTTGGAGTCAATAAATCATTATCTCCATGATGCATTTCTAATCAGGATTGAATTACTCCGTCCAATTATCTACAGCCTGTAAAGTAAGCGTCGAATGAATTTGTTGAAATAACATGGGTCAGTACGTTAATGGTTACAGAAAGAAAGGTTGTTTAATTAATATTCCACTTATTACTGATTGCACATGGTATTATTGAACCAACACTGCTAAAATCCCAATAATGCTTTAATACATACAAAAAGAAGCCCGCTTGGACTTCTTTTTTACAGTCACGCTATTAGTGTAAATTTTATTCGCGATACTAAAAATGAAAGCTTTATTTAATGTCAATCGTTATTGTACCTTTATCAGGATTGAATTGATCCGTCCATTTATCTACAGCCTGTAAAGTAAGTGTCGACGCCTCATCACTGATGTCAGTTCCGCCAACACATATGAATGCTGCACCCTTTTTGTTATAATAATCAGCCTGAGCATAAAGACAAACTTTATTTCCCAGATCATCATATCCTATCAAATTTATTTCATTTCCTATTTCATCATACCCTTTTCCTTTAGACGATTCATATGTTGACGCATATAACACTTTCTCATAGCTGTTGGCAACAAACTTTTCAAATATAATTTTTCCATCATCGTATGTCAAAACGTCATTAAGCACTATAACCTTTGTATCTTTTGCCATATCAGCACCGCTGGCCTCAAAAACAAATTCCCATTTACCGTTGATCTCCTCACACTTTTCTCCACCCCTAGGTTTTTCAATCGTAGACATTGCAATTTTAAATTTGTGTTCCCTTTCCCAATCAATATGACCTATATAATACTCAGTAATGTAATTCATTGTATAGTCATCTATATCCTGTCCTGTACCAATTAGACCGGCAATTGGCAATTCTTTACCATCCATATAGATTTTTATTGCACCAGCTTTAGAATTGTTAACATTGATTTGATTTAAGCTATACCCATGACTTATTCTATTTCCGAATTCATCTCTTTTCATCTTTTGTCCATCCGAAATGTTCAATGAAATAATCAATTTTTTCTCAGATACAATTACATCATTCAGTGTTACTGTAATTCTATTATCAGTTACCGAACTTCCAATCACTGTGGTATAATTTTCTACAGCCTCATTCAATCCCATTATATTGGCAATAGATTGATATGTATAAGCAAGCACTGTCTGTCCTATCCCTGTCACATATGCAACAATTAGTAGTATTGCCACCGCAGCAGCTACATTACCCTTCAATATACCATTCATTCTGCTGTATTTTGGTTTATTGTCCGTAATCAGGCCTTCATTAAAATGTATGTTTTTCATTCCACTATCAAGAGCCTTTTTTATCTCATTCATTAATCCAGTCCTCCTTAAGATTCAATTTCAATTGTTCTCTTGCTCTAAACAGTCTTACTTTCACAGCTGATTCCTTTAGTTTTAAAACTGCAGCAATTTCAGATATTGACATTTCCTGATAATAATACAGTAGAATAATTTCTTTATATTTAGGTCCTAGTTTGTTTATCTCATAAAAGACCTCTTGCCTGTCCAAGACACCATCATAATCTGCATCATAAGCCGGTTCAGGAATACTATCATAGCTCACTCTCTGATGCCACCTGCTTTTAAGCTGGCTTTTACAAAGGTTTATAGCAATCTGCATAATCCACGTTTTTTCAGAAGATGCCTTTTTAAACTTACCATAATACTTCATAACCCGTATGAATGTTTTTTGTGTAACATCCTCCGCCAAATGATAATCTTTCAGGTAGATATAACACATCCTTAAAACACTGTCTGCATATCTGCCCATCAACTCACTGACATATGAATTTGTGTATTCTTCCATCGTCTTTTCTATATTCGGTACCGAAATATTATCCATAATGACCTCCTTTCTGCTTATTAGACCACCTTAAAAGAGAGAAGGTTACAAATTCCTCTCATAACGCTCAATAGAATAGTTAATAGTAGGTATTCATTCTATATTACTTGAAAATAGGTGTTGTAACAATAATTGGATATTAACAAAAAGTGATGTGCTTTGACCGAAAATAAATAAGGTAAAATTCGCTATTTCTTTATGTAAATAAACTGCTTGCAGGCATTGCTTGTAATGCATTTTTTTTATAGGATAGAACCTATAGAGGTTTTTGCTTCATTTAAATTTAGGAGGAGCGAGAAATCTCCATATCTACTTGTGAGTATTCTGATGTTATATATTAAGCTCTACAGACCGATGCCTGTTGCTATAATTCTACAATTTTTAACTATTTATTAGAAGTGACAAGTAGAAATTTCTCATAAATGGACGAAAAAAGTAATATTGATTAAATTCACTATTATTTAGAAGGAATATATGCTATGATAGGAATAGCCTGATATCATGGAATGTAGGTATGGTGGTTGGATAAAAGAAATCTTTCAAAGTATATCTTAATTGCAGTCTAAAAAAGTCAAATAAAATTACATTCAAGGGTACCTGCCTTGAATGTAATACATAATTAAGGTTAATATAAAAAGGCTAAACTGAAACTAAAGTATGTGCGCATACGGGAGCATAGATACACCCCGTAAATATAAATTATGAGGAGAGTAATTATGAGAAGTTTCACTACTTTTGACTTGCAATATGCACACAGGTTTTTTGGGTTCAAAGGAGAAGCACAGTATTTGCATGGGCATACGGGAATACTTACCATTGAAGTTGAAGATACGGTCAACATGGGAGTAAATATGGTATTCCCATGTAATGAAATTAAGAAAACTGCTTGGGAAGTTTTGCAAAATTTTGATCATGCATTGATTTTAAGGGAAGACGATCCATTGCTTCCCGCGATCCTAAGCGTTTACGAAGCACAAGGCATTAAGAACGGTGCACCAACCAATAAGCAAAAAGGTCCTGCTTTCAAGACGGATCTTGCAACAGCGTATCCGGAATGTCGTTTAGTAGTTACAAAAGAAACAATGACCGTCGAAGGCATGATAAAAATAGTTCACGATTTACTAAAAGATAAGCTTAATATAGTTAAAATCACATTTACAAGCGGAGTAAATGGTGCTACGGAAGAGTACGAGCCTCAAAAGGATATAGATCGCTGCCCGTTATGCGGCATTGCATTAAACGAAAATGGTGTGTGTCCTAAATGCGGATATAAGAAATAGTCTATGCCTATAGACTTCCCGTATAACTTATAAATAAAGCGGTATGTCAGAAGACTATGATGTTAAGAGTTTTCTTGACATACCGTTTACATTTAGTTATGAAAAACGGGATTTTATTATCAACCACCATATTACTCATTAATCACTAATATTTTAGGTTCTGATTTTTCTATAAGACTAGAACATTAATAACATCCGGTGTGAATTATACTGCCGAGATGCCTGATGCACCTGTTGAGTCCTACTTTTGGAACCGTTTAAGTCCAGGTAGTGATACATAGTGCGAATGTAGTGTATATACTTATTTTCTTACATTCATCAACTCCATATAGGCCAGTTATATCATGGCTTCAACGTCAAATGAGTTAAGGGGATGGTTCTCTTTTGACTCTGGATATAATCAGCATTATTTTCTTCTGAAACGGGTAATAATAAACTGAAAACAAATTTAGGAGTAGAAAATATATGACTGAATACAATTTCACAAACAGGCTTTCAAATGAAAAATCCCCATACCTGCTCCAACACGCCCACAACCCAGTCGACTGGTACCCCTGGGGACCAGAAGCCTTTGCAAGAGCAGTTTCTGAAGATAAGCCAATATTTCTAAGTATTGGCTATTCTACTTGTCACTGGTGCCACGTTATGGAACGCGAAAGCTTTGAGGATCCGGAGACCGCAGAGGTACTAAATAAATACTTTATATCTATAAAGGTAGATCGTGAAGAAAGGCCGGATATTGACACCATATATATGACCGTATGCCAGGCAATGACCGGCAGCGGCGGCTGGCCGCTTACCATTTTTATGACTCCCGACAGAAAACCTTTTTTTGCTGGCACATACTACCCCAAGCATGACAGGATGGGTATGAACGGTTTTTTATCACTGTTGGATAAAATACGAAAAGCATGGTCTGATAATCGGGATGCAATTTTGAATACAAGCACTCAAATACTAGTTGCTATTAATGAGCCTTTTGAGCCTGATAATATTCAACATGCAGAATTCCAACCTGATTTGCCTGAGGATGCCTTTTATCAGTTTAAATCCAACTTTGACAGTATTTATGGCGGCTTTGGTAGTGCACCCAAATTCCCTACTCCCCACAATCTATATTTTTTATTAAGATACTGGTACAATACCAAAGATGATTCTGCCCTTGAAATCGTTGAAAAGACACTGGATTCCATGTATAGAGGTGGAATATATGATCACATTGGCTTTGGCTTTAGCCGCTACTCAACCGACAGAAAATGGCTTGTGCCTCATTTTGAGAAGATGCTTTATGACAATGCCCTTTTGTCAATAGCTTATCTTGAGGCGTATCAGGCAACAGGGAATGAGAAATACGCAGTTATTGCAAGGCAGATTTTTACCTATATACTTCGTGATATGACCTCTCCCGAAGGCGGGTTCTTCTCCGCAGAGGATGCCGACTCTGAGGGTAAAGAAGGCAAATTTTATGTATGGGCTCAGGACGAGATCAGACAGGTATTGGGTGATGACAATTGGGAGAAGTTCTGCAAATACTATGACATTACCGTCAGCGGGAATTTTGAAGGTTTAAATATTCCTAACCTGATAAAAGGAGACTTTCCATCAGAAGACAAAGAATTTGTTGAGAACTGCAGGCAAAAGCTCTTTAATCAAAGGGAAAAAAGAGTACACCCATATAAGGATGATAAAATATTAACTGCCTGGAATGGATTAATGATAGCCGCACTGGCCATTGGAGGAAGATTTTTAGGTATTCCGGAGTATACAACAGCGTCCGAAAGGGCTGCAGACTTTATCTTTAAAATGCTTATCCGTAAGGATGGTCGCTTGCTTGCAAGATATCGTGATGGCGAGGCTAGTTTTCCTGCTTATGTAGATGACTATGCATTTCTGATCTGGGGATTAGTTGAATTATATGAAACCACCTTTGACCCTGATTACCTTAAAAAAGCAGTTAACCTCAATAAAGATTTGCTAAAGTACTTCTGGGATGGCAAAAAAGGAGGTTTACATGTCTATGGCAGCGACAGTGAACAGCTTATAGCCAGGCCAAAGGAAATCTATGATGGTGCGACCCCCTCAGGTAATTCCGTATCTGCCATGAATCTCCTACGATTGGCGCGTCTTACAGGCGACAATGAGCTTGAAGATAAAGCCCATGAACTATTGAATGCCTTCAGCAATAGTATTCAAAACTATCCCTGTGGATATTCATTTTCCCTGATAGCTTTATTATTTGCACAATCTTCGACGCAGGAAATAGTTATTGTATCTGAAAAGAGGAATGCTGAAACTCAGACTATGCTTGACATAATAAATGAAGATTACAGGCCGTTCACTATTTCTGTGCTTAAGAGCAGCGAAACTAAAGAAATTGAAAAAGTTATACCCTTTACGGCAGATTACGGCACTATTAATGGCAAATCTACTGCATATATCTGCAGAAACTATTCCTGCAAAGCTCCAATAACTGACAGTGAAGCTTTCAGAAGTGAGCTGAGAAGCTAAATCTCAAACAACATAGACAAGCTTTATGAAATCGCACAGTAAATCAACTCCAAATATAATCTAATTGGGGCATTTAGGTCTGACTTTAATAACGGCTATATACCTAAATTGGAAAATGGCAATCTATGATATTCTCAATGACAATGCGAAACTTTTTCGGCAAATTACTTTCAATGAATTTTTCTCTTTTTATGGACAAATCATTTTTAACCATATTCTGCAAATCCACCATGCTGCTAAATATTAATCAAATCAATATACATCTTGACCCAAATAGATAAAAATAATATATAAAAGTATAAGAATAAGGATATTATTATGAAATCTATTGTGAAAATTGATATTTAGCTTCAAAGTTTATAGAAATATGATAATTTTACAAGTTTTATTACACCTTTTGGTATAGTAACATGAGCTTATAAAACATATTCGGAGGTGTCTTAATGAAAAAAGCGAAAAAATTTTCAGCAATACTTGTTGTGCTGTGCTTACTTATTGCAATGACTGCATGCACATCTTCCGGTGGAAATTCTCAACAGGACAAGGGCCCTGCAGCTTCAACAGCTGGTGAATCTACTGAACCTTCAGGACAGAAGGATTGGACAAAGGAAAACATAACTCTGTCCATTATACATGAGCATACTAAAGAAGTCGCTGAAACGGTTGCCAGCAGCAGAATGTACCTGCGTGTACAGGATGAATTTGCTCAAACATATCCTAATGTTAAATTGGATGTAACAGCACTGGGTTCCAGTGAGGTTTTTGAGCGTTTAACTGTTCTTGCTGCTTCAGATGAATTACCGGACGTGGTTTATCTCAGTAGCGTAGTATTCGATGCAGTTAAAAAGGATAACATGTTAATGGATGTATCCGAGTATTTTGATCGTTCTAAATATCGTGATAATTTGAATACCTTCAGCTATAACGGTGCTGTTTATGGTATTCCAATTAAGTACACAACTTACAACTATGTTTACTACAACACAAAACTATGGAAAGAAGCCGGTTATGACGAATTCCCCAAGACTTGGGATGAAGCATTGAAAGCAAATGAATATTTTAAGAGCAAAGGAATTCCAGAAATTATTTTTGCAAACAAGCTGCCCTTCTTCTCTATGAATGCTTACTTTAACGCAATTGTTCATGAGGTATGTGGCTCAGATTGGGTGGATTCCATCAACGCAATGGATGGTAAAGCTGCTTTCACTGATGATTGTATGATAGAAGCATTAGAAAAATTCAATACTCTGGTTCCTCTTTGGAATGCTGATTTTGTTTCAGCAGATGATCAGTGGGCTGTTGCTGAACTTGCAAAGGGAAAAGCAGGTGCACATATCAGCGGCAGTTGGGTTGCAAACTCCATCATTTCTTATGAAAAGGATTACCCTGGAATTTCAGATACCATTCGCGTAGCTGCAGTACCGACCTTTAACGGTGAGGATCCTACTATAGATTATGCAGTTCCACAAGGGTTTGGACTTAACGCAAAAGTTGCAGAGGATGATATGAAAAAGCAGGCAGCTGTTGCATTTCTTCAGATGCTTGGAACAGATAAGTATAGCAAATACATGGCTGAAATCGGAGAAATGGGTCCCGTGGAAGTCGACATTGATATGAGCGGCCTTAAACAGATGCAGCAGGATATGTTTACTGTTATGAACTCAAATAAAAATGTGCCACACATTACAGTCAGCCTGAATTCTTCCGTCTACAATGCCTTTACTTCTTCAATTCCAAGCTATCTCTCCGGCTCTATTAGTGCAAAGGAATGTGCTGCGGATGTACAGGCAGCATATGAAGCTCAGAAGCCTTAACAAAGCTTGTAATTCTTAGATATGTTAAACTGAAAATTAGAGCGTTTGAAAAACAACGCTCTAATTTTTAACACATAGTAAATTTTGTAGGAGTTTGATAAAGATGCTAAATAATAGATTGCGCCCACGGAAACTGGTCATGACAGCATATTTGCTTCCGAGCTTTCTTGTATATTTTGGGATGCTGTTCGTGCCACTAATTATGGCAGTTGTATTTAGTTTTTATAAATTCAGTAATATTAAGAACCTAAAGTTTGCGGGACTAGCTAACTATATAACTTTGTTCTCAGACAAATATGTATTAATATCTCTTAAGAATAACTTGTTTTTGGTAGCTGTTTGCCTAATTGGGCAAGTAGGAATTGCGTTTTTGCTTGCTTGCTTTTTGAATTCGAAATTTATCCGTTTTGCTGCGCTGCACAGAACAGTTATGTACTTTCCGGTAACACTTTCCGCCATTATCGTTGGATACAT
This sequence comes from Bacillota bacterium, assembly GCA_023409735.1. GTDB lineage: Bacteria > Bacillota > Clostridia > Acetivibrionales > DTU013 > JAEYRB01. The sequence continues at coordinate 6,968 of JAEYRB010000062.1, read as the reverse complement.
CTGGTCAATGGTGTTTGATTATAATTACGGAGCAATAGCTTACATGCTGCGCAACTTAGGGCATGCTGACGCTGTAAAGCCCTGGCTTGGACAAGCTAATACAGTAATGCTTTTTGTTTGCATTCCATTGATATGGCAATATATCGGATTTCATTTAGTTATCATCCTTTCTTCTATGACATCAATTGATAAGGAAATATTTGAAATGGCCGAGATCGACGGTGCCTCGGGATTTAGAAAAGCAATTTCCATCACATTTCCGTTAATCAAGAGTACCCTTTCTGTTTGTATTATGCTTTGCATTTCTGCAAATATGAAGGTTTTTGATCACATAATTGCCATGACTAACGGCGGACCTGGATATTCCTCCAGTGTTTTAGCTGTTTACACCTATAAGATATCTTTTTCTGAAATGAATTTGGGCTATGGCAGCGCTTTGTCTGTCTGTGTCTTTATTGTAACCGCAGTGTTGTTTGGTTTAAGTCGGTTAATACTTACGAGCAAGAAGGGAGGAATATTGTAATGAAAGCGATAAAGAGAAGCGTTGCTGATTATATAGGAAGCTTTTTCTTGAATATAGTGCCGATTATATTTTCAATTTCCTGTATTATACCTGTTATATGGTTGGCTTACTCGACTCTAAAGACAAGTAATCAATTCGAGTCGAGCATCATTGCATTACCCAAGACATTCAATATAGAAAATTATAAATACGTTTTTCAAACAACACCTATTGGGCTGTATTTATGGAATACGCTGCGAAATACAGTGCTTACTCTATTTCTGGTCATTTTCTTTGGATTCATAAACGGATACTTTATATCCCGCTTCCAGTTCAAATTGCGCACTCCGTTGTTTGGGTTTTACGTCAGCAATTTCTTCATACCTATTCATGCACTTCTGGTACCTACATATATACTATTTTCTTTTTTGAACTTAACTAATAAATGGTATTCAACGATCTTACCTGTGGCTTGCATGCAGCTGCCCACCACCATTTTCTTGGTTTGCAGCTATATGTCGACTATTCCAAAGGAACTGGAGGAAGCCGCAGCAATTGATGGCAGCAGCTTTTCAAGAACACTGTTCTCTATTATCCTGCCAATTGTTATGCCTGTACTGATTACTTCAGGAATCATTGCATTTTTTCACTGCTGGAATGAGTTCAGCTATTCATTGATTTTGTACTCCAATGAAAAGTTCTACACAATTTCATTGGCACTGACAAGGTTCAGGGGAGAAAACCGTATTGATTACCCTAAAATGATGACAGCTATGTTCATAGCTATGGCTCCCGCCCTCCTGCTATATGTTGCGTTTTCAAAGGAGATTATTAAGGGCATGGTTGCAGGTGCAGTTAAAGGCTAGATTGATTGTATAAAAATTTTCATACTAGATCAATAAGCTCTACAAGAATTTTTCCCGACCGTTTTGTTGAAAGCTGCGGTCTTAAGAATATAGAACCCCTCTTACAAGCAAGTGAGGCTAAACAATATGGATAGCCGTGCTTGCTTTTTTAATCTATGGTAAATAGTTGGGGATAGTTTCAGGCAAACTGCGCCGGAATTGAACTGCAATCCACCTTAGTATACATTTATTTGCAATACAAGCAAGGTTCTGTCCGTAAATGAATTAAGGCTTGTAAGCTCAATTAAGCCTGGGATATCCATATATCATCTTCCAACTTATATTTTAACGAAAATAAATTTTCAATAAAACAACACAAAATTACTATTTTTTATTCTTTTTCTAGTTCATCATGTAGAGAGTCTTTTCTTGTAGTCACCGGGAGTGCAGTCACAAATTCTCTTAAATACCTTGTAATAATTACGAAGGTTATCATACCCAACCATCATGGCAATTGATTCTTGAGGAATGTCAGGCTGCTCCGCCATTATATCCTTTGCCTTGGAAATTCGGTAATGGTTCAGATATTGTAAAAATGTCTTGCCCATGCTTTTACTAAAAATAGCGCTGACATATTTCGGGTGCATATGAACGAATTTAGCCATATCGGTCAGAGATATATTATTCATATAATTGGCTTCGATGTATGCCACCATTTTCTTGATACATGTTGTGATATCTTTTTCAGCGCCTTGTCTGGTGCAGAATAAGGAGGACAGCACTCTATATATTGATTTTGCGATTTTCTCAGCATTGCTTGCCCCGTATTGTTCCCTCCAATTGACCTCAGTAAGGAGCGTCATTTCTTTCAGCATATCCTCCTGCTCGTTCATCATGTTTTTCATACCTCTTTTTATTACCGAATATATACTGTTCCAATCTTCACACGTCAGCAAGACAGGATTCAACTCCTCCAGGATTAAGGTAAGAGCCTCATGATTCTCCTGTAAATTTCCTGCTTCAAATATGCAATCAATATTGCTGAAAAGGCGCCCCAAACAGCATTTAATTTTTTCCTGATCATCATAACATTTATCTGAGAAATATTGTGCTATGTAAGAATCCATAATAGCACTTCGGTAGAGCTTATTTAGCTGAAGGATACTCGCACCCGGTTCACTCATACCTGTGTATAAGGACTTATAATGGTTTTCATCCATGATATGGATCAAGTCTTCGTGAATTATTCGAATATTTGTTTCAGAAGTATTTGCCGGCAAATTCGACAATATTACAATAAGCTTACGCCTCGGGTGCTTTATTACTTCAACTATAGAAGTAATATCATAAAACGGCTGTTTAAGATTTTCCGGCATGTCTTCCTGCAATAATTCCGTATCCCGGAAAACTGTTACAAGGAAATTGGAATATGGGAAGATAGTTTCCAACTGTTTATCAAAAAAGCTTCTATTAAGCGGTGTGCCATAAAAAATTAAGTCTTGAAGCATGCGCATCTTGAGACTGCAATTATTCTCCCGCTCCTGTGCAAGCTCTGCCTCAACACGCAGAAGCAATTGCTGAAGTCCAACCTCATCCACAGGTTTAAGCAGGTAATCCATCGTCTTCTTTTTGATTGCCGTACGAGCGTACTCAAAGTCCGAATATCCGGATAATATTATATAATGCTCACATGAGGACATTTCCTTGAGTCTATCAATAAGCTCAAACCCATCCATACAAGGCATACAAATGTCAGTGATAACAACATCCGGGCTAAAGCTCCCGACAGCACTGAGTGCAGCCTCAACTCCATTAGCACACTGTACAATGGCAGTGGGCTTGTCCATATTTTCGATCATTAAAGACAGGCCCTTTAGTATTTTGGGTTCATCATCGACAATTAGAATCCGCAGTCGATTACATATCTCTACTTTTTGAATTATTGATCGTTTATTCTTTTCTTCATAAGCTTCAATGTGCATATAGTACCTCTCCCTTGACAGCTTTGCAGTAAAATGCAGGATTTATTTCCATAGAAGGATTTTATTCTTTCCTTAATATTGTATAAAGCAAATCCGCCGCTATCCATTTTAAATTCATTGATATCAAGATCATTTTTCAGCATTCTGTTGATGCATTGAAGTCTTTCAGCCGTTATTCCAACACCATTATCTTCTACAGTGATTAAAAGAAATTTATCCTCTTCAGTGATTCTCAACCGAATGATTCCAATCCCCGATATTTTACGTATGCCATGCTTAATGCTATTCTCGACGATAGGTTGAAGTATAAATTGGGGACATGGAAATTCATTTATCACAGATGGATCATCATTTTCAATAGTGAATTGTAGATTTTCTTCCAACCTGGCTTTATATATCTGCAGATAGGCTCTGACATTATCAATCTCATTCTTAAGAAGAACATGATCATTCGTCGCAAGTGCATATCTCATTACCTTGCCTAATGAAAATGCTATTTCTTCGACCTCACTATCATTGTTTGTTTTCGCAAGCATACGGATGGTCTCCAGTGTTCCATAAAGGAAATGTGGCTTTATCTGTGCCTGAAGAGCTTTGTAGGCGGCTTCCCTGCGCATGATTTCTTCCTGTTGTACTTTTACAATAAGATCCTTGACACGCCGTATCATAGCATTGTAGGATGATATCAAGTAACCGATCTCATCCGTAGAAGTATTAGTGCAAAATTCAGTCAGATTATCCTCTCCAACACTCTTCATATGGTGAGCCAGTCTGGAAACCCTTGTTGTTATATTTGAGGAAAACATATAATATATCGCAGTCAGAACAAAAAGAAGCACTATAAGTATGGTAACCATCATTGTTATTTTTTTATATTCACCCTTGAACACAATTCCAGTATCCTCAATAATTACAAGATATGCATTCAGCTCGCTGATTTTCATAACATTGAGGTTTACATGCCTGCCATTAAGATTTATTATTTTGTAGAAATTTGGGCTATGCTCCGGAACATACTGCTTAATCTCTTCCTGTGACAGGCTTAGCCCGTTATTTTCCCAGTGGAATAGAAAACTGCGGTCATCTGTTATCAGAAAGATACTTGATGAATCTTGTTTATTATAATTAAGTGTCCTAAGGAAATTACTTAACAACCCACTATTTACAGATACAGCCATGATGCCCAGCTTCTTATAATAGTTGTTATCATAAATCGTCTGATAATAGGTATACTGCGGCAAGATGGATATATCTGTACTTGTAAACCTCCATATGCCACTGGCAGGCATAACATTATCAATCCCTTCCGGGAGGTCTGACGCTTTGCTCTGATCAATGATTTCGGTTCCAATCGTGAATACCTTAGGATTATTAGTGTAAATTCTAACATCGGAGACAAATGGAACACTTGCATATAGATAATTAGACAGCGGCCGGATATACTTTAAATAGCTATATACATACTCTCCATCGTCTGACGGATAAGCACTTAGGTACTCAATGAAATTAGAATTTGTCTGGAATAACTTATAGGAGCCTGAAACTCTCAATAGGTCATATTGCAGATAATGGACACTTTGTTCAATTAGTTGTTGTTTTTTTTCAATATATTGGCTTTGCATCTTGTTGACATATTGGGCATAAACAAACAGGCCAAGTGTAACACTTGGAATAAATACAACGAAGACATACCCGAGGATAACCTTTTTAGCTAGATTAAGATTTAAATAATTAGAGATTATTTTAAAAAAGCTCTTTTTGATTTTGCTTATCAATAAGATCCCCTCTTATTCTAGTTTTCATTTTACATGTGTTACCATAGATAGTTCAGTTTTACTAATTGCCTTATTTGAATATATGTTATTAAAATCGGCTAATACAATTCCCACCGATTCAGCATTAATTGTTTAATGACAGTTTAATCTAAACGTTGAATATTTCCAGCATAACTCGGATTTTGCCCAAGTCTTCTATAAACATATAAATTTAATTCACATAATTAGTTTAACATATCTTAATAAAAATGAAAATAAAATTAGGCAATTAACAATATATGTCTAGGAGAATCGATCCCCCTCGCGTTTTTTGCTGTTGACTGGAGGCACAGCTCCATAAATAAAACAATAGCCATGACCAATTTATTAATGGCTCATGGCTATTGTGGCTGCTAATAGTGCTTGTGCTTATACATTTACTTATTCTCTATGCTTATGATACTTATGTTATTCTGTGCTTATTCTTTAGGCCTTAACACAATTACCTCACCTACATTTGTGTTGACTTTAACTATCTCACCAGAGACGACCTCGGCTATACACCCATCGCGTACAAGCTGGACCTTTGTTTCCGGCCAAGGATTATGGAGAACACATTGCTGCCCCTTGTCGGACACGATCTCAACGAATTCGATCTCTCCCTTATTCATAACCGAGCTTACTGTGAAGCCATGAGGCGCAGCCAGCCTGAAATCAGCATCCCATTCCTTTGGCCATGCAGCAAAGATCCGAAGGATTGGATCACCACCCGGCAATGCAGAAACACCTTGGCAAAGTGCATCCTGAATTGCTTGGCAGGCTCTTCCAAGACGCTGTGCGTCAATAGATTCCGGGCCTTCACGCAGCACCAACCGGTTTTGCAGCTCTAGTGGTATACCCACACCAATGTACTTTTCGAATTGATATCCGGGGTCAGATATTCTAAGCTGTGCAGGCACAAGGCGGCGTACTCCCTCAGTATGTCCCAACCTTGCAGCTGCTGTAGTGTCATGATCCAAAGCATGACATGTCACTTCATCACCATGTACATGGCTGCTATAATTGCGCATATATGAGTTCTTAGCGATCTCCAGCATTTCCTTGTCTTTAGTTTCCATTGTAATCAAATTGAAATGCAGAACAGGGCTGTTTGTGCAGGCATGTCCACGTTCCGTTCCTGTGACACATGGCTTCAGCGCTCCGGTGAACATTACGGGCTCGTCATTTTGCCTTGGCTCGATAGCATCAGGATGAGTATTTAGAGGCAGCGGTGCTAAATCTCGAAGAAAAGCCTTCCATTCCTCACGCAGCTCCTCATCTTCTCCGAGGATCTCGGAAGCGCGGATAGCGATTGGCAAAATACCGTGAACAGCCGACATTTCGTCAATTGAGTCACGACAATTCCAATTTGGCTCATGATTGTTCACATGATGGAGATGTATCTTGCCATCCTCTTCAAGAACAGCATTAGGGAAGTTCACATAAAATTCAGCAGCTCCCTTCACCATAGGATAAGCCCGTTCACGAAGCCATTGTGTATCAAGCGAATATTCATACTTTAGCCAGAATAAGTAGGCATACTTTGCTGTGGAAGAAAAGATGTGGTTAACATAAGCGAACGGTGCAGGCTCAAAACTCCGTCCGTGAAAGGTTTGTCCTAAAAGCCAGTTCCATCGGGAATCAAATGGGCTTTTATTCCTGGCAAATTCCTTAAAACGCTCTGAACGTTCACTCCAAGGCTTACGCGCAAGATACAGTTCCCGCATTTCTTCGGCAATGTACTCAGGCAGTTCCTCCATTCCATCAAACCAGCCTGTCTCAGGAATAAATATTCCCTTGCTTCCCCACTGCTGCTCAGCAGCACGCGCATATGATTCATAGTTGT
>JAEYRB010000042.1 GCA_023409735.1 Bacillota bacterium | reverse complement strand
ACCAGCTCCCCAATAATATTTCCAACTGCTCCAAAGCTGCTGCCTTCAAAAACCGTTCCGTCCTCTAATGCTAAAAATGCTCGCATTCACTTCCACTCCCTTTAACCTTTAGCTTTTAACTCTATCTGTTAACCTATGGCTTTAACTCAAGCCTCTAACACCTTAATGATAAACCGTTATTTTCATTATCCGGCCTATATTTCCCGACTAATCTCTTTCAACCAATATCATATGTCTGATGCAACATAATTGCCGTTATCTATCACTAATATCTAGCCTATATTCTCTAGTCTTTAGCCTGTAGCCCCTAAATACTCTAACCTCAATTCTCAAACCTTAAAAACAGTCCCAAATCTCTAGCCTATGTTCATGAGCGCTTCATTTATTTCTTCCCTCATTCGTATTGCTTCTGCCCTTGCTGCTTCATCGAAAGCTTCTTCATTATACTTATCTAACCATCTATCTGCCTTCCAGGCGCACATTATACTTCTTGAAGCGTTAATGATTGCACCAAGACCGTCGCCGTTGAAGGCATTTGCAGCATCCTTAGCGGTTCCTCCCTGTGCTCCATAGCCTGGTACAAGTATATAAGCCCTCTTCATAATACGCCTTAATTCCTTTGCCTGTTCGGGATATGTCGCTCCAACGACTGCTCCTACACTGCTGTAGCCATTTTTGCCTACTAAATTATTTCCCCATTCGTCTACCAGCTCAGCAACCTTTTCGTATGTGTGCTTTCCATCCTGTGCTATTATATCCTGAAACTGACCAGACGATTTATTTGAGGTTTTAACCAGTATAAATATGCCTTTTTGAAATTTGTCACAGTCATTTAAAAAGGGTTTAATTCCGTCAATACCAAGGTATGGATTTACTGTAAGAGCATCAGCATAAAATGCAGCCGCATCTCTGCCTGCAATGCTCACTTTTCCCAAAAACGCTGAAGAATATGCTTCTGCTGTAGTTCCTATATCATTTCTCTTTCCGTCTGCTATTACAAGCATTCCTTTAGATTTAGCATATTCAGTGGTTGCAGCAAATACCCTTACTCCTTCATATCCATACATTTCATAATATGCAAGCTGGGGTTTAACTGCCGGAATAATGTCACACACAGCTTCTATTAGTCTTTTGTTAAACTGAAGAATCGCCTCTGCAGCACCGGTAAAACCTTCACCATATTCCTTGAAGGCATTTCTTTTGATATCTGCGGGAATATACTCCAATCTTGGGTCAAGACCTACCACCGTCGGATTATTATACTTTTTAATATTATCAATCAGCTTGTCTATAAACATTTTAAATTTCTCCTTTTATAAACATCAGGCGCTATTTTTGATTGCAGACTATTGCGCATTTCTTGTACTGCTAATTACTTCTTAAAGGAGCACCCTTTCATTTACAATTACATTTCCACCAACGATCGTACTCCACACTGAACCATAAAGCTTAAAGCCATGGTATGGTGAATTCTTTGCTTTAGACTTGAATGCAGCTACATCAACTTCAAATTCATCCTCCATATTAACTATGGTAATATCCGCTGACGCTCCGATTTCCAGTGAGCCCTTGCTTATACCAAGAATTTTTGATGGATTAAGGCTTATTTTTTCAACGAGCTGTTTCATTGTTATATAGCCTGGCTTTACGAGATATGTTACGGCAAGCGGTACTGCCGTCTCAAAGCCTATTATTCCATTTGCAGCGAGGCTGAATTCCAGGTTCTTCTCATCCTTGTGATGCGGTGCGTGATCCGTTGCAATAATATCGATCGTACCATCTGAGATTCCATCAATTATTGCTTCTACGTCCTTTTCAGTTCTAAGGGGAGGATTTATTTTTGCATTTGTGTTATATCCGGCACATGCATTTTCTGTCAGAGTGAAATAGTGCGGGCAGGTCTCGCATGTTACCTGAACTCCACGCCTTTTTGCATTTCTTATCATTTCTACCGATAATGCTGTACTCACATGGGCGATGTGTATGGGTACCTTTGTATATTCCGACAGTATAAGTTCCCTTGCTACCATTGTTTCCTCTGCTGCTGCAGGTATCCCCTTCAGCCCGAGTATTGTGGACATGTAGCCCTCATTCATTACGCCTTCTTCAGCAAGATCGATATCCTCACAGTGCGATATTACTGTAATATCAAACATAGATGCATATTGAAGCGCTTTTTTCATTATAGACGAGCTTCTTACCGGCTTCCCATCATCAGAGATCGCAACAGCTCCTGCAAACTTCAGCTCTCCGATCTCCGCCAGTTCCTCACCCTTTTGTCCCTTTGTTATTGCACCAATGGGAAACACATTTACGTATCCGTCCTGTTTAGCTTTATTAATAATGTATTTGATGATTGCTTCATTGTCTGCAACCGGATTTGTATTGGGCATACATGCGATAGAAGTGAAGCCTCCCATGGCTGCACTCAGGGTGCCGCTTTCAATATCTTCCTTATACTCGAAGCCTGGTTCACGTAAATGGCAATGTGCATCCACGAAACCGGGAAGAACATATTTACCTTCTGCATCAATGATCTCACATAAATCATCCTCAGCGTCATTTGAAATTTTAGCTATTTTTCCATCTACAACAAGTAAGTTAAATATTCCGTCGATATTATTTTTAGGATCGACAACATGGCCGTTTTTAATTAATAGATTCATTACCCGACCTCCTAGTTAAAAGATATAACAGAGCCATTCTTACTGCTACTCCGTTTGTTACCTGTTCATTTATCACAGACATATCATCATCGGCAACAGAGCTTGATAATTCTACTCCTCTGTTCACCGGCCCCGGATGCATTATAAGCGCATCCTTCTTTGCCAGCATCAGGCGCTTATCATCAAGCCCAAAAAATCTTGAGTACTCACGCACCGATGGAAACAACGCCTTTTTTTGCCTCTCTAACTGAAGCCTCAGAGACATGACCACATCTGCATCAATAAGCGCTTCCTGAATGGTGCTGAACACCTTAGCGCCTGTTTTTTCTATCCCCGGAGGCAGCATAGTAGAAGGTCCTGCTACACTAACCTCTGCTCCCATCTTTTGAAGTCCCCATATGTTGCTTCTTGCAACTCTGCTGTGATAGATATCTCCAAGTATTGCTACCTTGATGCCCTTTAATGAACCTAGCTTTTCTCTCATTGTAAACATATCAAGAAGAGCCTGTGTAGGATGTTCATTCATACCGTCTCCGGCATTTATAACCGATGCCTTGACATTTTGAGCCAGCAACTGTGCCGCACCTGATTGCGGATGCCTTATAATAATGACATCAGTTCCCATCATGTCTATAGTTTTTCCGGTATCTATCAGCGTTTCTCCCTTGGCTACGCTGCTTCCGGTTGCAGATATATTTGCGGCATTAGCGCTCATATATTTTGATGCAAGCTCAAAGGATAATCTCGTTCTTGTACTATTTTCATAAAAAAGCGTAATTATTGATTTGCCTTGCAAATGAGGTGTTTTCTTATTATTGGAGGTTATGATATACTTCATTGTTTTTGCAGTATCGAGTATATATTCTATCTCCTCTGCTGAAACCTCCCTGAGTCCCAGTAAATCCTTTGATTTCAGATTCATACAATATACCGCCTTTTCTTTTAAATAAAAGTCTCGGGGGCATCGAACCCCTCTCGCCTTTTGCTGCAGCCCGGAGGTACAACGCTATTAAAAAAAGTAAGGAATAATCCTTACTTTATTGCTCTTTACCACTATTAGTATCACTTATTGTAACAGCATTAACCTTATCGATATCAAAAAGCTTAACATTAATTATCTCTGATTTTGAAGTCGGGACATTCTTGCCAATGTAATCAGCTCTGATAGGAAGCTCTCTATGTCCTCTGTCTATTAAAATTGCAAGCTGTATCATTTTGGGCCTTCCAATATCCATTATTGCGTCAATTGCAGATCTTGCTGTACGTCCTGTGTAAATCACATCATCTACAAGAACTATCTTTTTACCTGTTACCGGGAAGTTGATCTCAGTACCCTTTATTACAGGATGCTCGTCCAGCATACTAAGATCGTCTCTATAAAAGGTAATATCAAGTATACCCACAGGCACCTGCTTACCTTCTACCTCAAATATCTTCTGGGCGATAAGCTTTGCGAGAGGGACGCCTCTTCTTTGAATACCAATGAGATAAACATCATCAATACCCTTGTTCTTTTCAATTATCTCATGGGCAATTCTGGTTACTGCTCTCATTATACCGCTTTCATCCATAATCTCGGCTTTATCGATCATATGCTTCCACCGTCCTTCCAAAGGCTTAATAACCTGCAACTCGTTTATAACGCTTCAAATCTCACCTTATAACATTCCCTGAAAATCAAAAATGCCTCCGCCTGATCAGTCGGAAGCACAATAAACAACAATAAAGCATATTGCTTTTAACGCTCAGTTACCCTTCCAGCCTCACAGGACTAATTAAAGGTCTTTTTTCAATTTAATTAATAATAACATACCAACTTGTAAATGTCCATACTCAAGTAGAAATTTTTTCATGCAGTCTGTAGAGCCTTAATTGTAAAACTAAACTCTACCCCCTTTTTCAGTGATGTGGACTTTACTCTTACAAATTCAAGGTAAAAGGCATAGTGGATTTTACCTTTACAAATATTAGCGCCTTTTTGCATCAGTTATCA
>JAEYRB010000048.1 GCA_023409735.1 Bacillota bacterium | reverse complement strand
CTGCGGGATCATGGTACATTAAAAGGAATGATTACTACAGATCCACATTTTAGATTTGAAAACTATAGTAAAGATATAAAGCACTATAAGATGGAAGATCCGGTGCTCAAGGTTACAGTGGATGACCTAAAGCATTACACTGGGACAGGCCGAAGAATAGCGCTGATAGATTACGGCATCAAGCAGAATATTATCCGCTCGCTTTTAAAAAGGAATTGCGAAGTATATCAATTCCCTGCAACGGCAACAGCTGAAGAAGTGCTTGCTGTTAACCCTGATGGACTCGTACTTTCAAATGGACCCGGAGATCCGAAGGATTGTCCTGAGCAAATAAGTACGATAAAGAATCTCATAGGTAAAAAGCCTATATTCGGTATCTGCCTTGGACATCAGCTAACAGCACTTGCAATGGGGTGCAACTCAGAAAAGCTGAAGTACGGGCATAGAGGCTGCAACCATCCGGTAATGGATATTGAGAGGGAGATGACCTATATAACATCTCAGAATCACGGCTATACAATTATAGAGGATAGTATGGATAAAAACACAATGACCGTAAGTCACAGAAATATGAATGATGGAACAGTAGAAGGAATCAGCTACAGTAATGTTCCGGTATTAACAGTACAGTTCCATCCTGAAGCGTCTCCGGGACCAAATGATACAGCATATCTGTTTGATAGATTCTTTGACATGATAAAGAGAGAAAGGTGATTAACATGCCAAGACGTAATGACGTAAAGAAAGTAATGGTTATTGGCTCCGGTCCGATAGTAATCGGTCAGGCAGCCGAATTTGACTACGCCGGGACACAGGCCTGCCAGGCTCTTAAGGAAGAAGGTCTGGAGGTAGTACTGGTAAATAGTAATCCTGCTACAATAATGACTGATACAAATATAGCAGACAAGGTATATATAGAGCCTTTGAATGCTTCCACTGTTAAGAAAATAATAATCAAAGAAAAGCCGGACAGTATTCTGCCAACCTTAGGCGGACAAACCGGTCTTAACCTTGCCATGGAGCTTGCAGAATCAGGTTTTCTTAAGGAACAGGGAGTAAAGCTGCTGGGAACTGCAACAGAAGCGATAAAAATGGCTGAGGACAGACAAGCCTTTAAAGACACTATGGAAAGCATAGGTGAGCCATGCATAGCAAGTAAGGTGGTAACATCAGTTGAGGATGCATTGGATTTTGCAGAGGAAATTGATTATCCGGTCATAGTAAGGCCGGCTTATACTCTTGGTGGGACAGGCGGCGGAATTGCAAAGGATAGGGAAGAGCTTACAGAAATCGCCACGAATGGTCTGAGGCTGAGTAGAGTAGGCCAGGCGCTCATAGAAAAATGTATTTCAGGATGGAAAGAAATAGAGTATGAAGTAATGAGAGATGGAAAGGGCAATGTAATCACGGTATGCAATATGGAAAACATTGACCCGGTAGGAGTACACACAGGAGACAGTATAGTTGTTGCTCCTTCCCAGACACTTTCAGATAAAGAATATCAGATGCTTCGCTCTGCTTCTATAAAAATAATATCAGCACTTGGAATAGAAGGCGGCTGTAATGTACAATTTGCACTGCATCCTACAAGCTTTGAATATGCAGTAATAGAAGTAAATCCCAGAGTAAGCCGATCTTCAGCGCTAGCATCCAAAGCAACCGGCTATCCTATAGCAAAGGTAGCAACAAAGGTGGCTATAGGCTACACGTTAGGAGAGATTAAGAATGCAGTTACAGGCAAAACAACAGCATATTTTGAACCGACACTTGACTATGTAGTTGTTAAAATTCCCAAATGGCCATTCGACAAATTCGTTAAGGCTAAAAGAACGCTGGGAACACAAATGAAGGCAACAGGCGAGGTAATGTCAATTAGCAGTTCCTTCGATGCAGCGCTTATGAAGGCTATTCGTTCCCTTGAGCTTGGTATATACACTCTTGATCAGGATATGTACAGGATGCTGCCAACCGAGACTGTCAAGCAGAAGCTGAATGATGTAAATGACGAAAGGCTTTTTATTATAGCAGAAGCTTTGAGAAGAGGTATCTCTATAGAGGAGATACATAATATAACAAAAATAGATGATTTCTTTATCTGCAAATTCAATGAGCTTGTGCAGATGGAGGAAAAGCTTAAGAAAACAAAGCTGGACAGCATTTCAGCTGAAATGCTGAGAAAAGCTAAAAGGATGGGCTTTCCGGATGTAGCAATTGCGAGGTTTACGAATACTGACAGAGCCGGTGTAAAGAGAAAGCGCACAGAGCTTGGAATAAATGCGGTTTACAAGATGGTTGACACATGTGCTGCTGAGTTTGAAGCAGTATCACCATACTATTATTCTACATACGATCTGTATAATGAAGTTAAAAAATCAGATAGGAAAAAGGTACTTGTAATAGGTTCAGGACCTATACGAATAGGTCAGGGAATAGAGTTTGACTACTGCTCGGTTCATTCTGTATGGGCCCTTAAGGAACAAGGCTACGAGACTATAATTGCAAATAATAATCCCGAAACAGTGAGCACAGATTTTGATACATCGGATAGACTTTATTTCGAGCCTCTGACAATTGAAGATGTTGAAAATATAATCGAAACGGAAAAACCTGAGGGTGTAATCGTCCAATTTGGTGGACAGACTGCAATAAAGCTTGTAAATGAATTAAGCAATATGGGAGTCAAAATATTTGGAACACAGTCAAAAGATGTTGATGCAGCAGAGGATAGGGAGAAATTCGATAAGATACTCGAAGAAGTTGGTATTCCCAGACCTGTGGGAAGAACAGTTTATACTCTTGAGCAGGCGCTCGAGGCTGCAAACGAGCTTATATACCCTGTGCTTGTAAGGCCCTCCTATGTTTTAGGCGGTCAGGGAATGGAAATTGCCTATAACGACAAGGATGTTACAGAGTTCATGGAAATCATAAACAGGGTCAAGCAGGAGCATCCTATTTTAATAGATAAATACCTCATGGGCAAGGAAATTGAGGTCGATGCTATATGTGACGGTGAAAATATTCTGATACCGGGAATAATGGAGCATCTTGAAAGAGCAGGAGTACATTCAGGTGACAGTATATCAGTATATCCGGCATATTCTCTTGATGAAGCAACGATAAATAAGATAATAGATTATTCGGGGAAGCTGGCAAAAGCACTTAATGTGCTCGGTATGATAAACATACAGTATGTGCTTTATAACGGTGAATTGAATGTGATTGAAGTAAATCCACGTTCAAGCCGTACCGTACCTTATATCAGTAAGGTAACGGGTATTCCTATGGTAGATATAGCAACAAAGCTGATGACAGGAAAGAAGCTCACTGATTTTAAATATGGAACCGGGCTTTATAGAAATGCTGATTATGTTGCAATCAAAGTGCCGGTATTCTCATTTGAAAAGCTTACGGATGTTGACACAAGTCTTGGCCCGGAAATGAAATCCACAGGCGAGGTCCTTGGAATAGCAAAGACCTTTGAGGAAGCCCTGTACAAAGGAATTACGGCAACAGGCCTAAAGCTTCCGACAAAGGGAGGCAGCATACTTATGACAGTAAGAGATTCAGACAAGTCTGAGCTGATCGGTATCGCCGAGCAGTTTGAAAAATATGGCTTTGAGCTTTGGGCTACAGGCAAAACCGCTAATATGCTGAACATGCACGGAATTGCCACAAATGCAGTAAAGAAGGTGGATGAGGGTTCACCAAATCTGCTTGACCTGATTTCGTCGGGAAATATCAAGCTGGTTATAAACACTCCTACGAAGGGTCGTAAGCCTGAGCGTGACGGTTTCAAGATCAGACGAAAGACAGTAGAAATGTCTATACCCTGTGTAACCTCTCTTGATACTGCAAAAGCAATACTTAGCTGTATTGGAACCGAAGGCAGGGAAAACGAAATGGAAGTGCTTGATCTGAGCGTGTTTGAAAAATAAAAAGGTGTTGTAGCCCCTCAGGCAACGCAATTAGTGGGAGCAGCAAGTCTTTCTTGTGAAAAGTTGGCAGCTGCGGGATAATTGTTATGCAATCATTATAAGCTATGAAACAAGTGTTATAAGTGACGGGCAATGAACCAATTTTCAGGCAGTGAACATGTTCCGCCCGGGAAAAAATAATGGAGGTCACTAATGGCAAAGCAGTTGAAGGACAGAGTAGTAAAGACTGAGCAGCTTACTGAGAATATATATAAGCTGACTATAGAATCAGAATATGTCTGCGCAATAGCTACAGCAGGACAGTTTGTCAATGTGTTATGCTCCGAAGGAAGCCAAGCTATACTCAGGCGGCCCATCAGCATATGTGCGGTTGATAGGTCAAGGGGCAGGTATGATATTGTTTTTCAAAGAAAAGGCACAGGTACGGAGCTCCTAGCCCAGAAAAGGAGCGGTGATCTGCTTGACATAATGGGACCTCTCGGAAAAGGCTTTGATCTTAATAAAAGCTATAAAAATATTGCAGTTGCAGGCGGAGGAATAGGAATATTTCCATTGTTGTTTTTGCTTGCCGACAGCAATGCAGCCGTTAAAAATGTTTATCTGGGCTTTAGAAATAAAAAGCTGGTAGTATTGGAAAAGGAGTTCGGCTCATACGCTTCAACGCTTCAAATAGCCACAGATGATGGAAGCTATGGCTATAATGGATTTGTAACTGAGCTTCTTAAAAAGGATATGGAAAAGCAGAATTATGATATGATATATACATGTGGTCCTATGCCAATGCTAAAGAAAATATCAAAAGTGGCTGAAACGTTTGGCACGTCTTGTCAGGTATCAATGGAACAGAGAATGGGCTGCGGCTTTGGGGCATGCCTTGTATGTGCCTGCAAAACCAAAACAAAGACAACAGATGATGGATGGCAGTATAGTCATGTGTGCAAGGACGGACCTGTATTCAACAGCAGTGATGTTATCTGGGAATAGAGAATAGCCTATTAATTGAATTCACAGATCTAATGCAAATTTTCTTTGAACTGAAGTGGTATAGATTTGTCAGGTGATATGGGAGGTAAGTGTGAGCAGTATAGATTTGAGTGTCAAGATTGGTGATTTAAAGCTTAAAAACCCTGTTATTGCGGCCTCGGGAACCTTTGGCTTCGGAAGAGAGCACTCTGAGTACATTGATTTAAACAGACTTGGGGGAATAAGCGTAAAAGGCTTGACTTTAAAGCCAAGACAGGGAAATAAGCCACCACGGATAGCTGAAACGCCTTCGGGAATATTGAATAGTGTAGGACTACAAAATCCCGGAGTGGAAGAATTTATTAAAAATGACCTTGGATTTCTGAGAAGCTTTACAGCTGCTGTAATAGTTAATATAGCAGGAAATACTATAGATGAATACTGTAAAATGGCAGAGATACTCTCAGAAGCTGATATAGATGCTATAGAGCTTAATGTATCATGCCCGAATGTTAAGGCAGGCTGTGTGGCATTCGGAAATTCTCCTTCAGGTATAGCTGAAATTACAAGCCGTGTAAGGCACTCATGTAAAAAACCTCTTATTGTAAAGCTTACCCCGAACGTTTCAAATATTTCGGAAATTGCTATAGCAGCAGAGTCAGCCGGCGCAGATTCAATTTCACTGATTAACACGCTCCTTGGAATGGTAATAGATATAGAGACAAGAAGACCTGTTCTTGCAAATAACACAGGCGGCTTGTCAGGTCCGGCCGTCAGGCCTGTTGCTGTAAGGATGGTGTATGAAGTAGCACAAGCTGTTAAAATACCTGTTATAGGTATGGGCGGTATAGCTAACGGTGATGATGCCGTACAATTCCTGATAGCAGGAGCATCGGCTGTGATGGTTGGAACAGCAGGCTTAGTTGATCCCGGTGCCTGTATTAATGTATGTGAAGGTATAGAAGACTATATGAAAAGACATAATTTTAACAGGTTAAGTGATTTTACAGGAAGCCTTGAGCTTAATAGGTGATATTATGAAAACAAGACTGATCATTGTACGTCATGCAGAAGCAGAGGGAAATAAAATCAGGAGATTTCATGGCTGGACTGACTCGGAACTAACAGATAAGGGACATCTTCAGGCGCAGCGCGTTGCTGAAAGACTCAAGTCTATTGATATAGATGTGCTCTATTCCAGCAGTCTTATGCGTACACTGCAGACAGCACAGTATATTTCAATTGCAAAGGGCCTGCCCATAATTAGGACCGATAAGCTAAAGGAGATAAACGGTGGCGACTGGGAAGGACGCACCTGGGAAGAGCTTCAAAAGCAATGGCCTCAGGCATATGATACCTGGGAAAACAAGCCTCACATGCACCAGATGCCTAACGGTGAATCAATGGGGGGCTTTCAAAGACGCCTGGTCGAAGAAGTTAAGTGTATAATAAGCAAAAACGTTGGAAGAAATATATGCATTGTAACCCATGGTACTGCAATACGGGCACTGATCTGCTATTTCAGGTCATGTTCTCTGGAGGAAATAATTGATATAGCATGGTGCGATAATACTGCCATTACAATAATGGATTACGAGGATGGTATATTCACTACCGTAACAGAGGGCGATTCCGCACATCTGGGAAGCGACCTTGGTACAATACAAAACCAGGATTGGTGGGAGGATTACATGCGTAAGGTTAAGGAGAGAGAGGGAAAGAGAACAGCAAAGAGAAAAACAGTGAAAAGAGAAAATGCAAGGAGAACAGCAAAGAGAAAAACAGTAAAAAGAGAAAATGCAAGGAGAACAGCAGAAAGATAAGAATTGCAGTAAAAAATAAAAGAATAGCAGGAAATATAAAGTGAAATAAAATGAACAGCAAAGAGATAATACATTAGTAAATTACGAAAACAAAAGGTAAAAAGAAAAGACCAAATGGAAAGACTAATAAGAAATGTTAAAAGGTTAAATTAATATTACCTGGCAAAAGGAAAAGCTTGGTGTAAATACGACTTTTATACAATGATTCTTTTTTAATTACTTTAAATCGGAAATAAGTACAATATGGAGGAATAAAAATGTTGGATGAAAATAAGCTTGTTAATTGGCTGTTTGAGACAGGAGCTGTAAGGATTTGCCCTGAGGACAAGCCATTCTGGTATACTTCCGGGACAATTGGACCGTATTATATAAATACTCATTTTTTATACGGGAGCGAAAAGAAGGCTCTTAAGCTGCTAGAAATCATTGATGCATGCAAAAACGAAATACTTACATGTCCCAGAAAGCTTTTATCTGAAGTGGAAAAAAATTATCATAGTGATACTATTTATAGAGGCCTGATAGATAGTATGACAGAATTCATAAGAAGCAATATAAAGCTTGAAGACATTGATTATATCTCCGGAGGAGAAAGACGCGACTGGTTTTTCTCTCTAATGATAGCAAACCTGCTTGAAAAGCCACACATAACAATATATAAGGATATGACAGCCGTTATCACAGAGAAGGGTGAAACTGTTGAGGCGGAATATATCATGGGGGCAAAGGTGCTTCATATAGCGGATCTCATAACAGAAGCTTCGAGCTATGAAAGAGCATGGATCCCGGCAATTAAGGGCATTGGAGGGCAAATGACCAATAGCCTTGTGGTTATTGACAGAATGCAAGGTGGTAGAGAACTACTAGAGAGTCAAAATGTCTGCTCCTTTGCTATGGTATCGATAGAAAAGAGCTTTTTTGACAATGCGCTGAAAATGGGGTTGATCACTCAGGGACAGCATGACATGCTTCTTAAATACACAGCTGATCCAAGAGAAGCTATGAAGAGCTTTATAAAGGATCATCCGGAATTTATTGAGAATTCTCTGAAAGCAGACTCAAAAACTGCCGAAAGAGCAAAGCTGTGCCTTGAAAAAGGTATATATGAGTAGGATACTGTATTGTAAAAGAATTAAGGATAAAGCACTGCACTTTAAGGGCATTTGAATAATGTACTGTGCTATGTAGAGAAAAAAGGTATAATATTAACAACGGTATTCAAAGGGCACATGAATAAAGCACTTTATTTATTGGTATATGAACACGGTACTAAATTAAAGAGCATATATGAATAAAGAACCAAATTTAAGGGTGTTATTTGAAGCATGGGAACATATTACAATTAACTCACAGAATTTTGAATTGTGTGAATGAAATTTTGTACTTTACAAGTTAATTACATGTCCAATAAATCTGACAACAGGAGGCTGAGTTGAGGTTGGAAATTAGCACAGTTGTACAGCAGCAGCGTGAATATTTTTTTACGAATGAGACTTTAAGCATTGAATATCGGCGAGAAGCACTTACAAAGCTGCTGCAGTCTATAAAAAAGCATGAAGTGGATATAACTGAGGCTTTAAACAAAGACTTGAACAAGAGCGCCTTTGAAGCGTATGAAACTGAGATAGGCATTATTTACCATGAAATCAGGGATATAATTAAGAACCTTCCAAGGTGGAGCAGAGTTAAAAGAGTTCCAACTCCGATGACACAATTCAAAGGTTCATCATATATTTATTCTGAGCCATATGGTGTTACGCTGATAATATCACCGTGGAATTATCCCTTTCAGCTTACCATGGCACCTCTTATAGGCTCTATTGCAGGAGGAAATTGCACTATTTTAAAGCCTTCCGCTTATTCTCCAAATACCTCGGCAGTCATAAGAGAAATAATTGAAGAATGCTTTGAAAAGAAGTACGTTGCCGTTATAGAAGGCGGACGAGAGGCAAACAGCGAGCTTCTTAAGCAGAAATTCGATTATATATTTTTTACCGGAAGCGTCAACGTAGGTAAGGTCGTTATGGAGGAGGCATCCAGACATTTGACTCCGGTTACGCTTGAACTTGGAGGAAAGAGCCCTTGCATAGTACACAAGGATGCTGACACGGATATTTCTGCACGCAGAATTATATGGGGTAAATGCGTAAATAGTGGTCAGACATGTGTAGCTCCGGATTATTTGCTTGTTCACAAGGACATAAAAGAAGAACTGATTTGCAGTATGAAAAAATACATAAAAGAGTTTTGGGGAGACAGACCTTGCTGCAATACCGAGCTCCCCAGGATCGTTAATGAAAAGCATTTTGAAAGACTTAAGGCATTTCTTGGCTCCGGAAGCGTAGTTGCCGGAGGAGACTTTATTAATGAAGAGCTAAAGATATCTCCTACGATATTGGATAATGTAAATTGGAGCGATCCTGTAATGCAGGAGGAAATTTTTGGACCCATACTTCCGGTAATAACATATGACAAGCTTGAGGAGGTAATTAATGATGTTAACAGCCATCCCAAGCCTCTGGCACTTTATCTTTTTACGAGAGATAAGAAGGTTGAGAAGAAAATTGTCAGTACCATATCATACGGGGGCGGATGTATAAATGACACCATCGTTCACCTTGCCACCTCATATATGCCTTTTGGCGGAGTAGGCCAGAGCGGTATGGGACAGTATCACAGTCGTTGGAGCTATGATACTTTTACTCACAAGAAGAGCATCATGAAAAAATCCTTTGCGGTGGATATTAAGCTTCGATATCCTCCATATAGCGGGAAGCTTGGATTATTAAAAAAGATCTTAAAATAGTCATTTCTTCATATATTCGAGACTTATTATTAAGGACTTCGGGAATATTAGTATACAAAGCTTGCATTTTGACATAAAGATGAGTATTTGCAATGCAAGCTTTTTTATTTCAGTAACACGATATTGAGGGACAGGTTGCCTGCTATCAGCAATTTTGCATGCAGGCCGCAGTACTCATGAAAGTGCTTAACTATATGAATGTATATAAAAAATTGTGTTTTACAGAGTGATAACCCCCAGTAACACCTGGAGAATATTTTGATATGGAGTTTAAAGCTTGGACTGTACAAAACTGATCCTGATAATAAAAAATTGCTCAGTTATGTGGAAAATGGTATAATAACCGCAGAAACCGTAGTTGCGGTTATTATACGAGAATTGAGCTGCTAGTTGCGAAATTTTCGGCAAAGCCGAAACGCACATGAGGCTGGTCGCAAACTATGTTTGCTGCTCGCCCATGCAACCGGGCAAATTATATCATGAAAATATCATTTTCATGATATAATCTAAAACATGCAGAATACGGAGAAAAAGGATACATTACAAAATGGAAAATACTCTCGTCAATGAGAATGAAATGGCCAAGCAGGATGGATTTATACACGCAGTAAGGGATATTAATTGTAAAAATAATAAAAAGTATAATATTACGACCTTCGGCTGTCAGATGAATGAAAATGAATCAGAAATGCTTGCAGGGATACTGGAAGCAATGGGTTATATTTATTCCGAAAAGCAGGAGGATTGTGATCTCGTTCTCTATAATACATGCTGTGTTAGGGAAAATGCTGAGCTCAAGGTATATGGGCATTTAGGCGCACTTAAGGCACTTAAACGAAGCAAGCCCGATATGGTTATTGCACTATGCGGCTGTATGGTTCAGCAAAAAGAAGTCATGGAAAACATACTAAAAAGGTATAAGCATGTGGACCTTGTTGTAGGTACACAGAAGCTGTATAAGTTTCCTGAGCTCCTTTTCAATACACTTAATTCAAAAAAAATGGTGGCTGATACAGGCGAGGGTGACAGCTTTATTGCTGAAGGCTTGCCTATAAAAAGAGAGCAGGGGATGAAGGCATGGCTTACAGTAATGTATGGCTGCAATAATTTCTGTTCTTATTGTATAGTACCACATGTTAGGGGAAGGGAAAGAAGCAGAGCTGAGGAGAATATAATTGATGAAGCAAGGCTCCTTGGACATCAGGGGTTTAAGGAAATAACTCTGCTGGGTCAGAACGTAAATTCATACGGTAAGGATCTTAAGGATGGCAGCAGCTTTGGAAAGCTGCTCAGAAACCTTGAAGATGTTGAAGGTTTAGAGAGAATCAGATTTATGACATCTCATCCTAAGGATTTGTCGGATGAACTGATTTTTGCTATGAGAGACTGCAAAAAGGTATGCCGTCATATTCATCTTCCGGTTCAGGCAGGAAGTAATGAAGTACTGAAAGATATGAACAGAAAGTATACCAGAGAACACTATATGGTACTTGTCGAAAAAATAAGAGAAAATATACCCGGTATTGCAATTACAACTGATATAATTGTAGGATATCCCGGAGAAACGGATGAGGATTTCGAAAAAACACTTGAGCTTGTTGAAAAGGTAAGGTTTGATTACGCATATACCTTCCTGTACTCAAGACGCACCGGAACACCTGCAGCGAGGAAGGAAGAACAGGTAAGCGAGGAAATTAAGAAGGCAAGGTTTGATGCACTTCTGGAGCTTCAGAACAGGATCAGTAAGGAAATAAATGATACTCTGCTTGGACAGACAGTTGAAGTGCTTGTTGAAGGACTTAGCAAGAACAGTAACCAAATGCTCACTGGTAGGACAGGTACAAATAAGATCGTTAATTTTAAAGGCAGCCTTGATTTAACGGGCAGACTTGTTAATATACTTATTGAGGATACAGGGACCTGGTCGCTGGAGGGTAGGATAGTATAACAACTGATTACAGATATGGATATAGCCGCTGACTCATTGAGAATTCAGAGACATGGTCGTTGGAAGAAGAGCATAACAACATCTGATAATACAGAGACCTGGTCGCTGGAGGATAGGATAGTATAACAACTGATTACAGATATGGACATAGCCGCTGACTTATTGAGGATACAGGGACCTGGTCGCTGGAGGGCAGGATAGTATAAAAATACTAAAGAGCTGGAAAATACTCAATAAAGGAATAACCGTTAAATCGAAGGTAATATGGCATTGGCGCAAATTTAATATACCACTAGCCAAATAAACCTAAGTAAGTTATATAGAAAATAATATCAATTAAGAAAGGTGCTTAAAATATGGACATATTATTGAAAGCAAAAGAACTTGGAGAGATGATTGCAGAATCTGAAGAGATGAAAAGGTTAAAAAACGCAGAAGCGGCTCTTGAGAGCGATGACAGAGGAATGCAGCTCATGGAGGATCACAGGCTGTTGCAAATAGAGTTGGTTAAAGCTACACGTGAAAAAAAAGGTGACGTGCAGATAGGCGAAATAAGAGATATGCTTGTTGCAAAGCAGAACGAGCTTAATGAGTACCATAATACTAACGAGTACATAGAGTCAAAAAATGGCTTTGACTCTCTCATGAAAAAAATAAACGACGTCATAACCTTTACAATAACAGGCGAGGAATGTACTCATTCATGTGACACCTGCGGTGGCTGCGGCCATTCGCACTAAAAAATAAACTGTAACAAAATTATGGGACAGTCATATTCATATTTTGCTTAATTACAGCAATTAGCAGGATCATTAGCTTAAGATCTTGTTTAAGGTTTAACTCAAGATTTGGCTTGAGGCCTAACTAAAGGTTAAGTTTAAATTTGGTTTAAGGCTTAACTTGAAGTTTAGGTTAAAGTTTAACTTAAGGTTAAGCTTGAGATTTAAATAAAGTTAAGCTTAAGGTTTAGTCTGAGATTTATGGCTTGAGGTTTAACTTAAGGTTACGCTTGAGATCTGGTTTAGGTTTAGCTTACGATTAAAGATAAGGTTTAGCTTAAGGTTAAAGATAAGGTTTAGCTTAAAGTTTAACTTAAGGTTTAGATTTAGAATAACTTAGTTCTGACAAGTGAGGTCATATTCAATGCCTTTAACTCCTATGATGCTGCAGTATATGGAAACTAAGGAGCAGTACAAGGACTGCATCTTAATGTACAGACTGGGCGATTTTTATGAAATGTTTTTCGATGACGCAACGCTTGCGTCAAGAGAGCTTGACATAACCTTGACAGGCCGTGACTGCGGACTTGAGGAGAGGGCTCCCATGTGCGGAGTTCCTTATCATGCTGTAGACGGATACATATCACGCCTTATTACTAAAGGCTATAAGGTTGCTATCTGTGAACAGATGGAGGATCCTGCACTTGCCAAGGGGCTAGTGAAACGAGAGGTCGTAAGGATAGTAACGCCAGGTACCGTGACTGATGCATCAATGCTTGATGAGAAGAAAAACAATTACCTGTTTTCTATATATAAAAAAGGCTATATATATGGAATAGCAGTTGTTGATATTTCTACAGGTGAATTCACTACCTCAAGGATAACCTGGGGTAACACACTAAGTAAGCTGTTTAATGAAATTGCAAAATACTCCCCGGCTGAAATAATCGCAAACAGTCAATTCTTTAGCGACACTGAGGCTACTTCACAGCTTCAGAAACGCTTTAATGCATATACTTCTTCCCTGGAGGATGAAGTTTACGAGGATAACGCTGCTACAAAGCTTATTGAGGAAAGGTTCGGAAGTAACGCTTTGCCGGAAGAAACGAGAGAACTATGCATAAATGCCAGTGGTGCGCTGCTTTATTATCTTGATCAAACTCAAAAGGTTGGACTTGACCATATTCAAAAAATTGTGCCCTATAAGCTTGAAGAATATATGATGCTTGATGTTTCAACCAGGCGGAATCTCGAACTTACCGAGACTATGAGGGAGAAGGCGCGCAAGGGTACGCTTCTTTGGGTGTTAGACAGAACAATGACCTCAATGGGTGCAAGAACGCTGCGAAAATGGGTAGAGCAGCCACTGGTAAATATTCCTGACATAACTGAAAGACTTGAGGCAGTTGCTGAACTAAAGGATAAATTCATGGTTCGTATGGAGCTAAGAGAGCTCCTCAATAGAGTTCATGATATAGAAAGATTAATGGGAAGGGTCGTTCTAGGCAGTGCAAACTGCAGAGATCTGATATCCCTCAGAAATTCCCTTTATCAGGTACCTTACATAAAGGAATTACTTGTGAATTGTACAGCTTCGCTTGCTGTGAGAAATAACAGCACGATGGAAGGCCTTGAGGATATTTCGTCATTAATAAGCAGGTCGATTATAGAAGAACCGCCTGTATCCGTAAAGGACGGAGGAATAATCAAGGAAGGCTACAGCGAAGAGGTGGACAAGCTCAGAACTGCTACCATTGACGGAAAGCAATGGATCGCTGAGCTTGAGGCAAAGGAAAGAGAAAAAACCGGTATTCGTAACCTGAAGGTCGGATATACAAAGGTATTTGGCTACTATATCGAGGTTACAAAATCATATCTGAATCTCGTGCCTGATGGATACATAAGAAAGCAGACGCTTACTAATTGTGAAAGGTACATAACTCAGGAGCTTAAAGAGATGGAAGAGACCATACTCGGCGCTGAGGATAAAATTATTAACCTTGAATATAAGCTTTTTACGGAAATAAGAGAAACAATAGCAACACAGGTAGGAAGAATAAAGACTACTGCTGCATGTCTTGCTGAGATGGATGTTATATGCTCCCTTGCAGAGGTCTCTGACAGGGAGAACTATTGTATGCCTGAGGTGAATGATGAGGGCATAATAAAAATAGAAGCCGGTCGCCATCCGGTTGTTGAGAAAATGATGGAGCAGGGCGAGTTTGTACCAAATGATACCTTTCTTGATATGGATGAGGACAGGCTGTCAATTATAACAGGGCCCAACATGGCAGGTAAATCCACATATATGAGGCAGGTGGCGCTTATCGTTCTGATGGCGCAAATAGGCAGCTTTGTTCCTGCAAGTTCAGCTGTCATAGGCGTAGCGGACAGGATATTTACCAGAGTCGGAGCATCTGATGATCTGGCAGCCGGGCAAAGTACCTTCATGGTTGAAATGTCAGAGGTGGCAGGTATACTTGAAAATGCAACGAAAAAGAGCCTTCTTATACTTGACGAGATTGGAAGGGGAACAAGCACCTTTGATGGACTCAGTATTGCATGGGCTGTTATAGAATACATATCAGATAATGAAAAGATAGGAAGCCGTACCCTTTTTGCAACACATTATCATGAGCTTACAGAGCTTGAAGGCAAAATGACGGGTATTAAGAATTACTGTATTGCTGTTAAGGAGAAGGGCGAGGATATAATATTCCTTCGCAAAATAATAAGAGGCGGAGCTGACGGTAGCTACGGAATACAGGTAGCAAGGCTTGCAGGAGTTCCGCAGCCCGTAATAGACAGGGCAAAGGAGCTTTTAAAGGAGCTCGAGGATGCTGATATAAGCAAGCACCGTATACGCAGACGCAAAAAGCCACTGGAAGGCCAGATGGAGCTATTTTATGTAAATACCAATGATGATAAGGCAGCTAAGGAGGTAATTGAGGAGCTGAAGAACCTTGATGTTTCAACAATTACCCCTCTTGATGCCATGAACCTGCTGTACAGGCTGCAGCAGAAAGCAAGGATGGGTTGATATGGGCAAGATAATAATACTTGACGAGAATACAGCCAATAAAATTGCAGCCGGCGAGGTTATTGAGAAGCCTGCTTCAGTAATAAAGGAGCTCGTGGAAAATTCTATAGATGCCGGTGCCACCGCAATAAGTGTAGAGATCAGAAATGGCGGTATTTCATTCATAAAAGTAACTGATAATGGCAGCGGCATAGCTGAGGATGATGTTGAAATTGCTTTTGAGCGTCATGCGACGAGCAAAATAAGAAGGGCGGACGATTTAGAGAGCATATCAAGCATGGGCTTCAGAGGGGAAGCACTTGCAAGCATAGCTGCAGTTTCATCTGTCCAGCTGTTGACTAGGGTGAAGGATGCAGTACAGGGAACAGCTGTCGAGGTAAAAGGGGGGTGTCTAATAAGCATCGAGCCTGCCGGATGCCCTACCGGTACATCTATAACAGTGAGAGAGCTTTTCTTCAACACGCCCGCAAGGTATAAATTCCTTAAAAAGGATTCAACAGAAGCAGGCTATATAGCAGATATGCTCAGCAGAATAGCACTTGGATATCCTGACATATCATTTAAGCTGATAAGCAATAATACTGTGATCATGCATACTCCGGGAAATGGCGACATGAAAAGTGCAATTTTCAGTATATATGGTCAAGAAGCTGCAAAACAGCTCATTGAGGTGCAGACTGATGATGGCAAGGTCGCAATATCCGGCTACATAGGGAAGCCGGAGTTTAACCGTTCCAACAGGAATCAGCAGTCGTTTTACATAAACAGAAGATATATAAGAAGTAAAACTATTACATCAGCTTTAGAAGGGGCCTACGGGACCTTCCTGATGAAAAACAGATATGCGTTTGCAGTCCTGGATATACGGATAAATCAGGCTTTAGTTGACATAAATGTACATCCATCTAAACTGGAAGTAAAGTTCTCAAGTGAGCAGGATATATACAGGGCAGTATACCATGCTGTAAATAATGCGCTGCTTGCAAGATCTTCAATTAGAACACTACAGGAAGATAAAAGTCGTAAGAATTATTATATTGCAGAAAAGCCTGCTGTTAAACCGGTTTATTCCCAAGAGTCTTTTGAAGCTGTAAGGCAGGAGCTTGAAAGAAAAAGAGAAGAAGCAATAAAGGGAAGCCTAATTGCTGACAGTGAAGGCACATGTAGGCTGGACAGTGAAGGACAAAATATTGGAAGGCAGGATGATACCGGAGCTGATAACATATACAAGAATGACAACAACCAATATGTTTGTAACAACGACAACGGTAGGCAGAATTATAATGGATTAAAAAATATTGTTCCGGATACCGACAAGCTCGATAATGCGGGGCAGGATGTAAACTGCAACAATAATATTTGGCAAGCTGCGCAGGATGTAAACTGCAACAATAATATTTGGCAAGCTGCACAGAATGTAAACAACAATAACATTGGGCAAGCTGCGCAGGATAACATCAGCCTGAATCAATGTAAGCATAGTACTACGAATGTTATAGACAAGCAAACATCTGGAATTACAGAAGAAATCAAAAATGGCACGCAAGATTCGGGCGTATGGTCAGGTTCTACATTTATGGAAGCAGCCGATAACGAGTATAAAGCTTGCACCACGACTGACTACGAGGCTAAAGATGTTCGAGCCTTCAAACAGTTAGAGGAAAATAGAACCGGTATGTCGGTTGTAGATAGAAAAACAGATGATATTAAAAATATTTCTGTGGTAAATTCTAATAGAGAGTTGGAACAAAGCCCCTCAAGCCTGAAAGACCAACAGCCTGGAAACCATGAAAATATCTTCGAGGGCTCGAGGCTCGTTGGGCAATTATTCTCAACGTATATACTGCTTGAGCTTAATGATGAATTGCTGCTCCTTGATCAGCACGCGGCACATGAAAGAATCCGCTATGAAGAGCTTAAAAAGGCATTTGAGAAAGATGAGCCACTGTTACAAACTCTGCTTGCAGTGGTCCCTATCGAGCTTACAGCAGGAGAATACCAGTTTGCTGTTAGCGAAAAGGATTTTCTTGAGAAGCTTGGTTTCTCATATGATAGTTTCGGGTATAATTCTATTATATTAAGAGCCGTGCCGTTTACAGATAAGGACATTGATTTTAAAAGAATGTTCCTTGATGTATTAGATTATGTAATGTCCAATAACGGAGAGGATAGGAGCCGCATCGCGGATGAAGCTTTGTTTACAATGGCCTGCAAGTCTGCCGTAAAAGCTCATATGAGGCTTGATGAGAGGGAAATACATGAGCTTTTGACCAGATTATCTTCATTGGTAAATCCATATACATGCCCTCATGGAAGGCCTGCTATATTAAAACTTAGAAGATATGAGCTGGAAAAATTATTCAAACGTATCGTATAAATTGTTATGTAATGGTTACAATTGGTAGATAGAGAGGGGGAAAGAAAAGTTAAATGGAGCCTGTAATAGTTCTGGTAGGCCCAACAGCGTCCGGGAAAACCGGATTGTCTATAGAACTTGCGAAAAGGATAAACGGCAGTATAGTTTCTGCGGATTCCATGCAGATTTACAAATACCTGAACATTGGAACTGCAAAACCAAGCTTGGACGAAATGGCCGGTATCAGACATTACATGATCGATGAGGTCGATCCCGCAGTCAATTTCAGTGTAGCAAAATACCGAGAATCAGCATTGAAATATATTTCTAATATAATTGACGAAGGAAAGAGACCAATTGTAGTCGGAGGGACAGGTCTTTACATAAATTCTTTGATTTATAATATCAACTTCTCAGAAACAATTTGCGACGAGGAGCTGCGTGAAGAACTACGTAAAGAGGCTGCTGATAAAGGCAACAGGTATTTATATGACAAGCTGCAGGAGATTGATCCGATAGCAGCATCTAAAATTCACGAAAATGATATTAAAAGAGTAATAAGGGCAATAGAAGTATATAAGCAAACAAACAAGACCATAAGTGAGCATGCCGATTTATCGAGGCTTGAGCCGCCGCCCTACAACTATTTATTGTTTGGACTCAGATGGGATAGGGAAAAGCTATATAGCAGGATTGAAAAAAGGGTAGACAATATGATTGAGGCAGGACTTCTTGACGAAGTAAAAGGCCTGATAAGATCAGGATATCGAAGAGACTGTACTGCATTGCAGGCAATAGGCTACAAGGAAATTATAAGTTACCTGAAAGGCGAGTGTTCATGGGAAGAAACAGTATTTTTACTAAAACGGGATACAAGGCATTATGCAAAACGACAGATGACATGGTTTAGGCGAGTTCCTGGGGTCAATTGGCTTGATGCTGATGAAAACACTGATATAGGGCAGCTTGCAGAAAAAATAATTCAAGTGTGTATTGCATCAAATGGAATAATCTAGTAAAATAGATTTAATTCCTGCTGACAGTTAACTACAATATAGAATGATTTGTTAAGGAGGATAATAGCGTGAATAAACCTAATATTAATTTACAAGATGTGTTTTTAAATCAGGTGAGAAAAGAGCATATAGCTGTAACAATATACCTAACTAATGGTTTTCAGCTTAAGGGAATGGTAAAGGGCTTTGATAATTTTACTGTCGTGCTTGATACCGAAGGAAGGCAGCAGCTCGTATATAAGCATGCAATATCAACAATAAGTCCTATGAAGGCAGTTAATTTCATATTTAATGAAGCAAATGCCAATACTGGTGCTAAGTAGAGTTTTTTAAAGCTAGCAGTATTAAGAGCAATTCATAATAATGAAATGGACAAAAGCCATTAGGGTAACCTATATGGCTTTTTAGGTTAACTTAAAAGTGACTCTGATAGTTCCAACGAATATAAAACGATTCTTATGGGGCGTAAGGATATTTTATCAATACGTTCTGGTAAATCATAAGTATAAATTTACATTAATGATTCTTATATATCGCAAGTATGTATTAACTATTTAAATTCAGATAGATCATAATCAAATGCAATATAAGAAAGAAAATAGAAAAGCTTAGCCATAAATGCAATTGGCAAGCTTTTATTTTCTTTAATAACGGTCCACTTACAAAAAAGTAAGCTGGTATGAGTATGTATTGACAGAAGGAAAAGTAAAAGAGACCGAAAAATCTATGCCTGAAGTGCAGATGTCAACCTCTAAGTAGGAAAAATTTCTATAGGCGTCTGAACACTCCTATTACCTTACCTAGAATAGAAAGGTTGTCACGAACAATTATTGGATCCATGTATTGATTCTGAGGTTGAAGCCGAATAAAACCCTTCTCTTTATAAAATGTTTTGACGGTAGCTTCATCTCCTATAAGAGCAACAACTATCTCACCATTGTTGGCAGTGGATTGCTGCTTTACTAGTACAATATCATTATCAAGAATACCGGCTTCGATCATGCTTTCTCCCTGGACCCTCAGCATGAAAACTGTAGAATTCTGAGCATAATCAACCGGGATAGGAAATGTGTCCTCTATGTTTTCTACAGCAAGAATAGGTTGACCTGCTGTAACCTTTCCTACTATCGGAACGTCAATAAGCTCTCTTCTGGAGTAGTAATCCTTTGTGAGTTCATTAGGCATAGTTACAGCTTTTTTATTGCATATTACCTTTAATGCCCTGGGCTTGGTAGGATCCTTAGCGATCAGGCCACATTTTTCAAGCTTTTCAAGGTAGCCATGAACTGTAGAAGTTGATCTAAAGCCAACTGCAGAGCAGATTTCACGGACAGAAGGCGGGTAACCCTTTTCTTCCACCTGTTTGTTAACAAAGTCAAGAATCTGCTGCTGTTTATCATTAGGCTTTTTATTCAAAAAAACCACTCCTTATCATAATATCTGAAATACTTTCCAAAGATATTATATTAAAACAATACTAAAAAGTCAAACAAATGTTCGAAAATGATGTTGACAAGAGAACATTTGTTCGGATATAATATTAATAGAACAAGTGTTCTATGGAGGGTTTAAACATGAATAGAAAATATAAACTAAAAAATAAAAAGCGTTTTTATTCATTTGTTATAGTCTTGATAATTGCCTTTTCAAGTCTTCTGTTTGCTACAAATATAAAAGGGGAGACCACAGATGTACAATATAAGCCGATCACAGTTGAGAAAGGTGATACTCTGTGGGGAATAGCCAAAAGACATTATACAGATGGAGATATAAGAAATTATATTAATGTAATTGAAAGAGTAAATAATATTACAGGCAGTACAATTTATGAAGGCGAAGTTATATTGCTGCCGGCATAAAGTATTACTCATGAGATAGTAGTATTACTAATTTTATTTCTAGACTAGATGAATATGGAAAAAATACACATTTGTAAAAATGTGCTAACATAAGGCAAAGTAGTTACTTTCCGGCGGTTGTATTGCTTCAGCTTCAATTTTGCTTCTAATTTCGTCAAGCTTATCTTCGCTTTCCTTGTTATTATAACGCTTATTGACTTCAAGATATTCCTCGTAATATTTTTTTGCATTTTCTAGATCATTAACCTCATAGTATGTCTCTCCAAGAGCCTTCAAGATGAAGGAGCTTCTTTTATTATAGTTATATCCCTTAAGATATTCTCTTATAGCCTCATCAAGCTTTCCCATTTCCTTATATGCGGTCCCCAGGTTATAAGCCGCATATTCTGAATTAGTGATCCTCAGAGTTGCTCTAGCTTCTTCAATACATTTATCATATTCTTTTTTAAGAAGGTATACCTTGGATAAATTACAATGAGCGGTACTATTAGAATTATTCATATCTATTGCAATTTTGAATTCTTTTTCAGCAATATCAAGATATTCTAAATTATTCTTTTCTTCGCTGTACTCATTTAGATAGCTTGAAGCAAGAACACTGTGTGCTCTGTCACTGCCTGGCGCCTTCTTAACTACATCGCTCCAGAGCCTTATGCTGTCGCTGTAAATATAATTCCTGAATATTGTCAGTCCTGTATAAGCTGGTATGAGGATAAAAGACATTATAAGCAGTATGGAAAGCGGGTTTTTTAGTATATATCTATTTTTTTTATGTCTTACAGTGTAAACTAGCTCATTACTTTCGACTGAAGGCATACATGGCTGTTCCTCAGTGCCCTCGGTTAAAGGGATATCTGTTAGAGCCTCAGTTGATTTGGCGAGCGTCATGTCATATTCATATATGGCCTCTGTGCTTTCGGTTAAAGGTTCTCCTGACAGTTCATCAGTGTTTTCAGTAGAAGGCATGTTTTGCTCGACTTTTTTAATATATCCCTTTCGTTCATACATGACCATTCCTATCAAGAAAAGCACAAAGCCGGCAGCAGGGTAATATAGCCGGTGCTCAAAATAAACATCCTTAATAGAAATAAAGCTGGACTCAACTGCAAGCCCCATGAAAAACCACAATATACCAAGAGATACAAGGCGGTTGCGCTTATATGTATACAATGCGTACAGGCCAATAAGCAGTAATATTACAAATGAGACATATGAGTAATTGTCCCATATTGTAACAGACATGGGGAAGTCATTGCTGTAATCGAAATTTTGTCCGATGGGTATAAACATCAATCGAATATATAAAAGTATTACGTTAAGCTGTGTATAGAAGTATTGAAATCTATCCATTGATGTACTTGCTTTAAAGCTAACATTTGGATCGCTTTGACTATATCCGTTTAGGAAAAGGTTTGTTCCGGGAATTATGGGCACCGTTGCAAATATGGGAATAAAAATCAATATTCTTTTGGCCCAGGAGGTTTTACCATCCTTGATAAAAAACATTAGTTCAAGAAGAAGAAGCATAAAGGGTATAGTGATCGTATTTTCTTTTGTGAACATTGCAATTACTGTAAAAGTGAACGTTAAAACTAAATCATACCATTTGTCCTGCATCCTGAATCTTAAGAAGAACAGTATGGCTAAAAGATAAAATGTAGCAGCAAGGGAAGCAGTCCTTTGCACAATGTAAGTAACGGCATTTACCTGAATGGGGTGGCATAAGAAAAGTACAACAGCTACAACAGCTATAACTTTTTTATGACTGGAAATGAGCTTATCCTTAAAATAAGGAAGTGAAAAAAGCCTCAGCAGTATCCAATAAAAAATTATGCCATTAAATATATGTATCAGTAAATTGGTAACATGATAGCCTTCTACGCCATTATCATGGACAGCATAGTTTAGTGAAAATGTAAAATAGAGAACTATCCTGTTAGCATAAAACTTCCACAGCGCCGGAAAGTCAAATAAGCTTTGAATGGCGTAGTTGTTGCTTATCGATCCAAAATCATCAAGGACAAATGGAACTGTAAAGCTGTTGCAATAGGCTAATAATGCTACTGCAGCAAAAATGCAATATGGAAGATATTTTATATTCAGCTTGTTGTCCAACCACTCGATACATTTATGCAAGTTAATTCTTCTCCAGTTCACCTAATATATTCTGCCATATATCCATTCCTTGAATACTTGTATTAGTTCCATTATAATCAGGAATATTACCAAGTCTCCACAGCGAAATACCCTGTATACCAAAAAGCTTTGCCAACTCTATCTTTTTCATAACACTTTTCGTATTTTCATACCAGACTATATTTTCTGTACCATTGCTTTCATCTATGTATTTTATGTAAGGGTTCTCATATTTTTCATTGTAATTATATGAGATATTTGTATTACTTTCTAATAGTTTTAAAAAGCTTTCCAGGTTAAAATGATCAGGAACTGAGTTAATTATCCTTCCGTCCTGCTTTCGCCAGACATTCCAGCTAAAGTTGATCTGAAGCATTATTTTGCTTTTGTCAGCCACACCAGTATTTCTGTCTGTAATAGTCTCAAGCGCATAATACACATCCTCAAGAGGTGTAAGTGGAGTTAAACTATAACCGCTTGCCATTTCAGAGGATGTCAGCTTTTTCGCATCATAGTCATGAGCCATAAGAATAACACGGTCAGCCAGCTCTCCGATTGTTTTAAAATCATAACCATTAAAGGAGGTCGCGCTTCTTTTTACATTCATAAGAGGCTGTACAGCAACATAAAGCTTTTTATTATCCCTGTCAAGTGCTGCTTTCAATTCTCTAAGGAAATCATTGAAACACTTTTTCAGCTCCTCACCTCTAAGGCCCTCGATATCAATTACTACACCATCAAAAGAGCCTGTTTCGCTGCCAAGAGTGGTGCTTTTTAATGCAGCTGCTATGTCACTTATCACCTTTGAATAGACCTTGGGATCTTTTAATATGTACTCAGGAACTCCAATTTTATTGCCTGTTTCAGGTGAAATCATCTTTGAGTCTTGTGTTGACTGTACCATAAGCATTGCAGGAATACCAGCAGCTTTTGCCTCATCAAGCCTTGAGGTGAAGCCGGTGGGGAGGTAGTACTCATTATAACTATAGGAATACCTTGAGGTGTTTAAAACAATATTCTTAGCAGACTCATCATAACTTAGCTTGCTCCAGCCGAAGCAGACTGATGTGAGATTTTGTATCTTTTCATGCTGTGAGGATGAGCTGATAGCATAGAAAGCATTCAAATCAGTAATTTTATTGTTCATTGTATTAACAAGTCTAATAAGTATTGCTGCAGCCTGTTCTCTCAGAAGGCTGCCGGTGGGATTAAAGCCTGCGCCTTCACCGTTGAATATGCCAATATCCCTTACTATGGTGATATACCCAATGTTTTTTGTAACATCATCAAAGGGCTTATTGAAATAGCTTATTTGTTCAGCAAGATTTTTATAACCAAGAGTATTTACCATAATTATTGCGCCTTCTTCTCTGGTTATGGCATCATCTGGTCTTATTTTATCAGTATCCGCAGCTATAGCACCGTTTGCAAGAGCCGTTTCAATGGGCTTGTAATAGAATTTTTTAGGATCCTTGTTGTCGCTGAAGGAGCCGACTGCAGGGGAAATTTGTTCCCAGCCCATTATTCGAACAAGAAAAGTTATAAATTCACCTCTTGTTAATGTTTTGCCATAACCAAAGGTGTTGTTGCCGTAGCCATTTGTAATGCCAAGAGAACGAAGCTGATTTACTGCGTTATACGCATAGCTTGTTTTTGGAACATCCGAAAAAGGCTGCTGGGCTTCTACTGTCGCATTACTGACTACTAAACTGCAATTTAGTAATAATAAATTAGAGAGTACAAGCAAAAAACAAACCAAAAACTTACATTTTTTCATTAATTGTGATCTCCTTTTATAACCGCAAAAGCTGTAATTGTTCAATATAAATACCGGAGGTTTGTTATCGACATAACAGCAAAAAGTGGTAATTTCCGTATAAAATACAGCTATACTAAATTATAAAGCAGAATTAAGAAGATTGAAATACTTTAATGTACTTTAAATGTAACTGTAAACAAATTGTGATATAATATCGCAGTAGCGATTACTATATCATTTATATTCATTCCAAGCGGCTCATGATATAATTAGTAATCGCATTGGAACATCAAAGCAGCGTGGTTCGTGATATAAATTAGTAATCGCATGCAGACAAGCTAGTGTATCAGCCGGCAATGAATTAGTTAAAATATTAATGTATTTATTTTAAATTGAGGTTTAAAATGCAGAAGGAAATTTATTTTGATAACAGTGCTACAACAAGGCAGTTTGACGAAGTAACCTCTTTGGTTGCAGAGGTTTCTCGTAATATTTACGGTAATCCGTCATCACTTCATACAAAAGGCATCGAGGCTGAAAAGGTTGTTAACACCGCAAGAGATATATTAGCGTCATCTCTTGGCGCTCAAGCG
Source organism: Bacillota bacterium (assembly GCA_023409735.1). Taxonomy (GTDB): domain Bacteria; phylum Bacillota; class Clostridia; order Acetivibrionales; family DTU013; genus JAEYRB01. The sequence goes on along the minus strand of JAEYRB010000048.1, from coordinate 78,207 downwards.
AAAGAGATATATTTTACTTCAGGCGGTACTGAATCAAATAATCTTGCCATAAGAGGCTTTTTAAGAGCAAACCCAAGGAACGGTAAACATATTATAACGACAAAAATTGAGCATCCTTCAGTTCTTGAGGTATTTCACTATCTGGAGCAGCAGGGCTATAGCGTAGATTATATTGATGTGGATGAAAACGGTAAGGTTCTGCTTGATCAGCTAAAGGAAAAGCTATCTGCTGATACTTCTTTGATCAGCATTATGCTTGTAAACAACGAAACAGGCACAATACAGGATATAAATGAAATTTCTGCCATCAGAAACAGCGTTAATCCAAGTACAGTTATACATGTAGATGCCGTACAGGCTTATGGCAAAATAGCAATATCCCCTGCAAAATCGGGTATAGGAATGCTCTCAATAAGCTCTCATAAGATTCATGGACCCAAGGGAATGGGAGCTTTGTATGTATCAAAGGAACTAAAAATTAAGCCAATACTATTCGGCGGTGGACAAGAATCGTTATTACGCTCCGGAACGGAAAATGTTCCCGGAGTTGCCGGATTTGGTGAAGCAGCAAGGCTTGTGACGGGTTCGCTAGAGGAAGAGAATAAAAAGGTATCAGCAGTAAAAGAGGCTTTTCTGGAAAAACTGGCTGCCACTGAACTTACTTACAAGGTTGTATCACCGAAGGACGCATCGCCGTATATTTTGAATATAGCATTTGATAATATAAAGTCAGAGGTTTTACTGCATCATCTGGAGCAAAGAGGCATATTTGTATCTACCGGCTCTGCCTGCTCCTCTCATAAAAACACAAAAAGCCATGTACTTACAGCCATGAAGGTTCCTCAGAGCCTTATAGACGGTGCTTTACGCTTCAGCTTTTCCACCTTCAATACAAGCGAGGAAGCACAAGCAGCTGTAGAACACATTAATGAGATCATCCCTATTATTGAAATACGAAAAAAGCAAAAAATCAGGAGGCAGCTATGAAAAAAGTTATACTTGTAAGGTATGGAGAAATCATATTGAAAGGCCTTAACCGTCCTGTGTTTGAAGATAAACTAATGGCCAATATCAGAAAGGCCATTTCAAGCCTTGGAAAAATAGAGGTGATCAGATCCCAGGCAAGAATTTTTATTGAGCCTTCCGAGGAGGACTATGATTTCGAAGCAGCAATGTTAAAGCTGACAAAGGTTTTTGGTATTGTATCCGTCAGTCTTGTTTTGAAAATACCATCTGAATTTGAGGACATTAAGAAGTATTCACTTGACCTTGCCATAGAAAAGGTAATAAAGCTTCAGCAGCAGAAGGCGCAAAAAAGCTCTTCTTTGCGTAACAGCAATAAAGAAAATAATATATTTTTCAAGGTTGAGGCTAAAAGAGGAGACAAACGTTTTCCTATGCAATCGCCTGAGATATGTTTGGAGCTTGGAGGCTATCTGCTTGATAATATTTCTGAGCTTAAGGTTGACGTCCATAATCCTGATTTCATATTTTATGTGGAGGTACGCGAGCATACATATATTTATTGCGATATAGTTCCAGCCTTCAGTGGTATGCCCGTTGGAACCAATGGTAAAGCTATGCTGCTGCTATCAGGCGGAATAGACAGCCCGGTGGCCGGATGGATGATGGCGAAGAGGGGAATGGAGCTTGAAGCCGTCCATTTCTACAGCTACCCCTATACAAGCGAAAGAGCAAGAGAAAAGGTTATTTCATTAGCTAAAATAGTGTCTGAGTATTGCTTTAAAATTAAGCTTCATATCGTACCATTTACCGAAATACAGCTTGCAATAAATAATAAATGCCCCGAGGACCAGCTTACGATCATAATGCGGCGTATTATGATGACAATTGCCGAAAGAATAGCTCGTAAAAATGGCTCACTGGCGTTAATAACAGGAGAGAGCCTTGGACAGGTTGCAAGCCAGACAGCACAGGCCCTGGCAGTAACTAATGAAGTGGTTTCAATGCCTGTTTTCAGACCGCTTATAGGTATGGATAAAAATGAGGTTATTGATATAGCAAGAAAAATTGATACCTTTGAGACTTCAATACTTCCATATGAGGATTGCTGCACCGTATTTGTTGCAAAGCATCCGAAAACCAAGCCGAAGCTTGAAGAGGTAAAGAAGCATGAGGAAGCGCTTGTTAATATCGATGAGATGATAGAGCGAGCTATAAATGATACCGAGGTTTTGACAATAGGTCACTAGGTAATTTGGAAGAACCAGCAGTTACCACGTATGTAATATATAAGTGTAAGAAAACATAATAATGAAATATAACATTAAATGTTTTTTGTATATTATTGAATGAGGTAGCTGCTGATGTTGCATGATAAGGATTCTTTATTTGGTAAGGGTTTTGAATTTTTTAAGGGCCTTAAATTGAATAATGGCTTTAATTTTGCTAAAGACATAAAGTCCGGCAAGAGCACAAAATTCAGCAGAGGCTCAAAATCCGCTAAAGGATTAAAAATATTTATTTATTCGTTTATTTTAGCAATATCAGTTTTTTCTGTAGTAATGCTGCTCCTGGCCGAAATTTATACAGGAAACACTATAAGAAAAGGCATAAATATAGAGCAATGCGATGTATCATGGCTTTCTGCAAAGGAAGCTAAAAAGCTTGTTACAGATTATATAAATGAAAATTATCCCGAGGAAGGCTTAACATTACGTTACGAAGAAAAGCAGTGGATTGTTCCTTTAAAGGATATAGGTTTTCAATTTCTTATAGATGATGCTGTGAAGAAAGCATACATGGTCGGCCGTGATGGCAATATTTTTAAGAAGGTTTTTTACGCTGTTTCACTAAGCCGGAGGAGCCTGAACCTAACTATGGGATTCAAGTTTGACAGTGAAAGACTTCGCCAATTTATACAAACAGCAAAACAAGAGTGCGATATCGTGGGGAAAAATGCATTAATACATTTTAATAATGGGACTATCACATTTACTGAGGAAATAGTGGGAAATGAGTTGAATATTGACACAAACGTTAAAAAGGTAGAAAATCAATTAGGGGAAAGAAATTTTTCAACAATTGATTTAGAGGTGAAAAAAAAGAAGCCGCATATTACTGTTAGTGACATTAAAAACATAAGCTCAGTGCTTGGAAGCTATACCACTAAGTTCAGTACTGCTGATAAAAACCGGACATATAATATTAACCTTGCTTGCAGCAGAATAAATGGTTTTATACTGATGCCGGGAGAAATTTTTTCAATGAGTAAGGCGTTAGGACTTGAAAATGAGGATGCAGGTTACAAGGAAGCACCTGTTATAATAAGAAATAAATTGACTACAGGATCCGGCGGAGGAATATGCCAGGTTTCCTCTACGCTGTATAACTCAGTTCTGCTATCGGGTCTTGATGTCATAAACAGAACGCCTCATTCGATAACATTGACATACATTACTCCTGGAAGAGATGCAACAATAAATGGGGAAACGCTGGATTTTAAGTTTTTAAACAACTTGGACTATCCAATATGTATTAATGCCAGAACAGTAGGCGGGACCCTTAAAATTAACATTATGGGCAAAAAATATGAGAACCCTGATAAGATAAAGCTTCGAACACAGGTTATTGCGCAGTATGAACCTCAAGAGGCTGAAGTAATAATCGATGATACGCTGGCATATGGACAATCTGTTGTTGAAATAAAGGAAAAAAACGGTGTTCGGGTGGCCCTCTACAGAGAGACATACAGAAACGGGGTATTGCTGTTTCAAGAGAAAATATCGGAGGATTATTATAAGCCTGTAAGAGGTAGGATAAGAAAAAGTAGTTATAATATGGTTCTTCAATGATAGCCAAATAATATAAGACTGATTACTTCATTCAATTACTAGGGGGAACGAAATGATAGATAGTATATATAATAAGGAAATTACTTGTCCGGTATGTGGTCAAAAATTTAACGTTACAAAGGTAAAATTAAAGACTTGCAAGGTAGAAAGCAGAGACACCGACTTTTGTGTTAATTATAAAGACATAAATCCGATGTTCTACGATGCATGGGTTTGTGATTATTGCGGCTATGCTGCACAAGCGGACAAATTCGAAGAAATAGGCTACAAAGAAGCAGATATTGTTCTTAAAGAAATAAAGCCTAAGTGGAACAAAAGAGTCTTCTCAGGAGAAAGAACTGTAGACACTGCATTGGAAGCTTTTAAGCTGGTGCTTCTCAATCACAAGGTTAGAGGCGCAAAGGCAAGTGAAATGGCTAAGGTTTGTATGAGAATCGCTTGGCTTTACAGGATCAAACAAGATTCAAGGGAACTCGACTTCTTAAAATTTGCGCTGAATTATTATACTGAAACATATAAAAATGAGCATTTTCCGGCGGACAAGCTTGATGAAAACACATGTATGTATATGATAGGCGAGTTGAGCTGCAGAACAGGTGACTATGAAAATGCCGTTAAATGGCTTAGCAAGCTTATCAGCTCTCCGGAAGCTAGAAAAAACACTCAGCTTATTGAAGCTGCAAGGGATCAATATCAGTTAGTTAAGGAGAAGATGGGGAACTGATGTATTCGGATAGAATATTACTGCATCTATTGGAGATGATAGGTCACTAGATATTTTACTGAATTTAATTTAGTTTGTTCGCAACTAACATGATTAAAACTATGCCTTGACATAATTTTTTAATATTATTATAATCGTTTTATTAAGGGAAGGAAGTTTTGTCCGGAATTGTTGAAAATTAAATATAAATGGATGATTGCTGCAGGAGAGATGAGAGTCAATGCTTGTAATCAATTAATTGTGCTTAGCTATGACATTCACCATGAGCAGAGCTTTCAATATGAGCAACTGTGGCAGGACGATCTCTGGAGAGACCATCAAGGCGCCGAAGGGGCACTTTCCAATAATTTTGGAAATAATCTCTCAGGCAAAAGGACAGAGCGAAAAATATGTTGTAAATTTTTGCATGCTTACAGAGGTCAAACAATGGTTTGGCCTTTTATATTTTACTTAAAGATAATATTAAATGGAGGTTTGTAAATGTACCAGCTTGATCAAATTAAAAAGATAGACCCACAGGTGGCAGAGTCTATTGAAAACGAAGTAAATAGGCAGAGAAATAAGATAGAGCTAATTGCGTCTGAAAATTTTGTAAGTGAAGCAGTTATGCAGGCTCTTGGTACTCCACTTACAAATAAATATGCAGAGGGTTATCCGGGAAAGCGTTATTACGGCGGCTGCGAGCATGTTGATGTTGTTGAACAGCTGGCAATTGACAGGGCAAAGGAGTTATTCGGAGCCGATCATGCAAATGTACAGCCACATTCAGGAGCACAAGCAAATTCTGCAGTGTATTTTTCTGTACTTGAACCCGGTGATACTATTTTGGGAATGGATCTGGCACACGGCGGACATCTTAGTCATGGAATGAAGAAGAATATTTCAGGCAGATATTACAAGTCAGAATTTTATGGGGTAAAAGAAGATACCTGCCGTATTGATTATGATATGCTGCTCAAAAAGGCTCAGGAGGTAAAGCCAAAGCTTATTGTTGCAGGAGCCAGCGCATATCCGAGAACAATTGATTTTAAGGCATTTAGCGAAATTGCAAAGTCGGTTGGAGCATATTTAATGGTTGACATGGCCCATATAGCGGGACTTGTTGCAGCTGGTCTTCATCCCAGCCCTGTACCATACGCTGACTTTGTAACAACGACCACACACAAGACACTTCGCGGCCCAAGAGGCGGAATGATACTGTGCAAAGCCAAGCATGCAAAGGCGATCGACTCTGCAATATTCCCGGGTACACAAGGCGGGCCGCTTATGCATGTAATAGCTGCAAAGGCTGTTAGCTTCAAGGAAGCGCTTGATGATAGCTTTAAGACATACCAGAAGCAGATCATCAAAAACGCCAGTGCTTTAGCAAATGCTCTTGTGGGCGAAGGTTTTGATCTGGTTTCGGGTGGAACAGATAACCATTTGATGCTTGTTGATCTTACTAACATAAATGTTACAGGTAAGCAAGCTCAGTTCCTATTGGATGAGGTCGGCATTACAGTAAATAAGAATACCGTACCGTTTGAAAAGCTTAGTCCGTTTATAACCAGCGGAATTAGAGTAGGAACACCGGCAGTAACTACAAGAGGTATGCTTGAGGAAGATATGGCTGAAATAGCCAAGCTGATCAAACTCACTCTTACTGACTTTGATAACTCAGCGGATGAAGTAAGAAGCAGAGTTGCTAAGCTTTGCAATAATCATCCTCTGTATTAATAATGGTGTATGTGCCGAATTTATTAGGTTTATAACAATATTTACTGATGCTTGTTGGCTTAGTAAAACCTAAGTACGGGTATTTAAGGAAACAAGATTGCACACAAATCTTGTTTCCTTTTCTTGTGGTACTTTTAAAGGGAATATAGTCAAAATGTTAGAGGGATTCGATATTAGAGACTTTTATTAATGGCGTTGATCAAATCCCTACAGCGTTTATTAAGTTATTGTTGCTATTGTGTCAACAACCCCGTATCCTTGTTTGAACATATGCTATCCCATGCCTTAGTTTAGTGCAGCAGCGGCGTCTTACGGCACCTGACAATATGTGTATTGTGCTTATCATCTATTACATGGTAAAATTTCAAATGCCTTTGTTAAGTAATTAGTTGCCATAGATTTGCACTGAGATTATAATTAAAATAATATATTAAATAACTTGTCCTTTTCAGAAAGGAAATTGTCTATGCCAGAGCGGAAAGAGCCTCTTGCCTATAGGATGAGCCCAAGGACGATCGATGAATTCGTGGGTCAGGAGCATATTACAGGCAAAGGGAAAATGCTATACAGAATGATTAAGGCCGACAGGATCTCTTCAATTATTTTATATGGTCCTCCGGGTACCGGTAAAACTTCACTCGCACGAATAATTGCCGCTACCACAAAGTCAAGCTTTGAAAAGCTGAACGCAGTTACATCAGGAGTAGCCGATATAAAGAGAGTTGTAGCTGATACTCAAAATCTCATTCTAAACCCAAGCGGAAGGACAGTTTTATTTATTGATGAAATACATCGTTTTAACAAATCACAGCAGGACGCGCTTCTTCCATTCGTTGAAAACGGTACAATAGTCCTGATCGGAGCTACCACTGAGAATCCTTATTTTGAAGTAAATAAGGCTCTTATTTCACGTTCATCGGTTTTTATGCTTAAGCCTCTTACTAATGAAAATGTTGAAGCTGTTATTCGAAATGCTATTAATGATAAGGAACGCGGACTAGGTAATTATGACCTTGAGGTTGAGGATGCTGCAATAAAATACCTTGCTGAAATATCAAATGGAGATGCAAGAAGCGCGCTTAATGCAATAGAGCTTGCAGCTGTGACCTCAGATATCGGAGAGGACGGACTCATCCACATTACAGTTGGTACTATAGAGGAATGCGTCCAGAAGAAGTCTATTACCTTTGATAAGTCTGGAGAGGCTCATTATGATAATATAAGCGCATTCATTAAATCAATGAGAGGCAGTAATCCTGATGCAGCAATTTTTTATCTGGCAAGAGCTCTTTATGCAGGCGAGGATCCAGAGTTCCTTGCAAGAAGAATAATAATCTGTGCTTCGGAGGATGTGGGTATGGCTAACCCTAATGCCCTTCAGGTAGCTGTTGCAGCTGCCGAGGCCATACATATGATAGGAATGCCTGAGGCAAGACTTTTACTTGCGCATGCGGCTGTAATGGTCGCTACAAGTCCGAAATCAAACTCCTGTTATAAAGCACTTGGAGCTGCTATGAAGGATGTTGAAACAAAGCGTACGGGAGAGGTGCCTATGCATCTTCGTAATGCTCCTGTATCAGGCATGAGCAGCCAAGGGTATGGAATTGGCTATAAATACGCCCATGATTACCCGGGGAATATTGTAAAGCAGGAATACCTCCCTGATGAAATGAAGGGTACAATATATTATGAGCCCACGGGCAACGGCTACGAATCTCGTATAAAGGAATGGCTTGAAAGATACAGAAATATGGAATAGTGTAAAGTAACTCATGAAAAACAGCTCAAAGCACTATCGAGATAGAAACGTACTTTAAATAGGAGGATCGACATGAAAAAAAGGATATTTGCTTGGATACTATTAGGAGGCTTTGTACTGCTTATACTAAATCTTCTGGTAATAAGGCTATATTGGAAGGAAAGCATGGTCGTTTACCTGATAATTGTATTTGCTTTCGTACTTACAAATGGAAATCTTGCTAACTTAGTAGGAGGAAAAAACCATTACAATTTTGATGATATGAATCCTGATATACCTGACGAAGCTGATAAGGTAAATGAGGCTGATGAGACTGACGGGGAAGAGATAGAAGGTAATTCAGAGGTGGAAGCTGTTGTTGCTGACATTGCTGAAGGAACTGATGGAATTGACGAAGTTGACAGAGCTAATGGTGCCGACGCGGAAAAGGCAAGCGGTAGTAATAACAATGACGTAACCCGGCCAGACAGAAAAAAATGAAACAGTTCATAATACAGCAAGTGATGTAGGAGGTGAGACAAAGAAAATAAAACGGGCATAAATGCTTTAAGTGAAGAAGACGGTGAAGTTAAATGAAATTAAGCAGTCCATAATGCTACAAGCATAGTATCATATGAACAAAAGGAAATGATAACATATAAAACTCAAAAGCTCTCACTTATAATTTAAAATGTTGACAAATATTATGATTTAGCTTTGCGGTTAATATTTTAAATTAATGATTTGAGTTACACATTTCGTGATTTTTGATTGATAATGATTGATGTTTTCTAAATGAAAATCTAATTGTATGAAAGAAAGGGTATCAAAATGCATTTTAAGTACGGATATGGAAAAGACTTCGTAGAATTTGATGTTAACGATGAAAATGTTCTCGCTGAACTGGGGCAAAACGAGATTGAAACAGGACTAACCGGGGCAGCCGAGGTGGCATGTGCACTATCTGAGCCAATTGGTACGGGAAAGCTTTCGACAATAGTTCATAAGGGTGAAAAAATAGCTATCGTAACAAGCGATATTACTCGTCCAATGCCAACAAAGCTTGTATTGCCTCTAATTATTGAAGAGCTTATTATTGCAGGTATTGACTATAAGGACATAACTGTGGTGTTTGCAGTAGGAAGCCATAGAAAGCACACCGAGGATGAAAAAAAATACCTTGTTGGAGCAGAGCTGTACGAAAAAATAAGCTGTGTGGACAGTGATGTTAATGACTGCAGGTATCTTGGCAAAACCACAAGAGGCACTCCCGTAGAAGTATTCTCAGTAGTGGCTGACGCTGATAGAACAATATGCCTGGGAAATATCGAGTATCACTATTTTGCAGGTTACAGCGGTGGCGCTAAGGCAATTCTGCCCGGAGTATGTACCAGAAATACAATACAGGCTAACCACAGCGCTATGGTAAAGGACCAGGCTAAGGCGGGTGAAATAGACAACAATCCTGTAAGACAGGATATTGAAGAGGTTGTAAAATTCGTTCCTATTGATTTTATACTTAATGTTGTGCTTGATGAGAACAAGAATATTATTAAGGCTGTGGCAGGTCATCATGTTCTTGCTCACAGAGAGGGCTGCCGTTTCCTTGACGGCCTGTATAAGGTAGAAATACCACATAGGGCTGATATAGTAATTACAACGCCTGGTGGCTTTCCAAAGGATATAAATTTATATCAGGCTCAAAAGGCGCTCGACAATGCCAAGCATGCTGTAAGAGACGGAGGAATAGTTATTCTTCTTGCATCCTGCACAGAAGGCTATGGTGAAGGTGTTTTCGAAAAATGGATAAATGAGTCTTCATCTCCTGACGATCTGCTCTCAAGAATAAGGACTAATTTTGAGCTTGGCGGTCATAAAGCTGCTGCCATTGCACTTGTTGAAAAGAAGGCTGAGGTCTATATCGTTACAGATATGCCCGAGACTATGGCAGAAAAGCTGTATATGAAGCCCTTTAGCAGCATGGATAAGGCACTTGAAGCTGCATTTACAAAGCTGGGTGATAAAGCTGGAGTACTGCTGCTGCCTCACGGCGGCTCAACTATGCCATATGTAAAATAACAATGAGGCGAGGAGACAACAGTAAAGTTACTTATAAAAGAAATAGCCAAATTTAAGTGCGGAGAAAAGTATGCGGAATTACTTTATGGAATGAAAAGACCATTTTTTGAAATATAGTGCGATAGTAGTTTTTACTGTTGCAACATTCTCGACCATTCAGGAAGGCCATTTTATTAGAAGTAGTAAAGAAGAACCATAATTTAGAAATGAGACACATATGTACGATGAATGAATTACAACTCAGCGACGCTGTTTTGCTAAGCCAAAGATTCATGAAAAGTTAAAAAAGATGCCAAGTGGTAGAAAGAAACTAATCACGAAGCGGATTCCCGTCGCAAGCAGGCAACGCCTACGACATCAATCATGACGTATCGAGCCACGTTGAGACGGTGGTTCTTTTATCCAACGTATCATGTTAAGATTTAAATTAAGATATAGAGAAATTAAGAGGTTGCTTATAATAGCAATCTCTGCCTTTTGCGTGCTTTTTTCTTGGCTGCATATCATAGATGGCTTACATACTCCAGAACGATGGCTCACCCAATCCCGAGGGGGAATCAATTTTCCGGACTGTCGGCTCAAAGTGGACAAGAATATTCATAATTATTGTAATTATGGTAATATAGTATTTGGCTGAATTCCATCTGTTACTATAAAAGATGGTGTTTAGACTTTATATTTTGTAACAATTACAGGCCAGAACGTAAGCCCATTTTCCGTTTTATGGTATTGACTAGGGGAGATGCCCACAGTTATTTTGGACGTCCATAGAAAGTTTGATTTCATATTTTACTGAATAAAATATGTCCATAATAAGACAATATGTCGTACACTTGGTTTATGTTAATCACAGTAACAGTTCTGCCCAGCTCCACATACAATGTATCAAAGGACTGAACAGGGCAGGGATGATGTATTGTGAAAACCAACAGAATTAACTGGAGCGAAGAAATGGGTAGAAGATGCATGATGGGAATCGTGTACTTACCGGCAGAAAATAGTTCTACCATGGCAAAACGAGTTGATACTCCCGAGCGCCCGAATAAAATCCAAGACAATAATGTTACAGCAGATAATTTGCGTCCCATCGGAGTAGGCGAATTAATGGAATGCAAATTAATGATCATGTGATACCCAATCATTGAGGTTTTGACAAAAAACTTTAGTCTTATTAAATTGTCTCTCTTATAATAATTAGCTTTCCAAATATTTATTAGTTTACATAAGTTTCAATATAACATATTTATTCATAACATATAGTATGCATGTAATTCTTGAATTGACTGCAAAATTGATGCAAAGAATCGAAAGGAGATTATGAAATGACTAATCACAGTGATACAAACAATGTTGATAAGAAAACATGTGATAGAGAAGTAAAGGCCAAAACATTACCTGAATGCACAAACGTAAGCTTTTGTCCAAACGGAAAAAGCGGTCCACTTATTGCAAAAATACCAGTGGTTTTAGCAGAGCCAAGGATTCAGATTGATGTTGAGGCTGAAATCAAGCTTGATGAACCTGCTTTTGAGATAAAGCGCATAAAAAAGAATCTATTTTTGACCCAATGTAGATTAATCACCATCCGTGATAGAAAGCAAGAAGATAAACACAAATTCGGCAAGCTTTTCATAAGCGGATTTGTCAGGAAGAATATTGAATTTGCAACCGTTGATAATTCAGCCTCCCCAAAAGGCTGTGTAAGCGGTAATATAAAGCATACAACCTGCAACGTTCCATTTGAGTGTGTAACTCAAATTGATTTTATAAACCCGCCTGAAATAAACAGAAGTGGATTTACTACAGAAGTTGAGACCTTTGCCGAGAAATTCAATTCATGTAACATCTGCGCTCATCCGATATTGGGTCATAACCCCTGCGAAAAAGAGTTTGAAAGCCTTGAGGAGTTTTCTGAAAAAGTATTCTGTGAATTGGAATCGGCTCAAATATTTGAGGCTGATATTACTAAAGATGGTCAACCATTAGTAGATGATTGCTGCTGTGATTTTACCTTCCAAACCCTGACCGAAAAAATGGTAATATTCCTTAAGCTAAAGCTATTGCAAAACCAGCAGGTTAAAATACCGGATTCACACATGTCGCCGCCTCATCACGATTCAGGCAAGACAGATGATGAAAAAAAAGATGAATGCGATCATTATAAATGGTAAGATGCTGCTAAATGAATAAAAAAGAGGCGTATTTAAGAACCGAAAAATAGGGAATATGGAAACGATGGCAACAACAAACATATGACAACTTAATGATCGATTTTGGAGACGAAGAAAATTTTTCAGTTAGATAAACGAGCGGCTTATTATGTTATATTTAGCCGCTGTTTCTTTTTGGAAAAAAAGATACAGTAGCGTATTTATTTAGCCGATATATATTAAAGAAAAGTATAAAACTTTTATGTCAAGTCACCTGAAGAATTTTGTACTGTATATGGGAGGTGTGTTATCACTTGCAAGTTAATTCAAACTATGGTTCTTTGGACAATTATAACTCGATGAAGAATTTGTTTAAGAAACATTCAAAGATTTCTAATGAAGATTTTGATACTTTCTATGAAAATTATCAAACTGAACCATTGCAAAAGAAACAGATTAGTGATTTTTTTTCAAACAATAATATTACTGCTGTAAGGAATTTTGTATATGATGTTACTCCGGAGGAATTATTAAACGATCATAGGATTAATGAAAATTTCAGCTTCACATCAAGCAATACCCTTATTAGCGCCAAAAATTCTGTGTCTTTTGTTCCGGGAGATACGCTAGATTTAGGTGATGGGTATTATTTAGAAATTACAGAGAATGCTGTTTTACCAAAATATAAAAACGAGACCTATGACCCAAACAGAATGAAGGAAGTATCAGATATTGCAGGTGCATTGAATACATTTATCCGTTTTGCTAACGGACAAACAGGTTCAATATTTTTTGATGAAGTTCAGCAAAACAGGATTACACCTTTACTTTCTAAACTAGGTATTGATTTATCAAAGTCATTTACTGTAAACAATTCTGATTTTTTTAAAGCCAACGGAAATATCCAAAAACAAGGAGTTGCTTATGGACAGCCGACATTTACGGAACAATTAACTAAAAACCTTATAGAGCGCACAATAGAGAAGTATGTCAATAACTTTATTTATGAATGAATAAACAAAATATGAATTGACGTCTAATAAATAGACACCTCCGGTAGTATAATGTGGCTGCCACTCATACTGCCGCGTGTTCATCCAACCTTATGCAAGCTTTCATCGGGTTGAACTCTAGCTTATGCAGCCGGCTTTCTTCAATATTTCCTTCATATCGATGCTATTTAGTTTATCAGGGCTTTCGTAAGAAATCAGGTGAATACTATACCGATTTCCTGCCTGCTGTACATTCACAGCAATATTATCAGGTATTTGACCTGGCAGGAAGCTTATTGTTTTAATTGCATTTTCACCATAATAAATACGATGCCATTCTATTTCAAGTATTGGATCATCAGCTGAAGAGAATCTTTTTATCCCGGCTTGTTTCATCCAGCCTATACATGCAAGCTGTCCTGTTGATTTATCATAGAATGCAGATGAAGATAGCGACCATATTCCCAATTTATTCTTACTCAGGTATGCAAGTGCTACATTGTTACTATTGGAGGCTGTTTCTATAACCCTATACTCACTCCCAATGTCATCTATACCCGAGTACAAAATATCTCTGCTATTAAGACCATTTATAGCGATTATCAGCCTATAGTTGTTGATCCACAGTAAAATAATGGCCGCTAGCAAGACTGCCGCTACTGATAATACTATCTTATGATTTTTCATATAATACTCACACCTCCTGAAAAGTCCAGACAGCAAGGATAAATTGTCTGAAACGCTCATGCTTTCCGAGCTGGATATCACTATGCTATCTAAATTTTTTTCAATTTTTCCAGTGACCATGAAGCGTATGCATGTCTCTCCATATAGGTAAATTATAACAATTAATTATAGCATATGCATAAATAAAAGAAAGATATGTAATTGTATTAGTATGAAAGAAATAATAACCGAAATGGGCTTATAGAATTGATAAACACAGAAACTTATATGATAGGTGCTTTAGAATATGGAACAAGACTTTTCGTCAGCAATATGGTCTGAAGATCAGCTACCAGATTGTGCTAAGGGCTGCACCCAATGTGAATTGCATAAACAGAGGACCCGAATTATTTGTGGGGAAGGCAACCCAAAGGCTGATATCGTAGTAATCTTGGACAACCCTGGTTGTAGAGAAGATAAGAATGGAAATGCTTTTGTTTGCGGTACGAGACAGACGCTTCAGTTTGCTGCCAGATCTGTAGGCATAAATGAGAAGGATTTATATATAACCTACATCTTAAAGTGCAGACCCATAAGAAAATATAACAAGGAAAACGCTCGTAAAACCTGCCTCGGATATCTGGATAAACAATTACAGACAAATAACTTTAAAATTGCATTATGTTTAGGGGATGTGGCTGTAAAATCATTCTTTTCAGACCCTGGAAGGGATGTAAAAAGCACAAGAGGAACATGGCATTACGTAAGAAATATGCCGACCTATGTGAGCTATCACCCTCTTGCAATTAGAAGAAGGCCTATTCTTTATAAGGCTTTTATTAACGATTGGGGACAAATAGCCAATAAATTAAGGGAGCAGCCTTTTTAATAACTACAGAACAATATACATTATGTAACCTTGCCATATTTGCTTTCATAGAATATTAGTAACTGAAGCAAGGGGGGAATTTTATGTTAAGTCCACTGGATGAAATTAAGTTTTGGACAGGAATAATGAGAGACCATGGAGAATTTATAGTTACTTCATTATCATATAACGAAAATAACGCAATTTATTATGCCAACTATTATAAAGAAGCTTTCTTTATATTGCATGAGCAAGCAAAAAAATTATCAGAAGTTAATGATATGGATTTAAGCTTTATTTTAAATCAAAGTATGAATTTACTACTGAGCTTTATTAATTTCAAAAAAAGTTTACTTAGAAGGTCGTTACAGTGTCAACTCAATTCAAGTCTTCCTCCAACATTCTTTAACCATATGATTAATGAAGCGATGCAGTTTTATAAAGCAATTATTAGCATTCAAAGCAATATTTTAGTAAATTCATTTGAAGAGAATCTGAGCCTTCACAGGATTTGGCTTCCTGATGCAGCAGGTCATGCAGCAACAATAGCTAGTGAACTTGACCCAATTGAAAAGTCACTTATAACAGTAGCTAAAGAATTTGAAAAAGGTTTTAATAACTTATTCCTAAAAGCTGAAGAGCTAAGTAAAATGCTTGTCAGAACATGTCTTACCAACGGAGCTTTAAAACAACTTAATGAAGAAGTAATTAAAAAAATGGAGGAGTTCATAGGTTATCTAGATAGGATAAGGAAATTGCTATTGGAATGTAAAGTTTTAGGCACTCTAAAACCATTAATTCCTGACCATATGATAAGAGAGGAAAAATACTATTTAAAAAAAATAACATCATAATAACATCTAAAAAATAGAGAAATTGCCCCCTAAGTATTTACTACAAGAGGGCAGCTTCTCGTTATACTTAATCTTATTGTAAAGCTGCTGTTTGATCAACTACCTTATACATACTGGCCATAGTTCCCAGAGTTTCTGCCGGTGCAGCTTCCAAAGGATAATATCCTTTTTTGACCATCCATTGCCATACATCATATGCATGATGTGAACTCATTTTAAATGCATCTTCAAGGAATAAACGTACTTCCGGATTACTCGCTTCCATTGCTGACCATGCATATTCTCTGCCGGCCCTTTTTAAAGTCAATAAATAAGCTGTTGCTATTTCACGGTCATCCAATTCCTGAATATCAGTCCTAGGCTTTACAGATTTTAAATTTGTAGCTACTTGCGTGTAATTGTCCAAAATATTAGTAATTTCCGGAATTGGTAATCCTGTCTTAGCTCCATTTATCCTGCTTAGATACTCAACCTTTGTGTTATAATCCTTGACATGATATGGAAAATGCTTCTGAAGTAGTGATTTAAGCTCTGCATCCTTTACATGGTTAATGAAAAAAGCCATATTTGTTATTGAATTTACACAGCTTAAAGTAAGTTCATTTAAGTCATAAACTTCATGTGATGCTAATTGCATACTTTATCCCTCCGAATTAGTTTTATTAAATGTATCATTTGTTTGGATAACTTCATTTATTCAGTTTCTATTAATGAAATTTTTCTTAAATATTATCAAAGTATATTTTTATTGACAGCATCAAACACTAGTGTTATTCTATTATAAAATAACCAAGTAAATTACTAGGAATTGTTCCTAAACGATTTCCTTTTGGGGGGAGATGAAATGAAGTTTTCTACAAAGGGCAGATACGGATTGCAGGCAATGATAGACCTGGCTGTCCATAACGAAGAGGGACATGTTGCACTAAAGAGCATAGCTGAAAGACAAGGGCTTTCTGAAAACTATCTTGAGCAGCTTTTTGCCATACTTAAGAAAGCCGGTCTTGTAAAAAGTGCTCGTGGTTCACTGGGTGGCTATGAGCTCGCAGAAGGAGCTGAAAAAATAACAGTTGGCGATATTTTAAGGCCACTTGAGGGCCCGCTGGTTGGGCATAAATGTGCAGCCCGAAGCGGTGAAAAATGTGAGAGCAGCTATAACTGCTTTGTTACCAAGAATGTATGGGCTATGATACAAAGCGGCATTGATCAGGTTACAGACAGTATTACACTTAAACAGCTTGCAGATGAATTCAGAAAGGGAAGAGAACATTCAGACAGCCACTGCTGCTTATAAGAAAAGTCCGAGGACCGCGCCGAAGCATTTTAGCTAGTTGGAAATGTGATTTTTAACCTCGTTATAATTTTGAGAATTACGGATTTAAGTAATAGCAGGACATCATGACATTATATCGAGTTTACAATATGTAACATAACATTTTTGAAATAAATATTAAAGAATGTGTTTTTACAATGCAAAAAGTGGAAAGTATTATTTAGATAACATAAATGTAATAACTTATTACGAAGGAGCTGTTAAATATGAGCGAAAGAAATATATATTTAGACCATGCTGCAACAACGGCAGTCAGAAAGGAAGTTCTTGATACAATGCTGCCGTATTTCAGTGAGAAATTCGGCAATCCGTCTACGATATATTCCTACGGCAGAGAAACCAAAAGTGCTGTAGAGGAAGCCAGAGAAAAGGTTGCTAAGGCTCTTGGTGCACAGCCAAAGGAGATCTTTTTCACAGGCTCAGGAACTGAGGCAGATAACTGGGCTGTAAAGGGAGTAGCGTATGCCAACAGACAAAAGGGCAGGCATATAATAACTACTAATATTGAACATCACGCAGTACTTCACACCTGCCAGTACCTTGAAAGTGACGGCTTTGATGTAACATATCTTCCGGTTGATGAAAACGGTCTAGTAACGGCCGATCAGGTAAAGGCTGCAATAAGACCCGACACAATACTTATATCGATCATGTTTGCAAACAACGAGATCGGAACAATACAGCCTATTACTGAAATTGGAAAAATAGCAAAGGAAAAGGGTATATACTTCCACACTGATGCTGTACAGGCCGTAGGAAATGTAGCTATAAATGTTAATGATATGAACATAGACCTGCTTTCATTATCAAGTCATAAATTTTATGGCCCGAAGGGTGTAGGAGCTCTTTTTGTAAGAAAGGGCGTAAAGATTACATCATTTATGCATGGCGGTGCTCAGGAAAGAGGCAGAAGGGCCAGCACAGAAAATGTTCCCGCTATTGTAGGACTTGGGAGGGCAATAGAATTAGCAATGCAGGATATGGAGCAATATAATAATAAGCTTACTGCACTCAGAGATAGGACAATTGGTGAGGTAGAAAAAAGAATTCCTTTTGTTAAGCTAAATGGAGACAGGCATAAGAGACTTCCCGGTAATGTTAACTTCTCATTTGAATTTATTGAGGGTGAATCACTGCTGCTGCTTTTGGATATGAAAGGTGTAGCTGCTTCAAGTGGATCAGCCTGTACCTCAGGCTCTCTCGATCCATCTCATGTACTTCTGGCAATAGGACTTCCGCATGAAAAGGCTCACGGCTCGCTGAGAATTACCTTCGGTCGGGATAATAATGATGAGGATGTAGACTATCTTGTAGAAATACTTCCGGGTATAGTTCAAAGACTGAGAGAAATGTCTCCACTTTATGAGGAGTATACGAGAAAAAATAAGTAATTTGTATAAGAGACTGATATAGAGATCGATAGCTGCTAGGAATATATTAAAGACTTTAGATAAGCGATGAAAGAGGGATGTATTATGTATAGTGAAAAAGTAATGGACCATTTTATGAATCCTAGAAATGTTGGTGAGATAGACGACGCAAACGGCGTTGGCCAGGTTGGTAATCCAAAATGCGGCGATATAATGAAGATGTACCTGAAAATAGAGAACGATATTATAGTTGACGCAAAATTTAAAACCTTCGGCTGTGGCGCAGCTGTTGCTACAAGCAGTATGGCTACAGAGCTTGTAAAGGGCAAAACTGTAGATGAAGCACTCAAGATAACTAATCAGGCAGTTGCTGAAGCTCTGGATGGACTGCCTCCGGTTAAAATGCACTGCTCAAATCTTGCTGAGGAAGCAATCAAATCAGCAATTGAGGATTATCAACGTAAAAACGGACTTATTGATGATTCTTCAGAGCAATGTGAAAGCTGCTGCAGAAGATGCGATGACGTACATCACGATATAGATGAAGAGGAATAAACGAGAATGTCAAAAGGTAAAGTATTAGTAGGCATGAGCGGCGGCGTAGATAGCTCAGTAGCCGCCGCTGTCCTGCTGGAACAGGGGTATGAGGTCGTTGGTGCAACCCTTAAGCTGAAGCCTGAGGATAACAAGAGTAGAATAGCTAATCCAACGGGTACAACTGACGCAGCGAGTTTGTCATCAGGTGCAGATAATGCAGCCAATATAGTATCTGGTACAGCTGATGATGAAACTAATTCATCATCAGCTGTTGAAGACGCGCAAAAGGTTGCAATGCAGCTTGGGATCAAGCATTATGTATTTGATTTTACAGATATCTTTAAAAAAGAGGTAATAGATTACTTTACAAATGAATATTTGGCAGGAAGGACTCCTAATCCATGTATTGTCTGTAACAGGCATCTTAAATTCGGCGCAATGCTCAATAAAGCAATGGAAATGGGTATTGATCATGTCGCAACAGGGCACTATGCGCGAATAACCTACGATACTTCATCCGGAAGGTTCCTGCTCAAAAAATCTGCAACTTCAGCAAAGGATCAGACCTATGCACTTTATAGGCTTACGCAGGAGCAGCTTTCCAGAGCTATATTTCCATTAGAAGGATATTCGAAGGAGCAGGTAAGGAATATAGCAGGTAAATTAAGCTTACCTGTGGCAACAAAGCCCGACAGCATGGAAATATGCTTCATTGAGGATGACGACTATAGCCGGTATGTACAAGAAAATACTAATACAAGTATAAAACCTGGATATTTCGTGGATACAAAAGGGAATAGGCTTGGTATGCACAGGGGTATCATCAATTATACGGTAGGTCAGAGAAAAGGACTTGGAATATCGTTTGGTAAGCCTGTCTACGTTGTCGCTGTTCGGCACGAGGATAATTCTGTAGTATTAGGAGATGAGTCTGATGTCTTTTCCAATAGCCTTACAGCCTCCTATACTAATTACATATCAATACCGGATTTAACTGATGAGATGAGAGTAAAGGCTAAAATAAGGTATTCCGCAAGGGAAGCTGATGCAGTTATAAAGCCGCTTGCTGAAAACAGAGTATGTGTTCATTTTGATGAACCTCAGCGTGCTGTAACACCTGGACAATCTGTTGTTTTTTATGATGGTGATACCATAGTCGGTGGTGGAGTAATAGATTAGAAAAAGTACTTACATTCGACGCACATTAAAACGCTGCTGGTGACTTATGCTGAAACTGTAGTTGCAGCAAGTTTGAAATTTAAGATATAAAGTCGAATTTGTAGTATATAATATTGATATGAAATGATTTCTAAATAATGTATTATATTAAATTTTTGATTATAGGAGGACTTATTATGGAAGAAGTGAAGACCGAAGGCCAGAAGCTCCAGGAATTGTTATCCTTCAAGCAAGAAACCGTATGGGACAAATTTACTGATGAGGATGTAAAGAAAGCTTTTGATTTTAGCGAGGAGTACAAAGCATTCCTCGATGCCTCAAAAACAGAAAGAGAGTTCACTGCAAATGCTGAGAAAGCAGCACTGGATGCAGGTTTTATTTCTCTTGAAAAGCTTTTAAAGGAGGATAAGAAGCTTGCTCCCGGTACAAAGGTATATTTTATAAACAAGAAGAAGTCAGCTGTATTTGCAGTAATAGGAAAACAACCATTGTCTGAAGGAACCAACATTTTAGGCGCTCATATAGATTCTCCCAGACTCGATCTGAAACAGAATCCTCTTTATGAAGACATTAATTTTGCGCTTTTTAAAACACATTATTACGGCGGAATAAAAAAGTACCAGTGGCTTACTCTTCCACTGGCAATACATGGCGTAGTATTTAAAGGTGATGGAACTAAGGTTAACATAGTAATTGGCGAGAATGATGATGATCCTGTTTTTACTATAACTGATCTTCTTCCGCATCTTGCTCAGGAACAGATGTCAAAGAAAATGAATGAATTTATAACAGGCGAAGGATTAAATGTTCTCTTGGGATCTATGCCTTATAAAGATGAGAAGGTCAAGGAAAAGGTAAAGCTTAACATATTAAGTATTTTATATAAGCGTTACGGCATAGTAGAAAAAGACTTTCAGTCTGCAGAGCTCGAAATTGTACCTGCACAAAAAGCCAGAGATGTTGGTTTTGATAAAAGCATGATAGGTGCTTACGGACATGATGACAGAGTTTGTGCTTATCCCGCGCTTAGAGCTATTTTTGCACAAGACATTCCTGAGCGTACATCAATATGTCTTCTAACTGATAAAGAGGAAATAGGGAGTGCAGGTAATACCGGAGCTCAATCACAAGTATTGCAGGACTTTATTGCGAATTTGATATCACTTACAGATGACTACTCAAGCTTAAAGCTCAGAGCATGCCTTACTAACTCAAAAATGTTATCTGCTGATGTCAATGCAGCAGTTGATCCGAACTATGATAACGTATTTGAAAAAAATAACGCAACGTATTTGGGCCGCGGAATAGCAGTTCAGAAATACACCGGATCAAGAGGGAAGTATGATGCAAGTGATGCTAACGCTGAATTCCTTGCTGAATTAAGAAAGCTGTTTGATGACAATAATATCGTATGGCAGACAGGTGAGCTTGGAAAGGTTGATATTGGAGGCGGGGGAACCATTGCAATGTATGATGCCAACCTTGGAATAGAAGTTGTGGACTGCGGATTGGCTGTATTATCGATGCATTCTCCGTTTGAAATTATAAGTAAAATGGATCTTTATGCTATGTTAAATGCTTATAAGGTGTTTTATACAATGAAATAAAAAGAGAAATATTAATAGAAATAATAAGAAATAACAGCACAGTTAATTAATTTAAAGCCGTGGAGAGGAGTATTTTGTAAGTAGATTCCTTTTTTCCGCGGCTTTAATTAGCTTTGTTACTGCTGATTATTTGGTTATATAAGTAGTTTTGTTATTCCTCGATGATTTGAGCGTCCGCAGCATTCTTTTTAACTGATTCAATAACGTTCATACAGCTTGAAATCGCTTTGTATGATTCACTGACAGCTATTATCTGACCATTTTTAGCTTTAAGTCTGAATCGAAACTCGCCCGATTTATCCTATAGACTTCACAGACATGGATTACATCAAATATCATGGGTCATCAGTACCTGCACTTGGCAGAGAGGATTCCGCATTGGATGGATTATTATTCTTTGTGCCTGTCCCTTTGGCTTTTTCAGTATCTTTAGCTTTGCTTGAGCTGGCTGGTTTAGTATTTTTATTATTATAGGCATTCTTTGCTTTTTCATCTATTTTTACAAAGCTGTCATTACAAATAAAGCTTTCAGCCATGATCTGCCTCGTACTTTCTACATCGCATAAATAGTACCAGGGGGAAGCGTCATAAGTCGTTCCTGGCATTGGGATAAACGTTACGTTATTAATATCGAACTTATTTATATAACCTGTAAGCTTAATAACTTCGTTTAATGCCATGTTGGTTTCAACGTTGTCAAAAACAGTTTCAACTACACTGTTCAATTTAGGTAAATATTGAAGTGTTAGTTTTTGCTTCATTAATTCCTTCATAAACTTCTGCTGCGCTTCAGTTCTTTTAATATCACTACCATCATAATATTTCTTAATTTCACTATTCCACTTATTTGGCTTACGGAAACGCACATACTGTTCAGCTTTTTCACCGGTGAGCGTCTGTTGGCCTTTTTTAAGATGTATATGAAGATTCTGCAACGGGTCATCATAATTCATATCAACAGGTACATAGTAATCAACACCGCCCAGTATATCTATGATCTCTCTGAAAGCAGCAGTATCGACAAAGGCATAATACTTTATATTTATGCCAAGAAGCTCTGAAGCAGTCTTAACTGTCAATTCAACTCCGCCATGGGGAAAAGAGTAGTTTATTTTTCTTTCTTTTCCTTCAATAGTAACCTTAGTATCCCTTGGCACTGACATAATATTTACCTTACATGTAGCAGGATCAAAATTAGCAATCATTATAGTATCCGCATTATTATTGACCTTGTCTCCGCCTAAAAGAAGCACGTTAAAAGGCTGTTTGCTCATCATGAAGGGTTGAAATATTTTATTAATTGAGTTATCATCATTCATCGCTGATGCATCTGCAGCGATCATATTGCTGTTAACATAATACAAAACTCCTGCACCTGCACAAAAGAGGACGCTGGACACGATTATGGTTAAAATAAAATAAAACTTACGCAAGTTCATATGTAAAAGACCTCTGATCGTCATTTTAATTTATGTTTTTGACTGCTTAAAAAGTGGTTCTATACAATATAAGAAGTTGCTTCAAAAAGTTCTGAATATACTTTCCATGTAATATTATCAAAAGTTTAGCACTCAAAAACAATACATATTATTATAATGAAATTTATCATATAAGTAAATAACTGTTTTTATCAGTATTAACCAAGATATGCTAAAATATTGGTCAATTTGGACAATTATTTCTATTCCTTGCCATAGTCCGCAAGTGGATTGCTATCAACAGCATTTCTTAGCTGATTGCTATCAAGATGCGTGTAAATCTGTGTCGTTGAAATACTTTCGTGGCCAAGCAGCTCCTGCAGTGCGCGTATATCAACATGGCCGTACTTATACATCAGTGTGGCAGCCGTATGCCTTAGCTTATGAGTTGAATAACGCTCCGGATCAAGCCCGGCAGCTCGTATGTATTTCTTAACTATTTTTTGAACAGATTCCTTACTGATCCTTTGTTTGCGCGAGCTTATAAAAAGCGCATTTCTATCCTTCAGACCGTCGGCAGGGCGGACCCTCATATAAGCCTCCAGAGCCTTAACACATGCGTTATTGAGAGGAACACTGCGTTCTTTATTGCCTTTTCCTATAACTGTCAAGGTTTTCCCGCCATTTATGTTATTATCTTTAATGTTATTTAGATTAATCCCTACTAATTCGGACAAACGCAGTCCACAATTCAAAAATATGGTAATTATTGCATAATCACGTTCAGAAAACTGACCATCAATTGATTGTAATAATTGTTTGCTTTCTTCAACATTAAGATATCTTGGCAATCTTTTTATTATTTTAGGCGTTTCAAGCTCAGTTGCAGGATTTGTATCAATAAGCTTGACCTTAAATGTAAGGTATTTAAAAAATGATTTAAGGCTTGAAACCTTACGGGCACGGGCATATGATGAATTATCACGATCATTGCTCACAAAAGCCATAAATGCATACAAATCGCTAAGCGTAATTTTTTTTATTAAATCAATGTCAATATCTGCAATTTGTATGTCATTAAAATCCACGTTATGACTGACAAGATTTTTATTAAGCTTCATAAATCTAAAAAAGACTCTTAAATCATAAAAATATACCTGAACAGTATTTGAGGATTTTCCTTTAATAGTTTGCATGTAACTAAGAAAGTCGCGAAGTATTGGAGGCATTTCAAAATCATTTACAGTTTTCTTCATTTGTATAAGACCTCACAAAGCAAATAATTTATTTAGAGCTGTTTGATAAAAATTCTTAAGTAATAGTTGATAAATTAATAATAAACTAAAAAATAGGTATTTTCAATATATTTGCCCCTTCCAATTACACGAAATTTTGATTTCGCGTAATTGATAATATTTTTTTAATAGGAGTCCCCTTATTATTTAATTAATTAACCCTAATACAGATTTTTTATCATTACATAAATATATCGATAAATATAATTACAGCTACAGCTCCTACATGGCAACTATATAATTAAGTGCTCAAAAGTTTAACTTATCAATATATAAATACTATATAAATAGAACTTTGCATGCACATTTCTTTGTTTATCGATAAAGCTATAATACCGCTATTCAAAAATGTCTGAGTACTGCTATTGGACTAATTTTGCGCTATAGCAATTGCTTCAGTTTTACAGTTCAATAGTGCAACCAGGTCCATAGGATTCATTTCTATCTGATGGCCTATTTTCCCTGCGCTGAATATGATCTTGTCCAGTGCCGTGCATGACGAGTCAATTACAGTTGTATAATTCTTTTTCATGCCTATCGGCGAGCAGCCACCCCTTATATAACCGGTAATCTTATTTATATCTGCTACCTTTATCATTTCTACGGATTTTTCGCCTACAGATCTTGCAGCCGCTTTTAAATCAAGCTCACATGCTACCGGTATCACAAATACATAGTAGTTCCTGCTGTGGCCTTGTGTTACAAGCGTTTTATAAACATATTCAACCGGAATACCCATCTTTTCTGCCACTGATACGCCGTCGATCTGTCCGTCTGAGGCCTGATATTCGTGAGTGTTATATTTTAAACCGGCCTTGTCCAATGCACGCATGGCATTAGTCTTTAACTTGTCCATTGTAGCCCTCTCATATATACTTTTACATTATTAGTCTTCTGTAACTTTTGTAACTTTTGTTACTTTTGTTACACATATCATAATTATTATAACACATCAGCTCATATACAATTTCCGGTTTCAGAAATTTATATGAGCCGATGCATGCAATATATTACAATATAAATATAGTAATTATTACCACTGTTACGGTATTGTTTGGTTAGTGTATCAAACAAACAGTTTACACACGTGCAGGATTTGGATATGTATAGATTTCACCTAAATAGTTCTTCATTACAGCCTGTTTATCATCAAGGCTCACAAGGTATTCAGGATTCATCGGTGTCTTCCCTCCCCCTCCTGGTGCATCAATAACAAATGTTGGCACTGCATAACCTGAGATATAGCCTCTTATGTTACTCATTATATCTATACCCTCTGCAACAGGCGTTCTGAAATGTCCAAGACCTTGCGCAACATCGCATTGATAAAGGTAGTATGGCCTTACTCTTATTTTTACGAGCTTTGTAAACAATTCTTTCAAGGTATCTGCATTGTTATTAATGCCACGCAGCAAGACGCTCTGATTTCCAAGAGGTATACCGGCGTCTGCAATCCTTTCGCAGGCAGCGGCAGCTTCCTCTGTAATTTCATTAGGGTGATTAAAATGTGTGTTTATCCAGATTGGGTGATACTTGCGCAGCATCCTGAGAAGATCATCAGTAATTCGCATTGGAAGGACAACAGGAGTTCGTGTGCCTATTCTAATGATCTCAACATGCTGTATTTTCCGCAGTCTGGCAATGATCTCTTCCAAACGGCTGTCGGACAGTATCAGAGGATCTCCACCGGATAGAAGTACATCACGTATTTTAATGTTACTTTCAATATATTCTATTGCGTTCTCAATTTGAGTATTTGTAATATTGTAATCCTCACTGCCAACTACTCTTCTTCTTGTACAATGCCTGCAATACATAGAGCACTTATACGTAAGCAGGAATAATACTCTGTCGGGATACCTGTGCACAATACCTTCTACCGGTGAAAATTTTTCCTCTGCTAAAGGATCTGCCATATCGCAGTCATCAATAACAAGCTCATCAATTGATGGCACTGCCTGACTTTTAATTGGACAGTGCGGATCGTCTGGATTCATAAGCATTGAATAATAAGGCGTTATAGCCATTCTGAAATATTCGAGGCAGCTGTCTATTTCACCTTTTTCATTGTCAGTCAAAGGAATAATCTTCCCAAGCAGCTCGCTTGTAGTGATTCTGTTTTTAATCTGCCACCTCCAGTCATTCCATTGTACAGATGACACATTCTCCCACAACTTATTTTTTTTATTGTCGTTCATTATTATGCGCCTCTTTTCGTAACGACTTCGTTGAGGCCATATCTTTTTAGAGCACTGTTCAGAACGTTAATGACAAGGGATTTGTAATCAGTACCACAGAACCTTGCAATCATGGGAAAATCACTGTAATCAGGGG
Organism: Bacillota bacterium; assembly: GCA_023409735.1. Classification (GTDB taxonomy): domain Bacteria; phylum Bacillota; class Clostridia; order Acetivibrionales; family DTU013; genus JAEYRB01. The sequence continues at coordinate 51,532 of JAEYRB010000048.1, read as the reverse complement.
TCAATCCAGGTAAAGGATTAATTTCAATAAAGTAAATTTCTCCATTGTCAGAAAGCATAAAATCTATTCTGGAAAAATCGCGGCATTCCAGGTCTTTATATATTTCTGCAGCAATGTTCTTCATCTTTTGGATCGTTTCATCAGGAAGCTTGGGTGGACAACTATATGTAATATATTTCTTGTAATTCTTTTTGACATTGTAGCTGTAAATTCTGTTTTCCCTAGCTTCAGCTATATAGCAGATTTCCATAGGGTCAAAAACCTTTAAATCTTCACCGTTGCCTAGAATTCCGACTGTAAATTCGCGGCCTGTTATATATTCTTCCATTAACATTGGTTCCTTGTACATATTGATATTTTTAATAACTGTTTCATAAAGCATTTTCTCATCTTCTACAATTGCCATATCAGAAATGCCCTTACTTGAGCCTTCTGCATCAGGCTTTACTATTAATGGGAAGTTGAGAGAATTATCAAGCTTGAAATCGGAAGTTTTTACGAGCTGGTAGGATGGTGTTTTTATTCCAAAGGTAGAAAGATATCTTTTGGTTAAAGCTTTATTAAGTGAAATACATAAGGTCGTTTCGTCTGAACCAGAATACGGTATTCCCAAAAAGCTCAATATGGCTGGAATTTGAGCCTCTCTGCCCCTTCCGGAAATTCCTTCGGCAATGTTAAAAACAATATCAACGTGAGTTTTCTTCAATTTATTAATAAAATCTGCATCGGCTTCAAGCAAAATTACGCTGATTCCGGCAGATTCCAGAGCATTTTTAATGGCTTCAATTGTTTCGAGCGAATCATATTCGGCCTCAATATCCTCTACATCAGATTTAATGCCTTTTTTCAGGTTATATGCAATGCCTGCAGTCAACTGGGGAGGGACGCTCTCATTGTCAATAATTTCACTCATTTAATATCACTCACCTTTACAAAATAAATTTGTATACCTTTTAAGTATGGTAGTATTTGACTTTCATTATAGTGAATGATTGTTTGAAAAGAAAAGTCAGAAATAGGCAAAATTATGCAGGCTATTGACAAAAAAGACATTATAGTAAAAATATGGCTTACTATTTAACTATATTACAAATAATCGCTCACAGGCTCGTTTAGTTCAACAGTACTTTGATTTACAACACATAATTTCAAAAAATGTAGTTGACGTTCAGCGTTTCATTGACCAAGAAGTCGATTATATAATTATATTTATCCTAAAATGTTATTTAGTTCTTAAGTTCTTAAGTTCTTAGGTTCTTAGGTTCTTAGAATCAAAGGCCCTAAGGTTATTAGACTCTTAGGTTCCTAGGTTCTTAGATTCTTAGCTTTTTAGCTTCACCTTCAAGCTTGATCCTCCATAAAAATTTGTAGAATGGTATAAGCTCAGAAAAACAATTCTTTACAGTCTCCAAGATTTTGTCACTATAAATGTTCGAATCTATATTTTTTGTGCACATGAAAAATATATTTTTCCTTTGATACCAATCAAGCAGTTCTTCGGGTTTAGTGCCTGCGTAGAGTTTTTTATACCTCTCGCCCTCCATCACAAATTCCTTCTGACTGTGATAGAGCTTATTAAGCTTTAAAAACTCACGATCATTATCATCTATAAGCTCCCTTAATCTTTCTAGTGCTTCCTTCGGCGTTGTATAAAAGCCCATGCCATATCTATAAAGGTCAGGAGTTATCTCAAAAAAGAAGCAAGGATCAAGTACCCAGTCTCTTCCCGATTTTTTGAAGGTTATCCACACAGAGGTTCTATATGGGCTTTTGTTCTTTGAAAATCGCACATCTCTATATATACGGGATATGGTTTTCCCAATAGCCGGTCGTGTTTCAAAATCCGAATCTATAGAAAGTATAAAACCAGAAAGATCAACGACTAGTTTCCTGAAGGGTTCTATTACATTTTCCTGATATCTTTGTTTATTCTCTTCAAACCACTGCTTATTGTTATTAAATCCAAGCTCTAATAAAAATTTAAAGGTCTCTTTTGAGAAGCCATCAAATTTATTATTCAAATTTTCCATTGTTATCACCTACATATTTATGTTATACATTAATTCTGGAGAACCAACTGCATTATATCAAATGTACCTATTTATTATCCAATTAATAATCAAAATATTATCCTCAAATTATGAATTTAGATATTTGAAAGTTCTCAACTTTACATTATTTTTAAATTTAATATAAGTTTAAAGCAAATATTTGCTCATCGTTATCTGTTTCAATATAACTAAACTTCAACTTTTTAAGCAGTGCAATTGAAGGGGCATTTTCAGATTCTACGCCGGCTTTAATACAATCAACACCTTTTGCTTTTAATACATCAATAACAGAAGAAAGCACTTCATAGGCATAACCTTGACGTGCTTTAGAGGGACATATAGTATAACCAATCCAAAAAGTAGAACCTTCTTGTTTGAGATATACATCACCGATTAAAACATCTAATTTTTTACAAACAATAGCGAGTTGCACCCCCTCTTGCAGAGAAAGACTACCAAGAAGTGCATCTTTGTATTCCTGCTTCGTTAAACCTTTGAATCCTTGATACCTCATCCACTCCAAATTATTTCTGTACACCATAAAATCGTCTATATCATACTGATTAAACTGACGTATAATACAACGCTCTGTTTGTATCTCCATACAATTCTCCTGACAAATTATAAATAATGGACATTATAAATTTGTTTATATTTAAACTGCCAATGGAACAAGATTTCTTGCAGACTTGTTCTGAATTTATCCCTTGACTATGTTGACAGTACAAAAATTCTCTACTTATTGTTTTCAAAAATAAGCTTACACTTGTCTGCCCGGTATTCTGCCACAATCAATTCTACCGGTTGACCGCTCTTTGAGTAAAGAAGGTTTTCAACCTTTATAAGTGGGAAACCCGTTTGTACTTGCAAATACTGAGCTTCAGACTGCTGTGTATAAACGATTTCTAAAGAACTCGTAGTTCTTACAGGCAGAAGAGGATATTTACCTCTTAAAATATCATAGGACGGCTTCTTTGCTTTGATATCCTCTATTATCTCAGGAAACATGCTTAATGGTATGTACGACGTGTTCAAGCTGAGTATGGTATTGCTATCAGCTGTAATATATTTTATTTCTGCAAATTCATTCATAACCTGACTACTTTGCCCGCTAAAGATACTTCCGAGCTCAGGGACATCATCTTGCGTGATAATACGTAAAGACAATATGTCATGTTTACCAGGATCCTGACTATCAAGAATTGAGTCTGTGAAGCCAGTGTAATCCTTTATGCTTACTTTTGTTTTTGAGCGTGAAACAAAAGTACCCTTCCCTTTTTCCTTATATAAATAACCATTGCTGGTAAGCTCACTTATGGCCTGACGGACTGTTGGCCTGCTGATATCATACTGTTCGCAAAGCTCCTGTTCCGATGGAATTTTTGATTCCTCCGGGTATTCCCCAGATTCAATTTTTTTAATTATTAGGTTCTTCAGCTGTGAGTATAAGGGAACGTTACTGTACTTATTAATCAAGATTAATACCTCCGATAAGTAAGCATTTCAACACATAATAACATCTTTACTAATTCTATATTATCAATAGTGATATTTCAACAGTAAATTGCCATTATTTTAGACATATTTCTTTTACATTTCGACAGTGGATACCTGAAATTTACAAATAAGTAATCACATGTTGCCGTAATAAAAGAAATCTTGTCAGCCAAAGTGCTAGTAGATTAAAAAGTAACTATATAGTTTACTCGTTAAAAAGGAATTTATCTATCAAGCATTTCCCATTCATCTCTTGTAATTGCATAGACTTTTGTTATTTCATTCAATTCATCAGGAAACTCATCAACCTGGTGCATACCATTTGCAGCTGCAGTTAAATAGGACCCCACGTTAGTGAATTTCATGTATGAATAAATGATATTAAATGGAGTATTATTGAAAGCCCAGTCTCTGACCGCTTTTGCAGCCTCACTTCCATACCCTTTTCTCTGACAGTCCCTTCGAATATGGTAGCCTATTTCCGGTTTAATCTGTCCTCTTATAAGCTGCATAGTAAGTCCGCAATCGCCAATCATCTCTCCTGTTTCTTTTAACACGACTGCCCAAAGTCCGAAACCGAATATTTTGTAACGTTCAATATTTTTCTCAATCCACCCACGAACTCTGTTTTCATCAAATGTATATGGATAGTGCGTCATAATGTCTGAGTCACCTAAAACAATAAATAAAGCATTAAAGTCATCCATAGTCATTTCTCTTAAGGCCAATCGGTCTGTTTCAATTCTCATTATGTTTACTGCCTCCTGAAAATTACTATTTATTGCATATGCAATAGTAAAAATAATGTAGCCTCCATTATAAATATAAGGCCAATATAAATAGAGCGCCAAAAAAATAAGGTGAAAATCTGAAATTATGATCTTCAACCTTATTCGTTTATAATTATTTTGCGTTAGTTCAAAAGTCCAAACAAAACCCTTAAATAAATTGTAATTCTTAAATTTATAGTTTGCATGGTGTATGCATTTAGCTTAAGGTTAATGTACTAATACCGTTAAGGTTATTCAGCTTCGTGGATATTTTATTCAAAAGCTGATTTTTGCACTTTTACACCTTAAGCTGAATATTGATATTTGATGTATTAATACCTGCAAGCTTCGGCTTTACATCATTTTCAATGAATTCAACTACCTGCTCAGGTGAACGTCCGATATAATTTGATGGCTCCATTACATCCAGAATTTCTTCCTCGCTTAGTCCGAACATGCTATCTGCAGCAATCCTCTTCACCAGATCATTTTGAAGGCCGAATTGCTTGACCTGTTTTCCTGCCTCCATGGAATGAACTCGTATCCTTTCATGAAGCTCCTGCCTGTCTCCACCCTTCTTTACAGCCTCCATCATTATGTTCTCGGTGGCCATGAAAGGAAGCTCTTGCTGTATGTGCTTTTCAATTACCTTAGGATAAACTACGAGGCCGCTGACTACATTAATATAAATATTAAGTATAGCATCAACTGCAAGGAATGCTTCCGGGACGCTTATCCTCTTATTTGCGGAGTCATCCAGTGTCCTTTCGAACCATTGTGTTGATGCAGTTATAGCGGGATTTAATGTATCTACTATGACATACCTAGCAAGAGAGCATATCCTTTCACAACGCATAGGATTTCTCTTATATGCCATTGCTGATGAACCTATCTGCGTTTTCTCAAATGGCTCCTCTATTTCCTTCATACTCTGAAGAAGCCTTATATCAGTGGCAAATTTACTTGCACTTTGTGCTATTCCCGAAAGTACATTAAGAACTCTGCTATCCTGCTTCCTTGTATATGTCTGACCTGAAACCGGGTAGACGCTTTGATACCCCATTTTTGCAGCAATTATTTTATCCAGCTTTTTAACCTTGTCGCTGTCATTATCAAAAAGACTCATAAAGCTAGCCTGCGTACCTGTCGTACCCTTGCTGCCTAAAAGCTTCATTGAAAACAAAACATGCTCCAGATCTTCAAGGTCTATCAGAAGATCCTGGATCCATAATGCAGCTCTTTTACCTACTGTCACCATTTGTGCCGGCTGATAATGGGTATATCCTAACGTTGGCATACTCCTGTATTCCATTGCAAAATCGGAGAGCTTTGATATTGCTGATGCCAGCTTTTGTCTTAATAGCTCCAGTGCATCATGCATAATTATAATATCTGTGTTATCTCCAACATAACATGAGGTAGCTCCAAGGTGGATGATACCCTTGGCCTTATGGCATTGCTCGCCATATGCATGAACATGTGCCATTACATCATGACGTACTATCTTCTCCTCACGCTCAGCTACATCATAATTAACGTCATCCTTATATTTTTTTAATTCCTCTATTTGTTCATCATCAATATTTAAGCCAAGCTCCTTCTCTGCTTCTGCAAGAGCAATCCAAAGCCTGCGCCATGTCTTGAACTTGGTATCAGGAGAAAACAGCTCCTGCATTTCAGAACTGGCATAACGTGTATTAAGTGGACTTTCATAGGTATTTCTCGACATGTCTACCTCCCCAAAAAAGTGCCGGGGGCATCGAGCCTCCCTCGCCTTTTTACTGTAGCCCATTCAGGCAATAAAAGTGCGAGATTATTGAATCTCGCCGTATACTTTAAGGATATAAGATTAAGCTAAATTGTTTCCTTAATTTAATTTAATCTCTTTAAAAATTATATTATTTAAATGAATATAAATCAAGCTATACCTTCGGCTTCATCATTGTGCAATAGCTCATATTATCACACTTTATAGGCACCAATGTGTAACTGCTTACTTCTTAAACAACTCAGTTATAAGTTTTGCTTTGTACTGTATTCTACAATATATCTTACAAAAAGGCCTGTAAAAATGGTTTCCTTATAAACTAATTAATATACTGCTAAAACTCTCCAAGCAGCTTTCTTATCGATATTATTTGAACGCATATACAAAGCAGATTTATTGCGGTTTCAAGTTCATCCATTGTGGGAATAGTTGGTGCGATCCTAATATTCTTGTCATGTGGGTCTTTTCCATATGGGAAGGTTGCCCCGGCCGGTGTAAATGCCACACCTGCGTCAGCGCACATTGCAACGACCTTTGAGGCACATCCCGGCATAGTATTAAAGCTTATAAAATATCCTCCATTAGGCTTATTCCATGAGCTTATGTTTTTCCCCGACAGCTCTTTATCAAGAATATTGAGTACAACATCAAATTTGGGCTTTATTATTACTGCATGTTTTTTCATCTGAGCTTCGATACCTTGTATATCCTTAAGGAATTTTACATGCCTTAATTGATTAAGCTTATCAGGCCCAATTGTTTTTATTCCAAGCTGTTTCTTAATTACCTTAACATTATTTTCACTTGCAGCCATCATTGCAATACCTGATCCTGGGAAGGTTATTTTTGATGTCGATGCAAAAATGAACACTCTGTCTGCGTTTCCGGCAGCCTTACATGCTTCCATGATATTTTTAAGCTTATCCGGTTCATCTGTTAAGTGATGAACAACATATGCATTATCCCAGAAAATTCTGAAATCAGGCGCGGCAGTCTTCATACCTGCTAATCTGTCAACAACCTCATCCGAATATGTAATACCGTCAGGATTACTATATTTCGGTGTGCACCATATACCTTTAATTGCAGGGTCTTCAGCTGCAAGCCTTTCAACTGCATCCATATCCGGTCCGTCATTTTTCATTTCAACTGTTATCATCTCAATGCCAAACAGTTCTGTAATCGCAAAATGTCTGTCATATCCTGGGCTGGGACATAGGAATTTTACCTTAGGCAGCCTTACCCAAGGTTCAGGACTTCCATATACGCCTAATAGCATAGCACGAGAAATAGTATCATACATCATGCTGAGGCTTGAATTGCCGCCCAATATAACCTCAGAGGGACTTACCTCAAGCATTTTGGCAAAAAGCTCCTTTGCTTCAGGGATACCATCAATAATACCATAATTTCTTGTATCTACTCCGGCAGCTGTTTTACAGTCATCTTCAGAGCATGGATAATCAAGCATTTTCATTGATAATGCAAGCTGCTCTTCACACGGGCGTCCTCTTGTCATATCTAATTTTAATCTTCTGGATTTATAATCTTCATAACTTTCATTTAGTTTTTCAAGCGTTTCATTCAAACTTTCTCTATTAAGCCTTGCAAATTCCGTCATTTAAGTACCCCCAATAAATAAATACAATGTTGTTATTGTAATATATTTATATGTAATTTGCAAGTCGAAAGTACTAAAATTTCATAAACTATTTTGAAATCAAAATAAATATGCCCAGTTTGCATTTTTTTAAATACGAAAATTCATTGTGCCAACATATAAAAAATCTGATAATCCAGCTAATCTGTTTCAATACAGTATACTTCTAACCTTATTCCTCTAAATAATAAGAAATTCTTTGCAATTGTCATGCTTTCTCATTTTAAAACCAGCTTAATTACTCTCATAAAATTTAGTCCTGCAAATTTTTCAAGGAAGGTCTCGCTGTAGTTGAGCTGCAATAGTCTGTCAAACAGCTTTTGTAGCTTGTGTGGTCCTTCCAGACCATCAGGTGTACATTCTATGCCGTCAAAATCTGCTCCAAGGCCGATATCCTCATCTCCTGTTATTGAACATATATGCTCAATATGCCTAACTACATCATCTATTGTTGCTTTCTGTGTATTGTTTATGAAATAGGGATAAAGGTTTACACCCACAACCCCTCCATTTCTTTTTAGTGCTTCAAGCTGCTTATCATCAAGATTTCTTATGTTATCACAAATAGCCTTGGAATTTGAGTGAGACGCTATTACAGGAGAAGCTGAAGTATCCAGTACATCATAGAAGCTTGCCTGGCAGAGGTGCGATACATCGACAAGCATGCCAAGCCTGTTCATTTCACATACGACCTGTCTTCCGAATTCTGATACACCCTTGCCATTCTTCTCACCTGCTCCATCCGCAAGAAGATTGCGATAATTCCAGGTAAGAAGCATGCTCCTTACACCAAGCCTGTAGAGCTGTCTTAGTATTGAGAGCTGTCCACAAAGGGCCTCTCCCCCTTCAACAGACAGAAGTGCAGCTATTTTCCGATTGCATATTGCTTTATCTATTTCCTGAGCATTAAGACATATTTTAAACTTATCGCTGTATCTTCGTTCGGCCTCATAGACATAGTCTATTATGGAAAGAACTCGTGCCAGCTCGTTTCCACGATATATATCCAGATCAGCAAAGGCAGCAAAAAACTGCAATCTTACATCTTCATCAGATGATGAGAGCTTTTTGAGGCATATATGGCTTTTTTCATTTTCATAAAAATTTTCTTTATTATCAAGAAGTACAGAAGCAGTGTCACAATGGGCATCAATAATAAGCATTTGAACACACTCCTTTCTATATCCATTGTATAAAGGCTGTTTTATCATTCATGTTGTAACCGGCTTGCTCATAGAATTTTAGTGTACTTTCACTTTTTGATCCGTAAGCAGCATTAGCTTATAACAATTTTCCTTTATGGCAACTTCCTTTGCATAGTTTAAGCAGGCAGATGCTAAACCTTTTTTACGATATGCTTCATCAGTAATAACATTTTCAATTAAGGCATAGGGCTGCTGATTATGCGTAAGATTAGGAATAATGACACATACGCAGGATGAAACGATTTTGCCATCTTCCTCTGCTACAATAATATGGTGATCCTTATCCACCAGTATCCTATCCCATAATACCATAAGTTCTTCGCTTTTTTCCGGAAAGGGGTTATCATGCAGCTGCATATATAGCTTCATTAGTCCCTCAAAATCACTATTTACAATTTCTCTTATCATAGCTACCTCAAAAAAACATTATTTTAGTATATATGTTAATTGCTATTGCTAAATTATCTCATTACAATTCAACCAACTTGCCCTCATTAAAATAATAAATATTTTCTTTCTTATAACCATATTTTGTGCCTTTGATGCTAATATGCGGCTCAAACGTAAAAAGTCCTACATCACATAATTTTCTTTTGTTTCCCTTTTCAATATATAATCTGTCACTCTTTTGCTTTTCAATTGAATGCCCTAAATTACCCATAAAGTCTAAGTTTATAAAGCCATGCTGCACTATAAATTCATTCATGTAATAATAAAGCTCTTCAAAAGTAGTGTATTGCGTAACATATCGAAATAGCTCTTTATGGAGCAATTCTTCAGTCATTAACCCGTTTTTCCATTCATTATTTTCTATTTTCTCAATTTCATTTACAACAGTTCCATTTTCAATAATTATAGTTCTGGCATAATCGCCCCATATATTATCTTTTTGCGGACTTAAGTCTATTGTTACAATATCATTTGCTTCGATAATTCTATTTGAAGTCGAATACTCTGCTCCAGATACAGAAATTGTTGTTTCATCTCCCGAGAATACAAACGCACCAATGTCCCAATACCAAGATGAATCTGCTCCAAATTCTATCAGCTTTTCTTCACACATTTTTCTTACACATATTAGATTCATCCCTGGCTTAATTACCAGCTTAATATATTCAATTGTATCTTTGGCGAGTTTTTGAACCTGACTATATTCCATAATTGTTCTCTCCAATCAGCGCCTCATGAGCCGCTGGATTTATAGTGTCTTACACCAAATCTCCATAATAGATAACTGGGAATCAAGAAAAGTAGCGCTAGTAATGGTAAAAACACATAACCTATGCTGCTTCTTCTATCCAGTATATAAAGTAAGGGATAATACTGTACCAGCGAGTAAGGAATAACAAAGGTTGTAAAGAGCAGCATCTTTTTCCCATAAATTCCGATCGGGTAATTTCCAAACTCTCTTGCACCATCAGTAAATACATTCATAAATTCTAATCCATCCAATGTAAAAAAGCATAATGCTGCATATATCAGGAATAAGCCGGAAAACACAGCGGTGCCGCCGATAAGCATGAATATAACGGTCATTACCTTTGGGAAGCTCCATGATACATCACTATTAGCAATTCCGTATACGAACATGACGATAGCCTGAAGCATCCTTCCGACCCTGGTTAATTCAAATTTACTTCCAAGCACCTGCAATATCTCATTTTGCGGCCTAACTAGTACCTGGTCGAAATGCCCTCCTCTTACCATCGATGGAAACACATCAAAGCCTCTTGCATACATTTCTGCAAGAGAAAATTCCATAAGTATAATTGAAAAGCATAGCAAAACCTCACTGTAGGTAAAATCCTTTACACTGGAAAATCTCTGGAACATAAAAAATACACCCAGGAACACATTAAATGTGACAAGGAATTGCCCAGCAACAGACAAAAAGAATGAGGTTTTGTACTGCATCATACATCTTACGTTGATCGATACATAGTGCATATATAATTTCACGGATTTTTTTATATTCAAATGCATTTGCTCACCCTCCCTGTACGCAGACTCGTTTTTCTGCTATACCGCAAAGCTGCTTGCCTGCCACGGTAAGCACTATTAGCCAGAATAACTGAAGTACTAATGACTTTAACATTTCAGTATCTGTCATACTGCCGCTGTAGATCCGCAGCGCCACATTCTGCATAGCTGCAAAGGGTAAAAGCTCCATTACTGCTTGAACCTTCGCCGGGAAAAATGGCAAAGGAATAACACCGCCTGCAAAGAATTCAACTGCCGATGTAAAAAGCATCCGAAGACCCTGAGGGGATATTGTAAAGAAGGTCAAAGCATAAACTATCAAACAAAATGCAACTGTTACCGCTAATCCCAGCAATAATGATATAACGAAGATCAAAAAATGTAATAAGCTCGCCGGTCTCATCAATCCAAACGGTTCAGGAAGAAAAGCAGCAACGAACAATATTGGAAGGCACCTGAGAACTGCCCTGGATACTCTATTTGCAATACTTCTAGAGAACCACATATTATAAATACTTATAGGTCTGCATAATTCATATGCAATATTTCCATTTACAATAGAATCAAAAACCTCATTTTCCATCATCCATACGGCAAAGAAAGCTAAAAAGGCCTGTTGCAGCCATATATAGGACACGGTAGCGGAAAATGTCATTGGAAAAGAGGATGAATCCGATTCATAAAATGCCCTATATAACATGATCAGCATAAATCCCCAGGCAAATTGTGTTACAACTCCGGCCAACGCGGCTGCTCTGTACTGTAATCCCATGGAAAAACGTAATCTAAAAAAAGATAAATACTTTCGCATTTTACAACCTCTATATATCGTAGGAGCGGTAAAGCTCAGCTACTGTTTCATCGATGTTGGCGTTTCCTTGTTTTATATCTTCAAGTGTTCCGTCCATAAGGATCTTTCCCTTTCCTATTAATATGATTCTTTTGGTAAGGGCTTCTATATCCTGCATGTCATGTGTTGTCAAAATTACTGTTGTATTATGGTACTCATTCTGCCTTAGGATAAAATCACGAACTGCTAGCTTTGATACAGCATCAAGTCCAATTGTCGGTTCGTCAAGAAACAGAATGTGCGGACTATGAAGCAAGGATGCTGCTATTTCACATCGCATACGCTGTCCAAGAGAAAGCTGCCTTGTCGGAGATCGTAATAATTCCTTAAGGTTTAATAATTCTGTTAATTCTTCTAAATTTGTTTGGTACATGGAATCAGAAATTGAATAAATATCCTTCAGCAGCTCAAAGGAGTCAATGACCGGTACATCCCACCACAACTGCGAGCGTTGTCCGAATACAACACCAATTTGCTGAACATGTTCAATTCTATTTTTATATGGAACTCTTCCATCAACTAAAACAGTTCCGCTGTCAGGCGTCAGTATTCCGCTTAGAATTTTTATAGTAGAGCTTTTTCCTGCTCCATTTGGCCCTATGTAGCCTACCATCTCTCCATCTTGAATCGTGAAGCTGACATTATTCAGAGCACGAATTTGTTCATACTCACGGTGAAATAATGCCTTGAAGGCTTCACCAAAGCCTGCGTTTCGTTTTGCAACCTTATACGATTTATAAACATTTTTCATCGTAATCATAGTTACTTCCTCGTGGTAGTTATCAATCTTTATATCTTGCCAAGTCGGTTTGAATTTTCGGGGATTATTGATAACTAATACCCTGATGAGGCTTATTTGCTCTAATCAATGTTGCTAACTCACTGTTCCGGCCATATTGTAAAATATAATCCACAACATTGCTTCTTTGAAGCGCTTTTTTCATTAACTTTTGGTCTAACTGAGCAAATACATCTACCATCTCTCTTTTAGTCAGAGCGTTAATTTCCTTTAGCAGCAATGTATCCTGTTTCTTTCTTGCCGCATCCTTCATTGGATAACCCTCTCCAAAAGGACCATCAAACAGCTTTTCTAATGTGCATTGTAAGTTGATTTCACCGGACCATCCAAAATTCAATCCTAAAGGATATGAAACAGCATTGCCATTATTTATTCTGCCGAATAAAAAAGCATCCTGCGGATTTTCTGCATAACCACAAATAACACTTGGGAGACTATTGCATGCAAGCATCATTCCTTGACCGGAGGAACATCCCGTTACAATGAAATCAACCGCTTTGCTTGCCAAAAGTAGACTTATTTCAATTGCAATTTCTATGTATGAATAGTTTTCCATTTCATCTTCAAAGCAGCCGAAATTAACCACTTCGTAACCATATTTCTTCGTTGCTTCAACTGTGTAATTATATAATAGAGAATTTCTATCTTTTTGTGAGGATGCCTGAATTATACCGATTTTCATAAGTATATTTCTCTTTTCTATCAAAGATAAGAACCTTTTAAACCTGCAAAAGCCCTTAAAATATCCGTAGAGAATACTTTATCATAAATATTTATAATCTACAATTAAATTTTGAAATTCAGAAGGTATTTGTGACTTGTGACTTATCAAGTTAAGTGTAGCATCTTTTCCGATTCATGTTTATGCAATCAATTTATATAGTTTTGTCGGCGTTCGATAATTTAATATCTTCCGCTGGTAATTGTTTAGCTATTCCTCAATACGTTTAATTTCTCTTTTTCCAAGCTGGCTTATGTCAGTTTCTTGGGAATAAACCTGCGAGTCATTCGTTTCATTTCCTCATCCTTCGAATGCATTTCTTGTAAGATTGATTTTATCTACCTTCAACTCATCATTGAGCTTCTTTCCTATCACCTCTACAACATCAAACCTCATGTTTGAGCCGTTCATATTATGCTGCTTTATGTAGGACCATGCTACTGATATGATTTTTCGTTGTTTATTAAAGTTAATAGCCTCAATTGGCGAGCCATACAGGTTACTTGTTCTCGTCTTCACCTCTATAAAGCATATAAACTCATTCTCAACAGCGATTATATCGATCTCGCCTAATCGCCCGCATCGGTAGTTCCTAGCTATTATTTTAAAGCCAATACTCTCAAGGTAATCGGCTGCCATGTTTTCACCTATTGATCCAAAGCCTCGTTTATTCATTAATTTCACCTCAAAAGGTCTAAATAATTAACGTTCTCTATCTGAAATGTAATCTTCATATTTATTGTCTAGCCTTGATACAAAAACAAGCACCTGCGACACTACCTCATAAAGCTCTTTTGGTATCTCATCTCCAATTCTGAGAGTATTCAGAGTGTGTGCAAGAGCTTCATCCTCATAAAGCGGCACATCATTTTCTTTTGCTGAGGCTATGATCTTTTCGGCAATCTCGCCCTTTCCCAGCGCGACAATTTCAGGTGCGCCTCCTTTTTCGGGAGAATATCTTAGAGCCGCGGCTTCTTTTATTTTGGGCTTTATGTTTTTCTTTTCCATAGGATCACCCTTCTCTTTTTCCAAACATGTCTGGTTCTCTATCCAATATCCATTAGCATACGTGAAGGTACACTATATTGCAAAGGTCTACTGCTGTACAAAGTTATCCATCCCTGCTTTTCCTGAGTTACTGATTTTTACTTCCCTCAGAGTCAGCCTTATCCATGAGCTTAAACTTTATACTATATACTCATATCCAATACCTATACCCTTTGGTATATACACTTGAATTCTTTGTTCCCTTATTTTATACACACTGCTCTACAATCCTGAGACCTTTGTTATATTCGCAGGTCTACCTTTCCATACTCATGAGACAGCATATTCTTCATAAGTTTTTCCTGATCAACTGGATCAGAGGGAGAATCTATCAGTGAATATTTTATTGATGCAAGCTTATAGCCACAGGCATTAAGACCATTATAAAGCTGTTTGACATTCTCCTTTAAAAAGCTGTTTACTCTTTCATCCTCAGTCCTTATATTTATACAGATATTTCTATCCTTCACATCAAGAAGAGTCTCGACTCGCCCCATGTTTTGCGTATCAAGTGATATAAACATTACATTATTGTTCGGGTCTAATTTTCTTTGACTCTTATTCCTCTTCATTACATATAACTCGGCTGTAGTATTATAACCATGCATGTTGAGCGGAAGCTGATAATATATCATATTGTTATTATTGATATGATTGAGCACTCTCACATTATCGGCAACAGAAACAGCAGCCTTGCTAATACTTGTTCCCTCTGCACCTGATAGATCAAAGGATTTTATCAACACCTTAATATTATCAAGCTTTTCTTCAATTCTACCTTCAATTTCTCTGACGTTTATTCTTTGAGGCAACTCTGAAGAATCAGTATCTATAAATAGCTGTTGAAGCTCGTCACTGAGGCTTTCTATATTAGAACCATTCGAATTCTTAATCGTTTTAGTGTCAGTATTATTCACAAGAGCATTATCAGCAGGTTTAAGCATTTCAGCATCTGCGCTGAATAATGAGCCTCCCGCATTTGATGGAGTACCGGCCGTAGCTTTAGTATTAGCATTTTCGCCTGCTTCTACTGATACTCCGTTAGTTGATATGCCTTTATTAAGTCCGGCAGCGTCGTCTTTATTGATAATAAGCTGTTTATCATTTGATACGTTTGAGGCTTGCGGTTTGGTTGATGTCCCCTCAGAAGATACCTTAGCAGCCTTCAGGCTATGAGCTTCACCCTCTGCTTGTATTTGGGCACCTGTTTGAGTAGTAGACGCCTCATTAGCAGAGCTAGAAAAAAGTTGATTAACTGTGGCTGCTTTCGTAGAAGCTGCCTCATTATTTGAGCCTGCCGAAGCATTTACTGATGCTGCTGTCTTTGAATCGGCCGCATCTTGCGTCTCACCTGTTTGCGGTGTTGTAATTACTGCCTTTTCATTGTTTAAAAAAATCTTTTCTGTAATAACATATGCAGGAGAATTTATACTTTTTTGAAGTTCGAGCGAATGTCCATCACCTGTTTTTGAAAGACCTGTTATAAGCTCCTTAAGAGCACTTAGCTGCTCTCCCAGCTTCAAGTCTCCGCCTAGAAGCTTTATTAGCTGACCAAGTCCCTCGCTGCCGGAGCCAAGTCCTTTTGCTGCTATAAATGCGGCTTTGGGTGCATCTAATTCAATAAATGAATTCATAAGCTCACGGGCTTTGCCCATGACGTGTTTGTCTACTGTAATACCTGCCTTTGTAAGCTCAGAGGCCAACATGATATTCTTATTGTCAGCTTTGATTTTTAAAGCATCCAGAACTTTTTTAATTAGATCACCGTCAACCTGAGAAGCATCATTATTTTTCACCATCTCAAGATAAATTGTACCTTCTGAATGTGCGGAAACAACAAGGGTGATATTTTGCCCCTCTCTTGCGCTAAACTCATCAGTTATAGCAGCCCTTAACAGGGAGCCATCGAAAAGTCTAAGAGTAGCCTCGCCAGATTTGGTATCAAGGACCCTTGCCTTTAAAACGTCACCTGTTTCAAGCCTGTTTAATATATCGTCTGAGCTGGCTTTTATCTGTCCTGCTGCAACAGATTTAAAGTCAATACGCATAGAAAAATCACCCTGTTATATTTTTTATAAAGCTTACTCTATGTATCGGACAAATACCGAATTTTTTTATAGCGTTTATGTGCTCCTCAGTACCATAGCCTTTATGCTTGGTGAATCCATATCCGGGATAAGCTGCATCATAATCATTCATAATACGATCTCTTGCTACCTTAGCTATGATTGAAGCGGCTGCTATCGAAATACTAAGTGCGTCACCCTTAATAATTGAGCGCTGCTCAATATCCATGTCTTCAATGCTTACTGCGTCGATCATAAGCAGATCAGGCTTAATAGAAAGCTGTGATACTGCCTGCTTCATAGCAAGCTTAGTAGCGTTTAATATATTAATCTGGTCAATTATCTTTTCGTCAACAATGCCAATTCCTACAGAAATGGCATTATCAAGAATTATGTCATATAGCTTCTCTCTTTGCGGTGCCCGAAGCTTTTTAGAATCATTTACCCCTTCTATAAAACAATTCTCGGGAAGTATTACACAGGCCGCTGCTACAGGTCCTGCAAGAGGCCCTCGTCCGGCTTCATCAACACCTGCTATTATTTTATAACCTTCAGAGCGTGCTTTCTTTTCATATATGCTCATTTTTTCTAATCTGGCATTTTCTTTATCATAAGCAGCCATTTTTTTTGCATATTTCTGAATAAGCCTGCTCAAGCCTGCACTTTCTTGAATATCTAAGCTTGTAAGGTACTCAAGAGCATCAATAGCCGGAATATCGCTGACTCTGGCTTCAATTTCTTTTAGACTAAAATTTTTAAACATTTTAAAACCCCTTTTACATATCCTGCTGAGGCCTTTCAAGTGACAGTTTTCCAATTTTACCGCCCCTAAACTCATCAAGCATTATTATTGAAATTCTTCTGATGTCAATTTCACCACCGGCAATAATACAGCCTCTTTTTCTTCCTGCTGCCTCAAGTAGTTCATATCCTTTTAAGCCCTCTATACCTTCAAGCTTGAATCTCTGAGCAAGCTGTGCCGGATAAATCTCTGCCAGCTTTTCACAAAGAGCTGCTGCGACCTCAGTCACATCCATGATATCGTCCTTAATAGCACCAGTAAATGCAAGATTAAGAGCTGTCTTTTCGTCATCAAATTTAGGCCAAAGCATTCCGGGAGTATCAAGCATTTCTATTTCGGGATTCAGACGAACCCACTGTTTAGCTCTTGTGACTCCGGGCTTATCGCCTGTTACAGCAACAGCTTTTCCTGATATTTTATTTATAAAGGTCGATTTGCCTACATTGGGGATCCCAACTATCATTGTGCGAATTGGCCTGAATATTCTACCCTTTTGTTTATCTCTCTCAAACCTTTCCTTCATTAATTCTTTTAGGCTGTCCTTTAACTGATTAAGCCCGGTTCCCTTTATTGAATCTGCAAATACAACCAAAGAGCCTTTGCTTTTATACCATCTCGACCATTCCTTTGATACCTGAGGGTCAGCCATATCAGCCTTGTTAAGTACAACAACACGCGGCTTGTTATAAATTATTGTGTCTATCTCCGGATTTTTGCTGGAAGCCGGTATTCTTGCATCAAGGATTTCCACAACAACATCTACAAGCTTAAGATTTTCAGATAGCATACGCCTTGTTTTGGCCATATGTCCCGGAAACCACTGTATATTCATTTTTATTTATTTCCTTTTCATTTTTTAGTGAGGCTATTCTGCCCCAAGTATTATTGGATACTTGCGTTTGTAATAATACCATTTCCTTATGACACAATTGTCATTTGATACTTTTCTTTGAAATAATATCATTACTAACTACTCTTCTATTTTAACATATCTTTCGGCTTAGAATACTACAAAAAATATATTAACTCTCTGATGTTGTATAAACATCAGTAAATTTGTTTAAAAATGACCAAAATAAAAGAGACACTTATATGTCCCTTTTATTATTGGTTCATTATTATTTGTCTTTAACTTCAAGTCTTTCTTTGATCTTAGAAGCCTTACCAACTCTTCCACGCAGGAAGTACAGCTTAGCTCTTCTTACCATACCGTTTCTTACGATTTCAATATGGTCGATCTTTGGAGAATGAACAGGAAGAATCCTTTCAACACCTACTCCATAAGAGACTCTTCTTACTGTAAATGTCTCCTTGAGTCCGCCACCCTTCTTAGCTATAACAGTACCCTCGAAAACCTGAAGTCTTTCTCTTGTACCTTCTTTGATCTTAAGGTGTACCTTTACATAGTCACCTATGCTAAGAGCCGGTAAATCAGTTCTTAACTGTTCCTGTTCAAGTGCTTTAATTATGTCCATCTTTATTCCTCCTCCCTTGCCTAGACGTTCATGAAGCATAAAAGCATCAGCGGACCGTCCGTACTACACACGACGAGTATTATATCACATGATATTGCAATTTGTAAACGATAATATTAGATTTTTCTAAGTTATATACTAGACTTAAATGATGTTGGCGAATATTCCCTCCAACGAACCCATAAAAGTCTTTTGTACAGTTTCAGCAGGAATCACTTTCCCCTGAAATGTTAAGTCCTTTGTTGTACATGCTCTCTCTACAACATCAACTGTATAACCGTAGTCCTTTGCTGCACGAACAGTAGTATCCACGCACATATGCGTCATCATACCGCATATTATTAGTTTTTCTACTCTCAACACACTAAGGTATTCGTGTAATTCCGTTTCAAAAAAAGCATTTGGATAATACTTTGTTATTATTTTATCACCAGGAGCTGGTTTAATTCTTTCTGATATTTCACATCCCCATGTTCCCTCTAAAAAGAAAGATTTCTTTGGTGAGTTAATATGTTTAATATATATAACAGGACGATTGTTACTGCGGCTTTCCTCTATGAGCTTCATTATTACTTTCTCTGTCTCATATGAGTTATGCAGTTCACAGCTTCCACCTGGAAAATAATCGTTTTGCACGTCTATAATAATTAGGGCTTCTTTCATAATAAGTTACCTCTCCTTGCCATACATTAATTAACATAGTATACATCATTCGTCACCAACAGTAAATATTAATGTATGTTAGTTTGCATTTGAAAGATTCAATGAAAGATTCAATCGTTGACAAAGCAAGCCATTTTTAATCATCGCTGTGCAGCCAGATTATTATATAAATTGATGATACTCGTACTTCCCCGACCTCTTTTTTAGTTTTTGCACGTTCCACCAGTAGATTACAATTTTTTTATATTATCAGTACAAAAATAGCCAAAGCCTATGGCTGTAAATCCTTATCCTTCTCCAGAAGCTTCAGGTCTTCCTTTGTAAGCTCCAGCTTCGCAAATAAATCAGGTCTTTTTTCCCTTGTTCTTTTGAGCGCTTGAAGTCTTCTCCATTTATTAATATTTGCATGATGTCCTGACAACAGTATGTCAGGAACTTTCATTCCTTTAAAATCATATGGTCTGGTGTACTGAGGATATTCAAGGACTCCACCTTTATGTGATTCATCAGAATATGATTCCTCACTTGACAACACACCGGGAATACTTCTGCTTATGGCGTCAATAAGCACCATTGCAGGCAGCTCTCCTCCTGTTAATACATAATCACCGATTGAAACTTCAGCATCTATCAGCCCTTCAAGTACTCTCTCATCAACGCCTTCGTAATGACCGCATAAAAGCATGATATGCTCATGTGTTGCAAGGTCCTCAACAAGCTTTTGATCAAGAGGCTTTCCCTGAGGGCTCATATATATGAAATATGGCTTTTGCTCAAGACCCTCAGTTATTGCAGCATATGCGTCAAATATTGGCTGTGCCAGCATAACAAGGCCATTTCCGCCGCCATACGGATAATCATCCGTCTTTTTGTGTTTGTCATTAGTATAATCACGTATGTTATGTGATTTTACAGATATAATTCCATTTTCCTGAGCCCTGCCTATTATGCTGCTTCCCAACACTACATCAAATATTTCAGGGAAAATGGTAAGTACATCAAACCTCATCCTCCAACAATCCTTTCGGTACTACAACGTTAATTCTTTTTTCTTCAGGCGCAACTGATTTTACGACACTTTTAAGTGCAGGTAAAAGTACATCCGCTTTTGAACTGTTTTTTATCACATATACATCATTGCTGCCGGTTTTTAGCACATCTGTAAGCTCTCCCAGCGCATTATTATTTTCATCATAAACTGTACAGCCTATAATATCACATATAAAGTAGGTATTTTCCGGAAGCTTGACAGCATGCGCTCTGTCAACTACTATAAAGCAGTCTCTTAGTGCTTCTGCCGCCTCGACCGTATCGATGCCTCCCAGTTTCATAATTACTGATCCCTTTAAATATTTCACAGAATTAACAGAGTGTTTTTCAACGCTTCCGCACTTTTCTACGTATACCCATTCAAGCTCATCGAATCTTGAAGGATCATCTGTGAGAGGTATAAGCTTTACTTCTCCCCTTACTCCATGTACATTAACAATTTTGCCTATCTGCAGATATTCAATCATTTAAAGCACCTCGTACTTTGTTTGCAATGCATTAAGCTTAATATTGCAGGCAATATATCGCCTGTATCCTGTATATCCGGTATATCCGGTATATCCGGTATATCAGGTAATTACAATATATATAATTACAATGACTTTACACTTAATAATAGTTACAAATAAAAGGTGTTTATAACACCTTTTACTGTACTATCTCTACAACAACCTTGACATTTTCCTTTATGGCTGCTGCTTTTACAACAGTTCTTATAGCCTTAGCTATCCTTCCCTGTTTTCCTATAACTTTTCCCATATCTTCCTTAGCTACCTTCAGCTCAAGGATTATTTCATTATCGCCTTCAATTTCGTTGACACTTACTTCATCAGGAAATTCAACGAGAGCTCTGGCAATTGTTTCGAGAAGTTCTTTCATAACCGTTACCTCCCGTGTTTCTAGACATTTCGAATATAAAATGTCATGCATTTTATAATAATAAAATGCCTTATTGAATTGCTCCAGTCTTCTTTAAGAGAGCCTTTACTGTATCAGTTGGCTGTGCGCCATTCTTGATCCAGCTAGCTGCTTTCTCATTATCGATATTGATCACTGCCGGATCTGCCAATGGGTTGTATGTTCCAATCTCCTCTATAAACCTTCCGTCACGAGGATATCTTGAATCAGCAACTACTACTCTGTAGAACGGGCTCTTTTTAGCTCCCATTCTTCTAAGTCTGATTTTAACTGCCATTTTGTCACCTCCTCTCAAATGGGACATTTGAGATGTGCCATTTTTAAAGTTCTGCTGCACAATATATCATGCAGCTAAATTATTTTAAGGTTACATCACAATTGCCATAAATACTTGCGGTAAATCTATATATATTTTACAAGTTAACAAAAATCTTGGGGGCACTAGGCCCTCCTCGCCTTTTTGCTGTTTTGCTGTAGACCTTCGGTTAAAATGGCAGCTTGAACCTTCCAAGCCCCTTGCCCCCCTTCTTACCTGCACCAGACATCATTTTCATGAGCTTTTTCATATCCTCGAACTGCTTCAGCAGCCTGTTTACTTCCTGAACAGAAGTGCCGCTGCCGGCTGCAATTCGTTTTCTCCTGCTTCCATTTAATATTGAAGGATCATTTCTTTCCTTAGCTGTCATAGATTTAATTATTGCTTCAACGTGAGCCATGCTCTTTTCGTCAACCTCGACGTCTTGGAGAGCCTTGTTATTCATTCCCGGGATCATCCCAAGAACCTGGTTCAGAGGCCCCATCTTCTTAACCTGCTGCATTTGGTCGAGAAAATCGTCAAGTGTAAATTGTTGTGATCTGATCTTCTTTTGAAGCTCTATTGCTTTTTTCTCATCAAAGGCATCCTGAGCCTTTTCTATAAGACTTAAGACATCTCCCATTCCGAGTATCCTTGAAGCCATACGCTCCGGGTGGAATGGCTCAATATCGCTAAGCTTTTCGCCTATGCAGGCAAACTTTATCGGCTTTCCGGTAACTGCCTTGACTGAAAGCGCAGCACCGCCTCTTGTATCTCCATCAAGCTTTGTCAGTATAAGCCCATCAACGCCCAGCTTTTGATTAAAGCTTTCAGCAACATTTACAGCATCCTGACCTGTCATTGAATCTATAACAAGCAAAATTTCCTGTGGACGAACTGCCTTCTTTATATTTTCAAGCTCTTCCATAAGCTCTTCATTGATGTGAAGTCTTCCTGCCGTATCAATGATCACTATGTCATACAGCTTTGAGTTTGCTTGCTTTAATGCTTCCTTGGCAATATATACAGGATCAGTATTTCCTTCGATCGCAAAAACCGGTATCCCAAGCTGATTTCCTACAACCTGCAGCTGCTTAACAGCGGCGGGCCTGTATACGTCACATGCAACAAGTAGCGGATTCTTCCCCTGCTTTCTAAGAAGGCTTGCAAGCTTTCCGGAGGTCGTTGTTTTACCTGAGCCCTGAAGTCCTACCATCATATATACTGTAGGCTGGTTATTGGCAAAGGTCAGCTTTGAAGCTACCTTACCCATCAGGTCTATAAGCTCTTCATTTACTATTTTAATGACCTGCTGTCCTGGTGTCAGGCTTTCAAGTACATCCTGTCCTACAGCACGCTCGGAAACCTTTGCAATGAAATCCTTGACGACCTTGAAATTTACGTCTGCCTCAAGGAGCGCCAGCTTTATCTCACGCATCATTTCCTTGACATCTTTTTCGGTAACTCTGCCTTTCCCGCGGAATTTGTTCATTGTATTTTGCAGCTTTTCCGATAACCCTTCGAATAGAGCCATATATTAATCCTCCATAATGCTCTTTACCATTTGCACTGCCTTTTCAACATTCTCAGCATCACTGCTTAGAAGAGATTTAGTGTCGATTTCCTGCAGTAGCTTCAGTATTTCAGCTGCCCTTGCCTTCTGCCGCTGAAATCTTGCTGCAAGACCAAGCTTCTGTTCCATTTCATAGAGAGATGCCTTGCCTCGCTTTATATTGTCGTGAACACCCTGCCTGCTTATTTCGAGCTCTTGGGCAATTTCTCCCAGTGAATAATCATTATTATAATGCAGGTCCAGTATGTCATATTGTCTTTTAGTTATCATCTGCCCGTAAAAATCCAGCAGAAGCGATATTTTAAACAATTCATCCATAAATTTTTCATTACACTTAACAGGCTAAAGCCTATATTATCAAATAAGGTGTAAAGCATTTTTACTTTACACCTTATTTTAAGTGATGAATAGGACATTGTCAAGCATTTATTATATCAAAGCACCTAGTTTAGTGACTATTCGGTATCAAATTTATGGAGCTGTTGTGCAACATAAGTCTCGGGGGCATCGAGCCCCACTCGCATTTTTGCTGTAGACCTTCGGTCAACGCCATTAATGTAAGTAACCAATAAGCGTAATGAAGCCTAGTAACATATTGCTGCAGCAATATGTACATTCGTTGGGTGTGGGCGGCAGTCCACATTATAAATATCTTGTCAGTGCGAAGATCAGCAAGTCGACTGTTTGAGGAAAAATGCTACATCTTATTTTTTTACCAGTATTTTTACGAGTTTCGACTTGCTAAATGCTTTTAATCCGTAAAAGCGTTACATTAATGTAGCCCCTTTTTAGCGCATGCGCTAAAAAATGCTTGCGGAACAAGATAGTTCTTGCAAATGAAGCTTTGGTTTCGTCATTGTGCAATAGCTTCGCTTACTTACACCTTTACCTTGAAATCCTTATGGCATTTGGGACATTCCACAGTATGTGTTCCCTTCACTCTCGGAAGCCTTATAACAGCCTTACACGAATCGCATCTGCGATAAACATGCGTTTTTCTGTCTCTCCATTTGTTCTTCTGAAGCTTGAAAAAGCTCATGATCTTATTTTTAAGCACCAGGTACTTTTGATTTTCAGCCTGCCTTTTGTACATGTTTTTTGAAAAGCTTCTGAATATCCATAAGAAAACTATGATTAGACTTACAAAATATATAATGCTGCTCCTAATGAATAGATTTGCCACGATCAAAATAAGGTACAGCCAAAAGAACAATTTATTCAGGTCATCATTGCCGTACCTTCCTGACATAAATCTGGCAAGCGCTTCTCTAATCCTCATCATAATGAAAAACCATCCCTTTATTTAGTATTCTGTGATATAAATTTTGTTGCCTTTCATCAAAATTCTTAAATACCCTAAAATTAACTCCTTATAACAAATCCCTAAAGCTAAATATCAGCTGTTTACCTTAGGCCTTTAAAATCCACCGCCTGCACAGCACATGCACAGTATGCGCGCCATGCAAAGTCCTAAGCAGATTGTGTTCATTGTAATCAGAGGCGATTTATATGTACTGCTCTCTTGAGAATATACCCGCCCGCCATTTTGTATCTGGTTGAGTAAATTCTGATATTCGGCATTACCGGGTTCCATCCTTACAGCTGTCTGAGCATAGTTAAGTGCAGTTACCTTATTGCCTGTGCCGTAGTTTGCAATGGCGCTGTAATAGAACCATTTTGCATTATGATTTGATATATTTCTCAGGGCATTCAGTGCCTCTTCATAGTAACCTGACCTGATGTATGTCAGCACAGGATCAAATTCATCCCTTTGTCTCTGCCCTCCATATGATCCGAAATTGCCAAAAGACCAGAATGCACTAAACGGATCAAAATCAGAAAACGGGTCATTATTCTGTCCACCGTAGCCACTACCATAAGACTGCCTGTTTTCGCCGTAATATCCTGTTCTTCCGCCATAATAACCGGCATTGCCTCCATAACTGCTCTGAGAGCTTCCTGCACCAACATTGCCGCTCTTTATCTGCTCATACGCTGCATTTATTTCACTCATTTTATCTGCAGCAGCTTTGTCCCCCGGATTAAGGTCCGGATGATATTTTTTAGCAAGGTGCCTGTACGCCTTTGTGACCTCATCGTCAGATGCAGAAGGAGTTAAGCCAAGTACCCTATATGGATCTGATATCATTTATTCTTTTTCTCCTTTGCCTGCGCTATTTCATATTTAGTCCATACGCCTGAATAAAGGATGTTTTTTATCAGTTCGTCGTCCTTCAGTTGTTCTAATCTATTGAATACCTTTGTACAATCTGCCATCAACATCTCCAGTATATCCTTATAATTTGTCGTAGGCATTGATATTAGCGGATTATAGGATTCCTTTTTCAGATCCCTTTTCAAATCAATTACCGCATCTAGGATGTATATAAATCTGCCAAGAGCCATTCCAAAGCTATACAAGGCTTCAGCGTTTTCATCCTCTCTCAGAACGAATATCTCTCCCATTAGCTTGCCAAAGCAAGCTGCCGGTATGTCGGCATTGGTTACTCCATCCTTTTCGATCCTAGCAAGTGTTGCAAGCTCTTCTTTTATAGCTGTGCACTGTCTGGGGTACATTATCTCGATTTTTCCGACTTGGCGTTTAAGTGCCGAGGCACCTCCGAGTGATGTCATACTCCTGCTGTCATTCCAGTTGTCCATGAGGTTGTAGTAGGTCAGTATTACATTCATTGCAGCAGCATAATCAGTTATCTCATTTACTACATAGCTATGCTTCTTAAAAGGATGCAATAAGCAATTGCCCTGCTTAAGACTTGTATCGGATCCATATACCTCAGTGAGCACAAGCACAAGGAATAACATATCATAATTCAGTGTAAGCCTGCATATTTCACTGTGCTTATTTTTTAACGAGTGGCATAGTCCGCAATAGCATGCATGATATCTCTGCTTTTCGTCATTAGTCAAAGCTTCATAATTTGCAATGATGTACCCGAACATGCTCTTATATACCTCCGAGTTTACTCATTATCCTTGAAGCCTGCATCCTGATAACCGCTGTCTCCGCCGTTTCCACCATTACCGCCAATATTGCCGTTTTCCAGTGTATTGATCATTTGTTCAAGCTCACTACATGCTTCAGCTATTTCAGAAGTATTTTTCCCCTTCATAGCTTTTTTCAATCTCTTAACAGAATCATTAAGCATATTTTTATCTTCTTTATTAAGCTTTCCGTTTAAGGCAGCGGCTCTGTATATCAGATTTTCAGCATCATTTTTAGCGGTTGCCTCCTGCTTGCGCTGCTTGTCATCGGATGCATACTGCTGTGCTTCCCTAACTGCTCTGTCTATTTCAGCCTGGCTCAGGTTGGAGGAAGCAGTAATCGTGATATCCTGCATCTTTCCCGTACCAAGATCCTTAGCTGTTACATTTACAATACCATTGGCATCTATTGCAAAGGTTACCTCTATTTGAGGAATGCCCCTCATTGCTCTTCTAATACCATTTAGTCTGAATTTACCAAGTGTTTTATTATATCGTGCCAGCTCCCTTTCTCCCTGCAGGACATGAATCTCTACAGATGTTTGGAAATTTGCGGCTGTTGTATATATCTCACTCTTTCTTATGGGTATGGTAGTGTTCCTATCAATTATTTTTGAAAAAACGCCGCCCAACGTTTCTATGCCCAGGGATAAAGGGGTAACATCCAGCAGCAGCAATCCTTTTACTGCTCCCGACAAAACGCCTGCCTGAAGCGATGCACCCATTGCTACGCATTCGTCCGGATTTATTCCCTTAAAAGGCTCTTTCCCAATGAAGCTTTTGACAGCGTCCTGAACAGCTGGTATCCTTGTTGAACCACCCACCAGCAGCACCTTTGAGATTTCCCCTGTCGAAAGCCCTGCGTCCTGCATAGCCTGACGAACAGGATCCATCGTTGATTTAACAAGGTGTCCTGTAAGATCATTGAATTTTGCACGATTGATCGTCATTTCCATGTGAACTGGCCCATTCTTCCCGGTGGAAATGAACGGCAGATTGATGGTTGTCTGTGTGATGGAGCTAAGCTCAATCTTTGCTTTTTCGGCAGCCTCCCGCACACGACCCATTGCAATAGGATCACGGCTGATATCAACCTTAGTTTCCTTTTTGAACTCCTTAACCATATAATCGGTTAACACAGCGTCGAAATCATCACCGCCAAGCCTGTTGTTTCCTGCTGTTGAAAGCACCTCTATCATTCCGTTATTTATATCAAGTATGGAAACATCGAACGTTCCGCCTCCAAGGTCATAGACCATTATCTTCTGCGGAATTTCTTTATCTACGCCGTAGGCCAAAGCTGCAGCTGTAGGCTCATTTATTATTCTCTGCACATTCAGGCCTGCTATTTTACCGGCATCCTTCGTAGCTTGTCGCTGCGCATCAGTAAAATATGCCGGTACAGTAATGACCACCTCTGTCACAGACTCGCCAAGATAGCTTTCGGCGTCTGATTTTAGCTTTTGAAGTATCATAGATGATATTTCCTGAGGAGTATACTTTTTTCCATCTATGTTGACCCTGTAGTCGCTTCCCATCTCACGCTTTATAGAGCTTACTGTCCTTTGAGGGTTAGTTACAGCCTGACGCTTTGCAGCATGTCCAATCAGTCTCTCACCGGTCGCTGTGAAAGCAACTACAGAGGGTGTTGTCCTTTCGCCGCTCTCATTTGGTATAATTACAGGCTCTCCGCCTTCCATAACCGCAACACATGAATTAGTTGTACCTAGATCTATCCCGATCAACTTTGACATATACATTCTCCTTACACCGGCATTACTTATAGTATTTTATATTCTTCATATTACATTCCTAATTTATCAGCAAATCTTTAACTGAATATAAACTACGGCATTTGTGATGTATCCTTTTGAAATAAAGCTCTGTCACAAAGAATAGCTGTTTGTGGCTTCGCAGAGATTGATGAATTGGACATCGCAAATGACACTCAGCTAAGCTTAAATATTATGTGAACACATGAGAAATTGTGAACATTGTTTGTTATGTTTGCAGTACAAATCATAAACATTATATCAACACCACGATTCAAACTATTAAGAAAATAATGCCTCTACAAAGTCTCTCGAATTGAAAGGCTGCATATCATCGATCTGTTCTCCAACGCCAACTAGCTTGACCGGTATATCAAGCTCCGACTTTATAGAAATTATTATTCCGCCCTTTGCAGTTCCGTCCAGCTTTGTAAGCACTATTCCTGATATATCGGTTACCTCGCTGAAGGTCTTGGCCTGAGACACCGCATTCTGGCCTGTAGTGGCATCAAGCACCAGAAGGTTCTCACGCACAGCATTAGGCATCTCACGATCTACTATACGTGAAATCTTACGCAGTTCCTCCATGAGGTTTTTCTTAGTATGAAGCCTTCCTGCTGTATCACATATAAGCACATCAACCTTACGCGCTCTTGCCGCCTGAACTGCATCATATATGACTGCAGCCGGATCTGAGCCCTCTGCCTGCCTTATCAGCTCCACACCTACTCTGTCTGCCCATATCTGGAGCTGATCTATAGCAGCAGCTCTGAAGGTATCTGCGGCTGCAAGCATTACCTTTTTACCATCAGCCTTAAGCAAATTTGCTATTTTGCCTATCGAGGTCGTCTTTCCTACTCCGTTTACACCTATAACCATGATAACCGCAGGAGACGGCTCAATATTCAGCTTACATGTGTCAGCACCAAGTATTTCTGCAAGCTCATCCTTCAAAAGAGCCTTTACCTTTATTGGGTCTGTTACCTTCTCATCCTTTACCTTCTTCTTAACTCCCTCAATTATTCGAAGTGTTGTGTCAACTCCTATATCAGAGGTTATAAGAACCTCCTCAAGTTCATCAAACAATTCATCATCGACTTTACCAAATGAGACAAGCACCTGATCGATTTTTTCTGTAATACCCTTTCGTGTTTTAGAAAGCCCGTTTTTCAATTTTTCAAAAAATCCCATATCTAACCACCGTTCTGTTGTTTATTTAATGTAATTACACTGCTACATTTTCCATTTTCATTGAAACTACTTTAGATACACCATGCTCCTGCATTGTTACGCCATATAGTGTATCCGAGCCCTCCATCGTACCCTTTCTATGTGTTACGATGATAAACTGCGTCTGGTCTGAGTAACGCCTGAGATATTCGGCAAACCTATATACATTCGCATCATCCAAGGCTGCCTCTATCTCATCGAGAATACAAAATGGCGACGGCTTCAACCGCAATATTGAAAACAGAAGCGCTATAGCTGTAAAAGCGCGCTCTCCGCCTGAAAGCAGCATCATGTTTTGAAGCTTTTTCCCCGGCGGCTGTACTTCTATCTCTATTCCACTCTCAAGAACATTCTCCTCGTCCGAAAGAATAAGTCCTGCTCTTCCTCCGTTGAACAGCTCCTTGAATACGATGTTGAAATTCTTATTTATAAGTTCAAACTGCTCCATAAACTGCTTTTTCATAATAGCCGTCATTTCCTGTATTACACGCATTAGCTTCTCTCTTGCCTGCTCCATATCATTTCTTTGCACACTCATGAACTCAAAGCGTTCCTTTGTCTTCACATACTCTTCAATTGAAGCTACGTTGACCGGTCCAAGCTCCTTTATGCAGGCACGAAGTTCATTTATTTTCCGCTGCGCACTTGAAAGACTGCCGATATCCTTTTTCAGCTGCAGGGCACTTGAATATGTAAGCTCATATTCATTCCACATTCTATCCTGAAGAGCTTCCATTTCACTTTCAAGCTTAGTTTTCTTTACTTCTACCCTTGAATATTCCTCCTGAAGCAAAAGAATATTTTTATTTGCTTCGTTTATTTTATTAACAATATCGTACAGGTCCTCCTCCATAATCTTTCTTTCCTCGGTAAGCCTGTCCATCTCAAAGGTCTTTCCGGATCTGGATTCCTCACTCTTTCGTATGTTTTCCCTCAGACCCTCGTTGAGCTCATCTATATGCCTTATTTCACTCTGGTATTTATTCTTCTCATTATTCTTTCTTTCAATTGCTTTTACCAACGCTTCCTTTTCGGATGCAAGCCTGCTTGAGTTTTCTTTTACACTGTCCATGCTCTCTTTAATAGAGTTGACTGATATTTTAAAATCGGTAATATCTGCATGTAGGGCATCTCTTACTACCTGATCCTCCTTATGCTTATCCTGGCTTTCGGCCACAATTTGTTTTGTAGCGCTTATCTCCTGCTCTATCGATAAAAGCTCCTGTTGATATTTCTCAAGCTCTGCTGAGATTTCACTTTGCTGTCTTTCAAGCTGAGCCTTTTCCTGTTTTAGCATATCCATTCGCGCGCCAAGCTTTACAATGTTTTCCTCAACCTGTGACAGGTGGCTTTCATCCCTGATCTTCACAAGCTCGTTGTTCTTAATCGCACTTTCCAACGATGACAATTCACTGTTTATTTGTGAAATATCCTCGCATAGCTGGCTTATATCCTTGCTTAAAGAATTATCCTCTGATTTCAGCTTTGTTAGTTCTGCGTTCAGCTCTTCAATCTCGCGGCTTCTACTTAATATACCGGTGCCTCTGTTATCAAGACTTCCACCTGACATGGAGCCTCCTGCATTTAATATATCGCCTTCAAGAGTTGCGATCCTGAAGGAATAGCCAAAGGAACGTGCAACCTTAATAGCATTGTCTAGATTGTCAATAACAACTACCTTCCCTAATAAACTGCTTAATATTCCTTTATATATATGGTCACAGCTTACAAGCTCAGAGGCGATACCACAGAAGCCTTCTGCACGTTTTATCCTTTCGATCATAGAGATATCAAAGCTTCTGCCGTTTACAGAGCTTATGGGCAGGAAGGTAGCCCTTCCTGATTTGTTTCTCTTAAGGTATTCTATTGCCTTTTTTGCAGCCTCCTCTGTCTGTGTCACTATATTTTGAAGGGTGCTTCCCAAAGTCATCTCAATTGCAGCTTCATATTTTTTATCAACCTTGATCAGCTGTGCCAATGCTCCATGAATACCCTTGCCGAATTCCTCCGATTCTCTGCATTCATGTAATATCTGTTTAACGCTTCTATTATAGCCCTCAAGATTTTGCTCCATTTCTGACAGAGTACGAGCTCTTGAGGTTTTAAACTGCATTTCAGATCGCAGCTTGCTTTGCTTGGCACGTAAGCCTTCCAGAAGCTTGTCGGATTCAGAAAGCTCACTATGAAGCTCATCCCGTCTTATTCCCTGCTTTCTCAACTCTTCAGAGGCGTGATGTATGCTTTTTGTCAGGTCCTCTTTTTTCATTTTTTCATTGTCATTTTCTATAATCTGCTGATATATTTCATTGTCTATGCTTTTTTGCCTCTTTTTAATATTTTCAATATGAGTCTTTACATCATTAATCTGCATTTTCTTATCAGACTGTATGTCCATTTTGTCCATTATTACAGTCTTCAACTGTTCTATTTCTCTTTCGCTTTCACTGAGAGTCTTCAGCAGCTCCTCCATCTGCTTTTCATACTCAGCAAGCTTCTGTGCGTATATATTCAGCTGTTTCTCAAGATATTTGAGCTTGTCCAGCTTCCCGGCTTCCTCTTTATCCAGTTCGGACATTTTTAACTGAGCTTCAAAAATTTCAGAATCAAGCCTCTCAATATTCTGTTCAAGGTTTACTTTTTTTTCATTATTGACCTTTATATCCGAATTGAATCTTTCAAGATTTCCCTCAAGGGCATAAAACTGCTGCCTTGCGGCTTCGATTTTTTCATCAAAGGCTTTCAGTAGGTCTGTTTTCTCTTTATTGGAAGCAGTTATTTCTTCCAGCCTTTTATTTTCGTCTTCTACCTGACTTTTTACATTTTTATATTGTTCCTCGAATACCTGCAGCTTTTCTTTGAATTTTTCCATGCTGTCAAGGTATACATTTACCTCAAGCTCCTTTAGGCTTTCCCTTATATCAAGGTATTTCCGTGCAGCCTCAGATTGCTCCTTCAATGGACCAAGCTGTGATTCCAGTTCATTTATTATGTCGTTTATGCGTTCAAGATTCTGCCTTGTAAGCTCAAGCTTTTTCTCGGCTTCCTGTTTACGCACCTTGTATTTCATTATTCCGGAGGCTTCTTCAAAAATATGCCTTCTGTCCTCTGAACGTGTGCTCAGAATTTCGTCCACTCTGCCCTGACCTATTACAGAATAGCCATCCCTGCCTATGCCGGTATCAAGGAATAGCTCGGTAATATCCTTAAGCCTGCAAGGTGCTTTATTAATAAGATACTCACTTTCACCGGATCTGAAAACGCGGCGCGTTACCGTAACCTCACCATAAGCTATTGGAAGGGCTGAATCCGAGTTGTCCAGAGTAATGGATACCTCAGCAAAGCCAAGGGGCTTTCTGTGCTCCGTGCCGGCAAAAATAACATCCTCCATTTTGCTCCCACGCAGTGATTTGACGCTTTGTTCGCCAAGAACCCAGCGTATTGCATCCGATATGTTGCTTTTACCGCTGCCATTAGGACCTACTACAGAAGTAATACCATTATTGAAGTCAAGACTTATCTTATCTGCAAAGGACTTGAAGCCCTGCATTTCCAAACATTTTAAATACAAAAAGAACCCCCCATACCTCAAAACTATTTATTACGTTAGGAAACCATTTCTTTAAACTCTTTTCTATTTCTCATCCCATCAAATGCTTTGTTCTTAATTGCATCGCAGCGTATTTCACCATTAAGCAAAATAGCCTGTTTTAAGTTTTCCTCGGCTATGTCGTACCTGCCCAGCATTGAGTACACTGTCGCAATGCTATAATGCAGCTCGCTGTCAGATGGCTTTATTTTAATTGCAGCCCTGTAAGCATCTATGGCATCGTTATAATGGCGCAGCTCAATAAATGCTGATGCGAGATAATAATATATTTCAAGTTCATCAGGATTGATCTCAAGTGCATCCCTGAAAGCAGCTACAGAATCTGAATATTTTTCCATTTCATAAAGGCACATTCCCATATTAAAATAAAGCCGCGAATCTGAAGGCGCAGTCTTAATAGCCTCTCTATATACCTCAAGTGCTTCGCCGCAGCTTCCTGAAAGAGACAGTGCAACACCGAGATTATTATATGCTTCAATAAAATCAGGACATATTTCAATAGATTTCTTATATGCCTCTATAGCTTCCTTTCTTTTACCAATTTCCTCTAAGGCTATCCCAAGATTATAAAATGCCTTGTAGCTTTCAGGCTTTATTTCAACTGCTCTTGCGTAGCTTTCTGCTGCATCCTTCCATTTGCTTAATCCGGTCAATATATTACCCATACTGTACCAGGCAGAATAACAATTCTTATCCAGCTTTAATATTTCACTATACATAACTAAAGCTTTGTCAGGCTTGCCCTGTATTATTAAAGTCCTGGCATATTCCTCCCTGGCTTCGACTGAGCTCGGACGTATATTGATGGATTTTTTGAATTCTTCTTCAGCTTCACTGTATTTCTCTGCTTCACATAATAGCTTTCCGTTTACAAAGTGCGCTCTGTAGCTTCCATCCTCCAAAGGTGTCCCTTCCAATATCTCTATACCTTTATTTCGCTCACCGTATCTGACATATGAAAATGCCAGGTTTTCAGTAGTATGTATATCACCGGGGTTCAGGTCATGTGACTTTTCGAAGTATTGTACTGCTTTATCATACTTTTTTAGAACGTAATATACATTACCAATATTGTAAAAAATATTTGCAAGCGCATCGTCTTTTTCTTTTTTTAGATCAGCTGCCTTTGTAAAATACTCAAGAGCTTTTTCATGATCCTTCAGTTTAGAGCACAAAAATCCGCAATTATACCGTAACATATACGATTCCGGCACAACCTTGGACAATGCTTCATACAGGACTAGTCTGCTTTTATAATCATCCTCATCATACATAGCATTTGATTGGACAAGACATTTTTTAATTCTTTTCTGAACCTCCTCGGGGAGGCTGTTCAAATCACTCATTAGCTTTTGCAAAGGTATCTCATGCTTCAGGTCATTTATTCCCTCCGGAGGAAGGCTCACAGATAACGTCTCCTTTTTTGAAGAGGGTTCGATAAGACCGTTATAAACTCCCTGATTTTTTATTTTTCTAACCATGCTATAATAATCCATCAATATAAATATAGTAGAAGGCAATATTCCAAGCAGGATATAACACGCCTGTACATATTGCTCTGCATCTACATCATATATAAAGCACATGACGGCAATAGCCATAGAAAATATCTGAGCGCATATCGGAATTACCATAAGAAGGTTCTTTTTCTTGAAAAGTCTGTACAGGCTGTAAATCAAAAGAAGAAACATCCATACAATTAGATAGCCGTTTGTAACCGACAAGTCACTTCACCTCTTATTCCTTATCAGACATCTGCATTTCCTGCCATTGCTGCCGTGAAATAAGGATCTGCCTTGGCTTGCTGCCTTCAAATCCCCCGACTATGCCGCGCTCCTCCATTTGGTCAACGATTCTTGCAGCTCTTGCATAGCCAACCTTAAATTTTCTCTGTATAAGTGAAACTGATGCCTGCCCGGCATCAACAACCAGTTCAATAGCTTTGGGCAGCAGCTCATCTGCATCCGGATCATTGTTGTCAACTGGTGCTTCTTCACTGTTTATTTCATCAATTATATCGTTATTATAAAGGGCAGCACCCTGTGCTTTAACAAAATCAACGACCTTTTCCACCTCAGCATCAGTTATGCATGCGCCTTGAACTCTGACAGGCTTTGGCTTTCCAACAGGATGCAGAAGCATATCGCCCCTTCCCAGCAGCTTTTCTGCGCCTGCCATATCAAGTATCGTCCTTGAATCTATCTGTGATGAAACAGCAAAGGATATCCTTGACGGGATATTAGCCTTTATAACTCCTGTTATAACGTCAACCGAAGGTCTCTGAGTTGCTATAACAAGATGCATTCCGGCAGCTCTGGCCATCTGCGCCAGTCTGCATATAGCATCCTCCACATCATTAGGAGCGACCATCATCAGGTCGGCAAGCTCGTCAATAATAATAACTATCTGCGGCATTAGCTGCCCTTCTCCTGTCTTGGTAACCAGCTCATTATAACCCTTTATGTCCCTTACTGCCTTATCAGCGAAGGTCTTATACCTGTTAACCATCTCCTGCACTGCCCAGTTCAATGCACCTGCTGCCTTCTTGGGCTCAGTTACAACAGGTATGAGCAGATGCGGTATTCCGTTATATATTCCCAGCTCAACAACCTTAGGATCTATCATAAGAAGCTTTACCTCTTCCGGAGATGCTTTATAAAGCAGGCTTATGATAAGGCTGTTAATGCAGACACTTTTTCCGGAGCCTGTAGCACCGGCAATAAGTAAATGTGGCATTTTTGCAATATCAGATATAATAATATCACCAGATACATCCTTACCCACAGCAAAAGCTACCTTTGATGCATGCTGCGAGAATTCCCGGGATTCAATAACGTCTCTTATCCGTACCATATTAACTTCCTTATTAGGTACTTCTATTCCTATTGCAGCCTTTCCCGGGATCGGAGCTTCTATTCTTATTCCGGGTGCCGCAAGATTAAGGGCAATATCGTCCGACAAATTGACTATCTTACTTACCTTTACTCCTGCGCTCGGCTGCAGCTCATATCTGGTAACCGTAGGGCCATGGGTAACATTGATGACCTTTGCAGACACGCTGAAGCTTGCTAAAGTCTCCTCCAGTTTCTTTGCCCCATCAAGTACCTGATTGCGGTAATTTTTTGAATCGTGCCCTGTATCCTCATCCTCAACTAGCAGCTCATATGGAGGATATACATACTGTTTCTTTACTGTATCAGCTCCCTCAGGCGCCTTTATAATTAATTCATGAAGCCCTACATCGCTTTTTTCGGCATATGGCTTCTCTTCTGTTTTTATTGGTTTTGCCTCCGGCTTCGGCGGCTTTTCTTTTTTCTTTTTGAAATCATTTATTACTAATTCCAATGCTTCTTCATTTTGATCATTATTCAACTCAGGGGTTAAGCCTTCAGGTATTTCCGGAATAGGCTCGGGAGCTTGAATGCTAGCTTGCTGCTCTTCCTTGCTTTTAGGCTCCTGTGCTGCTTTCTCTATTTTAAAATCAATGATCTTAGGCTTCTTATCAAATCTCAGTGACAATCCGTCGCCAGAATCAATAACAGATTCTTGAAAATCATCATCTTCTGTTTCAGAATTTTTCCTTTTATCCTTTATGGCAGTTTGAGCATTACGGCGCCCGCCTGCAAATAACCTTCGTACATTTTTTACAAAGCCTGCGATTGATGAATTAGTCAGCAGTATTATATCAATTAACGCTAACGCAGTAATAATAACAATTGTACCTAAAACCTTGAATGTTACTAGGAAAGGCAGGCTTAATAATCCTCCAAGCACACCGCCTCCGTTCAGGCTTACGCCATCATAATAAAAATGATTGAGTATATCAAGCACTTTCAAACCTCTAAAGTTTTCAGGCCCATATTGTCCTGCCTGCACCAAAGCTGATAAAAGCAGAAACAGAAACAAAATGTAAAGCGGCTTGTTTTTAAATTCTATTCCATCCGGTGAAAAAATCAGAAAGGCTGAATAGAGTACTATTACAGGCGGTATTATAAATGCGGGATACCCAAACAGTCCGAGTGACACTTCCCTTATAAATGTACCAAACGGCCCAATTGAATCCTGAATATAAAAACTCAGCATCATGAGAATTCCAAAAGCAAGGAAAAGTATTCCCTGTATTTCCTTAGCGTGGCTATTCTGACTTCCTTTTGTGTTTTTCCTAACATTAGACTCAGTACTGCTCTTACTTCTAGTGTTTTTTGCTTTGCTTCCTTTATTGACTGTACTAGTTTTTTTCTTATTCGTTTGTTTCTTCTTTGGTGTTATTACCGCGCTCAATTTTTCACCCCCGGATATATTTACAGTACACTGTGCAAGGCTTCAAATAAATGTGAATATAATGTCAGCCACACAGTACAACTATACTATATTTTCAAATGGTTTTCCAGTATTTAATTCCATTGCCCTACATCAAGCAAACTCCAAAATTCAATAATGCATTCGGTGCTTTTTAGTTACATATTTCAATTAAAAGTAAGTATCAGCTTCTTTCGAGTATATTATATATTAATTTACAATTTTTTTTAAAAATAGAGGATTATTTACTTTACTGTCAAATAATCTTTAATATAAATCTTTATAGAATAAAAAAGGTGGGTGTAATATGTTCATTTTAGAAAGAGCATTAAGACTATTCAAAGTAATTCGGGAAAAACTGGCTATAGCTTTGAAACCCGCTTCCTCAATTGCCAATAGAACCAAGAGTATCAGGACTAAACTTATATTAGCATTCATGGTGCCTATTCTATTAATTATTATTCAGGGTATATTGTCTTATACCAGTACCTCAAAATCAACTAATTCACTTTCACGCGATTCCTCTGAAGTAGCAATAAAGAGCAGCGGAGATTATCTTGACCTTCTCCTCAATACTACTGAAAACCTGGCGAATCAATTAATTGTTGATGAGGACATCAGTGATTATACGAGTAGAACATATTCTAATGCAGATATATTTGATAAAATGCAATCGAAGAGAGATTCCCAGACTAGGCTTATTGTGGTCTCCTCGTTCACACCGGGTATTTCAGGTATTACGGTTATTCCAAAGAATGGTGAAGCAGCTTTGACTACCTTAAGCTCAACCGATGTTACATATGATGCTATTGCCGATTCGAACCTTATTTCCGGCTTGCAGAATAAAAATCTTAAGTCCGGATGGTATGGAACTCACAAAGAAATTGATGATATTGATGAGACAGACAGCAACACTTATTCATTAACTTATGTCCGAGAAATAAATGACGCTGTTGTAATTTTTGACCTTAAACCAACTGTAGTTACTGATTTGATTAAAACTATCAAAACGAGTGAAGATCAGTTGGTATTCCTGGTAGGTTCTGATGGTACTGTCATTACGGATAAAGAAAGCAAATCCATGGAGCTGGTTAAGGAACAATTCTTTTCAGATATACAGGCAAACGAGAAAACATATTCCTCAAGTTTAGTTAACTATAAAGGTGCTTCATATTTAATGACATACTATAAAGCTCCTAAAACCGGATATGTTTTTATTCGGCTTATTCCGGAAAGCGAGCTCAATAGTGTAGCAAATAAAGGCTTAAGAACTACAATGGTTTTAGTAGTTGCTGCTGCTATAATCGCATTTGCGACAGGAATAACAATCGCAAACAGTATGAAACGTACGATCCTAAGGATTATTAACGCAGCTGAAAGAGCTGCATCAGGTGATATGACCGTTAAGCTTGAATCCCGCAGGAAGGATGAGCTGGGAAGGCTGACAAGAAGGATAAACTCTATGATTGAAAGTATGCGCAGCCTTATTGAGCAGTCAGTCGGTGTTGCAAGCAAGGTTACAGAATCTTCACTTACAGTTGCGAAAACTTCACAACAGGTTACTCAGGTATCACAGGAAATATCCAGAGTAATACAGGAAATTGCATTAGGCGCATCTTCACAGGCATCAGATGCGGAACTTGGTGTTGAAAAAATAAGTCTGCTTGCAGATAAAATAAATAATGTTACACAAAACGCTAAATCAATAGATGCTCTTACTTTGAATACTATTCAAATGACTCAGAAAGGCCTTGTTACTGTTGAAGATCTCGATAAGAAAGCAAATGAAACCACTGCAATAACCGGCGAGATCATGTCTGATATACATCAGCTTGATGTTCATTCAAAGTCTATTGGAAAGATCGTTAAGGTTATCAGCGGCATAGCAGACCAGACTAACCTGCTTGCAATAAATGCAACTATAGAAGCTGCAAGAGCCGGTGAAATGGGCAAAGGCTTTGCCGTAGTGGCCGATGAGGTTAGAAAGCTAGCTGAACAATCAATGAACGCTACTCGTGAAATATCAGCTATTATTAAGAGCACGCAGGAAAATACAGAAAAGGCCGTTGAAAGGGCTGTTTCATCCGAAGCGATCCTTAAATCACAGAATGAGGCTGTATTAAATACTATTAATATATTCAAGAGTATAATGGAATCAACCGATGCCCTATCTGAACAGGTTAAACAGATAATGTCCAGTATTACCGATATGGAAGAAAACAAAGAGCATGCCATTAATTCCATTCAGAATATTTCCTCAGTATCTGAAGAAACAGCCGCCGCAACTGAGGAGGCTACCTCCTCTACTGAAGAACAGCTCGCAGCAATTGAGGAGCTTGCACGTTTTGCAGGTGATCTGGAAGCCTCTGCAAGTGAGCTTAAGGATGCTATTTTTAAATTCAAACTTAACTAAGCAATAACCTTTACTGTTTATTAATGTTTGGATTAAGTGTATATAATGTACTCCTAGATGCTATTCCCAATAAAAGCTGAACATATAAGAAACGGTGTAAGAAATATAGTTACACCGTTTTTCTTTATTGCCGTTGCCCTAAGGGCTACAGTAAATGTGTTATATTTGATGTGAAAATACAGCTAAATCACATAGTTATATCTTGTCTTATTATTCGTCAGATCTGCTATAGTAATTTTAGAGAAGTAATCCTTGGTCAAAAGATAATACTGCTCCCACATTGGGAGTGTTGGGCATTCTGCGGCACGGTAACAAGGCTTTGCATTACATTCAAGGCATGCTACAGGTGCAAGATCTCCCTCAGTTATTTGTAAAACTTCCCATACGCTATATTGATCCGGCTCTCTGGTTAGGCGATACCCACCGCCTTTTCCATGCAGACTATCTATAAGGCCACTCTTTGTGAGTGTTGGCAGAATTCTTTCAAGGTACTTCAACGAAATATCCTGGCGCTCTGCAACATCCTTCATAGGTATGTATACTCCGTTGTTATGCTCCGCAAGATCTATTAATACACGAAGTGCATATCTTCCCTTTGTGTATATATACATAAGTAACCTCCTCTGCTTATCATGTGAAATATACAACTGCTTCAAATTTTATATCAAGCTATTGTAGTAATTTCTATACAATAACACCGCCACCGAGAACAATATCTCCGTCATAAAGAACAGCCGCCTGTCCTGCAGTGATTGCCCGCTGCGGCTCATCAAACAATATCTGAGTTGAATCGTCATTAATTGGCATAACAGTTGCCCATTGTTCTTTTTGACGATAACGGATTTTTGCTTTACAGCGAAAACTTCTCTCAGGTACTTTTTCTGAGATCCAGTGAAACTCACTGACAATAGCTTTTCTGCTATATAAATCGTTTTCATACCCAAGCAC
Source organism: Bacillota bacterium (assembly GCA_023409735.1). Classification (GTDB taxonomy): domain Bacteria; phylum Bacillota; class Clostridia; order Acetivibrionales; family DTU013; genus JAEYRB01. Next base: position 11,070 of record JAEYRB010000048.1, on the reverse strand, counting down.
AATGGTGTTAGTCTCAGGAGATAGCTTACAGACATACATTGGTCTTATTGATGATAAGCCTAGCCCTTTTCGCTGTCCAATCGTGTAATTTATGATTCCTTTGTGTTTTCCAAGAATATGACCTTCCATATCAACAAAGTAGCCATCTCTTGATTTTCTTCCGGTAAGACGCTCTATCATGCTCGCGTAATCTCCATCAGGAACAAAGCAGATGTCTTGACTATCTAGCTTTCCTGAATTTTGAAATCCATTACATTTTGCAACTTTTCTGGCTTCACTTTTTAGCATATTACCCAAAGGAAGCATCGTTTGAGCAAGCTGTGATTGCGTCATACTATAAAGGACATAGCTTTGATCTTTTGTTTCGTCGATGGCTTTTTTTAGATAATATTGTTTACCATCATATTCAATTTGTGCATAATGACCTGTTACAATGTAGTCACAGCCAAGAATCCGGGCTTTCCGGTACAACGCATCAAATTTCATGTAGCGGTTGCAGTCAATACACGGGTTTGGAGTCACTCCGGATTCGTAGCTGTGTATAAATTTGTCGATTACAGTTTTTTTAAAGCTATCTATGAAATTAAAAACATAATACGGCATTCCAAGCTTAGCAGCAACACTTCTCGCATCTTCAACGTCATCAAGAGAGCAGCAGGTGCGCTCACATAAATTATCAGCAGCTAAATTGTTATATAGCTTCATTGTGCACCCGATACACTCATAGCCCATATCAGATACCAGCTTTGCCGCTACACTGGAATCAACTCCGCCGCTCATGGCAATCAGCGCTTTGATGTCCTTCACCTCTCTTAGGAGCATTCATCAGAGATTAATTTTGCTAAACACAAATATTCCACCAAAAATAAAGTCTGTTCTCTTCCAGTTTTGATTTGAGCATGTTTCTATATAGTCAAGACTCCCAGCTTATATTTGGTTTTGTTCTCAATCTTCAAAAAGTGCTGTTGACAGGTAACGATCTCCCGTGTCCGGAAGCACAACAACAATATTCTTACCTTCATTTTCAGGACGCTTTGCCAACTCCAAAGCAGCCCATACAGCTGCGCCTGATGAAATACCTACTAGCACGCCTTCACTTCTTCCAATTAGTTTGCCAATGGCAAATGCATCCTCATTAGTCACTGTAATAATTTCATCATAAACCTTTGTGTTAAGAACATCCGGGACAAAGCCGGCACCGATTCCTTGAATCCTGTGGGTTCCTGAAACACCTGTTGAAAGAACCGCAGAAGTGGCTGGCTCAACAGCTATTACCTTGATATCCGGCTTTTTTGATTTCAGGTACTCACCTACACCTGTTATAGTGCCGCCTGTTCCCACTCCGGATACAAATATGTCTACCTCACCGTTTGTATCCTCCCATATCTCCGGCCCAGTTGTTTCCTTGTGAGCTGCAGGATTTGAAGGATTAACAAACTGGCCGGGAATAAAGCTATCCTTTATTTCATTTGCCAGTTCCTCTGCCTTTGCAATCGCGCCCCTCATCCCTTTTGAGCCTTCGGTCAGAACCAGTTCAGCACCATATGCTTTCATTATTTGCCTGCGTTCAACAGACATTGTTTCCGGCATCACAATAATGATGCGGTATCCACGGGCAGCAGCGACAGAGGCAAGCCCAATACCGGTGTTTCCGGAGGTCGGTTCAATAATAACCGAACCCGGCTTAAGTTTTCCCGAGGCCTCCGCATCGTAAATCATCTTTTTTGCAATACGGTCTTTAACCGAGCCTGCCGGATTGAAGTATTCCAGCTTTGCAAGGATCCTTGCTTTCAGGTTTAATTGTTTTTCTATATGTGTCAGTTCAAGAATTGGTGTCCTTCCAATTAACTGATCAGCAGAAGTATATATTTTAGTCATAGTATTCTCTCCTTTTACATAATTTTTTATTTCCATTATATCATTTTCTCCACGGCCTTGAATCCATGCTGAAGATCAGCAAGAATATCATCTATATGTTCAGTTCCAATAGACAAGCGCACCGTTGTTGGCTTAATTCCGCATATCAAAAGTTCATCTTCTGAAAGCTGTGAATGTGTAGTAGATGCAGGGTGAATGACAAGGCTCTTTACATCAGCGACATTTGCCAGCAATGAGAAGAGCTCAAGGCTTTCAGTAAATTTCTTCGCAGTATTTGCATCACCTTTTATCTCAAATGTGAAGATTGAAGCTGCGCCATTTGGAAAGTAGCGATCATACAATTCTTTTTGCTTCCCTTTTGCTAAAGACGGATGGTTTACTTTTTCTACCTGAGGGTGATTTACTAAAAACTCTACAACCTTTTTTGCATTCTCGACATGCCTTTCCAGTCGCAATGAAAGTGTTTCCAGACCCTGCAGAAGAAGGAATGAATTAAATGGTGAAATTGCTGCACCTTGATCTCTCATCAATGTAGTGCGAAGCTTTATAATGTATGCAAGATTTCCGCAGGCTTCGGTAAATACAACACCGTGATAGGATGGATTGGGCTTTGATAATCCCTGGAATTTGTCATTTTGTGCCCAATCAAACTTTCCTGAGTCTATAATCACGCCCCCCATCACAGTTCCGTGTCCTCCGATAAATTTAGTAGCAGAATGCACGACTATGTCTGCACCATGTTCAATTGGACGCAGCAGATAAGGTGTTGCAAAGGTGTTATCAACAATAAGTGGAATGCCATGCTTATGGGCAATAGCTGAGATCGCTTCCAGATCAATTATATCCGAATTCGGATTGCCAAGCGTCTCGGCATATAATAGCTTTGTATTTGGCTGAATTGCTGATTCAAAGTTTTCTGGAATAGATGGATCAACAAAAGTTACAGATAAGCCCTGGTCTCGAAGTGTGTTGGCAAAAAGATTATAGGTCCCCCCGTAAAGATTAGAGGCAGATACAATGTGATCTCCGGCAATTGCAATGTTTTGAACGGCGTATGTAATAGCAGCAGAGCCAGATGCAGTAGCAAGTGCAGCAGCACCGTCTTCCAGCGCAGCAATTCGTTTTTCGAACACATCCGAAGTAGGATTCATCAGGCGAGTATAAATATTACCTCCTTCTGATAAACCAAAGCGGCCTGCAGCCTGAGCTGAATCTTTGAACACATATGATGTGGTTGCATAGATCGGTACCGCTCTTGCATCTGTAGTTGGGTCAGCATTTTCCTGACCTACATGTATCTGAAGTGTTTCAAATTTATAGTTTCTAGACATAATATTATTAACCTTTCAATGTTTTTATTTGGCTTATATAGCAGTAGGCATTCCGGCGATGCTCATGTATAAAAACTAACAGCAACATAGTTTCATAATATCATCATCCTCCTCTTATTAACCTACCTACCAGGTAGGTTAATAGTATAATAACTCAATTTCTATAATCTGTCAATATGCTTAATAAGAAACATATGTATTCTTTATTAACTAAATAAAGGAGTTTTAGCAATTTTGTCTAATTATAAAATAATAATAATAAAAAAGGTGGTTTTAAATATGAAATTTATGAGAAAAGTAATTTCCACCCTAACCGCCATTAGAAATAAAGCTCTTGATCCTGTAATTAAAAAAATTGTTTCAAGATTCTCACAAATTAAAAGTATAAGAACTAAGCTAATATTGGCTTTTATGGTACCTATCATCCTGATTGTTATACTTGGCCTTATAACAGCTACTGATACTTCGCACACCATAAAAGCACTCACGACAAATTCAATCACTGCTGTATTTGACGCAAGTGCTGAATCCCTTGATAAAACGATGAAGTCAATTGAAAGTTTATCATCACAAATTAGTGCTGCGGAATATATACAAGATTATCTTAATGAAAATTACGATAAAAGTGACTATTGGATTCAAAAAGATGCGTATAACAGAGCCTTAAATGAAATATTGAAAATTTCTACATTTAGTTCCGATATACAAAACATAGCTATTGTACCAATTAATGAAGACTTAAAAACTATCCAATCAACTTATAGTTCTGATATTAGCTTCAATCAGATTAAGGACACCTCACAATATATCAGCTTAGAGTCTTCAAATATACAAAATATCTGGATTGGAGAGCATAAGGAATTTGATGAGCTTTGTAATACTAACAAGAAACAATACTCCATTTCTCTTTTGCGTATAATAAAAAGCTCTACTGTTAACAAAGCAATAGGCCTGCTTGTTATAGACATTAAGTTAAAGACTGTTACAGAAGTGCTTGATAAGGTAAACCTGGACTCAAGACAGCAGATTTATCTTACAACTTCAGATGGGCGCATAATAAACAGCGGGACAGATACTGACAATGGAAGCCAGCTTCTTAAACATGATTTTTATAACAAAATGCAGGAAAGTAATAGTACAAAAGATTTATTAAGAGTAACATTTAATAATACCAAGTATTTAATGTCTTACAATAAGGTTAGCTTATCAGGCAGCACATTGATTGGGTTAATTCCTGAAAGCTTGCTGAGCAAGGCAGCCGAGCGAATTTTATGGATTACATTTTTAATTGTAATCGCAGCCGGTATAATAGCATTTGCTACAGGCATAAAAATCGCAAATAGTATGAAACGAACAATAGACAGAATAATTAACGCTGCCGGTAAAGCTGCTTCTGGTGACCTTTCAATTCAGCTTGAGTCAAAAAAGAAGGATGAGCTTGGAAGCCTGACAAAAAAGACAAATTCTATGATTTCCAGTATGAGAAGCCTGATCAGGCAAGCCTTCAACATATCTGACAGGGTATCTGAATCCTCTATTACCGTTGCTTCCACATCTCAGCAGGTTTCATATGCCGCTAATGAGATTTCCAGAGTCATACAGGAGATAGCAATCGGCGCGTCAGCACAATCTTCCGAAGCAGAAATATGTTCAGAAAAAGTTTATTATCTTTCTGAGAAAATAAGTAAGGTAGCAGAAAACGCTGCATTTATAAACAAACTGACACAGGATGCTTTGTCCCTGACGCAAGGCGGACTTGCCTCTGTCGATGATCTAGGCATTAAGGCAAATAAGACAACGGCTATATCACGAGAGATCATAACAGATATAGGTCAGCTAGATATCCGCTCAAAATCCATTGGTAAGATTGTCAGAGTTATCAATGAAATAGCGGACCAGACTAATCTTCTCGCCATCAACGCTACAATTGAGGCAGCCAAGGCAGGTGAATTCGGCAAAGGCTTCTCTGTAGTTGCCAATGAGGTAAGAAGGCTGGCCGAAAAGTCAATGAAGGCAACTCAGGAGATATCCGCTATTATAAAGGATACAAGGGAGCAGACTGAAAAGGCTGTTGAAAAGGCATCCGTGACAGAAGCAATACTTGCTTCGCAGAATGAGGCAGTATTAGGTACAACTAAAATATTTGGACTGATAAAGGAAGCTATGAATACATTATCAATCACAGTCGGTCAAATTACATCCATGATTTCCGAAGTGGAAGAAGATAAAATACAAGCAATTAATTCCATAACGAATATTTCAGCTGTGTCACAGGAAACAGCTGCATCCACCGAAGAAGCAACATCTTCTGCAGAAGAGCAGCTTGTACAAATTGAAGAGCTGGCACGTTTTGCAGCTGAATTGGCGGACTTAGCAAATGAGCTTAAGTCATCGACTTCCGCATTTAAGCTGAACTAAAGAAAATAAGCTTATTAAGACCTTTAGGTTGGCTCAGTTAGTATAGTTTCAAATCACTCCAATTCACTATTGAGCCCGGTTCAAACAATGGGTTTAGATATGTTTGAGGGTTTGTATCAACAAGTCTTACAATTTTGTAGCTTTGATCGGATACTTTCATTACCTCTACCCTTTTTCCCATATAATCTGCTTCAAGAAGCTTGATTTCAAGAGACTGAGGGTCGGTTTGGAAAACGACTTCTGCCGGGATGATAGAATAAAGAATCATTGAAGCTCACTCCTATTTATAGAGTCTTTAGTCGTAACAGAGGCATTACTCTGAATGCGATTAATGGCAATCAGTTCATAAAGTTTGTCAAGAGCATTGGATAGTCCACCCACTGCACAGATAAGCTTTTTTTGTACAGCTTCCTCTCCAAATAGTACTGTTCCGACATCAGTTGCCAGTTCTCCGGTTTTCAGCATCAATGCTCTGAAATCTTCTTTTGAAATTTCTGAATTGCTGCTTACAAACCTTACAACTCTCTCCTGCATTTTATCAAAATATTCATACGTCTGTGGAACACCAATTATGAGGCCATTTAACCTTATAGGATGAATTGTCATTGTTGCCGAAGGCGCAATGAAAGAAAAATCTGTTGATACTGCCATAGGTACACCTATACTGTGCCCACCACCTAAGACCAGCGACACAGTAGGTTTATGCATGCTCGATATCATTTCAGCGATCGCAAGTCCAGCCTCAACATCTCCACCTACTGTATTTAGTATCAGCAGAAGGCCGTCAACGTCGGAACTCTCCTCTACTGCAACCAATTGAGGTATAACATGCTCATATTTCGTGGCCTTATTTTGAGGCGGCAAAATAATATGTCCCTCGATCTGACCTATTATTGTAAGACAGTGAATATTTCCCTTAGGGTTGGATACTGTTGTACTTCCAAGCTCCTTTATTTCATTGAGCCTATCCTTACTATTTAACTCCTCTTCTGCGCTTGCTCTCTCTATTTCTGACTTTTCAAACGATACCTTGCTTTTTTCTCCCGGCATAAATGCTCCTCTATCGCAATTAAACGGCTATTTAGCCGTATCTATTCTGAATGTGCTTTAACACTTCGTATATAGTATTGTATATTTCAAAAAAATAATTCTTCTATACATCTGTATTATAAAGTTTGTTCAGCACTTTCTTTCTTTTATCGGAGCATAAATATTCTTTTCCTTTCCTGCCTAGATACTTTTTAGCACATATCATATGTACTGTAATTATTTGCAGCTTAACACATAACCTATATGTTAGCGGCTTCAGAAGCTCTTAATGCTCCTCATACTGTGTCAAGGTGATATTCTTCCAAGATTTCTTCTAGTATTTCAACAGCACTTCTAATCATTTTTGCACAAATGTCTTTGAAAAGACCTTTTTCCTTAATACACTCCATTTCAGATGGTATTGTCAGATCATAACCCAACAGATCACGGCAGACGATTGCGCCATTTACATTGCGAAATCTTGTAGTATAGTCAACGGCAATTTTGTATGCTCTTTGCTTTTCTACTATATCCTCTGCATGATAATGCCCATATTTCAGGCCGATTACCATAAGTGCTCCGGATACCGCTCCACATATCTCGCCGTTTCTCGCACCCCCGCCAAATGAAGTCCCTATTTTCAGAGCCAGCTCCTCGCTTATTCCATAATCTGACGCAAATGCTGTCAGCACCGCCTGTGAACAGTTAAAATTGTTTTGAAACAGCTCTAATGCCCTATTACTCTTTTCCATATCAATACCCCTTTTTATTTGGCTTCTGACTGTTATACGATTACAGTCTTCGGCTGTACTTTGCATTGCTAAATATTAATATTCTTATTAATTGTTCTTCTCATTGAAATCAACATCGGATCAAAATATTTTCTCCAGAATTTATTTGCGAAAGGATTTGCAGTTTCAAAATCCACATGCACAGTTGATATATTATTCTGTCCGCAATGATCGCCAATAGCCTTAAGAAAGCTGCTCCCAATACCTTTTCCCCTATACTCCGGTTTTATATATGCTCCTATATCGTCGATCAAACCATTGTTTTTATCAAATAAAGCTTCAGTGTCACAGCTATCTGATATATTAAGATTCATAAAACCAATAGCTTTATCTTTTTCCCATGCAATAAACACAGTGCTATATGATACCATGTCTAAGACATTTTCTTTTGAAATTTCAGGCCTTCTCAGGAATATTGGAGCTGATCTATAGTACAAATCGGATTTTTTTATTAATTCATACAAATCATCTGTACTATCAGCATTTGCAACAGTTATTTTATACTCGGACTCTTTATCCTTTTTTATATCCAAATTTGAGAATGCATCTATCAAATGAGAGCCAAAGCCAAGGTCAAACAACAAGTTTTTTAGCTTTATATCATTAAAAAATATCGCCCACAAATGATTGAAAACATTTCTTTCAACCCACTTCTGTGATAAGTATTTATATAAGCTCAGATATACTAATTCTTTGTGATCTTCTACTGCAGCATGACCTATTGCCGGACAAAAAGAAGAATTTTCTCCATTAAAGTTAAATTCATCATATGTTAAAAAGCCAGCTACCTGATCATCTATTATGGCCACAATAGCATTTTTATTATTGATCCTGTCATTTAAAAAGCCTTCGATATCACTTGTATTCGTCTTCCAATATTCCGGAAAAGCTTTGTTATTACAATAAAGCCTGTATTGTTCACTCCAGATTTTAACCGATTGAGCTACATGCTCTCTTTTCATTATTTCTACTTTACATTCAATATGCATATTTTCATTTTACCTTTCAAAAATCACTTATGCTAACTTTAATTTCCGGTTGAAGATGAGATCAGGTTTATTTGTTCAACCCAGCCGCTTCAAAATTGTCTCGCACAATTTTATATTGTAATCCTTGTCTTCTCGTTCATGTATTACCTTAATATGCTCAAACGCCTCTTTACATCTGCTGCTCAAAACCGCTTTTAGAGCATATTGCCTGATTTGAGGCTCTGAGGCATACAAGCATGGTATAATATGCCTGGTAATTTCCTTATCCCTAAGCTTATTGGCAGCAGAACAGGCTCTTCGTCGCACTTCATAATCTGAATGTTTAAATAATTCCGGGAGCAATTCCTTCTTATTACCGGTTTCCCCAATCGTTAATGCCAGCTCACGGAGTGCATTTACATCAAGCTGCTTTAATTCATCTGAACCTTCAAGATCGGCAGCAGCTGTTACTACTTCAGATTCTACAGGCTTTAGAGCATGTAAAAAGTCACTGCTTAAGCAGGTTTTTAATGAGAGTGCCCTTAAGCCTGAATTAGTAAAAAAGATTTCAAGAAGATCCATTTTTTCATTAATAAATCGTATGTTTCCCACACCAAACTTCCTATGTATAACAGGGCTATTGATGCACAGGTCGTTCTCTGAAATAGGGCCAATATCCTCGTAAACATCATAGTTTAATTTCCATTTGCTTCTGTCGGGTTTCGTTTCCTTTTTTTCAAATACAGCCATAAACTTAGCAATAAAACGAGAAGACTTGACTTTTTTACCATCCACTGTATTCGCCGCCAATAGTTCAAGCTGCTTTCTAGCTCTTGTAGCCCCTACATAAAAAAGGCGCACCTCTTCCTCCATAAGCTTCCTGTCATTATTGTTCTGTAAATCACTTATACTTTTGGTTGATGGGAATTGACCATCGAAGAGGTCAATCATAAATACCTTATCAAATTCCAAGCCCTTGCTTGAATGAACTGTAGAAAGAGTTACAGCATTCTTACCTTTATTAAATTTTGAATTGTCCATGATTTGCTGTAGCTCCTCCAGCCTGTTTTTGAAATCATGGATGCTTCCGGTTTTTGCAGCAATACTCTTTAAGCCACTGATAATCTGCTTCAGGTTGTCTGTATTATCGGCTCCATCACTATTCTGTTTTTCTATGTATTGACCGTAATTCAATTCTTTTACGATGAACTCAATCGCTTCCAGAGCATTCATCCGTACCAGCATTAAGATATTTTGCTTTATTTCCGAAAGCTTATATTTTTGTCTCTCATTTATATCAGGATATTCCATTAGTACATCAAACAGATTACGTTTTGCATTTCCATTATTTAAAGCAAATTCAGCCATAGACTTTGATATAAAGGCGTTCACCTTGTAATATACCTGTTGGAAAGCCTCCTTGTTTGAAGCGTCAAAAGAAAGATCCATGAAGGAAATAATATCAATAGTGACCCAATGTCTAAAAAAATTGGTTTTAGCTTCACGCAAGTAAAATGGAATCATGCCGCGGTGCAATGCATCCGCCAGTGGTATAGCAGAAACATTGTTTCTGTATAACACTGCCGTTTCAGCCAAGTCATTGTCCTTTTCAAGCATGGAAATGATATATTCATATTGGTCATTTTTACTCTGAAGGCAGGTGTACCTAACCGGTTCACCATCATCTTTTTCGGAAAACATGTTTTTATCATACCGTTCGTTATTCTGCTTAATGAATTTATTAGCGGCAGCTACAATATTTTTCGTTGAACGGTAATTATTCTCCATAAAATAAACCTGTGCTCCCGGGTAGGTTTTCTCAAAATCAAGCAGTGCTCTTGGAAAAGCTGCTCTGAACGAGTAAATACTCTGATCCTCATCACCCACCATAAAAATATTGTTCCTGGGAGATGCTAAGCATTTTATGATTTGATGCTGCAGGTATGATGTATCCTGAGACTCATCAACATTAATATATGTGTATTTGCTTCTATATGAATTAACTAAGTCTGCGTTATTATAAAACAGGTTCAGTGTCTTTGTCAGCATATCATCATAGTCAATTAAATTATTCTGACTTTTAAATGCTTCATAGCTTTTGAATATCTCAGGAAAATTCTTAATGCCTTCCCCGTACTTTGTAAGCTCACTTTCCAGGAGCATCATATTTTTAACAAAGCAAATGGTATTTGATAGCTCTTCAAGCTTATCATCAGTTAAATATGAATCATTCTGCTCATTGTAAAGCTGACGCAGAAGCTGATTCTTTGTTATCGGAGCTTTTTCATCTTCAATTATAGTTGGAAAAGCCTTGTGCATTTTTTGGCTATAAGTTCTAAGCACGCTATAGCAAAAGCTGTGTATTGTAGAAAATTGAAGCTTTCCCTCTACCTCATTTCCGAATACCTTTTGATACCTGTACTTCATATCCATTGCAGAAGCTTTGCTGAAAGTCAGCGTTAGTATGTTCTCAGGCTTGATTCTATGATTTATAACCATATTGGCGCAGCGACATACAATAACTGTAGTTTTTCCACCTCCCGGTACTGCAAGAAGTAGAGTTGGACCATCAATATTTATGACAGCCTTTTGCTGTTGTTCGTTTAAGCGGATATTGTGTTTTTCAGATAAATATTTAATAAAATCCATAATAGT
>JAEYRB010000063.1 GCA_023409735.1 Bacillota bacterium | reverse complement strand
TCATCAGCATCACTTGCAACGAAAACCTCGAGCGCAGTATTGCTTTCAACAGCTTTAACAGTCTGCTTTATTCCTATTGCTTTTTTGCCGTTTTTTAAATGTTCCAGCACTATATACACCTTTTTCTCTAACATTTAAACCTTGCCTACCAATGGGCACAATGCACCCATAAATACGCACTGAAATATTTTATCACCGCATATATCCAATGTCAAGATAAACGTGCCCGCGTGTATCAGTAGTTATTACTATTCAGGTGCCATCTTTTATGGAGCTGTTGCATAACAGCTCCATAAATTTTATATCTGAATAGTCACCAGCAGTTATATGAAAATCGAGGCAGCAGGCAGAACAACTTTATAAGAAGTCCTGCCAAGCTGCCACTCGTTAGTTAAAATTATTCAACCACCGTGCTGATGTTAATATCCTTGTATCTGCTCATACCTGTTCCTGCAGGTATCAGCTTACCAATAATTACGTTTTCCTTTAATCCAACCAGAGGATCAACCTTGCCTTTTATTGCTGCTTCAGTTAATACTCTTGTGGTTTCCTGGAAGGAAGCTGCAGAAAGGAAGGATTCTGTAGCAAGAGCGGCCTTAGTGATGCCCAGCAAAGCACGTTTTCCTGTTGCCGGCCTTAGGCCTTCTGCTATAACACGTGCATTTTCATCCTCGAAATCGAATACATCCACAAGTCCTCCCGGAAGCATGTTCGTGTCGCCTGCATCTTCTATATTCACTTTCCTGAGCATCTGCCTGATAATAACCTCTATATGCTTATCATTGATGTCAACACCCTGAAGCCTGTATACTCTCTGAACCTCCTGCAGCAAATACGCCTGAACACTATTTAAACCTTTTATCTTCAATATATCATGCGGATTTACAGAGCCTTCGGTAATCCCATCACCGGCCTCGATTACATCACCATCGGATACCTTTATCCTTGAGCCGTATGGTATAGTGTAGGTGCGAGTATCGCCGTCCTCAGAGGTTACGATAACCTCTCTCTTCTTCTTTGTTTCGTTGATTTTCACCACACCCGGAATCTCAGATATAACTGCAAGACCCTTTGGCTTTCTTGCTTCAAAAAGTTCTCCTACACGAGGAAGACCCTGTGTAATATCATCACCTGCAACACCGCCGGTGTGGAAGGTTCTCATCGTAAGCTGAGTACCAGGTTCGCCTATTGACTGAGCCGCTATAATACCAACAGCCTCACCTACATTACATTCCTGGTTTGTTGCCAGGTTGGCGCCATAGCACTTAGCACAGACACCGTATTCTGAATGACAGGTGAGCATTGATCTTATCTTAACCTTCTTAATGCCTGCCTTAACGACTCTTTCAGCTTCTGTGTCAGTAATCATCTTGTCGCCTTCAATAAGAACTTCTCCCGTTTCCGGATGAAGCACCGGCTCAACAGTATACCTTCCGGCAAGCCTTTCAGCAAGACCTTCAATTACTTCATTTCCATCCTTTATGTCGCTTACCTCAATACCCTTCCTTGTACCGCAGTCGATCTCTCTTACTATTACGTCCTGGCTGACATCGACAAGACGACGAGTAAGATAACCTGAGTCGGCAGTTCTAAGAGCCGTATCAGCAAGACCCTTTCTGGCACCATGTGAAGAAATGAAATACTCCAAAACATTCAAGCCCTCACGGAAGTTTGCCTTTACAGGAATCTCAAGTGTCTTACCCTGTGTATCAGCCATAAGTCCTCTCATACCTGAGAGCTGCTTGATCTGGCTGATGCTTCCTCTTGCTCCTGAATCCGACATCATAAATATTGGATTGAACCTGTCAAGAGATTCAAGCAATGCCTGAGTAAGATTTTCACCTGTCTCGTTCCACGCCTGTATTACAGAGTTATATCTTTCATCCTCCGAAATAAGACCTCTCTTGTACATCTTTGCTATATTGTCTATTTTTGTCTCAGTTTCATCGATAAACTTTTTCTTAACATCGGGTATAATCATATCCGAGACACTTACTGTAATTGCACCCTTCGTGGAATACTTGAAGCCCAGTGATTTGATTCTGTCAAGTACAACTGCGGTATCAGTAGTTCCATGAACTTTAATACATTTATCAATAATTCTTGCCAGCTGCTTCTTTGTAACAATAAAGTCAATTTCCAGATCAAACAGCTTGCTAGGATCAGATCTGTCAACGAAGCCAAGATCCTGAGGTATTGCCTCATTAAATATGAGTTTTCCTATTGTGGTGGTAATAACCTTTGATACCTGCTTTCCATCTATCTCCTTAGTCATCCTCATTCTGATCTTTGCATGAAGGCCAATAACTCCTGCGTCATAGGCCATTATAGCTTCATCAAGGGTTCCGAAGGCTTTACCCTCTCCTGCTTCACCATCACGTTCAATTGTAAGATAATAGCTGCCAAGTACCATGTCCTGTGTTGGGACCGTTATTGGCTTACCATCCTTGGGAGCCAGAAGGTTATTTGCAGAAAGCATAATAAATCTTGCTTCAGCCTGAGCTTCTGCAGAAAGCGGAACGTGAACAGCCATCTGGTCACCATCAAAATCCGCATTATATGCAGTACAAACCAGTGGATGCAGCTTCAGTGCTCTTCCTTCAACCAGTATGGGTTCAAATGCCTGTATACCTAGTCTATGCAGAGTAGGTGCACGGTTAAGGAGTACCGGATGCTCTTTTATAACATCTTCAAGTACATCCCAAACTTCAGGTCTTACTCTTTCAACCATTCTTTTTGCACTCTTGATGTTATGTGCAAGCCCGTCATTTACAAGCTTTTTCATAACGAACGGCTTAAAGAGCTCCAGTGCCATTTCCTTAGGCAGACCGCACTGATATATCTTGAGTTCAGGTCCTACAACGATAACTGAACGTCCGGAGTAATCGACACGTTTTCCAAGAAGATTCTGACGGAAACGTCCTTGCTTTCCTTTAAGCATATCAGATAGTGACTTAAGAGGTCTGTTGCCCGGGCCTGTTACAGGTCTGCCCCTTCTTCCGTTATCTATAAGGGCATCTACCGCTTCCTGAAGCATCCTTTTTTCATTTCTTACAATTATGTCCGGAGCGCCCAGATCAAGTAGCCTCTTGAGTCTGTTGTTCCTGTTTATTACTCGTCTGTAAAGGTCATTAAGGTCAGATGTGGCAAACCTACCGCCATCAAGCTGTACCATTGGACGCAGCTCCGGAGGAATGACTGGTATAACATCCATAATCATCCACTCAGGTTTGTTTCCCGAAAGTCTGAAGGATTCTACAACCTCGAGCCTCTTAATGGTTCTTACTCTTTTTTGTCCCGAAGCATCTTCAAGATCATCTCTGAGTTCCTTTGAAAGCTGTTCCAGATCCAATTCCATAAGCAGCTCTTTTACTGCTTCAGCGCCCATAGCAGCCCTGAACTTATAACCGAATTTTTCTGTACTGTCTCTGTATTCCTTCTCAGTCAGTATCTGCTTTTTTGACAAAGGAGTCTGTCCTGGATCAATAACAACATAGGACGCAAAATACAGTACCTTTTCAAGCGCTCTGGGTGACATATCCAATATCAGTCCCATTCTGCTTGGAATACCTTTAAAATACCAAATATGAGATACGGGAGCAGCAAGCTCTATGTGGCCCATACGCTCTCTTCTGACCTTTGATTTGGTTACCTCAACACCGCATCTATCGCACACGATGCCCTTATATCTGATCCTCTTATACTTACCGCAATGGCACTCCCAGTCCTTCTGAGGTCCGAAGATCCTTTCACAGAAAAGGCCGTCTCTCTCAGGCTTCAGTGTCCTGTAATTAATTGTTTCAGGCTTTTTGACTTCGCCCCTTGACCATTCTCTGATTTTTTCAGGGGAAGCCAAACCAATCCTTATAGCATCAAAATTATTCATTTCAAACATGGCCTAATCTCCCTTCTAAAAATCCTCATCATCCAGATTAGTTTCTTCAAAATCTTCCTCTCCTTCAGAGAAAAGATCCTCTCCTAACGAATCCAGATTGTCACCTGTACTACCGATCTCGTCAAGGTCGAAATCGTCCATATCTACATCATCTTCAATAATATCATCGCCAATTTCTTCATAATCTGTGATTGGAGCCTCATCCTCACGTCCTTCAATATTGACGTTCAGATCCTCAAGCTCGTCTTCAGTTGATTCCTTGATCGTGATCTCCTCACGTTCCTCTGAATATACCTTCACATCAAGTGCAAGACTCTGCAATTCCTTTATTAATACCTTGAATGACTCAGGAATGCCTGGCTCAGGTACATTCTCACCTTTAACGATCGATTCATAGGTCTTAACTCTTCCGACAACATCATCGGATTTTACAGTAAGGATTTCCTGAAGCGTATAAGCAGAGCCGTATGCTTCAAGAGCCCAAACTTCCATTTCACCGAAACGCTGTCCTCCAAATTGAGCCTTACCGCCCAAAGGCTGCTGAGTAACAAGTGAGTATGGGCCGGTTGAACGGGCATGTATCTTGTCATCAACAAGATGGGCCAGCTTCAATATATACATGTAGCCGACTGTTACAGGGCTCTCAAATGGCATACCTGTTCTTCCGTCATAAAGTATCGTCTTTCCGTTATCAGAAAGACCAGCTCTTTTTAGCGTCTCAATTATGTCGTTCTCAGTAGCTCCGTCAAATACCGGCGTAGCTATCTTCCACCCCAATGCTTTAGCGGCATATCCAAGATGAACCTCAAGCACCTGTCCAATATTCATACGAGAAGGTACGCCCAATGGATTGAGAACTATCTGCAGCGGTGTTCCGTCCGGGAGGAATGGCATATCTTCTTCAGGAAGTATCCTTGAAATAACACCCTTATTACCATGACGGCCCGCCATCTTGTCTCCGACGGATATCTTTCTCTTCTGAGCAATATAGCATCTAACCAGTTGATTTACTCCCGGCGGCAGCTCGTCGCCATTTTCTCTGGTAAATACCTTAACATCGACTATGATTCCGTATTCGCCATGAGGTACCCTAAGAGACGTATCCCTTACCTCTCTGGCTTTTTCACCAAATATAGCTCTGAGAAGTCTTTCTTCGGCTGTCAGTTCGGTCTCTCCCTTTGGAGTTACCTTACCAACAAGAATATCGCCCGATCTTACCTCTGCACCTATTCTGATAATTCCTCTGTCGTCAAGATCCTTTAAGGACTCTTCGCTTACATTAGGTATATCACGTGTGATTTCCTCCGGTCCGAGCTTAGTATCTCTGGACTCGGCCTCATATTCCTCTATGTGGATCGATGTAAATACATCATCCTTAACCATTTTCTCGCTTATGAGTATAGCATCCTCGTAGTTATAGCCTTCCCAGGTCATAAAGCCTATGAGTATGTTTTTACCAAGAGCTATTTCTCCATTATCCGTTGATGGGCCATCGGCAATTACATCACCCTTTTCAAGCACATCGCCCTTTTTGACTATAGGTCTTTGGTTGATACATGTTCCCTGGTTCGAACGGATATATTTCAATAGCTTGTAAGTGTCCTTCTGCCCGCTCTTATTGCGTATAATAATTTCATTTGCTGAAACCTTTTCAACGACTCCGGGATTTTTTGCAAGAGTTACAGTACCTGAGTCCTTGGCAGCCTTGTACTCTATACCTGTTCCAACTATTGGTGACTGCGGCTTGATAAGCGGTACAGCCTGACGCTGCATGTTAGATCCCATCAGTGCACGGTTGGCGTCATCATTCTCAAGGAATGGGATCATAGCTGTTGCCACTGATACCAGCTGCTTCGGAGATACATCCATCAAATCGACGCGGCTGCTCTCAACCTCAAGGATATCGTCCCTGAATCTGCAAAGAACCTTCCTGTCAACAAATCTGCCATCGCTATCAAGCTGTTCATTGGCCTGGGCAACAATATATTTATCTTCCTCATCAGCTGTAAGGTATACTATATCCTTAGTAACAATACCCTTTTCCTTGTCAATTTTTCTATATGGCGCTTCAATAAAGCCATACTCGTTAATACGTGCAAATGTACTCAATGAACCTATCAGGCCTATGTTAGGACCTTCAGGAGTCTCTATCGGGCACATACGTCCATAATGAGAATGATGAACGTCACGCACTTCGAAGCTTGCCCTTTCTCTGCTCAAGCCACCAGGTCCGAGGGCACTGAGCCTTCTCTTATGAGTCAACTCTGCCAACGGGTTTGTCTGATCCATGAACTGTGACAGCTGGCTGCTTCCAAAAAACTCTTTTATGGCTGCTGCTACAGGTCTTATATTTATTAATGCCTGAGGAGTTACTATATCAATATCCTGAATGGTCATTCTCTCTCTGACCACTCTTTCCATTCTTGCAAGGCCGATCCTGAATTGATTCTGCAATAGCTCTCCAACACAGCGAAGCCTTCTGTTTCCAAGATGGTCTATATCATCGTTGGTACCTACTCCATAGCTAAGGTGTACAATATAATTAACTGATGAGATTATATCGTCAACCGTAATATATTTTGGTATCAATGTGTCTATATTATCCTTAATCGCCTTCTTAAGGCTCTCTTCATCAGTATTTTCATCTAACAGCTTTTTGAGTACATCATAGCGAACCCTTTCAGTTATCCCCAGCTCTGCAATGTCAAAGCTGACAAAAGCGTTCAGATCAACTGTTCCATTACCAATGACCCTTATTCTTTTACCATCAATGCTAAGATACACAGAATTAACTGAAGCATTCTGAATCTCTAATGCTTTCTCTCTTGTAATGATCTCGCCCTCATCAACAAGAATTTCTCCTGTCAGTGGATTGATTATCTTGTCGGCAGACTTGAAACCACTTATTCTGGAGGCAATGGATAGTTTTTTATTAAATTTGAACCTTCCGAATCTTGCCAGATCATATCTCTTCGGGTCAAAGAAAAGTCCATTTAACAATGTTGTTGCACTCTCTACCGTTGGGGGCTCACCTGGTCTCAATCTCTTGTATATTTCAATAAGTCCCTCGTCCGTTGTTTTTGCACTATCTTTTTGAATAGTCCCCAGAATTAATTCATTATCTCCAAGCAGCTCAGTTATATCAATATCCGTACCATAGCCCAAAGCACGAAGCAGTACTGTTGCAGGAAGCTTTCTTGTCCTGTCAATTCTGACCCACATTACATCATTTGAATCTGTTTCATACTCAAGCCATGCGCCACGGTTTGGAATAACCGTTGAAGAAAACAGCGGTTTTCCAGTTTTGTCCAGCTTGGTTGAATAATAAATACCCGGTGACCTAACCAGCTGACTTACAATAACTCTCTCGGCACCGTTAATTACAAAAGTACCATTGTCAGTCATAAGCGGGAAATCGCCCATAAAAATTTCCTGCTCCTTGACTTCGCCAGTTTCCTTATTAATAAGACGAACCTTAACCTTTAAAGGAGCTGAATATGTAGTATCTCTTTCTTTACACTCCTCAACGCTATACTTGGGATTATCGTCTTCCAGTTTATAATCCGGAAACTCAAGTATCAGGTTGCCCGTATAATCCTGTATAGGCGAAACGTCCCTGAATACTTCTCGAAGGCCTTCATCCAGAAACCATTTATATGAGTTTTTCTGGACTTCGATAAGGTTAGGCATTTCCAGAACTTCTTCAAGTCTGGCATAGCTCATCCTTGTATTGCGGCCTAATTGAACGGGATGTACCATCAATAATCACCTCATAAATTCTGACTTGTTACAATTCGAACGTCATTGCATGAAACTGCTCATGCAATACTAACCGGACCGCCGGCAGTTTCAGTCTGACACACCGGCATATGTTAAAGCTTTTAGTAGTATTATTAAAAGCTTTTGGGGTTACACTAAACAAATTATTAACAATTGTTGTCTATTTTATTCTCCTGTGCTATAATCATCTTGTCGGTCACACTTAATTAGTAATTTCATTCCTAGTATAGTCTATAAATTACAACACATCGGATAAAAGTTACAGTGTTTCGACGAGCGAGACAACTATCGCCACGTTACAATGCAGTTTATAATTTTACCATAG
Source organism: Bacillota bacterium (assembly GCA_023409735.1). Lineage (GTDB taxonomy): Bacteria > Bacillota > Clostridia > Acetivibrionales > DTU013 > JAEYRB01. Next base: position 202,846 of record JAEYRB010000063.1, on the reverse strand, counting down.
TGACCATCACTTGTCAATAAAATAATTGACGAGCTTTTTTATTTATTGGGTTATTTTATTATGCAAATTTATTAGAATTGAGCAAAACATATGTGTATTTTTACTTTACTGCAAATATTGGCTATTATGTACTAACTTATGTTTTGTTATCTATTGAAACGGAGGTCATAATTATGGAATGCCAAATTCGCAAATGGTCAATTGGAGATGCAGCTGACCTTGCAGAAGCGCTGAATAATAAAAGTATACAAAATAATCTTCGTGACGGATTACCCTATCCATACACAGAAAGCGATGCGAAAAATTATATTAATGCAATGCTGAATTCAGATGAAAATTCCACGTTCCCTTTTGCCATCACTCTTAACAGCAAGGTTATTGGTAGTATAGGAGTTTTTCGTAAGGATAATATTCATTCCCGTACTGCAGAAATAGGCTACTATATAGCAGAACCCTTCTGGGGAAAGGGTCTGGGAACAAGTGCGGTTATGCAAGCATGCAAATATATCTTTGATAACACTGATATTATCCGCATTTTTGCAGAGCCATTTTCCTATAATAATGCATCCTGCCGTATACTTGAAAAATGTGGTTTTGAATATGAAGGAACACTTAGAAGCAATGCAGTAAAAAACGGTAAGGTTTTGGACATGAAGCTGTATTCTCTTATTAAGGCTTGATTATAGTTTGAAAAAACCTATGCTAATTACTTGAATGATAATAATTTGCGAGTATTTATATAAATATAGTTAAAATAAAATGCTCCGTAAAAGGCAAGTTCCAATAATTAAAGACAATGCTGTGGAAGCAAGCGGAAGATCAAGGGTTGGGAACCGATATGGTTCCCAACCCTTGTATATATGCGTATGTGTTATTTACTTTTCTTCACGCCGTTTTCGTATGCTTTGTAGCCATCCACCTTGATATTCCCGTCAAGTGAGCCGTCATCATTGAAGTAATACCATTTGCCGTCAAGCTCCGGCCATTTACCGGATACCATCAAGCCGTCCATGGTGAAGTAGCAGCGTTTATAACTGAGTGTGCTGTCAGTTATTTTGTATTAGTTTCTATAAAGCGTTGAAGTATAGCAGCAGTCTGGCAGCGCTCGGTGTTAGCGTCGGGGGCAAGCTTATTGCCGTCGCCCAGAATCAGTCCTTTGCCGCTAGCCCAGGACATGGCTTCCTTTGCCCAGTATGATATAGCATCTGCATCCTCAAATGCGGATAAATCAGCTCCACCGGTCACGTTATAACCCTTGTAACGGGCATAGCGATACATAATTGACGCTATCTGCTCGCGTGCAAGGCTATCCATAGGGCCGAACCTGCTGTTGCTATAACCGCTTACAATTTTGTTTTCAAAGGCCCACATCACCGCTTTGGCATAGTATGTATCATCATTCACATCGCTGAAGACATTAGCCGCTGTCACTTCGGGGGAGCCTTCCAGGCGATACAGGATGGTTACCAGCATGGCGCGATTTGTGGCGTCATGGGGACTGAACTTCATAGGTTCGGTGCTTGTTCCTGCCATCAAACCATTCTCATAAACATATTCTACATTTTTATAAAACCAGTCGGTTTCCTTAACATCATTAAAGGGGTTTACCCAAGCAGGTTCCACAGGTTCAACTGTATCCTGTCCTACCACATACAGTGAAAGGTGATTAAGATCAAAGCTGACTTCACCGTCCTTGAAGGTGCAGGAGAGCTTTTCCAGTTCTCCCTTGTCGTTGAGGTACCACACTGCTACCGGTTGAGGTCCGCTGTAGGGAACCGTTACCGTTAGGGTTCCGCTAAAGCTGCTGATTTTCTTGGTGCCGGATAAGATGTTGATGTCCAGCACCAGATCACCGCTCTTAACAGCTTGTTTTTGCTCATTTGTTAGGGATGCAGGAGCTACTTGCTTTATCTCCAGCTTCAGGTTACCGCCTTCAGCTTGCTTGACTACCGAGGCTGCCGCATCTTCGTTGATGGTGATATTTCCAACAGGAAGCTTGACGGTAATGTCCAGACCTGCTTCACTCATGGCTGTCACAGCTGTTTTGGAAAGCTCTGCCGCTGTAATGCCGCTCACTTTGGAGAGATCGATGACTGCTTCGTCGTCTTTGCTGTTGTTTATAATCTCATCTACCTTAGCATCAGGCAATACAAGAGATGCCGTGCCGCCGGAGGTTGTGTAATTCACCTGTATTGAGCCATTAGCTGCCGGAGCTGTGGGCTGTACAATGGTGTCACTCCCGCTGCCCGGGACGTCTGAACTGCCGATATAGCTCCAGTTGGCTGTAACCGTTACATTGTTTGCAGGCATGGTAAAGGTAGTCGAAGCACTGCCGGGATTTGCAAGAGTTATGTCAATTGCCGACCAACCGGTAAACCTGTAATTGCTTCGGCTGCCTGCGGCAATCGTAACCGCTGCGCCCTCGGTATAGCTGCCTGCACCGGTGGTTCCTGCATAGCTGCCGTTTACGGTAACAGTAAAGGTCGGTGCTGAAATTACCTCAAATATCGCTTTAGCGGTAACATTTTCGGCAGGCATGGTGAATTTGTTGTTACTGATGGTCACACTGCTGTTGACTTGCCATTCCTTGAAACGATAGCCGCTGTTCGGTACGGCGGTCAGCGTAATTTCTATACCCTGCACCGCAGAGGTAACATTGGCGTTTGCCATGCCGTTTCCGTCGCTCCGAACGGTGATGGAATAGGTATTGACCGGCAGCGCCTCATAGGTTGCGGTGAGGTCCACTGCGCCTGCAGGCATGGTAAAGGTTGTGCTGGCAGCATCTGCATTGGCAAGCGTTACGTTGCCACTGTTCACCTTCCATGATTTGAATCGTTGTCCGTTCGGTGCTTCATTTGCTGTAATGGTAACGGTTGTATTCGCCGAAGCTGTAGTCGGGTTTGCTGAACCATTGTTGACAGTAATGGTATAGGTCTGTGCTGTCTCATTCACTGTAAAGCTGACATTCGCCAATGCAGCTATGTTGTGGCCACCGGCGACATTTACCGTGGCTGTATAGATTCCTGCTGCAAGCCCTGTTTTGGGAACAATGGCGAAGCTATCTTTGCCATCCTTGGCAATGCTGCGGACGGAGGCTGTGGAAATCTCAAATGCGGTGCTGTTCGTGCCGGACATGGAAACGGTCAGGCTGCCTGTCGGCTGATTGCCCGTGTTACGAATGGTAACGGTTTTTGCCGCCTGCGCGTTGTAGTTTAAAGAAGCAGTCGGGAAAGTATAATTCCCGGTATCTAGTGAAATGCCGCAAACCGGAGTCGGTGGTGTGCCGGAATTCTGCTGTTCAAAGGTGAAGGATGTTGTAAGGCTTTCGTTAAGCCCAATAATTGCGTCAACGTCTGAAATATAGTTTTTTGAACAGTCCAGAGTAAACAAACTGGCGTTACTTCTCACATCCAGCTCCGTCAATAGATTGCTGGAGCAATCCAGTTCGGTCAGGGCGGCGTTACTTCTCACATCCAGCTCCGTCAGATGATTGCCAGAGCAGTCCAGTTCGGTCAGTGCGGCGTTACTACTCACCTCCAGCTCCGTCAGATAATTGCTAGAGCAGTCAAGATAGGTCAGTGCTGTGTTACTGCTCACATTCAGCGCTTTCAGCTGATTTCTGGAGCAGTCAAGATAGGTCAGTGCTGTGTTACTGCTCACATTCAGCGCTGTCAGTGCATTGCTGTAGCAGTACAGTTCGGTCAATGCGGTATTCTTGCTCACCTCCAGCTCCTTCAGCTGATTTCTGGAGCAGTACAGTTCGGTCAGCGCGGTGTTACTGCTCACATTCAGCTCTTTCAGCTGATTTCTGGAGCAGTCAAGATTGGTCAGTTCGGTGTTACTGCTCACATTCAGCGCTGTCAGTGCATTGCTGGAGCAGTACAGTTCGGTCAATGCGGTATTCTTGCTCACCTCCAGCTCCTTCAGCTGATTGCTGGAGCAGTCAAGACTGGTCAGTTCGGTGTTACTGCTCACATTCAGCGCTGTCAGTGCATTGCTGTAGCAGTCAAGTTCAGTCAGTGCGGTATTTTTGCTCACATTCAGCGCTGTCAGTGCATTGCTGTAGCAGTTTAGTTCAGTCAGTGCGGTATTTTTGCTCACCTCCAGCTCTTTCAGCTGATTGCTGGAGCAGTTAAGATAGGTCAGTGCTGTGTTACTACTCACATTCAGCGCTGGCAGTTGATTGATGGAACAGTTAAGTTCAGTCAGTGCGTTGCTCACATTCAGCGTAGTCAGCTGATTGCTGGAGCAGTCCAGATCAGTCAGTGCTGTGTTACTGCTCACATTCAGCGTAGTCAGCTGATTGCTGGAGCAGTTAAGCTTGGTCAGTGCTGTGTTACCGCTCTCATTCAGCGTAGTCAGCTGATTGCTGGAGCAGTCCAGATCAGTCAGTGCAGTAAAGTACTCAATTCCTGCAAGACTTTCGATGTTCTTGCTTGATACATCCAAGATTTCTATCGAAGCAACATCCGTATCGTAAATGACAGACCAGCCAACTTTTTTGCGTACCGCTGCAAGGAAATTGTCATCAGTGAATTTTTCGGTGATTTTACTGCCCGCTGCATCCACTACTACTTCCATGGTGACAGTGTGACCACCGTTGTTGGTATAGCCGGTGGGGGCTGTGCCGAGGGTGGCAGTAAACGTGTAGCTGCCCGCCACTGCAGGATTGTAGCCATCTGTATCCTCCCAGCCGGTAATCGGCCAGTCACATGTCTCAGTACCACTGTGAATTGCCTGTACAAAACCATAGGAAGTGTTCAGAGAATTAAGCAACTCGTCCACACTGGTGTAGTTTGCACGTCCGGCTTTTCCGACATTCATATCTGGAATCGATTTAAATCCTGTAATCACAATGAGTGACTCATTCTGCGGTTGGAAGGTGAAATTCGTTGTAAGGCTTTCGTTAAGTCCCTCGATTGCGGTTTCGTCCGGCATATAGTTATAGCTGCAGATCAGACTGGTCAGTGCTGTGTTACTGCTCACATCCAGCGTCGTCAGTAAATTGGATGAGCATATCAAATAGGCCAGTGCGGTGTTACTACTCACATCCAGCTCTTTCAGCTTATTGGAGGAGCAGTCCAAACTGGTCAGTGCGGTGTTACTACTCACATCCAGCTCTTTCAGCTGATTGAAGTAGCAGTCAAGATAGGTCAGTGCTGTGTTACTACTCTTGTTACTACTCACAACCAGCGTCGTCAGTGCATTGCTGGAGCAGTATAATTCCTTCAGTGCGGTGTTACTGCTCACATTCAGCGTCGTCAGTGCATTGCTGGAGCAGTATAATTCCTTCAGTGCGGTGTTATTGCTCACATCCAGCGTCTCCAGCTTATTAGAGGAGCAGTCAAGATCGGTCAGTGCAGTATTTTCACTCACAATCAACTCTGTCAGCTGATTGCCGGAGCAGTTAAGATTGGTCAGTGCAGTGTTTTTGCTCACCTCCAGCTCTTTCAGCTGATTGCTGGAGCAGTCAAGATCGGTCAGTGCGGTGTTATTGCTCACATCCAGCTCTGTCAGCTGATTGTTGCTGCATTTAAGACTGGTCAGCGCTGTGTTGCTCACATTCAGCGTCGTCAGCTGATTGTTGCTGCAGTCTAGATCGGTCAGCGCTGTGTTGCTGCTCACATCCAGCGTCTTCAGCTGATTGTTGCTGCAGTCTAGATCGGTCAGCGCTGTGTTACTGATCACATCCAGCGTCTCCAGTTGATTCATGTAGCAGTATAATTCCTTCAGTGCGGTGTTATTGCTCACATCCAGCGTCTCCAGCTTATTAGAGGAGCAGTTCAGATCTGTCAGTGCAGTAAAGTACTCAATTCCTGCAAGACTTTCGATGTTCTTGCTTGATACATCCAAGATTTCTATCGAAGCAACATCCGTATCGTAAATCTCGTCGGTTTTACCCTTGCCGATTTCATCGCGTACCGCTGCAAGGAACTTGGCATCAGTGAATTTATCGGTGACTATACTGTTTGCTCCGATCCCTGTTATGGTGCAAGTGATGTCCACCTCGCCTTTTACGGAATCAATTTTATATGTATTACTCGTACCGTTGATAGGAGTTCCGTTATGCGTACCGCTCCATTCGCAGGTAAAGCTTTTGGCGCTCTTCGCGCTGGCGTTGATGGTCACAGCACTGTCTTTGTAAAAGAAATCTGGAAGCAGCTCGGGAGGAGAAAATGAATAGTCGTTCCCGTCTGCGTCAATGACGACCACGCCAAGCGAGCCGTCCGTGGCCGTACCTTGGGTATCGGCAGAATAACTGATAGTATACATATCAAGCCGAGCACTGCTTGCAGCACCGCTGATGACAATATCAACACCTGTGTATACGCTTGAGTCATACACCTTCCATGTTCCGTTTGGAACGCTCGCCGTCCTTGTCGAAGTTCCTTTCCCCGTCATGGTGATAGTGGTTGTTTCGCTGCCGGAGCACTTGAGGATGTACTCCGTGTCATCTGAAAATGCAGCATCATTTCTATAAATGTTAATCGTAGCGGTGTAGGTGTTCGTCGGTGGCGTGCCGGAATTCTGCGGTTGGAAGGTGAAATTCGTTGTAAGGCTTTCGTTAAGTCCCTTGATTGCGGATTCGTCCGACATATAGTTATTGTAGCAGTTAAGACTGGTCAGTGCTGTGTTACTGCTCACATCCAGCTCCGTCAGATGATTGTCAAAGCAGCCCAGACTGGTCAGTGCTTTGCTACCGCTCAAATCCAGCGTCGTCAATAAATTGCTGTAGCAGTCCAGACTGGTCAGCGCCGTGTTACTGCTCACATCCAGAGTCGTAAGCTGATTGCTGAAGCAGTATAGTTTTGTAAGTGCTGTGTTACTGCTCACATTCAGCGACGTCAGCTGATTGTAGCTGCAGTCTAGATAGGTCAGTGCTGTGTTGCTGCTCATATCCAGCTTCGCAAGCTGATTGTTGTAGCAGTTAAGACTGGTCAGCGTTGTGTTGCTGTTCACAATCAGCGTCGTCAGCTGATTTAAGCTGCAGTCTAGATCGGTCAGTGCTGTGTTGCTGCTCACATCCAGCTCTGTCAGCTGATTGTTGTAGCAGTTAAGATCGCTCAGCACTGTGTTGCTCACATTCAGCGTCGTCAGCTGATTGTAGCTGCAGTCTAGAACGGTCAGCGCTGTGTTGTTGCTCACATTCAGTGTCTCCAGTTGATTCATGTAGCAGTAAAGTTTTGTCAATGCTTTGTTGCCGCTTACATTCAGCGTCTCCATCTCATTGAAGGAGCAGTTTAATTCCTTCAGCACGATGTTATTGCTCACATCCAGCGTCTTCAGCCGATTGTTGTAGCAGTTAAGCTCGGTCAGTGCTGTGTTGCTGCTCACATCCAGCTCTGTCAGCTGATTTCTGGAGCAGTCCAGATTAGTCAGTGCGGTGTTATTGCCCACATCCAGCTCTGTCAGCTGATTTCTGGAGCAGTTAAGATCGGTCAGTGCAGTAAAGTACTCAATTCCTGCAAGGCTTGCTATGTTCTTTTCTGATACATTCAAGTATCCTACCAAAGCAACATCCGTATCGTAAATCTCGTCGGTTTTACCCTTGCCAATTTTATCGCGTACCGCCGCAAGGAAATTGGCATCAGTGAATTTATTGGTGATGTCAACACCGCTGCCCAGCGTTGAAACAGCGCCGGTTTCGGCAAACACCGCCACCGGCAGCATGGTAAGCACCATGCATAAGGCCAGAAATATACTGCCGATTCGTTTTGTTTGTTTTATTCGTTTCATCTCTTATCTCTCCCCATGTTAATTTTAGTTTCGTACCACTTCACCGGAGGATAGTAGCATCCCTAAAATCTCCTCCAGCGTGATGGATACCCCGCCGGGCCAGTAGATACGTTTGCCGTCAGTGCGGGGCTTGCTGAATTCACCGCTTTCAATCAGTGCAGCAAAGACCGGTTCTTGAATTCTACTTCCAAGCTCCAGCAGGATGGTATGCCCACTTTCCAGTGTAATACCAAAGGAGTCTCCATCCAGCGCACCGACACTGATGATTTTCGAATGCCCACTTTCCATTCGTTCAGACCACATGACCAAAACCACCTCCTTATAGAAACAGTCTGTAAGCTCATTTGCTTGTTCCTATATCTATTTTATCGGAGGAGAAAATAAAAAACGGCGAGAGTTCCATAATTGTCACTCTCACCTATACCTACCAATATATGTTATTGATTCTCGAAGCTATACCCCTCGCCCCTTGACCACTCAATTCGCCATCCGCTGTCTGCGATTTTCTCACGTAGGCGGTGAATGGTCTTTTTCAGCGCTTGATTGTCACTGGACATGGGAGCCTTCCAGACCTTTTCATACAAATATTCCGTACTGACAAAGCGCCCCTCGTTCTGCACAAAAATTAATAACAGGACAAACTCCTTTTGAGTGAGAAGCAAATCGTTCCCATCAAAGGTCGCCACATCTGCCGCCACATCAAGGGACAGTCTTCCGCGAACCAGCTTTTCCGGGACATTCTCCGCGCGACGCAAAAGTGCTTCTACCCGTGCCAGAAGCACCTCGAAGTCATAAGGCTTGGCAAGATAGTCGTCTCCCCCTTGGGAAAGTCCATATACAATATCTTCGGGTGTGGTCAGCCCGGTGAGCAGCAAAACCGGCACTTGTGAATGCCGCCGCAGCTTTGCCATAAAATCCAGTCCGCTTCCATCGGGCAGCATAATATCCAGCACTACCAGGTCGGGCATCTTTGCTTGAACGGCTCTTCGGGCCTGGGCAAGGGTCAGGGCGGAGATAACCCCATAACCTCGCCGTGTGAGCATACGCTCATTACCCTGCATAATCTGCTCATTATCCTCCACCAGTAAAATCCGCTTCATGCTCCTTTACCCCCAAACTGACCTTCATAGGTTGGAAGAGCAAGACTCACCATTGTGCCCCTCCCCTGCTCGCTCTCAATCCAAATTCGGCCGCCATGGGATTCCACAACGGTTTTGCACAGGTACAAGCCAAAGCCCGCACCGCCGGTGGAAACGCCCCGTTCAAACACATGGGGCAGCAGATCGGCTGAAATACCATCACCGGTATCTCTGACCATAACTAGTACCTCATGCCCCGTTTTATTGGCTCGTAGGGTAATCTCGCCCTGCCGTGTGTAGGCAGAGGCATTTTGAAGAAGATTGGCCATCACCTGTGCGAGTAGATCCGCGTTACCAAATACATGGAGTCCTTCTGCGATTTCCATATTCAGACGGTTTCCTCTTTTTTTCAAATACAGGGAAAACATCTCCGCACTGCCACGCAGTAGTGTAGTGAAATCTACCGCCCGCTTGTCGGTAATCTCGCTCATGGAAGCCAGCGTTAGCATTCCGCCCACCATGCGTGACAGCCGCATGATCTCCTGCTGTGCGTTCTGGAGCAGCAATGCCGCTTCCGAATCTCTCACCATCTCGCCCATATCCTCCAGAATTTCTGTCACTGTCTGCACATTCACCGAGATGACAGTCAGCGGCGTGCGCATTTCGTGGGAAGTGTTGGATAAAAACTCCGTTTTGGAGCGGCTGATTCTCTCAAGAATGTGATTCTGCTCGTCAAGCTTTTTTTGCTGCTCGTTATAGAGCTTAAAGTGGAGATAGAGCATTGTACCAAGTACAGCGCTGACAGATACAAATCCTACTATCACATCGGTGAGCATGTCCTGCTCTGTATTCCATGTCTTGACCAGCTCAGGATAGCGAAAGGCGATCAGACAAATGACAAGGTACAAGAGAATTTCCACAACAGACATTACAATGGCATTTCTCCCCTCCAGCATCAGAATGGTAAAAGCCACCGCAAATACAAAAAAGCTGGGCATACCGCTGTGGTAACCGCCCGCCGTGAAGAACATTATCGGGAATAACCCTAGAAAAATAACGATGATGGTTATAGAATAACACAACTGGTATCGACCGGTACGCTGGGAATAGCAGAGCAGGGCATAAGAGAGTGCGGCTGAAACGCAATTTACCGCAATATTCACCAGCCCCACATTTGACATAATGCCAACCAGCGCAATGGCTAAGCTGATGACAGTTCCACCCATGGCCAGCACATTAAATAGCCGTACCCGAAAATCCAGCTGCTTGCTTAAGAATCGATCGATAAATTGCAATAACCTTTCTTTCACGTTACACCTCCGAGGGATAAATGCATCACCTAAGACATGGGGATCGTCCGCTTTTGCCTTCTTCTTGCTACTCTATATCATCAAGCGTACTTTCTCAAATATAGTATAAATATTATAACATTTTTCGGTATTTTTTGGTATGTCGTTTTTATATTCAGAAAGCTTAGCATGAAAAAGAACACGCTTATCTGATTCGGGTAGGCGTGTTCTTTTTGCCGCGAGTATTTGATAAGAATATAATCAAAAAATGATAGTGCTTGAAAATGGTTTTTGACACCACATATATATTATTTTATGTTTTGCAGAGCCATTTTCCTATAATAATGCATCCTGCCGTATACTTGAAAAATGTGGTTTTGAATATGAAGGAACACTTAGAAGCAATGCAGTAAAAAGCGGTAAGGTTTTGGACATGAAGCTGTACTCTCTTATTAAGGCTTGATTATAGTTTGAAAAAACCTATGTTAATTACCTGAATGTAATATTTGACGAATGCTTATCCGCATGTAATGATAAAAAAAAGCTCCCTAAAAGGGAGCTTTTTATCCTTACGATCAATTACTTGATTTCTACAGTAGCGCCAACTTCTTTGAACTTAGCTTCCATCTGAGCAGCTTCATCCTTAGAAACGTTCTCTTTAACAGTCTTTGGTGCGCCGTCAACGAGATCCTTAGCTTCCTTAAGTCCAAGGCCGGTAATTTCTCTAACAACCTTGATAACCTTAATTTTCTCAGCTCCAACGTCCTTGAGGATTACGTTGAATTCAGTCTTTTCTTCAGCTGCAGGAGCTGCTGCTCCGCCTGCTGCCGGTGCTGCTGCAACTGCTACAGGAGCTGCTGCTGATACGCCGAATTCTTCTTCAAGAGCCTTTACAAGCTCAGAGAGTTCCAATACTGTCAATGCCTTTACTTCTTCAATAAGATTTAAAACTTTATCACTAGCCATTTTAATATACCTCCAATAATTTTTAATTTAATAATTTACTAAAATTAAGCGTTTGCTTTCTGTTCTGCTATAGCATTTAAAGCTACAACCAAGCCTCTGATATTTCCGTTGAGTACATTCACCAAACCGGATATCGGAGCATTGAAGCCGCCGAGTACCTTTGCAATGAGTACCTCCCTAGACGGAAGCTCTGCGAGTGCTTTAATTCCATTAACGTCAATAACCTTACCCTCTACTACACCAACCTTAAGATTCAGCTTATCAAACTTCTTTGCAAATTCGCTTAAAACCTTAGCGGGTGCAACAGGATCTGAATCACTTGAAGCCATAGCTGTAGGTCCGTTTAAGAAGCTGTCGATCCCTTCAAGTCCGTTTTCATTGGCAGCAAAACGAGTCAGAGTATTCTTTACTACCTTGTATTCAACACCGGCTTTTCTAAGAGCTGCACGAAGCTCTGTATCCTGTTCAACCGTCAATCCTCTGTAATCAGCAAAAACCATTGCTTTTGAAGCTTTCATCTTTTCACTGAGGCCGGAAACGATTTCACGCTTTTGATTCAATACTACTTCCTTAGGCAAATTTCACACCTCCTTAGCACTTGTTATACAAAATAAAACCCTTGTATATCAGTATACAACAGACATACAAGGGTCAATCACCTTAATTCAAAAGTAACATCTACCTCGGCTGGCCGGCTAATGCCGTTATGCTTTCGCACCCGCTGTCTGTGGTATGAGATATATTCAATTATTATATCGGAAGCTTATATTTAACAAGAATTCCGACACCTTCATAATACTACACTATCTTTTACTGCTTGTAAAGCCTTTTATTCTATTAGTCAGTAACCTTTGCAGTATTAAGCCTTATTCCAGGTCCCATAGTTGTTGTTACAACAACGCTCTTAAGGTATTGTCCCTTAGCTGCTACAGGTTTTGCCTTTATTATAGCTTCCATCAGAGTATGGAAGTTGTCAATCAGCTTCTGTTGGTCAAATGAAGCCTTGCCTATAGGACAGTGAATAATGTTTGTCTTATCAAGTCTGTACTCGATTTTACCGGCTTTGATATCAGCTATAGCCTTTGCTACGTCCATAGTAACTGTTCCGGCTTTTGGGTTAGGCATGAGTCCCTTAGGACCAAGCACCTTACCAAGTCTTCCAACAACACCCATCATATCAGGAGTCGCTACTACAACATCAAAATCGAACCAGTTTTCGCCTTGAATCTTTGCAACAAGATCTTCAGCACCTACATAATCAGCTCCGCCCTGCTCAGCTTCCTTCACTTTGTCACCCTTTGCAAATACAAGTACTCTTACTACTTTACCTGTACCATGAGGTAAAACAACTGCGCCTCTAACCTGTTGGTCTGCATGTCTTGAATCAACACCAAGCTTTATATGTGCTTCGACTGTTTCGTCAAACTTTGCTTTAGCAGTTTTCTTTATAAGATCCATAGCCTGTGTCGGATCATAAAGTACGGCCTTGTCAATGAGCTTTGCGCTCTCGACATATTTTTTTCCTCTCTTCATAAATTATCCTCTCCTTCGTGGCAGTTTTTTCAGGAAAAATTCCCTACCACATAATAGTACTTATCAGTCTTCTACTACGATGCCCATGCTTCTTGCAGTACCTGCTACCATACTCATAGCAGATTCAATACTGGCTGCATTTAAATCAGGCATTTTGATTTCAGCAATTCTTCTTACTTCCGCCTTTGAAATCTTTGCTACTTTTTCTACGTTAGGCTTACCTGAACCGCTCTCAATCTTGCATGCCTTCTTCAGAAGCACTGCTGCCGGAGGAGTCTTTGTAATAAAGGAAAATGATCTGTCAGCATATACTGTAATGACTACAGGAATTACTAATCCTGCATCCTTTGCTGTTCTCTCATTAAACTCCTTACAAAATCCCATGATGTTAACACCATGCTGTCCTAAAGCTGGTCCAACCGGTGGAGCCGGAGTTGCCTTCCCCGCAGGAATCTGAAGCTTAACATACCCTGTAATTTTCTTTGCCATGGCCTATGTCCACCTCCCAATTTTTTTTGCGAAAACAGTCTGTATTATTATTGTGCCAATTTTCGCATTATATAGAAACAGACCTTTTGGTCTGTCTGCTATCAAATTTAAAGTCTCATTATAGCTTTTGTATCTGTGTAAGTTCCAATTCAACCGGCGTTTCTCTGCCGAACATTGAAACGGCTACCCTTACCTTTCTCTTTTCCATGTTGATCTCTTCAACAATACCTATGAAATTCTCAAGAGGCCCGCTTGCTACTCTAACATTATCGCCAACCTCATAATCAAGCATAGGCGCAAATTCCTCAACACCCATTGCCTTGACTTCCTCATCGTTAAGCGGAACAGGCTTTGATCCCGGGCCTACAAATCCTGTTACTCCTCTTGTGTTTCTGACAACATACCAGGATTCATCTGTCATGAGCATCTTAACCAGAACATAACCGGGAAAGACCTTCCTTAAAGTAGCTTTTTTCTTGCCATCCTTAATTTCGATCTGCTCCTCCATAGGAACAACAATGTCCAATATATGTTCCTGCATGCTCCTGTTTTCAACTATTTTCTCTAAGTTCGCCTTTACTTTGTTTTCATAGCCAGAATAAGTATGTACAACATACCATTTGGCCACTTCCGGCATATCATTTACAATCATCAGGTCTCATGTCCTCCTTATTTATCTGTTCAGAGTCCATCCAACAACCTGCCCAAGAATAGCATCAGACACCCAGATAATAGCGCCGACTATCAAGCATATCAATAACACTGAAACAGTACTGTTTATTAGCTGTTTCTTTGTAGGCCAGATAACCTTCTTCAACTCACTTCTGATATCTTTGAAAAACCTGACAACCTTCTTCCTGGCATTTGCCAGCTTGGATGTGCGTGTATTTTCAGTCATATGTGCACCTCCGCAACTTATTTAGTTTCTTTGTGTACCGTGTGCTTATGGCAGAACTTACAGTACTTTTTCATTTCAATTCTGTCAGGATCGTTCTTCTTGTTCTTTTTGGTATTGTAATTTCTCTGCTTACAATCTGTGCAGGCCATTACTATTTTAACTCTCATTTAAAACACCTCCAGCACCTGTCGTAAAATAGGGTGATCTGCTTATTCATCCGGGTGCCTGTCCTTCAGTACCGATAATTTATAGCACAAAAAAAAGGCCTCCAAGACGGAGCAATAATAAATCTAACATAAAACATTTCGAAAGTCAAGGTAAATATTTATATCGCCACATTATCTGTGGCATATATACACATTCTTCAGTTCTGCTTAATAATCTGACAGATCATTGTTAGAAGATTTTTTTATCTTCAATAGCCTTCTCACACTTAAATAATTAATAATTCCTATAATTATGGCTAAAGGTGATATAACTATAAATATATATCCAATAACAGTGAACACTGTGGATTCTATAAGCTTAAGCATTCCTACCCCTGAAGCAAAAGTGCCTATTGCTGTTCTAATGTATGCCAACAACGTCCTTTCGCTAGCCAACACAGTACGTTCCAATGCAAGATAGTCTCTTAGGATCATCTGATCTTGAGTATAATGTGATAAATCCATATGCATTCTCTCCCTTTGCATAGTCATAAGTATAATTTCCGCAATCATTTTAACACAGACAATGAATAAAAACTACAGAATATCATGTCTTCAGCATAGCATACTATAGTATGCTACATATATGTTTCAAAATCGTTGTTACAGCAATGCAAATTATGGGGAATTAGCTACTAAATTCTATTCCAATAAATAACTTGCAGGGGGTAATCAGATGTTTAAATGGCAGGATAAGTTTACAAGCGGTATCGAGGAAATTGATAACCAGCACCGCAAGCTCTTTGAGATCGGAGCAAGAATATATGATACAGCATCACTCAATGATGATTATGACCATTATGACGAGTTAATGTCCATCCTCCAAGAGCTTATTGATTATACACAGTATCATTTTGGATACGAAGAAAAGCTTTTTGAACAATATAATTATCAAGATGCGTTTGCTCACAAAATTGAACATGACTTCTTTATTAAAAAACTGAAAAGAATCAATACAAAAGACCTTGACGGCAGTCAGGGAGAAACCTTCCTCCAGTTGGTTGACTTTGTTACGGACTGGATTACGGGACATATATTAGGCTCTGATATGGCATATAGGGAATGTTTTTTAAAAGGCGGATAATACCCGCCTTTTTTATGTTCTTAACATTCCTTGTATCCGTTTTACCTGAGTACTGCCCCATTGCCGGCTGATGTTACCATTCTGGCATATCTTCCAAGATAACCTTTTGTCACCTTTGGCTTAGGTGCCTTCCAATCAGCCATCCTGCATTTTAATTCTTCCTCAGGGACCTCTGCATCAAGCCTTCCCTCAGGTATATTTATACTGATAATGTCGCCATCACGCAAAACAGCAATCATGCCTCCCTCCATCGCCTCGGGAGATACATGTCCTATTGATGCTCCTCTTGACGCACCTGAAAATCTTCCATCAGTAATGAGCGCCACATCCTTGTCCAGACCCATTCCTGCAATAGCAGACGTGGGACCCAGCATTTCCCTCATACCCGGTCCTCCCTTAGGTCCTTCATATCGAATGATCACAACATCACCCTTCCTGATCCCACCTTCGTATATTTTTGCAATAGCAGCCTCTTCGGAATCAAATACACGTGCAGGGCCTTTATGAACAAGCATTTCAGGTGATACCGCAGATCGCTTTACGACTGCGCCGTCAGAAGCAATATTACCTCTGAGTACGGCAATTCCTCCTGTGCTGCTATATGGATCGTCAATACTTCTGATAACATCCCTATCTGTTACCTCTGCATAGTTAACATTCTCTCCAACGGTATCACCAGTTACTGTCGTAAGTTCAAGATGAAGAAGGCCTTTAAGTGAAAGCTCCTTCATTACTGCCTGAACACCCCCTGCAGCATAAAGATCCTGAACATGGTATGGACCTGAAGGTGCAAGTCTGCAAAGATTTGGCACACGACCACTGATTTCATTTATTATGTCAAGATTGATCTTGATGCCCGCTTCATGGGCAATAGCCGGAAGATGAAGTACTGAATTAGTTGAACAGCCAAGAGCCATATCCACTGTTAATGCGTTTTCAAATGCCTTTTCTGTCATAATATCGCATGGCCTAACACCTTTTTTCACCAGCTCCAAAACCTTAATTCCGGCTTGCTTTGCCAGCCTGATCCTTTCAGAGTATACAGCAGGAATCGTTCCGTTGCCCGGCAAGCCCATCCCTAAAGCTTCTGTAAGGCAGTTCATGGAATTAGCCGTAAACATACCTGAGCATGAACCGCATCCCGGACATGCACGTTCTTCATATTCTATTACTTCCTCCTCTGTCAGCTTCCCCGCTTTGTAAGCTCCCACGGCTTCAAATACGCTGTTGAGATCAAGCTGACTTCCTTTATACCTTACTGACAGCATAGGGCCGCCGCTGACCACTATAGACGGTATATTGACCCTAGCTGCCGCCATAAGCATACCCGGGACTATCTTGTCGCAGTTTGGAATGAAAACCAGTCCGTCAAAACCATGTGCAAGCGCCATGGCTTCACACGAGTCTGCTATGAGCTCCCTGGAAGCGAGTGAATATTTCATACCCTCATGCCCCATAGAAATACCGTCGCATATTCCTATAGCTCCAAACTCGACAGGCGTGCCGCCTGCCATACGAATGCCAGCCTTAACTGCCTCAGCTATATTGTCGAGATGCATATGTCCCGGTACAATTTCATTTTGAGGATTTACGACGCCTATCAATGGTCTTTCTATTTCTTCATCAATATATCCCATAGCCTTAAAAAGTGCTCTGTGCGGAGCCCTTTCTACACCTTTTTTTACAACATCACTCTTCATAATTTCACCATGCCCTTCTATTTGCATATTGCTTAGGCCGATATAGAAATAGCCGGGCTTGCTTACATATCCCAGCTGCTTCTTAGCGGTATTTTACTACGCTATTTGTTCAAATGTCTACCCTTAACAAAATTTCGGTAATAACCATTAATTTTAGCTATACCAATAATTCAGATTCGTTAAGTATACTAAAACATCCAATTCAGTATAAAATTGTTCTCATAAAAGTGTTTGGCAAATAAAGAATTGTCAATTCCCCCGAAAATCGGAGCAAACGTTGGATTTGCATTAAACATCATGAGCAAAGCGCATAATATATAGATAATAAGCATGCCCTGAAGTATTCCGGCAATAAACCCTCCAAGCCGGTCAGCCTGCTTTATTACCGGCAGCATTGTCACAAGCTTAAGCAAAAGGCCTATCATCATTACTACAATTCTTATTACTAAGTATATTACTACAAGGCTTATCAGCGATATGACTATTTTTGCGAGCTCTCCGCCGACCGCATCTGCGATGTTCTGAAGATTATTGAGTCCTGATTCTGTTACTAGCTTTGTTTGGATAGTCTGCCTGAAAAAATTCGGGATCTTCAGCGAGTCCAATATTGTCTGCGTACCTGCCGCTCCCGATACAGCTGCGCCCGTAGACACAGATACCTCCCGGCCGGCTATCAGGTTTTTTGCAATTGAGCTTCGGATAGAATCAAATATAACAGTCTTCTCAAGTATATTGGCCAATACCGGATAAAGCTTTATAGATGCAAATAGGCACACAAAGGAAGTTGCAAATCTAAAAACAGACATAGCTAATCCCTTTTTAAGACCTATCAGTGCAAATACGGCTATGAGCACAATAACAAGAATGTCACTCCAGTTCATAAGCCCCCCCTTCCACCGGCTATTATCCGGCTGTATAATTCATTCTTAATCAATATTAAGGACTAAAATGTTATCACTTGTAATAATAACGGCCTGATGCCTTGATAAAAGAAATACCTTTTGTATAAGCGTATTGTCTGAATACTGAGCTATGTTTTTACATTCCCCATTATAAAAATATACTGTATCCTGCGCATTTACAGCAATCATACCCTTTACCGAGCAAATGGCATCCGGTTCCGACTGGAGTGCACAGAAGCTAACTTCCTTCCCATTGGTATCATACAGAATCAACCTATTCCCTTTGGGCTCCTTTACGGCAACTGCAATTCTTTTATCTCCTGAAGAGCTTGCCCCCATTATTCTTGTAAACTGCTTTTTCCACGAAATTTTTTCTGTCCTGTCAATATAGGCAAGAACACTGTCCCCAAACGCAAAGAGGCTTTTATCATTATTAAAGCAGAATACTGGTAATATCTCAGAGGGTTCCTGGAATGAAAGACTCGATAGATCATTTCCTTTCATATCGTAAAACTTGAAATTTGTATGCACTTCTGATGCTTCCGCTGTTAAAAGAGATACTGCCAATAAATCCGATGAGGGCGAAATACCTGCCGAAACTGCAAATTCATTTGCAATAATTTTTCTGAAAATTTCAATACCGCCCGGGTTAAAGACTCTTACTTCATTATTGTCCCTTTTTGATTCTGTTATTATAGTAACAGAGCCGTCTTTACTTATATCTGCATTGATGATCTCCTCATCAAGCTTCTCCCTCCATATTACCGCTTTGTCTTTTATAACGCAGACACTTAATGATCCCGTATCAAAAACAAGAAGATAATTGCCATTTGTCTTTACAATAGGGTTAAAGTAGGATATGCTCTCTGACCACACAACTTCTCCTGTTTTGTCAAGAAACCATATACCACTGCTGCTGCATTTCACAATATAATCCTTGTAAACCGTAAATACCGGTTTTTCTTTGAAGTCATAATCAAAGCTGTATAATACCTGGGCTTCTTTTACCTCCTCACTCTCCGGCGCACGCAGCTGCTCAAAAAAGCTTTTGGGCGTCAATGAATGGTTAAGGCTTTTTTCGTATGTATAATATGCAAACAAAATGACACATATCGACAACAGTATGGCTGTGATGACTGTACCAATGCCACCTGGAATCAGTGATCTATCTTTATCATGCATTTTAAAAAATCCACCTCTAGAGCATATCTTTTGTAAGTTCTATTTCATATTAGCATATAAAACTATTTTCCGCCATAACGTCTAGCAATTCCTTTTCCTATAAGTAAAAGGCTTTGTGCCAAAATTACCAGATTCATAAATAGTCCAAGATAACCAAAGATTGGGTATATCACAGCAATAAGCTTTGAAAAGCCCCATGTTGACAGTGGAACTGCTGCGGCACACAGAACTGTTGTTATAGCCTTTTTCCCGATCTTAATTGTACTGCTCAGCCTTTCGGTAAAGCAAAAGCCGGCCGTAACTGCCGACACAAACATTGCAAGCCATAGCACTATTGCATAAAGGTTTCCTGCAGGAGCATTAAAGTCCTTAAGAATTGCTAGAATTGGGAGCTCCTTATCAATGATGGCAGGGTAGAAAAGGTTCAATGCCATATTAATAATAAATGCAGCGCCACAGAGGATGACGCCTCCAAGGATCCCTCCTATTCGTGCTGTCTTTACAGTCTTTATATATGGCAGAAGACTGCACATAACAGCTATAGCAAGTATACTATTATAGCTTACATAGAGCAGCGAGGAAAAAAGCCACGAACCATTAAGGCGGTTAATCACATTAAATATTCCCGCAACTTCTCTGTTCCCGAAAATAATTATGCAGAGTCCGGCTAATATTATACCTGTTACGAGAATAGGAGTCACAAAGGTGCTTAAGGTAACAATACCCTTTATATTGGTCAGTATTGCTATCATACAGATAACTCCCATAATAAGGGCGGAATATCTGAAGGGAATACCTATTTTTTCTGACATAATGTTCCCCATGCCGGCAATCATGACACAAAAAAGGCATAGCATAAATATAGTTACAGCTATCTCAAGTATCCACCCACAAAACCAGCCGAAGGTCGGAAAGAGGAATTCCTCGTAGTTTCTTATACGTTCTCTGTAGACCCTTTCCAATACAATACATCCAATAACCGAAAACAGCAGACCGGCCAGAAGGATACCATAAAAGCCCCCTGCTTTGTACACTGTAAAGAACTGCATGATCTCCTGTCCGGATGCAAAACCGGCCCCTATAATAGTTGTAGCATAAATACATGCTACTTTAATAATGTTCTTTACTTCTTCTGACATAAAAACAGCCCCAACATAGAATAGTATGTTTAATTCTATGTTGAAGCTGTTTTTATGATTACTCAAATGTTAGTGCGTATATAACTACTTTGCTCCGATAAATTCCATCATCGTATTAAATTCATTTCTCAGTCCTTGTACACCAAAGTCCACCTTGTTCTTCTTTGTTAGTATGCCTGCGTACTCGCCATTTCTGAAGACATAATAGTATTTGTCATCCTTAGATACGTATTCAACCTTCATGGAGCCTGTCTTGAGTGTATAATTGATCGTTATTTCAGGATTACTTAATACCGGCTGTGCATCCGCATCAACCTCGTCCAGTGCAACACCTACAAGTGCCTGATAGAAGTTTCTGAAGGGCTGCTTATCATTCTCATTCTTACCGGTTGCATCTATGCCGTTTACAGTAAATTTATCCTTATCTGCATCGGTCTTGCCCTCAGCGTCAACATAACAATCGAGCTTCATATTTGTGGTCTTGCCGTCCATTGTAAGATCAATTGCCGTAACATCCTTAATGTTGACAATATACGCAAATACATCAGCTATTTCCTCGATAGGCTTATCCAGGAAGGTAAAGGCCGTACTGTCAATGACAAATACTTCGTCATAGCCACTGACCAGTGCATACATTTCACTTCCCTTGGTTTTTTCCTTACCCAGGCTTATTTTGTACGAACCTGAGTCAGTTGTGGTAAAGTCTATAGTATATGCAGGCTTATCGAGCCCATAGGCTGACAAATTATTCGTGTTACTGTCCACAAATTCTTTTACAGTCACTCCGGTAAATGCTTCAAGCATAGGGGCTATAGCAGTTGAATTAACACTTCCCTTTATAGGCTCGAGCATATTCCATGTAGCGCTCGCATTATCCAGCTCGGCTGCGAAAACATTCTGTCCATTTCTTTCGAAATTGAACTTGTTAATCTTATCAGCTGTTATTGTATACAGTGAAGTCGACCTTAAACCGTTCCTATCAGTGTAAAGCTTATCACCTGTATATGAGCCTAATATATATACTTTGTTTTCATTGTGCAGCTTTACATAATATCCGCTGCTTGTGGGTGTCTTGTTTCCAAGATCTATAACAACATTGTCACCGCCTATAGGCTTTATTGTAACAACAACCGTAGGTTTATCAAGCCCGTATATAGACAGATCCTTTGCATCCTCTTCGATCAGCTTATCGACGACCATGCTTGAGGAATTAATTACTATGCTGCTGAGCACAGTAGGATCCGCTTTTATGTCAGTAGGCGTTGAAAGCGTCCATTCATTATCCTTCTTAACTATAACAAACGTCCCATCGGAATTTTCCAGCGTCACTGATTCTATCTTATCTGATGTAAAATCAGCCAATTTAACTGTATTACCGGCCTGATTACCTAATCCATCATCAGTAGTCTTGCGGTTGCTGATTAAAAAGTAAGCCCCTACTAGCAGCACAACTACTACTACAAGAATAATAGCATTCCTGTATAATTTCATAGATGACGCCTCCTCAAATATACTATGAGACCTGCAGCAAGCACAATGAGCGGAAGAACTACTATTAATATGATACCGGTAATTGATGCCTGCATGCTATTAATCTGCAATTGGTTCTGATCATAGTTCTTCGCGGGCACTATTACACTGTCTGTATTATCAGTCATCCAATTGAGAGAATACAGGAAAAGTGCAAGGCTGTTCCTGTAATAGGTTCCATACTGCTTTTGAGCGGAATCGCTGATAAAGGAAGCATTACCCATTACAATAACCTTAGAAGGCTCCATGCCACCCTGATTCTCAACTGCGACTGCAATATCAAGAGGTCCCTCATTATTTTCTCCTCTTGAAGGGTTGATCAATTCACCGACTGCCTGATTGCTAGTACTCATCAGCGAAGTTGTCTTAATATACTCCTTGGTGTTCTTCAGAATCTTTATACTCCTTGAATTGCTGAGAACTGCGGAGAAGGATTGCGGAACTATGTCATTACTCGTGACATTTGTTAATATAGTGTATTCATCATCAGCCAGATGCCTGTTAGCATCGTTTTCCTTTATCTTATCGTAATTTACAGCTACGTTGAAGTTTGAAAGCAGGTCATTAAACTCATCAAAGGATGGGTCACTTGAAAGTGAATCAAACATGAAAATCGCCTGTCCACCATTATCAAGATATTCCTCCAGCTTATCCTTTTCAGCTGATGAAATATCTCTCTTCGGGGACGCTACGACAACTATCTCTGCATCCTCCGGTACCTTTTCGCTACTTAAGAGATTCAGTTCCTTTACATCATAGTTGTTATTAAGAACATATTCCTTTACTGTTGTATATTCACTGTCAACTTTAATCTCATCCTGTCCGGTAATAAAGTAAACTACAGGTGTCTTTTCTGAGGACACATACCTGATTGCTCCCGTGAAGCCCTGCTCGGCAGTCGAACCCGTTACTTCACTTTGAAATGTATACTGATTCGTCTGAACGGAAAAGAGGTCATAATAACCAAGCTGCTTCTTTTTGTAAATACCGTTTATTTTGCTTCTTACAACAAAGTCGCCGCTCTTCAGATCCATCGTGTTATCAGGATCCAGTTCATTTTTTATTGTCGGGTTCTTATCCGGGTCCACATATCTTACATCTATATTGTCATATTTATCATATTGTGATAATAAATCAGTTACTTCTTTATAGTCAGTGCCTGAACTTATCTTTCCATCATCAAAAAGGCCTATGATCTCGACCTTCTTATTCAGATTTTTTAGCTCATCCTTAGAAACATCAGAAAGAGAGTATAGCTTATTAGCTGTCAAATCAAGCTTGAGGTCAGGTATACCAACAAGCACGTTGACCAATATGGCAATAGCAATAACTGCAACTATTAAAATAGCAGAGTTTGAGCCATATTTTAGGTTTCTGCTATTTAAAATATTCTTAAAAACATTTTTCTTTTTCATTTTTATCACCCCTGACTCCAGCGTCTTTTTTCAATTACTCTGACTGTAAGGAACAAGAATACCGTCGTAAAGCTCAAATAATATACTACAGGGCTAAGTCCGAGAATACCGGTATTAAAACCATCATACCTACTAAGCAGTGAAAACCAGCCTAATATTTTGGAGCCCACTCCACCGACCATAGATGCAAGGCTGTCTGAAAGCCACATTATCAGTAGTGCTACAAAGCTGATGACTGCTGCAACAACCTGATTCTCAGTTAATGATGAAGCAAAAACGCCTATTGAGATGAATGTCATTCCCAATAGCAGAAAGCCTATATAGCCTCCAACAAGCTGAACTGTGAAGGTTCCTCCGTAGCAAAGCTGAATTATGGGATATATGAAGGTCAATACAGTCATTACCAGAAATATGAAGCATACAGCAAAAAACTTTCCGACTACCATCGACGTGATGCTTGAAGGTGATGTAATAAGCAGTACCTCTGTACCATTTTTTCTATCCTCAGCAAGTATCCTCATTGTAAGTACAGGTACTATGAACAGAAGTATAAAGCCCATGGTCGAAAGTATACTGTTAAACTCGCCGCTGCCATACGTAAGATATGGAAAAAAGAATATTGATGTTAGCAGCAAAAACAATCCAATGAGTATATATGCCATTGGTGAATAAAAATAAGATTTAACTTCCTTCCAAAAAATAGCTGACATAATTACTCCTCCTCCTTTTCCTGAGTAACAATCTGCAGGAATATGTCTTCGAGGCTCATTGCGAGGCTCTTTAGCTCGATAATAGGATAACCGAGCTTAGCCATAGCGAAGAACAGCGGCTTTCTGATATCAATTTCCTTGTCAGATTCAATAATATAGCTAATGGAATCCTTATCCTTTTCTACAGCCGTATCGACATATTTGACGCCATATATTTCTCTAATGGAATCCTCTACTGAGCGTTTTGGTCCCGCTATCGTGACAAGTAGCTTTGAAGCTGCAGCAAAGCCCTTTGACAGGTTCTCCGGCGTATCGATCGCAGCGATCTCACCCTGATTAATAATAACGACTCTTTCGCAAACTGCGCTTACCTCAGGAAGTATATGAGAACTAAGAATAATGGTATGTTCTTTGCCAAGTGCCTTTATAAGCTTTCTGATCTCTATGATCTGTTTAGGGTCAAGTCCGACTGTAGGCTCGTCCAACACAAGAACCTCCGGACTGCCTATCAGTGCCTGTGCAAGGCCAACCCTCTGTTTATAACCTTTTGACAGGTTTTTAATAAGTCTTCCCCTGTGGTCTCCAATTTTGACAAGCTCCATTATATCGCTTAACTGGTTTTTCTTAAGCTTCCTATCTACCTGCTTTAGATCTGAAACAAAATTCAGATAATCCAGGACAGTCATGTCCATGTAAACAGGTGGTAGCTCCGGGAGGTATCCTATACGCTTTTTAACTTCCTTTGGCGATTCCATAATATCATAACCGCATACCTTAACTGTTCCTTCACTTGAAGGCAGATAACCGGTTATAATGTTCATGGTAGTTGACTTACCTGCGCCGTTAGGGCCAAGGAAGCCAAGAATTTCACCTTTCTCCACAGTAAAATTCAGATTGTTAACAGCTTTTATCTGACCATATCGCTTAGTCAAATTCTGTATTTCTATCATTTCTTTCCCTCCTGCCATTAATGTCATTTGACACATAAGCTGTTTTAATTATGAGAGATACATTTTAATAAATTGTGAACATTCTGTAAAATATCAGCACAATCTATTAAAACTAAAAAAGCCTTGTTTTAAGACTTTTTTAGCATAAACATTATATAGTTTTTCTATGGGCATTTCAAGAGTGGGTATTCACAAGGGGATATGCAATGTTATCTGATTTAAGTTGACAATGTCAAATATAACCATTAAAATATACACTAGTTATTACAGCAGGCGAAAGTAGAGGTAAGAAATATGAGCATAGACATCAGTAAGTTTAGAGGTAATTTTCTATAACTAAATAATGGACAAATGGCGTTTATCATATAAAATTTAGTTTTGTATGATTTATTAATTGTACCGTTTGTCACCCCAAAATTAACCCCTCAGCCTGATATTTTAATAAGACATCTGTTAATGGCATGGTAAGGTTATCATGTTTTTTTTATGTCAAAGTAAATCCCACAGGAGGTTATTTTCTGTGGGATTTTTGTGTACATTTTGAGTATAGGAGGGCAGTATGGAATTAATAAATTGGGGATGGATCAACTATTTAAAAAATCAATAAAACAAAGGGGGCATAAATAATATGATTTATGAATTACAAAAAAGCGATTTTTATAAGGCAGAAGGGCTAGTAAAGAATAGCAACCATGAACTATCTATAAAAGCTTTAATTAGTGGCACTTTACAAGGGGAAATTTTTGTTGATGATTTAGAAGAGCCTTTATCTGCTCTTATTATAACATCAGAGTGTAAGGTAGTCGCCGGAAGGGCAAATAATAAGCTTTTTAATATAGCGATAAAGGAAAAGCTTGATTTCTTTGACCAGGTAACATGTGATGACGAAGAGTGGGAAAAGAGAATATCTGAAATTCATAGTAACATAGCTTTGAGAAAGTATGTAAGAAGATATTATGAATTAGACGAACTTAAATTTGTTGATTACAAAAGAAGCTTAGATAGTCAGTATACTTTAGAATATGTAAACGTTGATAATTTGAATAATTTATATTTTGAAAATAGTGATAAAATTAAAGATTGGATTAAATTGGCGGACATTAGTACATTTAAGGATTATAGCCTTGGAGCATATATAAGATTAGACAATAAAATTGTAAGTATGAGTCTGGTTGATTGCATTGTAGATGACAAAATTGAAATCGGAGTTAAAACAGAAAATGACTACAAGAAGAGAGGATTAGGGTCTATTGTAGCGGCCGCTGCAGTATGTTCCTGTATTTCCAAAGGAATTAATAAAATAGGCTGGCATTGTGTTGATACTAATATTGGTTCAATAAAGATTGCTGAGAAGGTCGGGTTTAAATTGATAAAAAAATACAGCTCCTTTACCCCTTTCCCGCCAATTGAAAACGATACTGACTTAAGTAAAGAACAATGGTGTGAGTGGGCGACTTATTATACTGAAATGAATAAGATACAGCCTTATTACTTCTGGCAGTCAGCAGAGTGTTGGGCAAAGGCATCAAGAATGGAGGAAGCTATTGAGAACATTATGAAACTAATTGAAACAGAGCAGATGTGGTTTGTTGAGTATCTGCCTTATGTTGATGCCTTCAAAGCCTTTGAAGGCAGGAGAGAATGGCAGAAATTATTAAGCCTGATTAACAAGCAAAAATAATTAATCTCAACGAATCCATGGTATTTCCAGAGAAAGACTCACAGTTTTTGGGATACATCCAACTTAAGCCCACATGAGATTGCATTAAAAATGTTTTTCTCACAGAAAAGAAAAGTTGTTTTCCAACATAGAGTTGTTTAGAAAACCACTTTTCTTTTTGCATTTTTCGGCTATTATTGTTGAAAACCACATAAAATTACAGACAGCCATTTACGATGTATTAAATTTGTTAGCTTATCTTATATCAGAGTTTTAACTATGTACTGTTCTTCTCTTATGCACACGCAAATGTACAGGGAAAAAGCCGGCCAGAATAGGAACAAGAAATGATAATCCACCGGTGATCATCCATGCGCTGAAATCAAGAGGAACAGTTTTGAATATTATCTGCAGTGGAGGTATGTAAACTACTCCTAATATCATAGCAAGAGAGCAGAGCACAGCCAGTACCAGGTATATATTGTTAAATATCGGTATTTGAAATAGGCTCTTTGTTTCGGACTTACATTCAAACACATGAATAAGCTGCGTCAAAACCAGTGTAACAAAAGCCGCTGTCCTTGCTTCTGCAAGACTTCCATGCATTTGCAGCAGAGATATATACACAGCTAAAGTGGTAGCTCCTATTAAAACTCCCCTGAAAGGAATAATGAAGCCAAGTCCATTTGAGAATATTCCCTCATCAGGTTTCCTAGAAGGTCTTTTCATAACATCCTTCTCTGCTGGGTCAAAGCCCAGAGCTATTGCAGGAAGGCCATCTGTAACAAGATTCACCCATAATATCTGTATTGGGAGCAGTGGTATCGGCAATCCAACAAGCATGCCGATAAACATGGTGAGTACCTCTCCGATATTACATGCAAGCATATATCTGATGAATTTACGGATATTGTTATATATAACTCTTCCTTCTTCTATAGCAGCAATAATAGTGGCAAAATTGTCATCAAGAAGCACCATTGAGGAGGCTTCCTTCGTTACATCTGTCCCTGTCTGTCCCATTGCAACTCCAATATCTGCTTCTTTCACAGCAGGTGCGTCATTTACACCATCACCTGTCATCGCGACTATGTGGCCTTTCTTTTTAAGAGACCGTACGATCATCAGCTTATGCTTTGGTGAAACCCTTGCATAGACACTGACCTCCTCTGCTATTGAATCAAGCTCAGCTTCATTGATGCTGTCCAGCTCGGAGCCGGTCATCACCCTTTCCCCATCTCTGTATATGTCCAGTTCTCTGGCAATTGCAACTGCGGTAAGCTTATGATCTCCTGTGATCATTACAGGCTTGATTCCTGCCATTCTGCATTTAGAAACTGCATCAGCTGCTTCTTTTCTAGGTGGATCGATCATTCCTATAAGTCCTGCAAAAACTAGCTCCTCCTCCAGCTTATCTTTATTGTATGCATTTGTTCCAAGCTTTTTGAATGCTACCGCTATAACTCTTAAGGCTTCCCCAGCCATCATATCATTAACTCTGATTATTCTTGCTTTTGTTTGACTGGTTAAAGGCATTACTGCCCTTGAGTCATAGGTGCTTACACACTTTTTCAGCAGTACGTCTGGAGCGCCCTTTGTAAATACTAAAAGCTCTCCCTTGCCATTTTCACAAACAACAGACATGCATTTTCGTTCAGAATCAAATGGTATTTCATCTACCCTTGAATAAGTATTAGCAAGTCTTTCATTAGTGAGTCCGGCTCGAGCTGCAGCCACAAGCAGAGCACCCTCTGTTGGATCTCCGGTAAAATTAAAATCAGAGGCAGTACGCTTTATATGTCTCACGATACCATTTTTTGAGGATTCCTTTTCCTCAACCAATTGAGCATTATTACTGAGAGCAGCAATTTCAAGAGCAAGCTTAAGTGAAGGATCACTCATTATTGAAATGCTTCTGCCTTCTGAATGGAATGGCTGTTCTTCCTCGTTTTCTCTTAGCTCAACAATTCTGCCACCTGTGTAGATCGTCCTTACAGTCATTTTATTCTGAGTCAGCGTACCTGTCTTGTCAGAGCAAACTACACCTGCACAGCCCAAGGTCTCAACTGCCGGCAGCCTTCTTATAAGTGCATTCCTCCTAAGCATTCTCTGAACTCCCAGTGCCAGCGAGATCGTCACAAGTGCAGGCAGCCCTTCAGGTACAGCTGCTACAGCGAGGCTTATGCCTGAGAGAAGCATGTCGAACGCATCCTCCCCACGCAGTATTCCGGTTAATGTAACTATGGCGCATATGATAAGGCATCCTGCGACAATTATCTTTCCAAGCTTATCAAGTCTTTTCTGAAGAGGTGTTGCATCCTCCTCGATATTTTGAATAAGATCTGCAATTCCTCCCATTTCAGTATTCATCCCTGTAGCTCGAACAAGCGCACGTCCTCTGCCACCTGTTATTACCGTTCCCATATACACAATGTATTTCCTGTCGCTACAGGATTGAAGGGTGTCCTTGGAGACCGGATATTTTTCAACGGGCACAGATTCTCCGGTTAGCAGCGATTCATCTGCCTGAAGGCTCACACTCTCCAACATGACTGCATCAGCAGGCACTCTGTCACCGGCTTCAAGTATAATAATATCGTCCGGCACTACCTCATGTGCAGGAATACTCAACTGCTTTCCGCCTCTTAACACCTTTGCCTCAGGAGCTGCAAGATTTTTAAGCGCGTCCAGTGTCTTTTCAGTGCGAAACTCCTGTACAAAACCAAGTATTGCATTTAACACCACAATAGCAATGATCGTAATGGCTTCTGTTATATCGCCCATAAAAGCTGAAATAATTGTTGAAGCGATTAAGACTAAGACCATAACATCTGTGAACTGGCTTACCAACATCTTAAATACAGATATTTTCTTTTTTCCCAATAGAACATTCGGCCCATGCTCAAGAAGCTTTCTTTTTGCTTCTCTTTCACTGAGTCCCATATTAGCCATATAGGCTTTGTCTGTATTTTTTTCAATGCTTTGCGTCTTCACAATAAAACACTCCCTTTGATGTAAATAGGGCACATTATAAACGTATATGTCCTATTTTTATTCAAGTGGAGTGTTGAATAGACCTTTCTTACAACACATCAGTAAGAAAGCTTCCTAGCTGTATTAAAACTAATTAGCGCTGCTTTATTTCAAAGATATAGGGGTAACGGCCTATGCATCAGTATCACATATGTACCAAAAATGGCTCCATATAATTATTATACTACTCTTCATATACCTTCCGTATGCCCTCGAGAGACTGCAGATCATAAATTACAGGCATATGATCCCTGTTTGCAGGAAGCTTGATTACTGTCTTTACAAGCATGTGGTTGCTGTCATCGCGAAATAATTGAATATCCTTTACATCAATGTCGTACTTTTCCATTATGCCGCTTATCATTGCTATCCTGCCGGACCCGCCCTCCGTCTCTACAGTAATCGTAATATATCTATTTTTCCTTCTGAAGTGCTTTTCCAGCTTCTTTAACACAATTAATGTAATTATAATAATTATAGTTGCAGTTATCGCACCGCCATAAAAGCCTATACCTGCGGCAATTCCCACACAGGATACAGCCCAAAGACTTGCTGCTGTTGTAAGTCCCTTTACATTAAAGCCATCCCTGATGATTGTTCCTGCTCCCAGAAAGCCAATACCGCTTATTACCTGCGCTCCAAGCCTTGCAGGGTCCATGTTTGTCAGTGTGTAATATTTATTGAAGATAAACTCAGACGTAACCATTACCAAAGCAGACCCGAGACAGACAAGAATATGTGTTCTGAAGCCGGCAGGCCTATTTGTATTCTCTCGTTCGTAGCCTATAACTCCCCCAAGGACAGTCGCAAGCACAAGCCTGAATACTGTTTCTATAATATACTCCATTCAATCAATCCTCTCAATAGATGCCATTATTTCATTTTATGTAATTAAAATAGAAATAAGCTTCATAAAGATGGCATCGCTACTCAGAATATGTATACATTGTTTCCTCATTTAGCTTTGTCCATTCTTCGTAGTCTCCTACTACCTTAAGATTATGGTTTATCACATTCCATACATCAGGGAACTCAAAATCAAGTCTCCAGGCAGCAGCACCCGCTAATTCATACTTATGCGCAATGGATGTCCTAAGATTCAATGAATTTGAATCCTCCAGCCAAACCCTGTATACTGAACCTTCCTTCTCAAATTCACTATAAAACTGTCCGCTCTTGTTATCCCATACCTTCTGCGCGTTGTTTTCCTTCAGGAGCTTTTCTATACCATCCATTGAAAGTGCCTTGCTGGTCAGCTCTATAGAGCCGTCTTTTTCTGTTTCTATCCACAGTCTGGTGTAAAATGGCATTCCAAGTATTAGCTTCTCAGCAGGAACATCCTTAAGGTATATCTGCACGATTCGGTCCGTCCAGCTAAGCTGTGAAACCGAGCCTGCTACACTGCCGCCACTCCAATGCTGGTCATAAGCCATTAACACAACATAATCCACAGCCTCGCCTAAAGCTTTTCTGTCATAGCAGCCCAGCATATTTACATCTATAGAAACAACCAGCCCCTGTTGACGAAGCAAGGGTGCCATTTCCCTTACAAACTGTGTTAACACATCCTTATCACTTGTCTTGATGTTTTCAAAATCTATGTTTATACCATCAAGCTCATAGAGCGATGCAAATGCCAGTACCTGCTTTATCGCATTATCCCTTGAGTCTGCATTGTTTAAGAATTCACTGGTCTGTGACGAATTATCAAAGCTGTTGCTAAGTAATGCCCAAACCTTGTAACCGAGTCCATGTGCCCACTTTACATATTTACTATCGGCGAAATTCTTTACCTCGCCGTCTTTGCCAACCACCTGAAACCATGTCGGAGATATTATATCAAGTCCTTCTATGGTCTGTCTGCTTTCCAGATCATTTTTTACCTTATATGCATAATCCCATACCATACATATCCTGCCGTTCTCAGGCTTCCATACATCCTCTGCGGGTTCCCTGCTTAAATCAGTATCAGACTGTGCTAACGTTACCTTAACATACTTCTTCTCAATATAACCAATGATCCCATCCTCTGTTCTTACCTTGTACCACTTTTCATATTCCTCGTATACTCTTAGTTTAACATCTTCAATTATCTTCTTATCATATTTTCTTAAGATAGGATTAAATATTGAGCTGCCCGTCCTTATGACAGCGCCCCCCTTGATAAGACTTGCATATTGCCGGATATTATCAAGAAAATCAATAATTACAGCTTTATTTGCTTCTATATACTTGATACTTATACCATAATAGCTGCTTAAAAATTCAATTGGCACATATACAGTTCCATCTGTCTCCTGGGCCGGTATATTAAGCGTTACAGGCTCGTTATTTACATAAGCTTCTAAGCTTCCGGTCTTCATACGTATAACTCTATCCCTCGTTGTTATTGTAAGCTTATGTACCTGCTCGTCCCAATCTATGTTTTTGTCAATATGCTCCTTTACCACTTCAAGCGGAAGAAGTATTCTGCCGTCAGAAATTAAATTCTCACTTGTAAACACCAATTCTCCCTCAACTATTATGTTTGTGCCATTGTCAGGAAAGGCGGGTACAACAGTATTGTTCGGCATAAAAAATAACCTGTATGCGACATAGGCAACGCCTGCACATGCAGTTATGGCAACCACTATCAGCATTAGAATTGTTAATGTCTTTTTCAAATGCACCACCTGATTTTTATGGAAACAGAATATACAGCCCAGGCAGATTATAAAAGCCTGGTTTTAGACCTAAAGGCATATGTAATGTTCCCTATATTTTAATACAGCGTCAAAGAAAATTTTCTGGTAAAAATTCCTCGTCTCAACGAGGTGGCAGTAAATATCACTTTTACTAAGCCTCATTATACCAATGCCTTCATCCTGTCATAGAATGAAGGCATTATTTATACTAAATTTTAATTTAAAAACATTTTTCTTGGAATAAATATTTTAAAGTTGTTAAGCATTCTTTCGTCAGGTTCGAAAATTACAACTGTCTTTTCGCCTTTATAAGCAAGCGTAGCAAAATATGCGTCAGGCGAATTAATATTACTTGTGGCATCTATCCTGTTCTTTATACTTTGCACAGACTGGCTGAAGCTATTGCTGCTGACCTTGGCAAGTATCTCAAACTCCTTGCAGCTTGCACTGAAAATTCTCTTTCTCTTACGCCTGGAAATAATTTTATCAATGTCAAGATCTCCATTTGTGACGATATATTCATATTCAATATTACGAGCATTGATCAGGCGGTATACAAGATATATAATGGCAGCAGCAATCAGGAGTGAAATGCCAAGCTGCTGCAGTATCTGAATAGAAAAAGAAAGCATAGTAAGAATTACTGCTGCCAGTATCAGTCCAAATGTTATAAAATAATCAACAGGCCCTTTTTTCTTTGTAACAATTTTCTCTATAAAAGTATCCATTATAAGTCCTCCAATAAATTTTCACAACAATAACATGTCCGCATATGCTGAATTTTATCATATTTCAGTCAGATAAACAATATCTGCACTGCATAATACTTGTAACACTTTTATGAACAGCATCAATGTAATATTACATATGAAAATAAAAATGGCAACGTAATAAGTAAAAAGGTCTGCTAAAAAGGCAGACCTTTTATATACTTTATATTAACATTTGCTAACTAAACGGCTTAGTACATTCCGCCCATTCCGCCCGGCATTCCGCCACCTGCAGGCATTGCAGCCTCTTTTTCAGGCTTATCGGCAACAACGCTCTCAGTCGTAAGTACCATAGCTGCAACTGAAGCTGCATTCTGCAGAGCTGACCTTGTAACCTTGGCAGGATCAACTATTCCGGCAGCTATCATGTCAAGATACTCTTCCTTCAGGCAATCAAAGCCGATTCCCTGATTACTGTTCTTGATCTTGTCAACAATAACAGAGCCTTCTAAGCCTGCATTTGCTGCAATCTGTCTTACAGGCTCCTCGAGAGCCTTAACAATGATCTGTACACCTGTCTTTTCATCGCCATGAGTTGAAGTCAACAGCTTTGCAACAGCCGGAATAGCATTTACAAGTGCGGTACCGCCGCCTGCTACTATACCCTCTTCAACAGCTGCCTTTGTAGCTGCAAGAGCATCCTCTATACGAAGCTTCTTTTCCTTCATTTCTGTTTCAGTTGCAGCACCTACCTGAATAACAGCTACGCCGCCTGACAGTTTTGCAAGTCTTTCCTGAAGCTTTTCCTTATCAAAGTCTGAGGTAGTTTCCTCAATCTGTGCCTTGATAGCAGTAATTCTCTTTTTAATTTCTTCCTGCTGTCCTGCACCATCAACTATAACTGTATTTTCCTTCTGAACCTTGATCTGTCTTGCCCTACCAAGCTGCTCAATCTTAGTTTCCTTAAGATCAAGTCCCAACTCCTCGGAGATTACCTGTCCGCCTGTAAGAATTGCTATATCCTTAAGCATTTCCTTCCTTCTGTCGCCAAAGCCCGGTGCCTTAACAGCAACACAATTGAAGGTTCCGCGAAGCTTATTTACGATAAGAGTTGTAAGAGCTTCACCCTCAACATCCTCAGCGATTATAACAAGCTTCTTGCCTGACTGAACGATCTGCTCAAGCAGAGGCAGCAGGTCTTGTATGTTGCTTATCTTTTTGTCAGTTATAAGGATGTATGCATCATCCATAACAGCTTCCATCTTTTCTGTATCAGTTACCATGTATGCAGATACATAGCCTCTGTCAAACTGCATACCTTCAACAACCTCAAGATTTGTTCCCATGGTTTTTGATTCTTCAACAGTTATAACACCGTCGTTTGAAACCTTTTCCATAGCGTCTGCTATCAATGAGCCAATTTCTTCATCGTTTGCAGATATAGCAGCAACTCTTGCAATATCTTCCTTGCCGTTAATCTTCCTGCTTCCGTCCTTAATCGCAGTAACAGCAGTATCTACAGCCTTTGCAATACCCTTCTTAAGTATCATCGGGTTTGCGCCTGCAGCGAGATTTTTGAGTCCTTCTCTTATTATTGCCTGTGCGAGCAGAGTTGCGGTTGTTGTACCATCACCTGCTACATCATTTGTCTTAGTAGCAACCTCTTTTACAAGCTGAGCTCCCATATTTTCAAATCTGTCTTCAAGTTCAATTTCCTTAGCAATTGTAACACCATCATTTGTTATAAGAGGAGATCCGAATTTCTTATCAAGAACAACGTTTCTACCCTTAGGTCCAAGTGTAATTTTGACTGCATCGGCTAACTGGTTTACACCGCTCTCAAGAGCGCGCCTAGCGTCTTCTCCGAATTTAATATCTTTTGCCATATATATAAGCCTCCTTATTTGCTTAATTTATTTAATATACCTGAACGTATTATTAATCAACAATAGCCAGAATATCGCTTTGTTTGAGTATTGTGTACTCAGTATTATCAAGCTTTACTTCTGTTCCTGCATATTTGCTTATAAGAACTCTGTCTCCAACCTTAACTTCCATCTTGATTTCCTTGCCCTTGTCATCGAATCCGCCTGGGCCTACAGCAACTATTTCCGCAACCTGCGGTTTTTCCTTTGCACTTCCGGGAAGAACAATACCACTCTTAGTTGTTTCTTCGCTTTCAAGCATCTTTATAACTACTCTTTCACCTAATGGTTTTATTTTCATATAGTTTACCTCCATCTGTTTTACATTTTATTAGCACTCGATACCATTGAGTGCTAATTACATTAATAATATAATATACTATCCATTTTTAAATCAAATATTCATTTTTGGCAAATTACATTATTTTAAGGTAATTAGGGCCAATTATCTGGTTATATTTCGCAATATCATTGTTTTTTACCATTACTTCCTCTGCTCAAGTTCTTTGTAAATATCCTGGAGAGTCAGCCCCTGATCTACAAGAAGAACCATGATATGATAAACCAGATCTGCAATTTCTGCGCTTATATCCTCTGGAGAACCGCTTTTAGAGGCAATAACGACTTCAGTAGCCTCTTCGCCTACCTTTTTTAGAATCTTATTCAGGCCCTTTTCAAATAGATAGTTCGTATATGAGCCTTCTCTTGGATTCGCCTTTCTGTCAGTTATAACATCGAAAACCTGTTGCAACACCTCAGCGCCTATTCTTGTATTTGTGTTCTGAGTATTTGTGTTATCTGTATCCGGGTTTGTCATATCTGAGTTAGCAGCATTTTCAATATTCATCGCTCTGCTTGCTTCTGCCGCCTTTAGAATGGCGGCACCATATACTTGTACAGCAGTTTCGTCTCCTACATCGTCTGAAGCAGCTTTGCATACTTCTGCAGTATCTTTTCCTATGCCCGCTTCCTCAGCATCTATTCCTTCCTTTAACACATCAGCGTCAAGTCTTGTAAAAAAACACGAATGATGTCCTGTATGGCAGGCAGCACCGGTTTGCTCTACCTTTAAAAGCAGTGTGTCGCCATCACAATCAATACTTATGGACCTGATTTTCTGGAAATGTCCGGAGGTCTCACCCTTAAGCCATAGTTTCTGTCTGCTTCTGCTGTAATAATGGGCCATTCCCGTTTCAATGGTCTTTGTAAGAGCTTCCTCATTCATATATGCCAGCATCAGCACCTCATCTGTTCTGATATCCTGTGTAACAGCAGGTATAAGACCGTCCTTATTGAATTTTACCTTGTCCATTATATTCATTATTTTATAACCTCATTTCAATTCCCTTGTTTCTAAGGTACTGTTTCAAATCACATATCTCCATTTCACGGAAGTGAAAAAGTGAGGCTGCAAGTACAGCATCAGCCTTACCTTCAGTAAAAGCTTCATAGAAATGCTCCATCGTGCCGGCACCGCCTGATGCGATCACCGGTATTCCCACGCTTTCAGAGATCGTCCTGGTCAGCTCTATATCATATCCTTTTTTTGTTCCGTCGCAGTCCATACTTGTCAAAAGTATTTCACCGGCGCCACGCTTCTGAGCTTCGATAGCCCACTCGACTGCATCCTTTCCCGTATTCACTCGTCCGCCGTTAAGATATACATCCCAGCTGCTGCCTGATTTATTTCTTTTTGCGTCAATAGCAACAACTACACACTGGCTTCCAAATCGTACAGCAGCCTCCGTGATCAATTCTGGTCTCTTAATAGCAGCAGAATTTATTGATATTTTATCTGCACCCGCTTTAAGTATTTCCCTGAAATCATCAACGCTTCTAATGCCGCCGCCTACGGTAAACGGAATAAAGACCTGCTCTGCTACGCGCTTCACTATGTCAAGCATAATGCCTCTATCATCTGATGAAGCAGTTATATCTAAAAAAGTAAGTTCATCCGCACCGGCCTTGTCATACATGGAAGCCGCCTCCACAGGATCACCCGCGTCTCTTATATTAATAAAGTTGACTCCCTTTACTACCCTTCCGCCATGTACATCAAGGCACGGGATGATTCTCTTTGTGTGCATAATTTACCCCCTAATACAGCACTTCGATTCATATTAATTTTCGGTTGCAGCCACATTCAATAAAAAGTATGCTGAGTGCGTTTGCACAATCAGCCCTATGCTGTATTTCTACACAGAGAGCTGTTCACACATTGTATTTATATCACTTTGCCGCCGCTATGGCTTCCTCCAGGTCAATATCACCTGTATATATTGCCTTACCAACAATTGCACCTGCAACACCAAGTTCCTTCAGACTTTTGATATCCTGTATGCTGGATACACCACCTGATGCAATAACATCTATTCCAACAGCATTTACCATATCCTCCATTGCCTTAAGATTAGGCCCCTTTAACATGCCATCCCTGGAAATGTCAGTATATATGATGGTCTTGGCTCCATAGTCCTCCATTTTTTTTGCAAAGCCTATTGCAGTAAACTTGCTCGTTTTAGCCCAGCCCTCTATGGCTACCATTCCATCCTTAGCATCTATTGCTACAGCAAGATTACTTCCGAATGCTTTAATTGCCTTTTTAACAAGCTCCGGGTCATTGACAGCTGATGTTCCCAGGATTACTCTTTGAATTCCCTTGCATAGTATTATCTCTATCATCTCGATAGTGCGTATACCTCCGCCGAGCTGAACCGGAATGCCAAGCCTTACCGCCATATCACTGATAATGTTAATGTTCTGAGGCTCCCCCAGTCTTGCTCCATCTAGGTCCACAACATGTAGATATTCTGCGCCTATTTGCTCGAATTTCTTTGCCATCTCCCATGGATGTCTGGAGTATTCGGTTACGTCATCAAATCTGCCTTGGACAAGTCTTACACACTTACCATCTTTAATGTCGATTGCCGGATAAATAATCATTTTTATCTCTCCCGCTGTTTATTTTTATATATTTTGCCTTTTTCTGATTATTATATATTTACTGGCATTTATTGCTAGTTATCTAAAATATATTTTGTTGCTCCAAAACAAAATATTGCTGTTATAACTGGCAGTCAGTCCATAGATTGTGTTCCCCAATTATTTAGGGATTGCGTTGTAAATGGCTTTATTTAATAAGTGTTGACCAGTTTTTTAATATTTTTAAGCCTATTTCACCGCTTTTCTCCGGGTGGAATTGCGTCGCGTACACTTTTCCTCTGCCGACTGCCGCGTCAAATGTAATGCCATAGTCACACTGTGCGGCAACTATGGATCTTTCACCGGCATCCAAATAGTATGAATGCACAAAGTATACATAAGGATCTTCAGGGAGTCCGCCAAAAAGCAGATTATCATAAGTCTTAAGCGAATTCCAGCCAATATGAGGCACCTTGATTCCCTCATCCTTAGGCAAGGCCTTTATAGCTCCGGGTAAAAGTCCAAGCCCCTCGACTCTTTCTCCCCCCTCCTGGCTATATTCAAAAAGCAGCTGCATTCCAAGACAAATACCAAGGAACGGCTTATTGCTAAGTACTGCTTCTTTTACAACATCCACCATGCCATATCTTCGCAGATTTTCCATTCCGGCAGAATATGCCCCGACCCCCGGCAATATAACAGCAGAGGCACAATGAACCCTTTCAGGATCAGAGATGATCTCTGCATCCATTCCTATGTACTGCAGTGCTTTTTCAACACTTCTCAGATTTCCTACACCATAATCAATTATTGCTATCAAAATGCTTCCATCCTTTATAATAAGCTCTTTCCGGTTATTCTCTCATATGCTTCTATATATTTTGCTTCTGTACTCTTTATGACTGCCTCCGGAAGCTTAGGCGCCGGTGGCTGCTTGTTCCAGCTGATGCTTTCCAGATACTCTCTGAGGAACTGCTTGTCGAAGCTTTTCTGCGGTCTGCCCGGCTCATAGTCAGCCATATCCCAGAACCGTGATGAATCCGGCGTAAAGGCTTCATCCGCCAATGCCAGCTTGCCATCAAGCATACCAAACTCAAACTTAGTGTCTGCAAGAATTATCCCCTTGCTTTCAGCATGCCTGCTTGCTGCATTATAAAGAGCAAGGCTGCTGTCCCTGAGCTGTACTGCCAGGTCAGTTCCGATCCTGTTGGCAAGCTCCTCAAACGTTACATTTTCATCATGTCCCGAGGTTGCCTTTGTGGAAGGAGTAAATATTGGCTCAGGAAGCTTATCGCACTGCTTCAGTCCTTCAGGAAGCTTGATCCCGCAAACACTTCCGGTCTGCTTGTACTCCTTGAGTGCCGAGCCCTCGAGATATCCTCTTACAATACATTCAGCTTCTGCCATTTTTGCCTTACGGACCAGCATTGATCTGCCCTGAAGCTCCTCGATATATTTTGAAAACTCTTCGGGGTACTTGCTTACATCTGTTGTGATCATGTGATTGCCAATTATGTCTGAGGTGAAATTAAACCAGAACTCAGATATACTATTGAGAACCTTTCCTTTGTTGGATATTAGATCGGAAAAAACCACATCAAATGCAGAAATCCTGTCTGTCACAACTATCAGAAGCTTATCGCCAAGATCATAAATATTTCTTACCTTTCCCTTTGCATATAGGGGCCTTTCAATAAAATTAGTATTTTCAATAAGCATTCTTCTTTCTCCTTTTATCAATATATTATGTCACCTATACTGTTTATAGGGAGCTTTAACTCAGTTTGGTACATAACCCGCAGCATAATCCGGTAATACTTTAATGACTTTTAATCAAAGAACACCTTTAGTTGACATTACTCCGTCGATTCTGTCGTCAAAACATGTAGCTTCGTCAAGCGCTCTTCCAAAAGCCTTAAATATCGCCTCTACTATGTGGTGGCTATTGTTTCCGTACATAACATTTATGTGTATGTTCATTCCTGCATTTGTTGAAACTGCTCTGAAGAACTCCTCCACAAGTCCGGTTTCCATGTCACCCACACGTTCATTGGGGTATGTGGCATTACAGACCAGATACGGTCTTCCTCCTAAGTCGACTGACACCATAGCTAGCACTTCGTCCATTGGAACAACTGACGTACCGTACCTTTTGATAGAAGCTTTTATACCCACCGCTTCCTTAATAGCTTGTCCCAATACAATTCCAATATCTTCTACAGTGTGGTGGGCATCCACCTGTAAATCGCCAATGGCATCAACCTCAAGGTCAATAAGCCCATGCTTTGAAAACAGTGTCAGCATATGGTCGAGAAACCCAATCCCCGTTTTTATACGCGCTTGTCCTTTTCCATCGACATCAAGTTTCATGGAAATATCAGTTTCTGCTGTTTTTCTGCTAATTACGGCACATCTTCCCATATTAGGCCTCCAATAAAAAATATGCTAATGAAGCGGGCAAACTAAAAAAATTATCTTTTTTTTCCATTAATTCTATCCAAATATTAATTATAGCAAAAGTATGGGGTATAAATCCATACTTATTTAAATAGCCTATAATAATATACTGCCGGGAAAAATGATGCATTTTTAATACTCTTAGCAACATACTAACATTTACTTAAAATTGAGTCTATTTCCTTTACTACTCGATCCATTTCATCATCCGTTCCCATGCTTATACGAAGAAAGTTTTCAATTATCGAAGTCTTAAAATGCCTGACAAGTATTCCTCTCTCCTTGAGCTCAACGAATATTTTTTCCGCTTTAACTCTCTCATGACCTGCAAATACGAAATTTGCAGCAGAATCAGCCACTGTAAAGCCTCTCGCACGAAGCTCCCTTGTGAAGCGTTTCCTTGTAGAAATAACCTTAGCGGTAGTTTCATTATAATATGCCGGATCCTTCAACGCTGCTGCGCCTGCGCATATGGCTAGTCTGTCCATTGTATATGAATTAAAGGAATTTTTTACACTATTTAATGCATTTATTAACTCACTGTCCCCGAATGCAAAGCCTATCCTCATACCGGCAAGAGCCCTGGATTTAGAAAAGGTTTGAATTACAAGCAGATTTGGATACTCTTCAATGAGTCCTATTGCGGATTCCCCACCATAATCAATATATGCCTCATCAACTATGACTACATTGTTCGGATTACCCTCAAGAATCCCTCTAATCTCTTTCAACGGCAGCGCTTTTCCCGTTGGAGCATTGGGATTTGCAAGGATAACGCCTCCACAGCTATCAAGCATTTCGTCTGTCGGTATGTTGAATTCGCTGTCCAACGGGGTGTTTACATAATCGAGTTTGAATAGTGACGCATATACAGGATAAAAGGAATATGTAATGTTGGGGAACACGATGGTTCTACCCGGGTCAAAAAAAGCCATAAAAGAAAATGCCAAAACTTCATCAGAACCGTTGCCCGCAAAGACCTGATCCTTTTTCACTCCATAGCTTTCAGCTGCAGCTTCCAACAGGTTGCTGCAGTTTGGATCAGGGTAAAGCCTTAGCTGATTTCCTGTTTCATCCTTGATAGCCTCCAGCACCTTAGGTGACGGACCGTATGGACTTTCATTAGTATTAAGCTTTATATATTTCTTATCCTGCGGCTGTTCCCCCGGCACATAAGGCACAAGGCTGCCTGCCAGCACACTCCAGTATTTGTTCAAGCATTTCACTCCTTTAACCTTTTTCTTATCTGTTTTTTCCTTTTACTTTTGAATCATAGAGCTATTTTTTGTTCACATTATCATTAAATCTTATCTTTATTGAGTTAGCATGTCCGTCCAGCCCCTCAGACATAGCAAACAGTTCAACATCACTGCTTACCTTTTCCAATGCCTTCCGGGTATATGAAATAACACTCGATTTCTTAATATAATCAGCCACATTCAGAGGTGAGAAGAACCTTGCCGTGCCACCCGTAGGAAGAATATGGTTAGGACCTGCAAAATAGTCTCCCAAAGGCTCCGGGGACCAGTGACCCAGGAATATGGCACCTGCATTTTTAACTGATGAAAGCCTGCTTAAAGGATCTTCAATGCATAGCTCCAAATGCTCCGGAGCTATCTTGTTTACAATATCCATTGCCTGATCCAGATCGTTAACAATAACAGCTGCGCTGTAATCTGAAAGCGACTTTTCCAGTATCTGCTGTCTGGTAAGCTCAGCAGATTGCTTTTTGATTTCCTCAGCCACATTCTCAGCCATTTTGGGGGATGTTGTGACAAGAATTGCCGCCGACAGAACATCATGCTCTGCCTGTGAAAGAAGGTCAGCCGCAACATAAGCCGGATTAGCCGACTCATCAGCTACAACAGTTACTTCGCTGGGCCCTGCGAACATATCTATATCGCAATATCCAAAGACAAGCCTTTTTGCTGTTGCTACATAAATATTCCCGGGGCCGAATATCTTGTCTGCTCTTGGTACTGTCTCCGTTCCAAATGCCATAGCAGCAATGGCCTGAGCGCCGCCCATCCTGTATATCTCAGTTATGCCGGCCTCCTGTGCAGCCACAAGTACAGCAGGCTCAATACTTCCATCCCTACGCGGCGGTGTTGCCATCATTATCCTTTCAACACCTGCTACCTTTGCCGGCAGAGCATTCATCAAAACTGACGATGTAAGGACAGCAGTGCCTCCCGGGACATATATACCTACTACCTCAAGTGGTCTGTATAACTGCCCAAGAAATATTCCGTCCTCACCGGTTGTAAACCATGAGGTTTCCTTCTGCTTCATATGGAACGCTTCAATATTTACCTTAGATTTTCTTATTACCTCAAGCAGCTTCGGATCAATCTTTTCATACGCTGCGTCGATCTCTTCCTTTGTTACCTTCAATGCTCCTTTTGCAAGCTCCACCTTGTCGAACTTTTTAGTATATTCAAGCAGAGCTTTGTCGCCCTGAGTACTGACATTTGTTATTATTTCCTCAACAGTTCTGACTACATCTGCCTGTCCAAGCCTGTTTCTGCCCACCAGCTTCTCAAATAATGAGTTGTCCCTTCCTTGTCTCATATCAATAATATTGATCAATCAAATACACCTCCAAAAATCAACCTATAACCTCTACCACTACATTTGGCTATCTTAATCATTTCAACTGTCCTAATATAGTCTAAATTAGGCTTGGCATCCCATTCTGACTAACCAAGATCCAATCGCCTAAGTCTCGTCTGTTAAAATAAATGTCGTCCAGATTTTCTTGATGTCCTATCCTGCCTTAACCAGGCTTGATGTCTTTATCTTAATTAACCAAGTCTTAGGTATCTGGCCCAACTGCCAACTTCCCAGTCAGCCAAACCTACCTGCCGAAGCCCGCTCATTCTTGTTTTCTCTAGCCAAGCGCCAGTTGTCCATATCAAACCTACTAAATCTCAACCAACCGATTTTAAGCTTTCCCAATCATCCGATCAAGCTGCGCAGCCCGTCTATTATCGCACTTATACGTTGGTTCTCCATTTTCATACTGACCCTGTTTACTACCATCCTGGCACTGATATCAGCTATCGTGTCAAGTATGACCAGCCCGTTTTCCTTCAACGTGCGGCCGCTCTCTACTATATCCACGATCATCTCAGAGAGTCCGACAAGCGGGGCTAATTCAACCGATCCATTAAGCTTTATTACCTCTATGGACTCCCGTCTTTTATGTTCAAAATACTCCCTTGCTATCCTTGGGTACTTAGTCGCAACTCTCTTATTATTAAGGCTATCCAGCTTTCCCTCAAGCTCCGACGGCCCTGCCAGCACCATACGGCATGCCCCAAAGCCCAGATTGAGCACCTCATACAGATGCCTGCCCTCCTCAAGAAGAGTATCCTTTCCTACTACACCTATGTCCGCAGCCCCATATTCTACATATGTGGGGACATCTGCAGGCTTTGCCAGGAAAAACTTAATTTTATTCTTTTCATCTGTAAAAATAAGCTTGCGTGATTCATTTCTAAACTCTGAGCATTCTATTCCTATTTTCTCCATCAGCTCCATAGATAGCTCCGCAAGTCTTCCCTTTGACAGGGCTATGGTAAGATACCTCACTTTTTTCACCTCTTCAATAATTCACTGATTTTTACTATGTCATGCTTGCCCGACTGCATATTGTATATTTCTACAGTATCCTCATCCAGAATGCTTATGATTCCACCGATGTTCTTAGCTGCCGCATATTTTTGTGCATCGTCCCTGGTACCATTTGTTACGTCCAATTCTACTGCAAGTCCCTGCTTTCTGAATTCTTCACATAGCTTGAAGGCAATTTGCCGGCTTCCCTTTTGGTAGCATATAAGACTA
This sequence comes from Bacillota bacterium, assembly GCA_023409735.1. Taxonomy (GTDB): domain Bacteria; phylum Bacillota; class Clostridia; order Acetivibrionales; family DTU013; genus JAEYRB01. The sequence goes on along the minus strand of JAEYRB010000063.1, from coordinate 158,800 downwards.
TCTACACATGGCCTTTCTATTGAGACCCCTTGTCTTTGAAGAGCCATCATGATCAGATTGATTCCAAGTGAAAAGCCCGTGGCAGGACAGCTTTTCCCAAACTCACCTACAAGCCTGTCATATCTGCCGCCTGTAAGTATGGGGAAGCCTACTCCGTAAGTGAAGCCTCTGAATATAATACCGGTGTCGTATGAGAGACCTCTGAGCATTCCCAGATCAACCGATACATATTGTCCAAGGCCGTAATCCTCTAATATTTCAAGTACCTGCCTTATGTTCTCCAGAGCTTCCCTTGATCTGCTATTAAGCGTCAGTGCCTTTACCTTGTCTATTACGTCAACCGAACCAAATAAGCCCGGCAGGTCGAAAATAAGCTTTTTGAGGTCTTCTCTTATTTCATGGCTATTGAGGAAATCCTCCAGCCCCACGTAGTCCTTTCTGTCTATAAGCATTCGTACCCTTGCAGTATCATCCTCAGGCAGGCCTGTCTCCTCCATCAGTCCGTTGAAAAACTCGACCTGGCCGATATCTACCTGAAAGTTCTTCAAACCCGCTGCCTTTAAACAATTTATTGCTATTGAAATGACCTCTGCATCAGACTCCTGAGTGTTCACCCCAAGCAGCTCGACTCCGGCTTGCGTGAATTCATTCTGCTTTCCGCCGCCATAATCATTATACCTGAATACATTGCCTATATAAGAAAAGCGTATGGGATATGCTTCCTCCCTGCACTTAGTAGCAGTAATCCTGGCAACGGGAACTGTTATATCAGGTCTGAGTACCAATATTCTCCCCTGTTGATCAAAAAATTTAAACATGTTTTCCTGCGGCATAACGGCCTCATCTGAGGCAAAGACATCATAAAACTCGATAACGGGAGTTTCTATCTCATTATAGCCGCAGCTTCTGAATATAGTTCGCAGCTTCTGCTCTAATCCTCTTTTCAGGTAGCACTCCTCATACATGATATCCTGTACTCCATCCGGAGTATATATTTTCCACTTTGACATGACCTGCACCTCACAATATCTATGTTTAACTACTCGTCTTTGCAATCAGTTATGTATATTACACATTACAAAAGCTATGTTTCACATTAGCATGCCTGCCTAAATAATATTCTAAACCATCCGGCTTTTTATATCACCAATATTTATTACAACAGCAATACAACAATTATGTTTCTATGCTGCTATCTGCTTTGTCTTTAAGTCTTTACGCCTTAGTCTTTTGGGTCTTAGTTTTTTGACCTTAGTTTTTTTGGCCTTCGTGCCATTATTATACTATTACACTTTATTAGTTTATCATGCTAAACTAATAAATAAGTGAATTGCTAACAGTATAGATGAAACTCCCTTTGTTTGTCAACAAATTAATTATATTATGCATTTTGCTATGTAAGCAATTTTTCTACCGAGGACTCAATTAAGCATATTTAACCCCCTTGGCTGGGGAGTATATCTTTAAAGTGAGGATTATATCAGAATCCGGTGTGAGACCGCAAAACTTAGGTGAATAGGGAATATTACCAGTTTTAACAAATAGATATCTCAGCGTGGTTTTTGTCAAACATGTGTAAGCATTATCAGAATTTGGCGATACCTCCACAAAAAACTATTTATTAATAAGAATTTATACAATTATTAAAATTATATATATTATACTTATAATTAATCATATGGTAAAAAAACGACTTATGGAGTTGTTATATGACAAAACGGTTGTTTTCCACAATACAACAAACGGCGAACTCGATTATTGCTATCGACGGACAACAAAAAACGCCGCTTGCTCATATAGCAGGCATTTATAGAAAGAAACCGAGGTGTCGAAATGTACGATTGTATTGTAATTGGCGCGGGTCCAGCCGGATGTACCGCTACAAAAAAATTAGCCGGAAATGGATTGAAAGTTTTGTTGGTTGAAAAGTTCAAAATGCCACGGTATAAATCATGTTCAGGTGTACTGATTAAGAAATCTATGGACTTGGTTGAACGTTACTTTGGGGAGCGTGTGCCGCAGCATACAATGTGCGCTCCAACAAAAAACTGCGGAATGATTTTTACAAACGACAAAGGGAACGAATATTGCTTTGAGCAAAATGGATTAAATATTTGGCGAAGCTCATTTGATAATTGGCTTGCTAAAAAAGCGATGGAAAGCGGTGCCCAAATTAAGGATTGTACGACTGCGCTTTCCTGTGTGGAACATGTAGACCATATAACGGTTACTCTGCACGGAGAAACGACATATACAGAAAACGCAAGATACGTTCTTGATTGCGAAGGTGTTGTTGGCTCGTTCAAAAGAAAACTAAAGAACGATCAAATTAGCTACATAACGACTTTCCAAACATTTAACAAGGGAACAATCAACTTGGATTACCATTATTTCTATGCGTATTTGCAACCGGAGTTATCCGAATATGACGCATGGTTTAATGTGAAAGACAATCTTTTAGTGCTAGGCGTTTCGGTAAAGGACCGTTCTAAAATCCAATATTTCTATAACCGCTTTCTTGCTTATATGACAGGCCATCATGAGCTTTGCCTCGATGAACAGGTAAAATCAGAAAAATGGCTTATGCCACATATTCATCCCGGCTGTAAGGTGGAGTATGGCATAGGACGTGTGCTGTTTACGGGCGAGCTTGCAGGCTTTCTCAATCCAATGGGCGAGGGCATTTCTGCCGGAATGGAAAGTGGTTATTGCGCGGCCTGCTCTATTGCAGAGCATTTTGAGGATTTAGAGAGCATCTACACCTCCTACCGACAAGGTACAAGTAATCTAAAAACCTACATGGAGCGACAATGGAGCTTTGTTGCGGGTATGTCAGATACATTCATGGAAATGAAACTTTAAGGGCGATTGCTAAACAGCAGAATTTTGCAATTGCGGTGAGAGCAAGAGTAAAAGTTTTATTCTTTTACCAATAGCATATCCTAATTCAAGCAATTTTTTATGATTGTGTTATACTAGTAATTGTGAAATAAAACACAATTAATGCAGTTGATTCAAGGAGCATTGCTAAGCTATGAAATATACAAAAGCTCTTCTAATTTTTATATGCTATGTATTTATACTTTCCGGCTGCACAAATATCAAGGGTGCAAATCAGGTAAGCAGTATTGTGCCTGGAGTTACAAGTTCTTCGGACAACTCAATAGGAGAAGCTTTGAAGGAACCTGATATTACTGCAGCTGAAGGCCCGAAGTCAACAGTGGAATCGGCATCTGAAAGTCCAAATGAGTCGAACAACACCGCCAAAGCGCAATCCGGCACGAACAGCAGCAATACCGCACCAAATAAGGAAGGCACTGGAACAGGCAATAATGTGCAGAATCCTGATGTAAATACAAGCACTGATAATGTGCAGTTTCCAGATAATTCACAGCCATTATCAGTTGAGCTGGATGAAAAACTTATGAAACAGGGCGAACACCTTATTTATTTCTTTCAGGAAGAGGATTCTGAAAATTGCATGTCAATTAGTACAGATGAGAGTGAGACCTACCTGATCTACCGATTTGGAACAAAGGATAAGCTTGATCTGGAATACCCGTCAAGCACAGCAGATTCATGGGATAGCTTCACATACATGTATTACTTTCGCGGCGGTGGAGAAGAGAATTCGGGTCTTGATCTCAATTATCTGCAATTTGATATAGGCAGCTATAAATACATAATATATGACGAGTATTTATCTGAAGCTGACAGCAAGGATGCCGGCATAATGATTTATGACATGACCACTCCCAGGCCATCTGATGACACTGAAGACAGATATATGGATTTTGAGCCCGAGTATAAGCTGACTGTCATAAAGGGAAGCTCTGATAGTATTGAAGGCGGTCTGGCTCTTTTGCGCGGTAATGATAAAATAAAAACCGAAATATTATAAACAGCAGATAATGGAGATAAGAATGAAATTTAAGGCCGCAATTTTTGATCTGGACGGTACGCTTCTTAATACGATAGATGATCTGGCTGATTCAACAAACAACGTTTTATCAAGGCATGGTTACCCAACCCATGATATGAATGCATATAAATACTTTGTTGGAAGCGGAATTCGCAATTTGGTGATAAAGGCTCTGCCTGAGGACAAGCGTGATAATGAGACCGTCGATGTGATATATAAGGAAATGCTTGATGAATACAGCGTCTGCTGGAATAAAAAAACAAAGCCCTACAGCGGGATCCCGGAGCTGCTTGAGCATCTCACAAAAAGAGGAATTAAGCTTTCCGTCCTGTCAAATAAGGCTGACGCCTTCACCAAACAAATGGTGAAGTCCTTTCTTCCCGATCTGCTTTTTGACGCAGTATTTGGTGAGCGAAGCGGCATACCAAGAAAACCAGATCCGCATGGCGTCTATGAAATAGCTGAAATACTCGGAGTATCGCCTAACGAATGTCTGTACCTGGGGGATTCGGGAATAGATATGAAAACCGCCGCAGCAGCAGGCGCATATCCTATTGGAGTGCTCTGGGGCTTTCGTCAGGCCGACGAACTCATGTCTAACGGTGCTAAGTTATTGATATCAAAACCAACAGAACTTCTAGGACTTTTATAACATACAGGTGATGTGTTTTAACGAGCCGATGCCGGTCACAAACTACATTTGAGTACTCGCAAACTAAGTTTAATGTACGTTGTAGAGGAAATTTGTGCTATCGAACTCAAAATACTCGTAGCTTATCAATGCACTCTATGAGAAATGCTCACCGCCTAAGGTCAAATCAGTATGTACCACGTAAGCGGGGCATTTTAACCTCTTTGTAAATGATAATGTAGTAAATCAACAAATCCGGAGTAAGCAAGCAAATACCACAAGCTAATACTACAAGCAAGAAGGTAAGTATCAACGCAAGAACTGGAGATAGCAGTTACGGGTCAAATATTAAACAAGGCATAGTTCAGAGCCTGCTTTTGATCACATTCACATACTCAGAATCCTTATATTCAGTCAAGCCGAAGCTCGGAGGCTATGCTGTCAAACTGATTCCTTGAGCATTTTCTTCCATTCCAGTGTGTGCAATCACTGCAACTGACTTCCTGTTCAGATGACATACTCCTTTTGCCTTGAATATAGCTATGGTATCTGCAGCTTCCCGCTACAGATGATAGATTATCCTCATTGCAATCGTATATATCCATTAAAATTCCTCCCAATGGCGTATAAAACTCCATTTTTTATAAACCGTTTACTCCATCTGATAAAATCGATCCAGAACAAAAAATCGTCACATTTCCAGAGAATATTCTTTGCACAAAGCTCCGCATATATACCGGTAAATTGTAATAATTAGGTTTTGAAGAAAATCTATCGCTATCTTAATCAAAATAGCACAGGGGGACGGTTAGGAGTCAGTGGGGGAGGTTCCCTATTGACTCTTCTGATTTGAGTCAGCGGGTCAGAGCCAGCGAGTCAGTAGGGGACGGTTAAATAACTTCCGGAATACCAAGTTTTCATCCGCTCTTGAATGCGGATTGCGGCATGGGTGTTCCCTTGTGCTACTGGGAAAATAGCACAGGGGGACGGTTCGAGATCACTGAAAAAATAGCCTTTTCAGGCGCTCATAGTCAAACACGGCATTAGCTTTTCGAGAATTTTGCACCTATTTACCATAAAATTGAATTTTGCTTCATAATATGAGGATACCAGCCCGGCTATCCTCTTTAAATTTACCGCTATTGCTGTTAACTTTATAAGCTGTAGTAAATCAGAAAAAAATCATACTATCCATATCTATGCCTATAGCTTTACCAAATTGGCGAATGCCGCCATAAGCCGCTTCATACCTGCGTTTCTGAATTCAATTTCAAGGACATAATCACCCTTGTCCAAAATAACAGCAGATATTTTTCCTACTCCAAACTTCTTATGTACTACATTATCACCAACCCTGAAGCCCGGCCCGTCTGCAGAAGCAGACTGCTTTTCGGGTTTAGCCCCAAAACCGCCTTCACCAGCCATCTTTGAGCTAAAGCCTGCCATCCTGCTGCCGGTCGTCTGTGCCCCAAAGTCTGAGCTCTTACCTCCACCGGCGGTATGCGCTCCAAAGCCTTCAGCCTTGCTATTGGTATTCTGTACTCCATAGCCGCCTATAGCTGAATTAGCCCCGCCAAGCACTTCTCTGCTGCCTCTCATTGCTGCCGGCTTCCTGCCAAAGCCGTCATTTTGCTGATAATCCCGGCCTGTTCCTGATGCCATAAAATCCACAAAGCTGCTTCCTCTGCCGAATTGTCCATCCTGCCAGTCTGAGAATCCCTCAGAGGCTTTTTCCCTTCTTCCTCTTACCTCCAATAATTCTTCAGGTATTTCCTTTATGAATCTGGAGCACTTATTATATGTGGTATTACCAAAAAGCGTCCTGCAATACGTGCTTGTTAAGTATAGCTTTTGTCTTGCTCGGGTAATACCAACATAACAAAGCCTGCGCTCCTCCTCCATCTCATCATCATTTCCAAATGACCGAAGCCCCGGGAAAACTCCCTCCTCAAAGCCCGGTATAAATACAACAGGGAATTCCAGACCCTTTGCACTATGCAGTGTCATAAGAGCAACATTGTCGTTCTCATTATCCAAATTATCTATATCTGATACGAGAGCTACGTTTGCCAGATATGCCTCAAGCCCCTTTTCTTCACTCTGAGTTTCAAATTCCATAGCGCCTGAAACAAGCTCCTTGATATTCTCTATTCTGCTTTGCGCCTCAACTGTTTCATCAGCCTTCAGTTCCGGTAGTATTCCCGACTTATCGATTATTGCTTCTATCAGCTCCGAAACATTCATAAACTCTACCATTGCTTTGAAGCCATTTATCATCGAAACAAAATCAAGAAGCTTCGAAGCAGCTCTCTGAAGCTCAGGAACCTGGTCGGCAGATGATATTATTGAGTATATGCTGCAACCCCTTTTAACAGCAATACCCTCGGCATTATCAAGGGTAGTATTTCCTATGCCTCTTTTAGGCACATTGATAATTCTTTTCAGCGCCACATCATCCGATGGGTTCTGGACAAGTCTAAGATAAGCAATAATATCCTTTATTTCCTTCCTGTCATAGAAACGAAGGCCTCCAAAAACACGGTATGGAATGCCTGCCTTCATAAATGCATCCTCAAGTGCACGCGATTGGGCATTGATCCTGTACAGTAGCGCAAAATCACTATTGCTTCTGCCCTCTTCCTCCTTTAGCCTCTCGATCTCGTTTGCTATGAAGGTCGCCTCATCACGCTCATTACCGGCCTCATAAACGATGATGCCGTCTCCGTCTTGATTCTCGGTCCAAAGCGTTTTGCTCTTTCTGCCGGAATTATTTTTTATTACATGGTTTGCAGCGTCCAATATAGTCTTTGTAGAACGATAATTCTGCTCAAGCTTTATGACCCTAGCTTCAGTGAATTCTTTTTCAAAATCCAGGATATTGCGTATATTTGCCCCACGCCAGCCGTATATGGACTGGTCATCATCTCCCACAACACATAAATTCTTGTATCCCTGTGCAAGAAGACTTATCAGAGTGTACTGGGCAGTATTTGTATCCTGATACTCATCTACAAGTATATACTTGAATTTTCTCTGGTAATAATCAAGAACCGGAGGATTATCAATAAGCAGCTTGATTGTCAGCATTATTATGTCATCAAAATCCATTGCATTATTGTTCTTCAGCTTTCTCTGATACAGCTCATAAATGCGTGCGACCTTGCTCATTCTGAAATCTGCGCCATACATCTTGGAAAACATTTCCGGTTCAATCAGCTCATCCTTAGCCTTTCCGATATGAGAAAGCATTTCCTTGTAAGGGAAGTTCTTTTCATTAAGGTTCAGCTCCTTTATACAGTCCTTAATTACAGTCTGCTGATCGGAGGTATCAAAAATAACAAAGCTTCTGGTAAAGCCAAGCTTTTCAACGTCACGTCTAAGTATTCTTACGCATGCTGCATGAAAGGTACTTACCCAAATGCTGTCGGCCTTTTCGCCAACCATTGCCTCGAGTCTTTGTTTCATTTCCTTTGCTGCTTTGTTTGTGAACGTAATTGCCAGAATCGATGCCGGATGCACCGGTCTTTCCTCTAAGAGGCGCATTACATTCCGCGGCACAGAACCTGCTTTTGAAGCAGCTTCCTTCATAGAATCTAAATCTTCGGCTGTAAGTTCTTCCGGGACATAGTCGCTGTTATATGCATTTCCATGTTTTAACATGTAGGAAATCCTGTTGACCAATACGGAGGTCTTGCCCGAACCTGCTCCCGCCAACACCAGCAGCGGTCCACTAATATGGAACACAGCCTGTTTCTGTGGAGCATTTAGCTTTCCATACTCTTTCTCGAGCAGCTTTTTTCTTAAGTCTATGAACTCCTGTTTATCTATAATCATCTGTTGCCCCTGTCTATTTTTTGTGAAACGCTTATATGCTTATAAGCGTCAATTCGTCTTTTCCTATTATACTCAATGACACATTTCTTCGCAAGATAAATCAAACATCTGTTCGCCGCAATTTCATTAATGGCACGAGGTAGCCTTGATTACCCCGCTAAAAAGCTCAGCCTGATTCTGAAATTAAACGATGATATACTTGTATATTTATTCTCTATTTGTATCTTTTTGTATTTATTTATATATTATGTATTGTTATTTTCAGCCTTTTGTTTTAATATATTGTATGTTTTTACTATTTCTTTATTTTATTTATTCAGCTGTGTTCACTTCAAAGAAAACAAATTTTTTTACAAAGGAGTGGTATCTTGAAAGAAACATATCAAAACATCAACATGGCAGGTCTTGGTATCTATTACCCTAACAACAAAGTCGATAATTCGTTTTTTATTGAACATTTCGCTAAAATGGGAATTCAAGTCGACCATTTATTAAAATCACTGGGAAAAGAAGAGAGATATCTGGATGACACCGGTGAAGAAACTGTAATATCAATGGGTTATAAAGCAGCTGTGCTTGCTATGGAAAAGGCAAACGTAAAGCCTGAGGAAATCGACATGCTCATTTTTGCCACTGACAGCCCGGAGTACACCTGTCCCTCTAATGCTCTGTATATCAATGGTTTGCTTGGAACTGTAAACGCACATATCTCTTTTGATATAAATACTAACTGCACCGGCATGATAACAGCCTTTGATGTTGCATCCCGACTCATGGACAAAAACTATTTCGTCAATAAGGCATTGATAATTGGAGGGCTTTTATCAAGCCTTATTGCAAGCAATATCGACCCAGTAGTATATTCGATTTTCTCTGATTCGGGTGCGGCTATTGTACTTGAGAAGAAGAATGAAGATATAAAAAGGGGATTTATTGATTCCGGGTACAAAACAGATCCCTTCTGCAAGCAGAATTTTGTAATGCCCAAAGCAGGCTTTTCACAGATGTATAATCCTAATGTAGATATTGAAGACAAAAAGTTCAGGCTTGATCCATTTGATACCAGTTTTGTTCCCGGAGAATGGGTTAAACTCATAAACACAATGCTGGAAAGAAATAATCTGTCTGCAGAAAATATAAACCACTTTTTGTTTTCACAATTCTCCAAGCCCTTTACCGAGCAAACGCTTAAAGCTTTTGGTCTTTCAAATGACAGGCAGACATATGTTGGTGACAAATATGGCTACACAGGCGTAACAAGCCCCTTCATTTCACTTCATGAAGCAATGGAAACAGACAGGGTCAAAGAAGGAGATTATTTAGTCTTTGTATCAGTAGGAGCAGGTTATAATGTGGTTTCACTGCTCTATAAGATGTAATGAATATTGTAATTAAATATTTTATTTTGCTGGAGGCCCAACCCAGCTATTGACACAGAGCCTAAAAAATGGATTCCTGGTAATGTACCTGGAATCCGTTTTTCATTATTACTCATAATCTTATGTATAAATGCAATATCGTCTGCCTATATAATCTTAAACTTGGGCCAGTGCCTCTTCTTTTGAACTTACAAAAGTAATTTTATCATTGAAACCCGGAATATTTTTAGCCAGTCTTGATACCTGGGATTGAGTTATAACGGAATCAAGCTTAACCATAAATCTTTTTTTGAATTTAAAATTATCTGAAGCATAAAGAGCTAATGCATCATTAAGCGCCTTAGTAACTTCAGGAGTAGACGGCTTAACTCCCTTTGCATCAACAATCAAAACATAATCTCCGTCAATACTGCATTCATTTGCTGCCCTTGTAAATTCCTCACAGAATTGAATTCCCTGATCCATTGAAAAAAATCCTTCTGCAAATGCAACCATAACCTTCTTTACTTTGTCGATGTCCATTTTGAAAACACCTACACCACCTATTGCCATAAATATATGCCTCCTCAATCTGATATTATTTCAACAGCAAGTTCAATAACTGTTGGGAGAATAATTTTATGGAGTAATTTCCATTTATTATCCTATTAGTCCTAATTCTAATATTAAACCGTGTTCATTACAATACATTATATGATTATTTTTTCAGTTTTTTGACATATTAAACTAAAATACGTTCATACAAATAAGTTAAATTGGGTTTATCACGGTAATATTGCAAATGCTCTCGTTAAGCTTGCTTCCGCATTGATCCTTAGCGGTGCCGCATATACATGGAATTTTTCTACTTGTTTTGACCGCCCCGGGATTTTAGCAATAATGAAAGAAGTCGAAGCCGGAAATGTTTTCATAAACTTCTCTATGCTATCCTTATTGAAACAGCAGTGACGCAAGCGTCACTGCTGTACTTAACCAATGATTATTCTCTTACCTGATCTTGTTTTCTTACCAATCTTGTTTTATTACCGATCTTGTTTTATTACCTGATCTATTTCGCAAATTCAATATACAGCTACTTAAAACTCAGGCTCAATCAGACCATAACCGCCATTTTTACGCTTATAAACAACATTTACCTTTTCAGTATCCGCATTTGAGAACATATAAAACTCATGCCCTAAAAGATTCATTTGCAAAATAGCTTCTTCTACAGGCATAGGCTTTATCGCAAATTTCTTTGTACGAACAATAGGGAACTCAGTTTCTTCCTCTACAGTAACCCCTGAATCGAAATATTCAGGTTTGAAGGTATCTACATGAAGCCTCTTCGCTAAACGCGTTTTATTCTTTCTGATCTGTCTTTCAAGTATGTCTTCAACCTTATCAATCGAGGAGTACATATCTTCACTTGCCACTTCGCCTCTTAGTGTTATTCCGTTAGTTGGTATAGTTACCTCGACAATATGTCTGTTTTTTTGTACACTCAGCGTTACATGTGCCTCTGTCTGCGGGCTAAAAAACTTGTCCAGCTTTCCGAGCTTTTTATTAATTTTTTCCTTTAGTGCCTGAGTTACCTCGATATTTTTACCACTGATTATGTAGTTCATAAAATCAATGCTCCTTTCATGTTCATATTTTAATGTTCATATTTTATTATTTATATTGCATGCAAAGCCTTAAGTATTTATAAAAGATTCTACTACATATTATTACCTCCAAAGCATGTATAATAACATTAAACTTCAAAGGTTTATATTTTTATTCAACAATTTAGCTAATAATTCCTTCACCTATAGTAATAATTTTATAATAACAAACATGAAGTACTAACGAGTAAATCAAAACATGTGTTTTGTGCATATATTAGATGTGGATAATGTGGATAAGTCTGTGAATAAACTAATTTTACGTGTCTTCAGCTGTGGAATATACTATGGATAAGTTTAGCACAAGCTTAGTGGATAAGTACCCGTACAATATTCAAAATTAGATAACAGGCTTCTTTGTAATTATTCGTACCTGATTTTAACCGGGAAGTGTGTTCCAGCTTCGCCAGACACACGATATACATATATAAAAAGCCCTGTATTATTAATACAGGGCTGCAATCTCTAATATTTAATTAGCGGTTTGAAAAGCATTCGCTGCAATAAACCGGCTTGTCAAGACGAGGCTTAAAAGGAACCTTTGTCTCTTTGCCGCATTGTGCGCAAACAGCATCAAACATCTCTCTTTCTCTTTTTGCAGAACCGTCTCTGCCAAACTGGGACTTTCTTGACGATCTGCACTCTTTGCATCTTCCCGGTTCATTCTGGAAACCCCTGGTTGAATAAAATTCTTGTTCACCAGCCGTAAAAACAAACTCCTGCCCACAATCCTTACATACTAATGTTTTGTCTTCGAACATCTATAGTCCCCTCGCTTTAGAAAGATTAGTTTGACTGCTTATCGCAGCAACAACTTTTATATTTGCTCGCACTTAAGAATATATTCTTACAAGTCAAGCATTTACATTATATTACACGAATATCAACTAATCAAGCGATTTCGTAAATATTTTGTAAATCCAGTGAATAATTTACGCTCATAACAGAAATCTCTTTTTGCAGTACTAATATTGTATCCATTAATTAGAAGAAAAAAGAAAAAGATTCGATTAAATGTGAATGCTTTAATTGAATATTCCTTTTATATAGGTTATAATTAAAAACACAAGTGTCCACACATTGTGTACATTTAGATAAAATTTTTAGGGGGACATATTATGAGGAGAGTTATAGCTATTACAATGATTCTATGCCTAATGCTTTTAGCAGTAACAGGCTGCACCAATGGAAATTCCGCAAATTCAAATGTTATCAAGATAGGTGTATTCGAGCCGTCCTCCGGCGATAACGGAGCAGGCGGAAAACAAGAGGTACTTGGTATTGAGTATGCAAATTCCAAGGTTAACACAGTGGAATTGGACGGAAAAACTTACAATATCCAGTTGGAGATCGTTGATAATGAATCCTCCAACGATAAGGCTCCTACTGCCGCATCAACACTGGTAAGTGCAAAATCCTCAGTTGTACTTGGCTCATACGGTTCAAGTGTTTCAATTGCAGGCAGCGATGTTTTCGCACAAGCCGGAATACCTGTAATAGGTGTTTCCTGCACAAATCCACAGGTTACAGAAGGCAACACACATTATTTCCGTATTTGCTACCTTGACCCGTTCCAGGGTACAGTTCTTGCAAACTATGCGGTTGATGGCTTCAAGGCAAAAACCGCATACATATTAACTAAGCTGGGCGATGACTATTCGGTCGGACTTGGAAACTATTTCAAGAAGGCGTTTGAAGGCCTTGGCGGAACAGTTGTAGAAGAAAGCTTCCAGGAAGGCAACAGTGACTTTACTGCATTCCTAACTACTGCAGTTAATTCAAAGGCTGATATAATATTTGCTCCCACCTCTACTGAGGCAGCTTCCCTTATAATAGGGCAGGCAGCTTCACAGGGTATTACTATTCCAATGCTTGCAGGAGACACCTGGGACAGCCCAGTTATACTTGAAGCTGCTAAGGGCTCGAACCTTGATGTTTGTGTATCCACCTTCTTTGATGAGGGTGACGATTCAGCAGCAGGCTCTGAGTTTGTAAAGGGCTTCAAAGAATGGCTCAATGCAGATAAAACAAAGCTTCAGAATAATGGCGGAAGTGATATCGTAGCTGCTGTTTCAGCTCTTGGCTATGACGCATATATGACAGCTGTTGAAGCTATCAAGGCAGCCGGAAGCGCTGACTCCAAGAAGATCAATGAGGCTCTCTGGAATGTTAAATATACAGGCGTTACAGGAAATATTGCATTTAACGAAATAGGCGACGCTATCCGTGACGTAGCTTATATCAAGAAGGTTAATACTGCTGACGGTGCGTGGGAATTTGTTTCTATACAAAGTGTAAAATAATTTTCGGATCATAGCATTAAATTTATATGAAGCACAGGCGGTCCTCTACGGCCGTCTGCTGAAAAAGCATGGCGGCGGCATGCCGCCCGCCATGCTTTAATATTTTCCCTGTTCAGCCCAAAAGATTGGGTTGCCTCGAAAGGGGATCGTGTTCACAGCTCTGACTCACCCTGACAGGGACTCTTTTCAAGACAACCAAATGGAGGTTCTATTATGAACATACTTAATGCTAATCTGCCGTATATACTGGCCGGTATATCAGTCGGCGGACAGTATGCACTTATTGCCATAGGCTACACAATGGTATATGGCATCCTCAGACTAATAAACTTTGCCCACGGCGATATATTCATGGTAGCAGGTTTTTTGATGGTTTATATGTCAGCAACGATGCCTCTTTATATAACAATACCGCTGGTCATTATACTAACTGTAATACTTGGCTTTGCTGTGGAAAGAGTGGCCTACAAGCCGCTTCGTACAGCACCCCGTATGTCAATAATGATAAGCGCGATAGGAGTTTCATATCTGCTTCAGAACTGCGCCTGGTACATAACGAGCGGTCTTGCAAAGCAATACCCAACCATTCCATGGATAAGCAACTCTATAAGCATCGGTTCGGCTACCACAAAAATTGTTACAATAGTGACTCCGTTTCTTACGATAATACTAGTGGTAGCACTGGTACTAATGATTAAATATACAAAAATCGGCATGGCCATGCGTGCCGTGTCCAAGGATTTTGAAACAAGCCAGCTTATGGGTATCAAAATAAATTCCGTCATCAGTGCTACCTTTATTATCGGTTCGCTGTTGGCTGCCGCGGGATCACTGCTTTATTTCACAAACTACACTACTGTAACACCCACCGCGGGTGCAATGCCTGGCCTTAAGGCCTTTGTCGCAGCAGTATTCGGTGGCATCGGAAGCATACCCGGGGCTGTGGTCGGCGCATTCATAATAGGTATATGCGAAAATATTATTAAGGGTTTGGGTTGGACAACCTTTTCAGATGCCTTTACCTTTGCCCTGCTAATTATCATACTCGTCGCAAAGCCCACAGGACTTTTCGGTGAGAAATCTACAGATAAGGTATAGGTGAGCGATATGGATAAAAAGAAGAAGCTAATAATTTACATCGCCCTTATCGCGGCGCTATTTATTCTGCTTTATGTTTTAGAGCAGTTTCTGCCCGCCTCCTCAATGTTGTTTACAGTACTTAAAAAGGGCGCCATTTATGCTTTGGTGGCTGTATCAATGAACCTGCTTAATGGCTTTACAGGATTGTTTTCATTGGGTCAGGCAGGCTTCATGC
The DNA here is from genome assembly GCA_023409735.1 of Bacillota bacterium. Taxonomy (GTDB): domain Bacteria; phylum Bacillota; class Clostridia; order Acetivibrionales; family DTU013; genus JAEYRB01. The sequence continues at coordinate 143,770 of JAEYRB010000063.1, read as the reverse complement.
TCATAGGTGCATATGCCTACGCCATTTTTACAATACCGGTAGCCTCCAGAGCAGCTGTATATCAATATTTTGACGGCGGTATAATAAGGTTTACTATTCCTGTGTTTGGCGCAATCATTCTGGCGGGAATATCAGCGGCAATATTTGCCTTCCTGATAGGTCTTCCTGTCCTCAGGCTCAAAAGTGACTACCTTGCCATAGCTACTCTCGGCTTTGCGGAAATAATCAGAGCCATCTTCCAGTGGGATGCACTGGGACCTGTCACTAATGGCTCCAACCTACTGCGAAAGTTTCCAACCTTTACATCAGTCATTTTTCCCTTTGCTGTTGCAGGGATATGCATAACAGTAATCGTACTTCTTATCAACTCCTCCTACGGCAGGGCCTTTAAAGCCATAAGAGATGATGAGATAGCCGCTGAGGCAATGGGCATAAATCTTGCGAAGCACAAGCGGCTGGCCTTTGTGATCAGCTCATTTTTTGCCGGTGTCGGCGGTGCACTTCTGGCTATGTATCAGACTACAGTTCAAGCCTCTGCTTTTAAGTCTGCCATGACTTATGAAATACTTCTGATTGTTGTTATAGGAGGCATAGGCTCAGTAACAGGAAGCTGCCTGTCGTCCTTCCTTTTTATAGCCTGCAGCGAATGGTGGCTAAGATTTCTTGATGCAGAAACCTTTATTGGTTCATTTCAGATACCACTTATGCGTTCCGGTTTCAGAAAGGTTGTTTTCTCCGTTATCATAATGATTGTAGTGCTTTTCTACAGTCAAGGAATAATGGGCTCCAGGGAATTCTCACTTGATGGAATTATCAAATTCTTTAAAAAGCGTTTCAAAAAAAAGGTTGAGGGAGGTGCAGAGCTATGACGAAAAATGTTCTTCATTTGGATAATGTTACAATGCAGTTCGGAGGCGTTATAGCTGTCAACAATCTCACTCTTGATGTCAACAAGGATGAAATAGTGGCTCTCATAGGCCCCAACGGTGCAGGCAAAACAACAGCCTTTAACTGCATAACGGGTGTGTACGAACCAACAAATGGATCCATAAGCTTTAATGGCGAAGTAATTGTATCAAACTATCCTCATGGAAAAATGAAAAAGCTATATAACGGCGAAAACAAGGGGCTCTATAGTAAAGTAGTAAGCCACACACCAGACAGGATAACACAGCTTGGTATTGCCCGTACCTTTCAGAATATCCGCCTTTTTAAGAGCCTGACGGTATTTGAAAACGTTCTTATTGCAAAGCATATGAGGGCAAAACAAAATGTATTTACGGCAACCTTCCGTCTCAATCACAGTGAGGAAAAGAGAATGCGCGAAGAAAGCCTGGCACTTCTTGAGGAACAGGGACTTATTCATCTGAAGGATGAGCCAGCAAGCAGCCTTCCATACGGACTGCAGCGCAGGCTTGAGATCTCTCGTGCTCTGGCAACAGATCCTTCGCTGCTGCTGCTGGACGAACCCGCAGCCGGCATGAATCCACAGGAAACACAGGAATTATCCGAATTTATAGTTCAAATAAAAGAAAAGTATGGTCTAACTGTATTTATGATAGAGCATCATATGGATCTGGTAATGCAAATATCTGACCGCATATATGTTCTTGACTTCGGAAAGCTCATTGCTCAAGGCACGCCATCCGAGGTTCAACAAAATAAGCGCGTTATCGAAGCGTATCTGGGGGTGGCCGAGGATGCTTAAAATAAGTCAGCTTAAAGTTAACTACGGCGGCATTGAAGCCGTGAAGGGTATCTCCTTTGAGGTTCCCGAGAAAAGTATTGTAACCCTTATAGGCGCCAATGGTGCGGGTAAAAGCACAACGCTTCGCTCCATTTCAGGTCTGGTCAAGCCAAGCAGCGGCAATATTGAATTTATGGGCGAGGACATTACAGGCAAAGGTACTGAAGCAATTGTATCAAAGGGTATAACGCTGGTACCTGAGGGCAGAAAAATTTTTTCCGATCTTACAGTTCTGGAGAATCTTAGAATAGGCGCATATCTTCGCAAGGATAACCTGGAGGATGATATTAATTATGTTTATAACCTGTTTCCTCGTCTCAAGGAGCGTTCATGGCAGCTGGGAGGAACACTTTCAGGCGGCGAACAGCAGATGCTGGCAGTTGGAAGGGCCCTTATGAGTCGTCCTAAGCTCCTTATGATGGATGAGCCCTCACTGGGACTTGCTCCATTGGTGGTACGAGGTATTTTCGACATTATACGTGAAATCAACAAAAATGGCGTAACAATCCTTCTGATAGAGCAAAATGCCAATATGGCGCTGCAAACCGCCAATGTAGGCTACGTTCTGGAGACAGGACGTATCACCCTTACCGGCACAGGCGCAGAGCTATTGGCAAACGAGGCTGTAAAGGCTGCATATCTTGGAACCTGATTTGAAAACATGATTTAAAAACAATGCAAGAAGCATTAAGGGCGACCCACAAGGCCGCCCTTTTCGTATAAATGGGAACGACAATAATCAGACCTGCAAAACAAGCTCTATAATCCCGCAGTAATCTTCAGGATAAACCATCGTGTCATAACCCTTACAGCAAACATCGGCTCCCTCAGCTGAGCTTACATTGCTAATCCCTTTAAGTACGGCACTCCATGGCTTACCTGTTCCATTCGCCTCAAGTCTTATAACATTTCCTGTACGATTTGCGGAGAACTGGAGCTCAGGCTTGCCATTTACATCGTAAATAACTGTTGAGGCAGTCTTTCCAGCCTTCAATGCAAATATCTGCAGTTCAACCTCTGATGCATAGTCATAATCAGGTTTAGTGTTTATATTTCCTACAGCTATTATAGAATTCTCCCTCACCATAAGCGGCAAGCTCATATAGCCATGCTTTTCACGTTTCCAGGAGCCGCCTTCTACTGTATCTCCACTGATGAAATTCGTCCATGTACCCCCCGGCAGATAGTATTCTGCATTACCCTCTTCATTAAATATTGGGGCCACCAACAGTGAGCTTCCCAGCATATACTGTCTGTCAAGCACCTGGCAATTGCGGTCCTCAGGAAACTCCAGAACCATTGCCCTCATGGCGGGAATACCAGTTTGAGAAACTTCACAGGCTGCAGAGAACAAATAAGGCATAATACTGCATTTAAGCTTTGTGAAGTACCTCAAAACATCAACTGCCTCCTCATCAAACAGCCATGGCACCCTGTAGGACTCATTGCCATGCAGGCGGCTGTGGGTCGAGAGAAGTCCAAACGCTGTCCAGCGCTTATATATATCAGGTGTTGCTGTACTTTCAAAGCCACTGATGTCATGGCTCCAAAAACCAAATCCGGAGGTACAGAGTGACAGTCCGCCTCTCAGGCTTTCTGCCATTGAATTATAGCTGGCTGAGCAATCCCCGCCCCAGTGTACAGGGAAGCTCTGGCACCCAACAGTTGCTGACCTTGCAAATAGTGCAGCCTCATCCTTGCCACGCTGCTCCTCAAGTAATTCGAAAACAGCCTTGTTATACAAATAAGTATAATAGTTGTGCATACTGACAGGGTCTGAGCCGTCATAATAAACGACATCAGTAGGAATACGTTCTCCGAAATCCGTTTTAAAACAATCAACTCCCATGTCCAAAAGTCTTTTCAGCTTGCTCTTGTACCATATAGCAGCCTGGGGATTTGTAAAATCGACTAACCCCATGCCTGCCTGCCATCTATCCCATTGCCACACACTTCCGTCAGCTTTCTTAAGCAAATAGCCATTTTCCATTCCCTCGTCAAAGAGCATTGACCTCTGTGCTATATAGGGATTTATCCACACACATATTTTAAGGCCTCTTGCCTTAAGTCTCTCCAGCATTTTTTCAGGTTCAGGGAATACCTCCTTATCCCACTCAAAATTACACCATTGGTATTCCTTCATCCAGAAGCAGTCAAAGTGAAATACATGCAGCGGCAGCTCACGCTGTGCCATACCGTCTATGAAGCTGGTGACAGTCTTTTCATCATAACTGGTTGTAAATGATGTGGTAAGCCATAGTCCGAAGGACCATGCAGGTGGTAGAGACGGCCTTCCCGTCAGCCTTGTATAGTTTGAAAGTGCTGCCTTTGGCGAGCCTCCTCCAATAATATAGTACTCCAGATACTCCCCAGGTACACTGAACTGAACGCTTGATACACATTCCGAGGCAATCTCATAGGATACCCTGTCTGTGCTGTTAACAAATACGCCATAGCCTCTGCTAGACAGATAGAAGGGTATGTTCTTGTAGCTTTGCTCACTGCTGGTGCCTCCGTCCTCGTTCCATATGTCTACAATCTGTCCGTTCCTGACAAACGGCGTAAATCGCTCACCAAGGCCATATATATACTCCCCCACTCCCAGGCTCAGCTGTTCGCGCATATATGCTCCGTCGCCCTTGACATTTATATAGGCTGTACTTTTCTGAGCACTTTCACAGAAATGCCTGCCATCATAGAGAAAATCAACTCTCCAGCCAGGTGTTTTCTTAATTATCATTTGAAGCTTTCCGGTGGAGAAAATAATATTATCACCGTTGTCAAGGATCTCAGGAATAAATTGTTTATCTCTGTGAATTTCGAATGATGGCTTTCTATTAATGCCGCCTTTATGGTGGTACACCTTGACGCAGATCACATCGGGAATCGGTGAACTGTATTCAAATGTCAGCATTATACCATCAAGGGTGTCTCCTCTGTGCCGAATATACTTAGTTGCCGCATAAAGCTCAAGCTTGCCGTCATATATACTTATATCTCTGATTTCCTGTGGAGTAGAAATAACAGTATTTTCTCTGCTGAGCCAGTATCCATTTGTAAACTTCATTATCTGCACCTCCAGTCATGTCATGCAAAAAGAATATTTGAAATCAACGCTTCATGATAATATAATTGTATTTAAGTCGGAAGAGTATATCTTACAATATATTGACATATAGTTGCATTATTTTGATATGGATAAATTAATCTTGAAGGAAAACAGAATACACGGTGATTTTTTATTTCCAATAAGCGCATATCATAATGAGATTGCGCCTGGCAGGCTTGTTCTTGAATGCCATTGGCACGATGAGCTCGAGTTCTTAATGGTCACTTCGGGCAAGGCTGTATTTCAGCTTGACACCTGCTGCTACGAGGTGCATGAGGGCGAAGCAATCATTGTAAACAGCGGCGAGCTGCATGCAGGATATCCAATTGACGGTTCCTCCTGTATTTTTGATGCAATAGTTTTCAGCGGCATACTTCTGCAAAGCAGCACTTATGACCTTATTCAGTCAAAGTATATAGAACCATTCCTAAAAAATAATTATTCATTTACAAGACATATAAAATGCATTCAAAGCTGGGAGCAAGAATTTGTTAATCGCTTCAAAAAAACTATGAGTTATCTCTCAGGCAGGAAACCATGCTATGAGCTTTCGGTCAAATCAGAGCTTTATGCCATGCTCTCTCTTCTTATAGATAACAGCAAGCCAATAAACAGTACACCGGAGATAAACCCTGATTTTCAAAAAACTGAAAAACTTAAAAAAGCCATTAAGTACATTCATGAAAACTATTCACAGAAGCTAAGTACTATGGATCTGTGCCAATACCTTAAAATCAGTGAAGGCCATTTTTGCAGGCTATTTAAGCAATACTTCAATAAGACGCCTGTGGAATACTTGAATTACTATCGCGTTATGCAAGCAGCAAGGCTTCTTGAGGATACTGACATGAAAGTGCTTGAGGTTGCCATGGAGGTTGGCTTTGACAACCTCAGTTACTTTATCAGGACATTCAAGCACTTTACTAATGTCACTCCATCAATTTACCGTTCAAAATATTTGAAATGAAATTTCTAGCTATAGCTGGGCTACCCGAGCTCAACTACTACTTCATTTACACTGTTCCTTGGCCGAATCGGTATCCCAGAAACCTCGGTTCCGTTCAATACAAGCTTTCTTATCCCATGATTGATGTGATTCGGATTTTTTACCTCAATATTGTAAACAGCTCCTCTGAACACCCTTCTGGCCTTAAAGCCGTCCCAGCTGCTGGGTATGCATGGATCAATCACAAAACAATCGTATCCTGCCCTTATACCCAATATATACTGACTCGACGCTACCATATTCCATGCAGCGGTTCCGCTGAGCCACGAATTTCTGCCTGTGCCGAACTCGGGATGCTCCTTTCCGAGAATATTTTGCGAGTACACATAGGGCTCAACCTCCAGCTTTTCAGCTTCATCATTACGTATAGCCGGTAGTATCTGCTTATAATACTCAAAAGCACGGTCGCCGTTGCCAAGCATTATTTCAGCTATCATGACCCATGGATTGGTATGAAGGAATATTCCGCCGTTCTCCTTTGCTCCCGGCGGGTACGTTGTAACACCGCCTTTTGACGAGTCATACCTGTTATAAGCAGGATACATCGTTACGATACCATACTTTGTATTAAGATACTTATTCACAGCTTCAAGACAGCTTTTTGCGAAATCCTCATCAGCCACATAGCCCAATACAGACCACGACTGGGAGTTGATAAATATCTTACCGAACTCATTTTCACTTGAGCCCAAAGGTATACTGTCATCATCAAAGGCCCTTTTATACCATTCTCCGTCCCAGCAGCTTTTATTTATGGCAGTTTTCATTTCTTCATGCATTGCCATGTATTTAGATGCCTCATGAGTTTTTCCGAGATAGTCCGAAAGCTCTGCCATTTCCACAGCACACCTGCAATAAAGCATCGAAGTAAACACGCTCTCAGCTATACCCTTGCCCGTATCAAGGTTAAGAGTGTCATTCCAGTCAGCGCGGCCAGCCAGCGCAATATCATGAGGCCCCCTGTGATCTCGGGTAAACTCCAGTGCTCTGTCAAGATGTTCCCATACTGTGCCTTCAGATGTTTTATCATTGTACTTCACCATTTCATCAAGGAAAGCAAGATCGCCTGTCTCCTTGATATATGCATTAACAGCCATTATAAGCCATAGGTGGTCATCCGAGTACCAATCGAACTTTTTTACAGGCGCATCACCTACACCGCCTTCGCCCGTCAGCGGAAAAAACAGATGATATGCGCGTCCGTCTGTATATTGACACTTAAGCAGTTTTACAACGAGCTCCTTTGCCTCCTCAGGTATTGTATGCATTACGCCCAATATGTCCTGAGCACTGTCTCTGATTCCCATGCCCCTGCCTAGGCCAAGCTGGTATAGCGATACAAATCTTGACCAGTTAAATGTGGTTTTACATTGATACTGATTCCACATATTCACAAAGAGATCCATATCTCTATCAGGTGTCCGGACCTGTAGCTTACCGGTAAAATCAGTCCAATAGGTCTGTAGGCGCTTAAGGGCTTCACGAGCTTCCTCCGGCTTCAGGTAGGCTTCAATATCGTGCCTGATCAATGACTTGTCCTCCGAATAGCCCAATATATAGACAAGCTCCCTTGATTCACCTGCACCAAGAGTTACTCCATTACAGAAAGCTCCCACCCCGTTTGTCCTGTAAGAAATAGAATTCGAGCAGGCACCTTGTTCAACCGCTATGGGATTTGCTTCAGAACGGTATTTTCCAATAAAAGCTTCAAGATTCGTGTCATAGCTCGATACCTCTTCACCAGAGGCAAAGAATGAAGCATTATCTTCTATATGATGAGGATGCCAGGTAATTAATCTATCATCGCAGCTACATTGGTTTATCTGCTGTGCCCAATCAACATTCTGCTGATCGATTATGGCATCCCAAAAGCAAAATTCTGCATAAGTGAATATTTGCATGGATCTGACAATGGCTGAGGTATTAGTAATTTTAACAAGCCATATCTCAAAATCTCTGTCATCCGGTACAAAATATGTAACTGACGATGCTACCCTCTTATATTCTCCCTCAAGAACTGTATAGCCCATTCCATGCCTGCAGCAGCAGCTGTCAAGTCTGGTGCCTGAAGGCTGAAAGCCGGGATTCCAATACTCTCCTGTTACTGTATCCCTTATGTAAACATACCTACCCGGTCTGTCCATAGGTATACTGTTATATCTATATCTTGTTATCCTTTTATTCTGTGGATCCTTGTAAAAGCTGTAGCCTCCTCCGGTATTAGATACAATGCCTCCATAATTCCCACTTCCAATATAGTTTATCCACGGCGTTGGAGTATCAGGTCTTGTAATTACATATTCCCTTGCCCTCTCATCAAAATAGCCGAATTTCATACCTTGCCCCCTCTGTTATAGGTGATTAACCGCGACTATTCAGGTACAATCTTTGATGGAGTTTTTGTGCAACAAAAATTTGGGGGACATCGAGCCTCACTCGCCTTTTTGCTGTAGACCGGAGGTACAACGCCATTAATGTAAGAATGCCAATAAGCGTCATTGTTCAATAGCTCCATAAATTTTATACCCGAATAGTTACGAACAACCTCTTTATTTACGTTAGATTATATAATAAAATTGAACATTATGAAATAAATATATATAATGATAATATTATCCAATTAATTATATCATTTAAATTTATTTTAATATGGAAGGAGCGATCCGCGTGAGTGCATACAAGAACATCAGCGGTGAATTAAAAAATTTATTTAGCAGCAATAGGTTCTTTAGAGTTCTGCTTCCTTTAGACCTGGTTTTTCTTTTCGCAGGCCTGATCATTATTCTATTTGATAGCATCTTCGGTATAAATATGGGGGGCTTTATAAATACCCTTGCCTATTGGGCTTTTATTCTTGGCCTGCTTCTTGTTTATGCTAATATGAAGGAGAAATTATTATACATAGGTTTACTCGGATATGGAGCAATAAATCTTCTAAACTTTCTAATCAATCTCTTTAGCATAGGATTCTTTTCCTGGGATCTGATATTCAATACTGCAATATTCGGAGGACTGGGCTACCTTGTACTGCGCAGGTCAATAATTACTCAAAAGGATTGATATATAAAAGGCTGTTAATAGTTTTATACCCATTAACAGCCTTTTTGTATTTATTGCATTGCCCTAAGGTCTACAATCGAGTTGCCGCCATGCGCGCAAGTTCCTCCCGCACACCAGATTTAGAGGATTTTTCTTCTTTGTTCCCGGCACTGTGACTTCAGTTATCCCAACTCTTCCAGATCAAACGGTGTTTCCTGATATACATAATAGTTAAGCCAGTTCGCGTAAAGCAGGTTAGCGTGGGCCTTCCATTTCACGCAGGGCTGCTTACTCGGGTCATCATCAGGGAAATAGTGCTTTGGCACAGACGGCTGCATCCCCTTTTTCAAATCTCTCTCATACTCGTTCTTAAGCGTAAATGAATCATATTCAGAATGTCCCGTCACAAATATCTGCCTTCCATTCATGGCAGAAACTATATAGACTCCCGCCTCATCTGATTCAGCCAATACTTCAAGCTCATCGACCTTTTCTATATCCTCCCGCTTTATACCTGTATGTCTGGAATGTGGTGCGTAGAAGCTCTCATCAAAACCCCTGAGCAGCATTGTATTGTTCTTAGTCACTTTATGCTCAAAAATTCCCGACATTTTCTCTTTTAGAGGGTATTTCTGTATACCGTAATGGTAGTATAAGCCTGCTTGCGCTCCCCAGCATATATGAAAGGTGGAATAAACGTTATGCTTGCTCCATTCCATAATTTCCTTAAGCTCTCCCCAGTAATTCACATCCTCAAAGTCCATCATTTCAACAGGTGCACCAGTGATAATAAGTCCGTCAAATTTCTTGTCCTTTATTTCACTAAAGGTATTGTAGAATTTTAATAGGTGCTCCTCAGACGTATTTTTTGACTTATGTGTCTCCGGGTGAAGGAATGTAACATCTACCTGTATCGGGGTATTTCCAATCAAGCGAAGAAGCTGCGTTTCAGTCTCAATTTTTGTTGGCATCAGATTGAGGAGCACTATACTAAGAGGCCTTATATCCTGCCTTTCAGCTCTTTCCTCAGTCATTATGAAAATGTTTTCTCCGGTCAGCACCTCTGCAGCCGGTAAACTATTAGGTATCTTTATTGGCATATGTTAATTAAACCCCGTCCTTTCTCATAATAAGAAGTACATCTCGCATTACCTTACAGGCCGCCGCGGTTGAAATTCCCGAGTTATCAAGTTTTGGGGCAAGCTCAACAATATCTGCAGCAACAATATTTAATCCATCAAAGGCACATAGTGTATTTTGAAGCTCTTTGAAGGTAACACCTCCCGGCTCCGGAGTACCTGTTCCCGGCATAACAGCAGGGTCGAGGACATCCAGATCGATCGTCAAATATACAGGTCTTCCGCCTATTTCGCTGACAGCCTGTCCGGCTTTTGACAAATCAAATGGGAACATAGTAGTGTGACCCTCTTTTGACCATACAAATTCTTCCTTCATACCACTACGGATTCCAAGCTGCCATATACGCCCATCGCCGGTTATGTCCCATATACGGCGTACTACACCTGAATGAGTCAGTGTTTCGCCTAGATATTCCTCCCTCAGGTCAGTGTGTGCGTCCAAATGAAGCAGGCAAACCTCCGGGTATTTTTCCGAAACCGCTTTAAAGGCCGGAAGGGTAACAAGATGCTCCCCTCCCAGCATTAGAGGTTTTTTCCCTGCATTAACGATTTTATTGGCCGCCTCCTCGATATATTTTAAGGCTGCTTTTGCATTGCCAAAGGGAAGCTCTAAATCCCCCGCATCACATATGGCTATGTCTGTCATGTCCTTGTCCAATGCAGGCGAATATGTCTCCAGCCCATAAAACTCGGATCGCATAGCCTGAGGTCCAAAGCGCGAGCCGGGCCTAAAGGTAACAGTCCCATCAAAACCTGCCCCGAAAACTACTATTTCAGAATCCTCGAAGCTTGCATCGCATGCCATGAAACGAGGAAGATACAATCCATCCATCTAATACCTCCCACAGGTTCTATTCGGAAGCCGTAAGATCGAGCTCATAATTTGCTATATTACATCATCAGGGCAACGACGTTTTTCATAATTGTACTTGAACTATCAGTTATGTTTTTTATGAACTGCTTCATACTATTAAGCCATGTTTTCTCATGTAATAATAGCGCGTAAAAGCATGAACTAATAGCTGCCGCTGTCTACTTCTTTTCATACAATCATAATGGTTTTTGTCCTTTAGCACAAGTCTGATTTTACGAAAATCGTTTACTTTTACTAAAATTACGGTTAAAGTACATTTTAACATTAAACCTCAAATGAACATAATAATCATCACTTTCGCAGTAAAATGCAATATAAATGTATCATATTATTAAGCAAAAACACGCTGCATTGATACCAGAAGTAATCTGACTAAAACAATCTGAGCAAAGTTTTATTCATACTTGTTTTAAATATATTTAGTTTTACTGAAGAAAATCACCTTATTATGTTTCACCTTCACTCCCGTATTAATAAAGTCTGGGTACATTGAACTCCACTCGACTTTTTTTCTGTAGACCTTCGGTCAACGCCGCTAATAAGAAATTACTACTCCTTTGTTTGCAGGAGCTCGAGTACTTTGCGGCAGGTCGTGATCACAGAGCAGATAATAGAGCCAAAAAGGCAGCCTGTGAAATACAGAGCAGCATAAAGATACATCTCCGCTGCAATTCCTGTGAGAGCTGCTCCCTTGTAAAGCAAAAGCCCGCATGCTCCCGCTGCCATACCTATTATGCACAGAAGCATCCGTTCAATTACTAGAATCGAGTAAGACCTCCGCCTTGTCGTTCCAAGTACTCTCAATATTGCGACTTCCTTTGAAGACTGGATTATGATCAAGCCGCAGACAAGACCTCCTATCAATACTGCTGCCGCTACAACTACCGGAAACAGTTTTTCTAAAAGTTTTAATGTGTTCAGAAGATTGTCGATTTTGCTCGTGTCCATAACAAAAGTAGGGCTATTTGACGGATATGTTTCGCTGCTCGCACCGGCTGCCATTCCGACATAGCTGCGGAACTCGTCCAAATGCAATTTATCGACCACTGTAAACTCCACCAGGTCGAGTGGTGCTTCAAATCCGAATATCAGAGTTGTCTTTAAAATTCCCGGTGTAAAAACCATACTGTCATATTCACCGGAAGAGGTTGTGACATACCCTGCTATAGTATAATATAAGCTCTGCTTTTTATACTCCTTTGTTATTTCATCATTGTATAGCTGCAATATTTTATCATCCGATATATCTTCCTCAGAATGTCTGCTTCGATACTTTTCGATATATAATGATTGTAATCTTCTAAGAACTCCAAACTGTTGTAATGATGACCTTGTCGCCCGGCTTAAGACCATTTTCCTCTAGAAGTTTACTACCTACGATACAGACTCTGCCTAATTCCTTCATACAAGATGCATCGTACCCTTCGGTATAGATTATTTCAGCTTCTTCACCGGTATAACGTTCTATATCATTTGTTATAACTAAGTCTGTTGTGGAATCATTAAAACTTGCAGCCTTTTTATATTCATAATAAGGGTTAATTACATAACCGGTTTTCAAAATTTGTGTCACATTAGTAAGTGATAGCCCATTTATAAACTTTGCTTTTATGACTGTGCTGTTACATAACTCAACATAGGATTGCCGCATGACGGCAAACTGACCAACAGCTGCGATTAGAAGAGCCGAAAGCAATATTGCAAGGATTGATTTTCCGGCAGACCTGCGTACGTGCTTTGATATGTAACGAAATACCTGCTTCCAGGATCTTTGTGGATTTATCTTTTGTACGGCGTACGGGTCACTGAAAATAGCAGTGTTAAGAACTGAAGCGTCATGAATGTGATAATTAGAAGTAGCTAATTGCTTACTTACATCCGGCATATTTGTTACTGACGTCTCGATAAGAACCAAAGATTCTGCATCAACTATTGTTTCAATATCTACCGGCTTTCCATTGCTTTTTGTCAGCATATTGTTATGTGCCTGCTCTCTTCTATGCATCTGCTTATTCTGGTTATCCTGCAAAAGCATAAGTGGGGGGATAGCTCCTATTCTCCGCAGTCCAATTAATGCAAATATAAGCACAAGAAATATTTCACCAATCATATATGCAATAGCTGCAACTACCGGTACAGATGAATTAACTGCATAGCTTTCTATTTTCGAAAGAGTATCATTTTGAGCAATAGTATTTGTAGTATAAATCCAAGCCGCACAGCTTCCAATGAGCACGGAGGTTGCAGTTAACACTATAAGCGGAAGTATAAGCGCCCCTGCCGAATCTTTTTTAGTTGTACCGAGTGCCCGCATTATCGCATACTCTTTTTTCTTTCTTCCTATGAACAGAAAAACAATAAACCCTATCGCAGCTGCCATCGCTCCGAATAACGCAATGATTGCTATAACTGAAAGCTTTTTTGATATTTTAAATTGCTCAACGATTTCAGGCCACCCGTCATCATAGAAGAAAGGCGTCAGTCCCATTTCTTTTATCATAGGTATTACCTTATCAACAAATGAAGTGATCTCCCATGCATTTCCCACCTTAAAACTAAATTCACTTGGCGAAAATACATGCTCCTCTAGTTTGCCTTCATCCACCGGGAGAAGTGATTTCGGGACAAAAACAGTATTTATAGAATAGCACCAGTTCGGCTTTCGTGATTGGCTTTTCAGCCCATCGGTGTCCATATATATTCCGACAATTTGAAGTTCCACAGTCTTAACAGGCGGCGAGTACCTTTCACGTGTTACAGCAACTGCTCCAAGCCCCTTATATTGCTCAAACAGCTGATCGCCAAGCCCTAGAGTAATCTTGTCACCTAAATCAAGCTTGTTTTGCGAAGCAAAATCACCGCTTACTACACATACATTTGATTTGTTAATGCTATCTTCCTTAGTCAGTCCGCGTCCACTCGTTACTGCCATATCACCTTCCGCAAACCTCATTATGGAGGATATATCATCTGTATAAACAACATCAAACGTATGCAGATCAGAATCTGTCAGTTCTATAAGTTCACGGAGTGACGAAAACTGATTACCTTCAAGATAGTTTTCAGGCTGGCCTTCGATTGGCTTGATAGCTTCACACCATGGGTTTGTCAGCTGGTCGCTGAGAAAAAACCGTATTGGATCACCCAGCGGTTCAAACCGACCGACAAATACATATCGGCTGCCTATAGTAAGGTTCTTTATGTAATCTGTGTCATATTTATAGTTATCATCATACGTTATTAAAGCTCTAGAACCGTTACCAAAGGAACTTACATCTTTAGGATAGTTATGAAACGTTATTTTTTTATTTTTGGGTAAATAAGAAGGATCCCCTGCCAGAAGAGTACAATCTGTTAGTGTTAATTCGTCATTATTTGATCTGGCATATAATATGTTGTAATTAACTTCTGATAATGTGCCCTCAACAATATAACGCGTTGTATAGTTATAATAATCTTCTCCCTCATCTATACGGTAATACTTGTCAGATATTCCAGCTGTCATGTAACATATGTTTGAAGATGTTATATACGGGAGTCCCAGTATAGAATCAATTTGTGCATGTGACAATGGTCTATATCGAAAACTATCAAGGTAGTACTCCCTTTTTTCTTCAGAAAAATCCTGTGACATGCGTGGATCTGCATATATATAGAAAGGAAAACCGGTATACGATTCCGAAGCCGGAGCGATCTCTGCAGAACCTACACCGCAGTATTCTTTAGCTGCATTATTGATCTCCCGGTTAGTTATTGTATATTCTGAAATGCGGGAAAAGAGCGCAAATGTCACTGCGGTAAGCAATATGAGGGTAAGAAACGTTTTAAACGGGGTACGCAATAGTGATTTAACTGATAGATATGGTCTCATTGTTTTACGTCCTGTAAAATTTATTTCACCTGAGCGTGATGTTTCGCTTTGTTTTTCATTAGTTCCATTTTTAGTCATTTATTACATTTTATTTTACGCTTTTATATTTTTTAGTCAATATAGCTTTTTATATTTTCCCATATTTGTTATATATTTAACATGTGCAAATAGACTATTATCACTTAAATCCTTCTTCGGTTTTAATTTTAAGAATACTGAATTATTAAGAATTGCCTCTCACTTTTCGGAGTCGTACAGTACATTACTGCCTTCCTATGACCTAATCTTATGCAATAATTATCCTCCACCCTGCTAAGCATCGCAGGGCGTGTACAAAAAAAAGGTGCAAAGATCATCATGCCATCATTTCACCTTTAGAATAACTGACCATTATTTTTTATTTTTTTGATTTTTAGGTTAGTGAATTTTACATGTAAGGACCGTCAAATTAGAATAATCTTAGCAGGATATAATTAAGAGCAGTAAACAATGCAAGACTTACAAAATTATATATGCTGAATTTGAGCATGTATTTACCTGAGTTTTCAGGCTTTTCTCCAATATAGAGCTTGTACGATATCACGCTTGCCAATGACGCAATAATTGTACCCATTCCACCTACATTTACTCCCAGTAGTAGCTCACGCCAGTAGGATGTGAAACCGGAGAGCAGTATTGCGCTAGGTACATTGCTTATTACCTGACTTAGCAGTATTGAACTGAAGTATGCCGAAGAGCCGCTGCTTAGAAGTCCCTTCATGATACTGTTGACAGCTGGTATATGCGAAACATTGCCAATGAATATGAAGAAACAGATAAAAGTGAGAAGCAGAGGGTAATCTGCCTTCAGAAGCAGTCTTCGATCGACAATCAGCGCTGATACAGCCGTAAGTAGAAATGCTATTTTATAATCAACAATGCCAAATACGGACATCACAATTACAAGAAAAATTACGCCCCAGAAGATCGCCAGCCTCTTGTCTGCAATTTTTACCGGATCAAGAGAAATTTCCAGTCTTGTTTCTGGATTTTTCCTGTTGAGAAACAGAAGCCATATAAGCCCCGTCACGGCAAATGCTCCTACAGTTGTAAAGAATTGAAGTGCATGCAGATCATAAGTGGAAAAAAGATAAAGATTCTGCGGATTACCCATAGGAGTAAGGCTGCTGCCTATATTCGCGGCCAATGTCTGCATTATAACGATAGGCATAATATCAAGGTCTGATTTCCTACCGATAACTATAGACAATGGCACAAGCGTCAAAAGCGCCACATCGTTCGTAAATATCATTGAGCTGAAAAAGCTCAGGAGTATGAGTACAAGTGATACCATCCTGCTGCCGGAGCAGCTGTTTAGTATGCTTACAGATACCTTTTCCAAAAGGTGCAGCTTCTCAAAGGCCTTGACAATTATCATTATGTTGAACAGGCAGGCCAGAACCTTGAAATCTATATACTCAATTTTAGGGGCTGCAATAAAACAGCTGGCTATGGCAAGCACAGCCGAAGCCGTAAAGACAATATCCTTTTTTATTAATGAAAGCAGCTTACCTCCGGCATCCGGTAAAGATGCCAATGTTCTAGTCTCCATAGCAGTTCTCCATGTGTGTGGCTTATGCAGCAGGTATAGTAAAAGCTGTGCCCTTCAGGCAACACAATATATAAAAGATCTATCCGAAAATCCCGGGTTTAATCCTTGAAGCAGCATCAATGATAATAGAATAAACCTCCGGCATAATGAATGCAAATACTTTTTTCCTTTTACACATTCATCAAGCCGGAGGCTATTATATTAGGGCTTTAGCTTTCAGTGGCTTTACAGCTGTTATTTATAGTGACAAACAAAGGCGTTTACTTTAAACAACCGTTTATTTTGGCTTTAAGTTATAATTTATAGCAAACAAGTAAAGCATTTATTTTAGCCATTTGCTTTATTTGCCGGCCTTGCAGCAGCTATTTATAAATCGGCAGTACGGCACCATCCCTTAGGAACAGTGGTATAACATCAATAGGTGCGTCACATTCCACACTCTGTCCACCTGTAAAACGCTGACCTGTTGCTGCATTCTCCCATTGTGCGCCTTCAGGCAGGTAAACGCTTCTCTTCCTTGTGTCCTCATAAAGCACAGGTGCCACAAGTATATCAGGTCCAAACATATATTGGTCATCAATATCCCATGCCTTGACATCCTGTGGGAAATCATAGAATAATGGTCTCATCACCGGAGTACCCTTTTCATGTGCAGCCTTCATAAGCCCTGTGATATATGGGCGAAGTCTCTCCCTCATAAACATGTATTTTGTAAATATCTCATATGCCTGTTCTCCATAGCTCCAAACCTCGTTAGCTGCACCGCTTCCGAACTTTCCGCCTCCCGTTGTACCAAGAGGTTCAGAATGTGGTTCACGATCGCCATGCAGTCTGAATACCGGGCAGAAAACGCCATACTGGAACCACCTGATTATGCACTCGTGAAATTTGGGATCCCGGATGTCGCCGCTATGAAAGCCCCCAATATCAGTAGTCCACCACGGGATTCCTGCAATACCCATGTTAAGTCCTGCTCTCAACTGATTTCTGAGTGACCTGAAGCTTGAGTGAATATCACCTGACCACACAAGTGCGCCATAGCGCTGACTTCCTGCCCATGCGCAGCGTAAAAGATTTATTATGTTTTCCTGTCCCTCTGCTGACATTCCTTCAAAAAAAGTCTTTGCATACATAACAGGATAAATATTGCTTACCTGAAGCGCAGGACCGGCATGGTACCTGTAATTGTCAAACTCATATTCCGAATACTCAGGCTCAGCCTCATCAAGCCAGAATATCTTTATACCTTTATCATAATAATTTTTCTTTGCTATTTTCCACAAGTATTCTCTTGCGCCAGGGTTCGTGGCGTCATAGAACATTGTATTACCCATCCAATCCATAACAATGGAATTTCCCCTGTCAAACCTCACCAGATATCCCTTTCGAGCCATTTCTTCAAAGTTTTCACTGGTCTTGTCTACTGTAGGCCATATCGATACCATAAGCTCAATACCCATTTCCTTAAGCTCCCTGACCATAGCCTCCGGATCAGGCCAGTACTCAGGGTCAAATTTCCACTCACCCTGCTTAGTCCAGTGAAAGAAATCAATAACGATTACCGATATAGGCAGCTCTCTTCTCTTATATTCCCTAGCTACCTCCAGAAGCTCCTCTTGTGTCTGGTAGCGCAGCTTGCATTGCCAGAAGCCCATAGCATAATCAGGCATCATGGGCACAGTTCCTGTAACACCTGCGTATGCCTCTTCAATTTCAGCCGGAGTGTCACCTGCCGTGATCCAGTAGTCTATCTGTTTGGACGAGGCCGCATACCACTGTGTAATATTTTTACCGAAGGTCACTGAGCCTATAGCAGGATTGTTCCATAGGAAGCCATAGCCATTGCTGGATAGTGCAAAAGGAACACTGGCCTGTGAGTTTCTATGTGCAAGCTCAAGAGAGCAGCCCTTCAGATCCAGGTATGGCTGTTGATACTGCCCCATCCCGAATATCTTTTCACCTTCATTTGGTTCAAACCTGACTGTCAGCCTATAATCACCTGTTCCCTGTATCGGCGAGTATTCTCTCGGATCAATGCAAAGTGCGCTAACAAATTCCTTAAGATTGCTCCTGCTTCTAACATACTCCTCAAGAAGCAGCTTACCCTTACTGTTGTAAAATGCTATTTTGCCCGCTGCTGATATCTCAGCCTTGATCCTACCATTACTTACAGTAGCAGAAAGCCCGTCCTCTGCAATTACAGCCCTAGCTGCACTACATTCTTTTTGCTTAAGTAAGGCCCAATCCTCCTGTGCAATTTGCGCCTGCTTAGCAGCCCGGACTCGCAGGCCATTTTCTCCCCATGGCTCGATCCATAGAATCTCGTAATTACATTCTCTAACAAGGCGCAGACCATTTTCTTCAATTCTGAATAAACTATCCATACAATTACCTCTTTCTTTAGTATTAGATTTATTACCCGTGCCATCAGCTCTCGTTTTTCATAAGTTAATTTGCACTATCAAAACATTTATTTTTAATAGTATTATCAGAATTTGATCTTCTATGACCTCTGCTGCACTGAAAGCAAGCTCAAGGGCACGTAGTATTTAGCATACCTTGTCCCTTTTTTATCTGCAAATGCTCCGTTTTTATCCTTTACAAGCACAGTTGCTCTTTTATTTATCCTATATACAATTCCTGTGAGCCTTTTGTCCTTATGGACAAAGGCTACCTGCATACCTGCCTTAAGCCCCATAAGCTTACCTGCGACCTGACTATCAGTGGGCAGCTTGTGATAGCTCTCCTTATGCCCGAACAGATTGGCTGCAATTAATTTAAATCTTTTACCGCTGCAACTGGACGTTTTAAACATCAGAAATTCAATTACATGGCAAAGCTCATGTTCGAACACCAGCAAAAGGGCATCAAGACTGTTTTTGACCCTCAAGCCGCACACCTCGTTGCTTTGGGCCATACGCCCATAATTCAGGAAGAAATCTACGCCTATCCTTATTTCTATAACAAGGCTTTCCTGACTAATATTTCTTATGTTTCGGGGGCACAGGGTCTTTCCTGCACTTTTTGTCATTTTCCCTGACAGTGAGAATTTCATCTTACCCTTATAGTTTTTAAGGAACCAGTTGTCAAAAAACACCTGATCATACAGCATAAAAAGCAGCCTTAAGTCTTCACCTGAAATACAAGTTATTTCAAAGCTTTTTATATTAGGTGAGACTTTAAACAGCTGCTCCTTTATCTCTGCCCGTTTCATTGCCGCAAATTCAGCTGATCTTATTTCAAGAATATTCTGCATAAAAAACCTCATCAGTATTGCCGGACTTAGTAACATAAAGTACTTTGTAATTATTTTATAACAAATCTCTATGATAGTAAATCCAACGCTTCTGATGAGGCCAACAAATCACGAGGCAATAAAATGAGAAACATATTGATAAAGCATTTGATAAAAAAGGTTCACAGCATTTTTCCCTTTTTTAGGTCAATTCCTTACAATACATTTATTTTCAGCTATGCCTGCCCATTTTTCCTCTGGTGATCAATTCCAGGGTAATGATTCTGGCGATAGATAGGCGAAAATTTAAGCTGGAGGTACATTGCTGAGCAAAATTTCAAGTATGGAACATTTTTCTCAAAATACCTATTGATTCTGAGCAAATTTTCAACTTTGGAACACTAGAATCCTTAGTTTATGGACAGATTACATTAATAATGCCTAAAATATTGAAGCTACTCAATAAAATTACCATTATATGTCAAATAATTGTCCCGTACTTGAATTTCTGCTCATTTTTTTGCCTTTTACATATAACTAAGTAATGTATGGGTTAATGCTAAATCCAGACCACCGAATGAAACAGCTACCAACATATGGAATCTGTTATGTGCTGATTGCGAATATAAAATGAATAGACTCACACTATCAAATGTAATGATGAATCCAGTGCGATAACTCCCTTGTAGCCTTTGCTCTTAATATATATTTTAGGGCCTGCAGACCATAATCCGGCTTGCAAGCCCCGATAGCAGCATACATAAAAAAAATTCTGAAGCCGCTAAAATTTCAATACTGCTTTCATCTATTTACTTTAAGCGATCCTACCTTGAATATGTCATGATCAGTTCAGTTCTTTGTTTCTCAATGTCCTTTACTTTGCCTCGCACTTGAACACGATTACTCTCAAGTCTGCTTATTATGCCGTTTATTTTGCTTCTAAGCTTGCTTGCCTGCTCACTGTCATTTCTTATAGTATCCCTGACATTCAGGTCCGTGAATATGTTATCAAACCAGAAATCCACCGTTCTTGTAGCAGAATCAACACCTTCAAACTCAACATTTAGGGACATGTTTACATCATCAAGCTCATTTTTAAGCTCATGAAGCTGAGAGCTAAGCCTGCTGAAGGCCTCCCCGGCATCATCAATGTGCCCGTATTTTGCCATATGCCCGATAATACCGCTTTTAAACCATATATCATATGTTGCCCAGCCTTCAGCGCTGTTCAGGTGCTCTATTGCAGTGTCAAGCGTATCTAAAGCCCTATTGGCAGCGCTGATTGCTTCGTTGATCTCTATAAGCTGCTTGCTGCATATATCCTGAGAAGCCTGCAGCTGCTTATAAAGCAAAGCTGCTTCGCTGCTGAAGCTATTTCGTATTTCCTCTTCACGTTTATCCAGTTCGGTTTCAAACATATCCTTTTCTCTGTTAAGCTGAGCTACTCGTTCAATAAGCTCCGCTTCCTGCTTCTTGAGTCCGTTTACAGCCTCCAGAGCTTTATCATATCTCAGCTTAGCTGAAAGCTGCTCCTCAGTTTCCTTATTTAGCTTACCTTCATACCTGCCTATGGTTTTAAGAATATAAACCGAAAGCCTTTCGCTCTTCAGCTTCTCCACATCCATGGACTCCTTATTATAGCTATCCAGAAGGGCCTCCACCTCCTGTTCGGCAGCCCTCACCCTGTCCTGCAGCTTAGATAGCCTCTCCTTCATCAAAGGCAGCATGTCTATTCTGTTCTTGATATCCTGCAATTGTTTGTTATCCACACCAATCTCTCCTTATGGGCATTTGCAATGTATGAGGCCGAACCTTAAAGTACAAATATTGCATGGTACAACTTAGTGAATCATAACTACCTGTACTAGCGTATTATTCAAAATAATCGCAAAGTCCCTTCAAATTCAAAAATCTCTACTCACTATACGCAAGCCAAGCCTTATTTGTCTCATTATATCATGACTGCTGTAAAAATATTGTATCGTTAAAGACAAGCATTTGAGTCCGGCTACAGCAGGTACATCTAGAATTTGATCAATAAAAGCAACACAATAAAGGCACATTAAGTGAAAAAGACAGATGACAAATAAGGCCGCAACCACATATAAAAAAGTCTCGGAGACATCGAGTTTTTCCGCTCTTTATTATGTTAACCTTCGGTCAACATAATAAAGAGATAGGCGTCATCCCTAACGCGACAACACCTATCTCTTATATTTCTATATTAGCCTAAAGTATGGTTCAACAGGTTTCCTGTTAACCGCACCACACCTTTAGGCCTTCTTTCCTTTCTTTACTCCATCTGCGCCATCAAATGCAGTCAAGTAAAGCTGCTCAATCTCTGATACAAGCGGCATCCTTGGATTAGCCGTAGTGCACTGATCCTCAAAGGCCTTATCCGCAAGCTCTGCTACTCTGGCAGTGAATTGTCTTCTGTCAACGCCGCACTCCGCTATCGTAGAAGGCATGTTCAGCTCCTTCATAAGCTCCCTTACAGCTTTAACAAGGCTCTTGACACCTTCCTCCGTAGTTGCCGCCGGGAGACCAAGTGCTTTTGCGATTTCGGCATATTTCTTGTCCGCTACGAATGTTTCATACTTCGGGAAGGATACAAACTTGGTTGGCTTTTGTGCGTTGTATTCAATAATGTACGGCAGAAGCACAGCGTTTGCCCTTCCATGAGGAATGTGGAATTCCCCGCCCAGCTTGTGAGCCATACTATGATTTATTCCAAGGAACGCATTTGTAAACGCCATTCCTGCAATACATGATGCATTGTGCATTTTTTCTCTGGCTAAGCTATCTTTTCCATTCTTATAAGCCCTGGGCAAATACTCAAACACAAGCTGGATTGCTTTTATAGCAAGCCCATCTGTAAAGTCAGATGCCAGAATAGATACATATGCCTCAATTGCATGGGTGAGGACATCCAGTCCGGTATCGGCAGTTACCGTTGCAGGAACAGTCATTACATACTCGGGATCTATTATTGCTACATCAGGAGTCAGCTCATAGTCTGCCAGCGGATATTTAACGTTTCTCTGTTTATCTGTTATAACAGCAAAAGACGTTACCTCCGAGCCTGTACCTGAGGTTGTCGGAATTGCCACCATTTTCGCCTTGCGTCCAAGCTTGGGGAACTTGTAGATTCTCTTTCTTATATCCATAAACTTAAGCCGCATTGAGTTAAAATCTGATTCCGGGTGTTCGTAGAACAGCCACATTCCCTTTGCAGCGTCCATAGCAGATCCGCCTCCCAGTGCTATTATCACATCAGGCTTGAAATTGTTCATCAAGTCGCAGCCCTTACGAATTGTCTCAAGGGATGGATCAGGCTCTACCTCTGAGAATATTTCACAATGTACATGAGTCTGCCTCTTCCTAAGGAAGTACAGCACATTGTCAACATAACCTGCCTTGACCATGTACGGGTCTGTAACTATGAAGGCTCTTGAAATGTCCGGCATATCTGTAAGGTACTGAGTAGCACCAAACTCAAAGTAAATCTTCTCAGGTATTTTGAACCATTGCATATTGACCTTTCTCCTTGCAACTCTCTTTTTATTGATCAGGTTGACAACCGATACATTCTGAGTAGTTGAGTTCTTTCCATACGACCCGCAGCCCAGCGTAAGTGACGGCATATTAGTATTGTATATATCACCGATTGCTCCATGTGTCGAAGGCGAGTTAACAATAAGCCTGCCTGCCCTTATCCTGTCGGAGAATTCCTTAATGACCTTTTCGTCTGATGAATGAATAACTGCAGAGTGGCCGAGTCCACCGAATTCCACCATCTGTTCTGCCCTGACAATTCCCTCTTCAGTTGAATCCACAATATAGTATGCAAGTATGGGGCTTAGCTTTTCCCTCGAAAGAGGAAACTCTGGACCTACACCTTCAAGCTGTGCAATTAATATCTTTGTACTCTCAGGCACATTAAGTCCAACCTGCTGCGCGATCTTATATGCCGACTGACCGACTATATTAGCATTCATAGCACATTTGACGCTGTCTATTGCTATCTCTGACAGTTTTTCTGTTTCTTCCTTATTAAGAAAATAGCAGTTGTTCTCTTTCATAAATGCTTCAAACTCAGGCGCTATCTCCTTATCAACAATCACAGCCTGCTCCGATGCGCATATCATACCATTATCAAAGGTCTTGGAAAGCATCAGGTCGGTTGCTGCCCTCTTGATATTAGCTGTTTTTTCAATGTAGCACGGCACATTGCCGGGGCCAACTCCAAGTGCGGGTTTCCCAGTGCTGTAAGCCGATTTGACCATTCCTGCGCCGCCCGTTGCCAAAACAAGTGCCACATCCTTGTGATTCATAAGCAAACGTGTTGCGTCGATGGAAGGTGTATCGATCCACTGTATACAGTCCTTGGGAGCGCCTGCTTCAATCGCTGCGTCTCTCATAATCCTGGCAGCTTCAGCGCTGCACCTCTGAGCTGACGGGTGGAACGCGAATATGATAGGGTTTCTTGTCTTAATTGCTATTAAGGACTTGAACATAGTCGTTGATGTTGGATTGGTCACAGGTGTTACAGCAGCTATTACACCAACAGGCTCAGCTACCTCGTAGTATTCCTCGTTATCGTTGTCATTGACTATACCCACTGTCTGAATATCCTTGATGCTATGGTAAATGTATTCTGTTGAGAAAATATTCTTGGTTATCTTGTCTTCATAAATGCCTCGTCCTGTTTCATCAACAGCCATTTTTGCAAGTCTCATGTGGTTATCCAGCCCTGCGATTGCCATAGCCTTGACTACCTTATCGATCCTTTGTTGATCATACTGTAAAAATTCGTCCAGTGCCTTTACCGCCTTTGACGACAACTGATCTATTTCTTTGCTTACTGCGCTTTGTTCCGCATTCACATGGCTTTTCATATTTACAATGGTTTCTGTATTTACTTTAGTTTTTTCATTTCCGTTACCTTCTGCAATTGCATCGGTCTTTATATTTTTATTCATAGTAACAACCTCCCTTGAATAAATATCGTTATTTTTTTAACAATTTCATTATATTAGATTGTTAAATAATTGTCAATACATGTGTGATATATTTTTGCAATATAGTTTTTCTATGTAGTTATTTTTATATAATAATTTTCGGTCTGTACTTGCATTTTTATCTTTATATTCACCTTTCAATTATCTTCAACATAACTATTGGGTCGTCCTACACATGGATTTTATTCTTAGTACTTCTATTATCAGAATTTTTATATTGGGTTTATGCATTTTGAGCATTAGGCTTTGTGAATGATGCATTGTAACAGTATTGTTATGAAAATTTCACATATTTGTATCCATTATTTTCCATTTAACATGATAATATAATAGTACCTTTAATAATTCAAGGTGAAAGGAGCATATATACAATGAATAGAAAATTTAAAACACTTATAGCATTACTTTTATGTGTTGCTTTTATGTTCACTTCAGCGATATCAACAGTTCTGGCAAAAAACGATAAAGACAACACCAAAAACGACTTCAAGGATGTACCCTCCTGGCATTGGGCATACGATGACATTATGTGGATGTTTGATAACGATTTTATCAACGGTACCGGCAACGGCCTTTTTAATCCCAATGGTACTGTATCGCGAGCCGAATTTGCCAAAATGATGGTCAACACCTTAAGCTTATCAACATATTCCCCCGATAACCCATCCTTCCTAGATGTCAAAAAGAACGATTGGGCGTACTCCTATGTAGAATCAGCAAAGCCGTACCTTACAGGGTTCCGAACATCATCAGGAGATTATTTTAAGCCAGACCTGGCAGCAGTAAGAGAAGATATGGCTGTTGCACTCGTAAAGGCACTCGGTTATCAAAATGAATCAGTCGACCTTAATATTCTTAATAGCTTTGAGGATGCCGCCAGTATAAATACAAATCTTCGCAAGTATGTCGCACTCTCTGTCAAATTCGGCCTAATAGAAGGCTACACAGAAAATGGCAGGAAACTGTTCGGTCCTCAGAACAATCTTACAAGGGCACAGGCTGCAACCCTTATGTCCAGAGCTTTTAAAAAGAACGAAGAGAAAATAACATACGACGACGAGAAAGTGACATATGATGACACCGTATATTTTAAGCCATCAGTGTCGGTTAACGCAGGAAACAACGGGCTTACTGTAAGCTGGACAAAAATTAATTCTACTAAACTGCAGGGCTACGCTGTTGTTATATCAAAGGATGATTCATCCCCGGTATATCCTGATAACGGCTTCCTTTACTATATAACAGACAAATCCCAAACCTCTGCTTCAATCGATAACAGTATTCCTTATAACAGCAGCAGTGATTTCGGGAAGTACCTGGAAAAGGGTAAAAAATACTATATAAGCGTTACAGCAATATATAGTGATAAGAACGTCGCTGGAAATGTGGTGCAAGTACAATACAACGGAACTGAAAGCCCTGATTCATATGTTAAACCTGCCATGAAGGCGTCAGAAGAAAACGGGCAGCTGGTTCTCAGGTGGGACAGAATAAATTCCTCCAAACTACAAGCATATGCTGTTGTAATATCAAAAGATGATTCATCCCCGGTATATCCCGATAACGGCTTCCTGTACTATATAACCGACAAATCGCAGACCTCCGTTTCAATTAACAACAGCATTCTGTATAATGGCAACAGTGATTTCGGAAGGTACCTGGAAAAGGGTAAAAAATATTATATGAGCATTACGGCAATATATAATGATAAGACCGTCGCCGGGAACGTAGTACATGTGAAGTACAACGCTGCAGAGAGTCCCGATGCATATGTAGTTCCTGCCATGAAGGCATCGGATGAAAACGGACAATTGGTTCTCAGGTGGGACAAAATTCAATCCACCAATCTGCAGGCGTATGCTGTTGTAATATCAAAAGATGATTCATCCCCGGTATATCCTGATAACGGCTTCCTGTACTATATAACCGACAGATCGCAGACCTCCGTTTCAATTAACAACAGCATTCCGTATAATGGCAACAGTGATTTCGGAAGGTACCTGGAAAAGGGCAAAAAATACTATATGAGCATTGCAGCAATATACAGTGATAAGACCGTCGCCGGGAACGTAGTACGTGTACAGTACAATGGAGCAGAAAGTCCGGATCTATATGTTACTCCTGCCATGACAGCATCAGAAGAGAACGGACGCCTTGTTCTCAGGTGGAATAAGATACAGTCATCGAATTTTCAGTACTATATGGTTGTGGCATCTAAATATGATTCAAATCCATCTTATCCCGACAATGGCTATTTATACAAAATAACCGACCGCAATATAAATTATGCAATTATCGACAGCAATACAGAGTACAAAGACGGTGATTTTGGGAAATACTTGTCCAAGGGCGATAAATACTATTTCTCAATAACCGCGGTATATAACGATAAGAATGTCCAGGGAAACACAGTACAGTCCCAGTACAACGGTCCTGACAATCCGTCCGTCTACCCCGCTCCATCAGTTAAAGCCGCATATGAGGATGGCAAGTTAGTTCTCAAGTGGGATAGAATTGACTCTTCTGAATTAAAGGAGTACAGAGTAGTAGTGTCCAAAGGCAAAAAGAATCCGGCTTATCCGGAAGACGGCTACTATAAAGCTGCATATGACAAGAGTACAACATCTGTCGTTATTGATCCGGCCGCTTCATATTCAGGAGGGGATTTCGGCACACTGACAGACGGAACAATTTATTATGTAAGCGTTACAGCTGTATACAACAACGATAAGTATATAGCCGGCAATGCAATAGATGTACTTTATCTGCTTCCACCGAAATAGTGCTAATTTGCTAATATGGCAATACAATGAAAACCAACGAGTACAGTTAGTTTTTATAATTCCTAATGTGTGTAATGGGCATCAATAAAGAGGGGATGGGAGTCTAAACCCATTCCCCTCTTGTACATCCAGGCCCTATTTCCAAAGCTGCTAATGAACATATTATGGCAGCTGTTCCACTGGTAACATTTAACGCATACTTTGTACCCATCTTCTCTGCAAATTCATCTTCGAAATGGTCAACCTCTCTTGAACCATCATTAATTCTGAAAAGCTTTCCGCTTTCTATTACTCTTGCAGCTGCTTGGATCTCTTCTTTCCCCATTCGATACATATTAATCCCTCCATAACACTTTAGCTTATTCTAAAATGTAACTTTGTATGGACTTATAAAATGAAGTGATTTATCAAACTGCATCTTATTCTGAAGTACTTCCAATACATTTGCTACAAATTAGAATCTTGCGTTAATTGTTATTTTATCGGAAGACTATAACATGATTAATGTAAAATCCATATTACTAGTAATGATGTGATAATACTGATACCATATAGATATCTGGCAGGACAGCTGTTTGCTGTGATTTTAAAATATATAGCATGCTTGAGAAATATGCTAAAAGCTTAATTGTCTTCAATATTCTACTTTTTAACGTTTAATATGGCGTTTGTTATTGCCATTGACATTACCTCGTTCGCCATAGTACCTATAAGATTAATGTCGGAGGCAACCTCGCCGGTAGCCATTGTGAAAATTGTATCTCCATCAAGCATGGTATGAACGGGATTGATGGATCTGGCATAGCCGTTATGGGACATTTCTGCCAACTTGTTGGCTTCGGCTTTTGTGAGAACTGCATTTGTGGCTACAACGCCTATGGTGGTGTTTCTCATAGGGAAGCTTGCTGCTACATTCTGCGTTTTCATAATAGAGTATGTGTTTAGCAGTTCTTTTTTGTTATAGTCATAAACTCCGGCTATCTGCCTTCCTGTTTTGTAGTCGAAAACATCTCCAAAGCTATTTACAGTAACAATTGCGGAAACGATCAGTTCGCCCGATCTGATGGTCGCACTTCCCAGGCCCGATTTCATGGCATAGTCAGGTCCCAGTATTTTTCCCACTGTAGCACCCGTTCCACAGCCTACGCAGCCCTGCCTTCTTTCCTCGCCGGAAGCCGCGTTAGCTGCCTCATAGCCCATTGCTATATCCGGCCTTATTCTGTAATTGCCTACATTGAGGTCATATATCACAGCCGATGCAACTATAGGTACCTTTGTAACTCCGACATCAAAGCCGACATTCTGTTCCTCCAGATACCTCATTACGCCCGAGGCCGCCTCCAGCCCAAAAGCACTGCCGCCGGAGAGCACCACTGCATGCAGCTTATCCATCATTTTTTCAGGCTTCATCAGATCGGTCTCTCTTGTACCGGGAGCTGAACCACGCACATCAACACCGCCTACGGCTCCTTTTTCACAAATAACCGCTGTGCAGCCTGTCATTCCCTCTTTCGATTGGGCATGACCAACCTTTATACCATTTATGTCAGTTATATATCCGGGGTATTTCAAGTTTCATAATCTATTTTCAGCAGCAGACTGTATGAGCCTATAAGTATTGAGAAATTAACATTCACTATTTACTTGACATTTTTTACTGTCTACTACCTTCTCCTTTCTTTTCTATGTTCATCAAACCGAAGTCTTCACTACACCTATTGATTTCTTCCTGATCCATCATAAGCATTTTTTTCAACATATGCCATCATACGATTATTACGCACACCATGGAATATTATAAGCAATAATATCGCAAGATAACCAATCAAACTCTTTCTCAAAATAAATCCTGCTAAAAAAACAGCAATCACAATTAGTCCCATAAATACCATCAGCGGAATATGTTCCTTCAGCCATTTTCTCTTAAAGAAGTCAATTCTGTCCTTCAAGGTAAAGCTGCTGGCCTTAATTGTTTGTTTCAAATTTTCCTCTGCTGCTTCTTTATATTCTTCAGCCTCTAATCTCTTTCCGCTAAGTAATTCATTAATGCTTACTGAAAATAATTCACTCATTGAAAGCAGCGAATCTGCTGGTGGTAAATATGTCCCTGTCTCCCAACGTGAGATAGTCTTATTTGTTACCCCTAATTTCTCTCCTAATTGGTCTTGAGTATAGTTTTTTTCTTTTCTAAGTTCTGATATGAATTTTCCTATTTTTATCAGATCCATTTGTATCACCTCAGAGGAAGCATATCATTCCGGCACCATTTTGTCTTTACCATAAACAGCGAATCATTGGACATACCCGTTTATCAGTCTTTGCAACAATTCACAGCAGCAAATTTGAAACCCATTTGAGTTAAAATTAAAACTTAACGCTTTATTAAGTACTTCACAAATACCATTTCAGCATTTATCAATAATTTTGAGTTTATCTTTGTTCCTCACTTAATTTTACCAAATCATGTTCAAAAATGCCACGGTGTAACTGAGTATCACCCATTCTCTCAATTACTGCTAAATTAGGCAAGTAACACTCCCTTTTGTCTAATAATCGTGTCCATGTTTCAATTCTCAAGCTCTTGGCGGAAACAGAACTAACCTTTTCCTACTTTTTTACTTTTCACTTTTACAATTAACACCAGCCAAAAATTTTCCATATGCCTTGAATCTTTTGTCGAACTTATCTATAATAGTACGCAAGCCAACATCTGAAAAGAGTTGGACTAATTGGCTAAAACAGAATATGTTTTACGACCGGTATCTAAAATAAGAACTGGAGCGGAGGTATTAAAATGTCAAAAAACAGGTCATTTAATGTAAGAAAAATGGCTATTGTCGGTGTATTAGGTGCATTGACAGCAATACTTGGGATGACTCCCATAGGTCTCATGCCGGTAGGTCCGGCAAAAGCAACGATACTGCACATCCCGGTAATAATAGGCGCTATTATTGAAGGGCCGGTGGTTGGTGCATTCGTAGGGTTAATATTCGGTTTATTCAGTGTCTATTCAGCAATAACAGCGCCAACAATACTATCATTCGCATTTCTCAATCCACTGGTTTCAATCCTGCCTCGGATCCTTATAGGCATAACTACATATTACGCGTATAAAGCGATAAAAAATCTCGGTTTTAAAAAAACTCTTGTGATTTTGAATATCGTATGGATAGGCATTACAGGCTATCTTGCTTACTGGACCTACGCCAACATTAGAAGCAGTGCAAGCTTCTGGTTGATAGCTGCAAATATTGCGCTAATAATTATTACATTATTTTTATTCTACATAACTAACAAAAAGTCACAAAGCAGTACCTTGAGCATTGTCATTGCAACCATAGCAGGTACGCTGACCAATACAGGTCTTGTTCTGACAATGATTTTCCTGCTGTACGCAGGTAAATTTGAAGAAGCAATGGGTCTTAGCAGCGGAACAGCCGGAAAGGCTATTGCAGGTATAGGTGTGGCTAACGGAATACCGGAAATAATAATTGCTATTCTGATCGTAACCAGTGTAGTTAGTGCACTGAAGCGAAACAAGCCGGAGTAATTCAAGCTAATGTAGAATATTTATGCATAACCAACTTACTATTACGCCCGTGCAATACGCAATGGCTAAGCTGGGTATATGCAGTTCAAACTCTGTTTGATACTCATGCGACTAAAAATAGGGACGGATATCTTAATTGATAACCGTCCCTTTGGTACCTATGTGCGATAATATCAATTCAACATCCGATACTTATTACTTCTCTACAGCCATTCTGCCACCTATACTCCCATAAAGATCCTGTTGGGTTCCACCTTATTGAATAACAATAACACCAGTTATCTTAATTGCTTCTACCGCAAACTTATCTAAAATAACTACATCACGTTTTTATTTTAACACAAAAAACTTTATTGTAATTCTATAACAAGTAAATAAGCCAAATACAAGCAAATACAACATTCAATATTCTCATCATCGTATATTCTTGACAGCTTCCAATTTGTAGTATATATTATTTAATAAGCAACGGGGCTTAAACCTCGTTGCTTTTTTTGATTCTATTGGATTTTGATATCACTTTTAGGCGGTATTAGCAGATGTATGTTTCCATGGAAAGAGGTCACTTACAAAAATAAGAATCAACTGTTAATTGATAAGCAGAAGCTGAACGGTTACTTAGGTTGATGCAAATGGGAGGACATAAGGATGAGAAAACAAAAGAAATTGCAGAGAATTTTAGAAGAAGTATTTAACATAGGACATCATACAAAGCAGATGCTCAGTGGTAATCTGGACATAAAAATCGATACGGAGCATTTTGATTTTCTTAAAGATTTAGCAGAAGATATAAATCAAATCAATAATACCTTTAATGCCTACATAAACGAGATAACCCATATATTATCCCATCTGTCATCCGGCAATATGGCAGTTGCTTTTTCAGAGGACGTACTTTATCAGGGAGATTTTCTGCCAATCAAAAATGCTCTCTATAAAATCAGATATTCTCTGAATTGTTCTTTTGAAGAGATTCACAACCTATCCATAGAGATAGATGCTATGAGTAATCAGGTTGAGAAAGGTTCCTCCTTTTTGGCGACAAACACGACGGAACAGGCAGCTTGGATTTCTGATTTATCTTCAACTATTTATGACATTACGGATAAGACAGTACATAATGCAGCAAATGCAAATGCAGTAGCGAAAGCCGTTGATGCGATAGCTAAGGAAACCGAAATCGGAAGAAGCTATATGAATCATATGTTATCCTCTGTGGATAAAGTAAAGTCCTCCATCGATGATATATCCCATATCATTGAATTAATAAATGGAATTGCTGATCAGACCAGATTGTTATCTTTAAATGCAACAATCGAGGCTGCGAGAGCTGGTGAAAACGGACAGGGTTTTTCAATAATTGCCGGTGAAGTGAATAAACTGGCACAGAAAAGCAGCGAAGCTGTTAAGCAAACTACGCAGTTAATTAATAATAGTATTGCTGCAGCGGATGAAAGTGCAAAAATCACGAAAAAAACCGTAGAAAGCTTTAATAACATAAATGATTCGATCGAAGGGGTAACCGGTTTGTGTAAAGAAATAGCAGAGCTATCCAATATACAGGCAGAAAATCTTAAGGAAACGTCATCTATCATTATCAATATATCAGAGGCAGTACAGAGTAATGCAGCTTATGCCCAGGAAAATAATGCAGGAGCAGTGAATCTGTCAAACATATCTGCTCATTTGAAAAAGGTTCTTCAACGTTTCCGGCTAATTAGACAAGAAAATGAACCGGTAACTGATAAAAATATGGAGGAGGAATCCACACGAGAGTTAACCGGCAAATTAGTGGCAAAGCTATATCATGCAACTACTACCCAGTCTATAGATACGATACTGGAAACGGAAATTCAAAATCACATGGATATTGAATGTCTGTATGTTATTAATGGAGATGGCCAGCAATTAAGCCATACGATTATGAATCCAAGGATCATAGTAGAGCAGGATGAGAATTTTAAACCTGCATTGCCCGGCGAAGACTACAGTTCAAAAAAATATTTCCGCCAGGCTACTAAAAATAAGCAGGAATTGTATACTTCCCCAGAATACATATCAAAGGCTACAGGAAATTTATGTAAGACAATTTCATATGCATATCAGTGTGATGATAAAGAATATTATGTAATTTGCATCGACCTGCTATGCAGGTTTTAGGATAGTAGTTAAGGGTTTCTGACCTTATCTCCTAAAGGCGAAGCAGCCGAGAAATAAGTACAATGTCAGGACCCCCCCTTATTTATACTTGGTACATTCTATTCAATTTATTTCTCAGTAGATTTTATACACTGGCTATTCTTACTGTGCATATTCATCTAGACCTTTTGCCTTAACTATCAATTCCAGCGACTATTTTTCGCCGATCATCCTTGCTCCTAATTCCTATCCGAACATTCGATCCATATCTAGTGCATATATTTTTCTACACAAATCATTACACCCACACCAGTTGTATAAGTTTCTTCCCGAGTAATTCTATTCTACTTGCACCTGCTGCCTAACTCTGCTGATGTCACGGCCTGATGGCATCCTTTCCACCCATGTACATTCTAAGCGGCTTTGGAATATTTACAGAGCCATCCTCATTGAGATTGTTCTCCAAAAACGCTATCAGCATACGTGGTGGTGCAACAACAGTATTATTAAGCGTATGTGCAAAATAGTTGCCCGTTTCCTTGTTCCTTACACGTATACCAAGGCGGCGTGCTTGTGCATCACCAAGGTTGGAGCAGCTTCCTACCTCGAAGTATTTCTGCTGGCGCGGAGACCATGCTTCTACATCTATGCTCTTTACCTTAAGATCTGCCAGGTCACCTGAGCAGCATTCCAACGTACGCACAGGGACATCAAGTGAGCGGAAGAAATCAACAGTATTCTGATACAGTTTTTTAAACCATTCCATACTTTCCTCCGGCTTACAAACTACTATCATCTCCTGCTTTTCAAACTGATGTATCCTATATACACCGCGCTCCTCAATACCATGAGCGCCAACTTCCTTCCTGAAGCACGGCGAGTAGCTGGTCAAAGTCTGCGGCAGTTGATCCTCGTCCAGAATGGTATCTATAAACTTACCTATCATGGAGTGCTCGCTGGTACCTATGAGGTAAAGGTCCTCTCCTTCTATTTTATACATCATGTTTTCCATTTCAGAAAAGCTCATTACGCCATTGACAACATCGCCGCGGATCATAAATGGCGGAATATAATAGGTAAAGCCTCTGTCTATCATAAAATCACGAGCATATGATAAAATTGCTGAATGAAGTCTAGCAATGTCACCACACAGATAATAGAAGCCGTTGCCGCTGGTTTTTCTGGCACTGTCCAGGTCTATGCCATGAAGCTTCTCCATAATTTCAACATGATAAGGTACTTCAAATTCAGGAACAACCGGCTCTCCGAAGCGCTCTACCTCAACATTCTCACTGTCATCCTTTCCTATTGGAACAGAGCTGTCTATTATATTGGGAATAACAAGCATCCTTTTTTGTATTTCAGCGGACAACTCCTCCTCAAGTTTTTCAAGCTCTACTAGCTCCTTTGCGATTTCAGGCACTCTCGCCTTCGCTTTTTCAGCTTCCTCGCGAAGCCCCTTAGACATGAGATTTCCTATCTCTTTACTGATGGAATTTCGCTGGCTTCTCAACTCATTGCCCTTGGAGATTGCGTCTCTGTATTTAATATCCATCTCTACAACTTCATCTACCATAACCAGTTTATGGTCCTGAAATTTCTTTCTGATGTTTTCCTTTACAAGCTCAGGGTTTGCTCTTAAAAACTTAATGTCCAGCATGTTACTCCTCCTATAATAATCTTCTTTAATATTCTGCATTATTAACCCGAAAATTAGCATCTCGGTGGTCGAATCACACTTTCCCTTTTTACTGTAGACCTTCAGTCAACGCCATTAGTAGAAGTCCCAGAGGCATCGAACTGTCCCCTTGGTCTATGCGAACCGAAGGAACCGTCCCCTTGGTCTAAAAAAGTATCGGGGGCATCGAGCCATCCTCACCTTTTTGCTACAGCTCATCGTTTACCCGAAAATAATAAAATCCTCCCGAACCCATATACAGCTATGGGACGGAAGGAATCCGCGTTGCCACCCAAATTGCCGGATCGCTCATCCGGCCTCTCTCATGTACGCTAAAGGGTACAAACCTTCGGTTCATCACCGTGAGCTCCAAAAGTGGATAAATTCAAGCTTCCACCGATTCACACCAACCATCGGCTCTCTTAAGGGATCAATGAATCATAGCTTTTATCAACACTCAATTTATTACTGTTTTCATCAACAGATTATTACTGTTTATTATACACTAATTTTTATTGTTATCAAGTGGTTAAATATCACCTCTAAAAAGGTGAATTAATAGTAATTAATATTAAAGCAATCGACATGATTGTTATTATTAGATATTAGTTATTAATTTCTACTATTTTTGGGTTTATGCCTCATAATTATACTTAACTTACCAAAGTTTATGGTATACTGTTTAAAGCTTTTTATCACATTAAAGGGGAATAAAAGAAATGTTGCCAAATTACGTACAAGATATTAAGAAAGAATTTAAAGGATATAATGCCTCAAAGCTTACTAAGGATATATTGGCGGGGTTGACAGTAACAGCTGTAGCACTGCCTCTGGCGATTGCCTTCGGAGTGTCCAGCGGTGCCGACGCTGCTTCGGGCTTGGTGACCGCAATAATTGCAGGTCTTATAATAAGTGCTCTGTCGGGAGCGTTTTATCAGATATCGGGGCCTACCGGCGCAATGGCCGCCGTTCTGCTTTCAATTATTGCGCAATACAAGCTTCAGGGTGTATTTATTGCTACTTTTATAGCCGGAGTACTTCTTTGTATTGCAGGAATTCTCCATCTAGGCAGATTGACCTCATTAATACCGGCTCCTGTTATTACAGGGTTTACATCAGGAATAGCAATTATTATTGCGCTTGGACAGATCGATAATTTCTTCGGCGTCAAATCGCAGGGAGATAGTGCATTAAGCAAGCTGTTAAGCTATAGCAGGCTTGGTTTTTCACCTTCGTTCACAGCTGTATGTATTGGCCTTTTCGTAATATTGTTTATGGTGGTCTACCCCAAAAAGTGGAATTCAATGATACCAGGTTCACTTGTAAGTATTATTCTGGCAACTGCAGGATCAATTATATTTAAGCTTGATGTTCCAATAGTAGGGGAAATACCAAAAACAATTTTTCTTGATAACCGTTTGGCTATATCAAGTATATCTCTCGGAACCGTTAAAGGGTTAATAATACCTACAATATCAATTGCTATGCTCTGTATGATCGAAAGCCTGCTATGCGGTGCATCAGCCGGACGTATGACAAATGTGCGGATAAACAGCGATCAGGAGCTTATAGCACAAGGCGTAGGAAACATGCTGATTCCGTTCTTCGGAGGTATACCTGCCACAGCAGCAATTGCCAGGACAAGCGTTGCTATCAAGTCAGGAGCACAGACTCGCTTGACCGGCATATTCCACGCACTTGGACTGCTGCTTGCCATGTTTGCTCTGAGCCCTATTATGTCGAAAATACCGTTATCAGCTTTGGCAGGTGTATTAATGGTTACAGCCTGGCGAATGAATGAATGGTCATCAATAAAGTACATTTTTTCTCATAAATTTAAGGGAGCTATGCTCAAATTTCTGATTACTATGGCTGCCACTGTAGTGCTTGATCTTACTATAGCCATTGCTATCGGCATCCTTCTTGGCCTCCTGCTTTATATTGTAAGAAGCGCAACTATTGATGTCTCCATTGAAGACGTAGACCCATCACGTGTTGGGTTTAACCACACTAAGTCGGCTAGTAATTGGTGCGTGGTATATATAACAGGGCCTATGTTTTTTATGACATCAGAGATACTCAAGCAAAAGCTTGATGAGGTTAAAGATAATGAGCTTGTAATCTTTTCTCTAAGAGGCGTGCCTCTTGCTGATATCACAACAGTAGGAATACTGATCGACTTCTATCGTCAATCTGCCTCCATGGGCAAAAGGGTGATCTTCTCATCAATACAGCCATCCGTCATGAGCCTTTTCAATCAGTCCGGACTTGTAGAAATTGCAGGTGAGGAAGCCTTCTACCATAGCGTTGACAAGGCTCTGCTTAAGCTTTTGTATTCTGAGTAACACATAATATAAGTACCTTCGGAAGCACAGAGGGATAGCCCCTGTGCTTTTTATGTAACATTGGGGTACGGTTCCGGGCCGCTGAAAAAGGCTTAATAAAATATGTTAGATTTTCATGTATAGTGTATGTAACGAAAGCACTACCTGTAACAGGGTTTGCCGGTGCTTAATAGTTAGCTTGAACATTATGATAATACTTTAATAGCATCTTAATAAGAGCAGAACGGGTCAAGCGGACAAATCGCAGCAGTGGTAATCTATATATTGAAGGAGGTGCATATCATGCACGCATGGGAGGCCATACAAAAAACATTGGATTATATTGAAGCAAATATCAGCGAAGAATTTGATATTGAACGGCTTGCAAAGGAATCAGCATTGTCACTTTTTTATTATCAAAGGTTGTTTTCCCGTCTTGTTAAAAAGCCAGTTCGGGAGTACATAAAGCTGCGCCGATTAGCCTGCGCTTGTGAATCGCTAGCTGATAAACAGCGCCGGATAATAGATATCGCGCTGGATTGCGGTTTTGGAAGCCACGAAACATTTACAAGGGCGTTCAAGGAAGCCTATAAAATGACGCCGGAGGAATATCGTGAACATCCTGTAATGCTCAATCATTTTGATAAACCCGATTTATTACTGAACTACACAATGATTGATGAAGGTGTCCCACTTATCAGTGATGGTCTTGTGCTGGAGTTTAATCGCAAAAAGCTCCTGCAGCCAATTCTTTTTATGGGTGTGACTGGGATCATTCCAATTGAGGGGCAAATGCCGCTTGGCGAAGCTACAGGTGTAGATATGCCGGGTCAGGTGTGGGAGAGATTCCACCGCGAAAAGCAGCTCATCCCCCGGGTAAAAGGAGGGCGTGAACTTGGAGTTGCTTATCTTGGAGATGTGCCTGAAGGCTATTTCACATACTTTGCCGGTGCAGAGGCAGAGCAGGGATCACAAGACAACTGTTTTGTTAAATGGGAGCTGCCTGCCGGAGAATATGTTGTCTGCGGATTTGAAGCAGAGGATTTTGAACGGCTCGTAACTGTGGCCCTCAATAAAGCTATTAAGTATAGCGGGCTTTGGCTGGAAAAACATAGCTTGACAATGGATGTTTATTCTCCTGAAATGTACTACGATAGCTCACCTGATGGTACCTATATGGAATTATGGATGCCTGTAGCAGAAAAAGGTTGATATTAATTTCATAGTATCAGAAATGAATTAAAAGCAAATTTTTTATTATAAATATCGTTAGCTGCTCCTGGAGCAAGACCCATGAACCCACCGAGGCCGCTGAAAAAGTCCAAGTTGATATGCAAAATTATTACCAGATTCCAACAAAATCAAAATTAGAGCACAGAGAGACGTTCAACCGTCCCTTTGTGCTCCCTCTGTGTTCATCCTCTGTGTTTATGACGGGCTATTCATTTCAGCATACTGCAGCATATTTCTGCAAAGGAAAAACGCAAGCAATGCCACAGGAATATTGCATATTATTAAAGAAAGCATGACTAGTGAGTTTTTAGAAATAGCGCTAAGTATAGGTATTCCTGATCCGAATATGGCCATAAGTATTGAAAGCGCCAAACCTGGCAACACCAGTACAATAATCACAATGAAATAAAACAGCAATGCCAAGCCCTTTGAAGAGCTGCCTCCGCTCCACAGTCTTTCAACTACTATATTACCTGACGTAAACAAAATGGAGAAGGATATATGCGCCAATATTGCAAATATTGTATCCGAAGGCGACAAATCAATAATAAAAGAGACAGTAATGAAAATTAATGCTGCATTCAAAACAAATTTAGGCAGTGCTTCCATTATTGCATATATCATTTTCTTTACCGGTGATTCCGGGATAAGGTAAATATATGGTCTCGTCAGTTCCTTTACAAAACGCCCCAGGGATACAGAAAAGATCTGCATATATACTGAGAATGCAAATATAGGAATAATACCAATATCCCTCATAAAAACCGAAAACAATATAGTCATTGCTGAGAAAATGACTGTTATCCTGTCAAATATAAATAAACGTGACCGTCTGTTTTCTATAAGATGTTTATAATATATAGCCTCAGCGCCATAGCCATTTCCAATACCAGTCTTTCCAACCTTTACATTAGCAGGAGCAGCTTCTCCCATTCTGCCCTCTTTTGCTGAGGTTATAGCGGAGAAGCTGACCTCTGTGCTCTTTAGGACATCCTCATAGTAGTCCGCTTTATAAAAAATAATGAATAAAAGCAGAAGCACTACATAAATAGCTGCCCCACCGAGACAAAGCACCACCTGGGCGATGTTGCCAGATAATGCTCCCTTAACAAATCCGCTCATCCAACCTGCAACAGGCAGAAAATCGAATACTCGATCAGACAGTACAGTAATTGCCGCAGTAAATGTAACCTTTCCCTTAAGCAGGTTAATTACAGCATATGCTCCAAAGCAAAGCAGGATACTATAGAATAATACTTTCACCAATCTCTTTTTAGCGTCATCGGAGCTGGTAAATGAATAAATAACCATTGCCGTTAGCTGTCCCAGCAGTATAGTAAGCACATATCCCAAAAATATTAATAAAAGTGCACCAAATCCCGCCCCATAACTAACACTTAGAGTCGTATATTGAAACAGGATGAATATTCCAAGTAGAAGTGATGTGCCAAGCTGCTGAATAAGCCCATAGAGCAATACCTTATACGGCTTATACGGTCCAGTAAATATCAGGTTCACATCTGCCATTGAAAACATGCTGGCACCATTGTTAAATCCCGTCGCAGCCTGTAGAACAAACATCATTGTAAAAAGTCCAAATACTATACAATAAAGTTCATTAATATCCCGCAGCTTTCTTGTTGGATCAGCATCAGCTCTTCCTCCGATCACAGTAACGCCCAAAAGTGCAATTACAATAACAGTGAAGATAATTTTTATAGGACTTTTTACTATTGCCTTAAGTCTGTTTTTTAGCTTTGTAAGCAGCAAATAGGTCAATGAACCCTTCATTTCTCGTCCACCGCCCCTTCTGTTATTTCAAAAAACAGATCCTCAAGGCTTTGCTTCTGATCACTGCTATTATTCTGTTTACTAGCAGCAATTTTTCCATTCATCATTATGTGGGCAACATCCCAATAGTCCTCAACACTGTCTATCATGTGTGTGCTTATAAGAAGTGTTGCTCCCTCCGACTTAAGCTCGACGAATACATCCTTTATCTGCTTTATTGCATGAGGATCAAGACCAACCATCGGTTCATCAAATACGATCACCTTAGGTTTATGAACCAGCGCACAGCATATGGATAGCTTCTGCTGCATACCCTTTGAAAGCTCCTTACCAAGCTTATCCTTCTTATCCCAGAGCTCAAAACGTTCCAACAGCTGTTGAGTATATTCTTCATCTTCAATGCGGTAAGCCCTTCTTATAAACTCCATATGCTCACCTACTGTAAGCATATCATAAATGGCAGGCATTTCCGGCACATATCCCAAAAGTCTCTTAGCTTCTAAAGATTTGTTGTTAAAGCCATCGATCGTGATGCTTCCATCAAACCGCAGCAGCCCGCATATACATTTTATAATAGTTGATTTACCGGCGCCGTTAGGCCCAAGCAATATAGCAATTTGACCCTTACTAATCGAAAGACTTACATCATCATTTGCAAGTGTCTTTCCATACCTTTTGGTAATGTTATTAATCTCCAGCATACCTTTGCTCAACCTCCGGAATAATTATTTGCGTCTCTTACTGGCAGTATCTATTAATATATAATAACATAAAATTACATTTCGTAAAACTTATACAATAGATTACAACTCGTCCTGAAATTTCTGCATACTTGTACCAATTATATTGATAACCGAATGGTCACTGACAATTATACGCTATGTTGGGTATAAAGTCTTATAGTCTTAAAAGCTATAGCTATCTTGACAGCCGAATGCAAAGTGATACAATTTATGTTTATTTATGAGATTAAAATACAGCAAACGAAGTTATACTATGACAAAGTTAAAGACCAAACGTTTAATATTGACACCAATGAAAAGCGAGCAAACTAAAAAAAGGCATCGGGATTTTATTCATCCTGATACCTTTTTATTAATTATGGTGCCTGAACATTCTTTATAGAACCTTTGACAGAAACTCCTTAGCCCTGAGATTCTGCGGGTTTGAAAAGAATTCTGTCGGAGTGTTTTCCTCAAGGATCCTTCCCTCGTCCATGAACAATACTCTTGTGGCTACCTCTTTGGCAAAACCCATCTCATGGGTAACTATCACCATTGTCATGCCCTCGTCAGCCAGCTGCTTTATAAGATCCAATACCTCACCGACCATTTCAGGGTCAAGTGCCGAGGTCGGCTCATCAAACAGCATTACCTTAGGATTCATAGCTAGGGCTCGTATTATTGCAATTCTCTGCTTCTGACCGCCGGACAAAGTCGATGGATACACATTTGCCTTGTCCTCCAGCCCTATTCTTTTCAGCAAACGCATAGCATTTTGTTTTGCTTCTGCTTTTATTTCAGCCTTTGTTAAATCAATTTTATATAGCTCTTTCTTGCTTCCAAACACATTACCAAGCTTTATGAAGAAGTTCTTCAGCTTCTTTGAACGCAGCCCCTGCTGTTTTATGTATAGGGGAGCAAGCATGATATTATCAATGACCCTCTTGTTGTTAAAAAGGTTAAATTGCTGAAAAACCATTCCCATGTGGCGGCGATGAACATTAATGTCAACACTTAGATCGGCTAGATCAACACCTTCAAAAATTATCGAACCGCTTGTGGGATCCTCCATACAATTAAGACAGCGGAGAAAGGTGCTCTTACCACTTCCGGAAGGGCCTACTATAGCGACTTTCTCGCCTTCTTTAATGGTAGTCGTAATGCCCTTTAATACTTCAAGGCTGCCATAGTTTTTCTTAAGATTAATTACGTCTATCACTTTTTCTCAGGCTCCTTTCCATCGTTTTAATAAGAAGAGTAATAAGCAATACCAGCAAAATATAAATTATAGCCATTACAAGATACGGAACCATAAACTCATAATTGTTCGTTCCTATATAATTAAACGCCACATAAAGGTCTGCTGCACCCACGAAGCTGACAACCGAGGTTTCCTTTATAAGAGCTATAAACTCATTGCCAAGCGTAGGTAGAATATTCTTTATAGCTTGCGGAACGACAATCTTGAGCATTGAAATACTGTAACTAAGTCCCACAGCCCTTCCTGCTTCAAGCTGTCCGGGATCAACCGACATAATTCCGCCTCTCATAATTTCCGATACGTATGCACCGCTGTTAAGCCCGAAAACAAGTACACAGACATTCAACGCCGGCATCCTGATGCCTAACAGAGGCAATATTACATAATACATAACCAGAAGCTGAACCACAACAGGCGTGCCTCTGAATAATCCCACATAAAAGGTACATATTCCGTTAAGTATCTTCGGAAGCCTTTTATATTTTGGAAAAACCTCTATTACAGCTATCACAGTACCTATAATAATACCGATTGCAAGGCCAACTACAGCAATATAAAGTGTGTTTCTCAGGCCGGTAAGCACCTTCGTATAGCCATTGTTAGTATAAAATGCGTTCCAGAATGCTAATATTTTGTTTTCAAAGTTTCCCATAAGCTACCCCTCGGGCACTTGCGATATATTGTGAGTATATACTCTGCAGTACAATATATTACAGGGTTTACCCAGTGTCAAGTCAATATACTGTGCTGCTGTATTCGTTTAGGCAATATCGCAAATGCCTTCCCTTGTATATACAATATCCCTGCACTATTTCAGGCAGGGTTATTGCATGTTTTATTTGGTCTTAATATAATTAATAAATTTATTTGTACGTTTTGCTTGTTTCATTTTACTGATTCAACTTATTAGTAGCTTCTGTTATGCACTGTGCAGGTGCTTCATCAATTATTACATAATCAATATTGCCGTTTAGCATATCCTGAACTGCAAGCGAACCGGATTTATATGGAACGCAGGTTGCTGCATATCCATCAAAGCCCCAGTCAGCATCGCCTTCAACATAAAACTGTCCTGTAGTACCCTGCTGAACACCTATCTTCTTGTCGCTTGATAAGCCCTTGAGAATAGCTTCAACATCGGCTGCAGCCTTGCAATTATCAAACTTGGTGTCATTTGCCTTAACTATGAGCTTCTGAGCTGCATCATAGTATTTATCAGAGAAATTAACATACTCTTTTCTGTCTTCTTTAATAGTAAGACCTGCCATTGCTATGTCACATTTGCCCTGTCCAACTGAGAGACATACCGCATCAAAGTCCATATTGTTTATTACTAGTTCTTTACCAAGGTAATCTGCAAGAAGCTTTGCAATTTCCATATCTATTCCGAGATACTTATCTCCAGACATATATTCAAATGGCTCAAAACCTGCGTTTGTTGCAATTACAAGCTGATCCTTTGATTCATCAAGAGTTGCTGACTGAACAGCCTCTGGTGTTCCTTCACCAAAATACTTATTGCATATTTCATCAAATGTACCGTCTTCTTTGATCTTGGCAATGAATTCATTTACCTTTTTAAGAAGGTCTTCATCATCCTTCCTTACACCAAATGCATATTCCTCTTCTGTGAGCTTAACATCGACTACCTTTACGCCCTTACTTCCCTTATCAGCGCCGCATCCCGTCAGGAGTATACTGCATGAAAGCAGCATTATTATTGCAATTATCAAAGCTATTATCTTTTTCATTATGACCTCTCCTTTTAATATAACATTAATGAATACTTATGCAATTAAATGCATAATTTCTGTATAAATATAAATGTAAAGCACAATTACGAATTTGTCAACTATAAATATTCAAAATTTCGAAAAAATATGTATATTTTTTATACAGAGCATTCTTTCGCCATCTTCAGCAGTTCATGGAGCTTAGTCAATTGCCGATGGCGCCTGATTTTTAACCTTCGAATACGAACATCTTGCTAACAAATGTGTAAAATAAGCCTTTACGTAGTTTGTTACTTGTATAGTTTACCATAATACATTGATATATGTGTTCTGTATAGTATATTCATACTATGATTATGCATATTTATGCACAATCATAGTACGGATTAAAAAGTATTCAACATTGGTTCCCAAGCATGTCACTTTGATATAATTCATGTATCACAAGAAAGTCTGCTAGGTAAATTTATCAGGCATATCCAACATATTAAGCTACCTTGAGGCTTATGTGTTAGCTGAGCCTGCTGCTATACATAGAAAAGCCATATCGAAGCTTATGTGTTAGCTGAACCTGCTGCTGAACCCTGTGCTGCCATTACACAGTCAATGGTAAGGACCACTGACATAGCAATGATCTCATCTTCTTGATTAGTAATATCAAGCGTATAGCAATCTCCCCATGTAAACCATTCTTTTCTGATAGAAACTATTGAC
Organism: Bacillota bacterium; assembly: GCA_023409735.1. Taxonomy (GTDB): domain Bacteria; phylum Bacillota; class Clostridia; order Acetivibrionales; family DTU013; genus JAEYRB01. The sequence continues at coordinate 99,210 of JAEYRB010000063.1, read as the reverse complement.
CTGTTGTTCTTTTCAATATTATAATCATGTGCCCAAATATTTCCTTTAATATCCCACCCGAGGCCTGTTATTGAATATCTGGGTTTAAAAAATGAAAACTCCTTCACTATTTCAGCCACCTGCTGTCCGTCAATGAAGACAAAATACCTGGGTAGAAAGCTGAATACCTTTTGATGTATAAATGCAACTTCATTACCGGTCATATCGTAAATATGAAGCTTTTTGCCCCATGAAAAGATTTCACCTTCAACATAATACTTATCGTTACCGTTTTCATCTTTAACTGTAAAACGGGTATTCCATGAAAACACCTTTTGTCTAATATATAATATCATATGTCTTCCTCACTTATTTCGTAAAATTATTAATATACTACTATATACTTGCAGAAAAGTGTATAGGTTTATCTTTAATTTAAAAAAGTTTCTAACCTTTTATTTTTGTTTCGCAGACTGTTACTGTTTTCATGGTTGCTAGGTTAAGTTCTTTTTGGTTTATTTGGGCTTTTTAACTTATCTGGTCTTTTTGGCTTTTGATAAAAGAATATCAAGTCACTAGAGGTTTAAGTTAAACTAAATAACAAATCAAGCCTCTAATAATGGTATACTTATGCCACTCAATGTCAGCTGCAGCAATCAGCTATGCCTAACGTTGCTGTGTTCTGTTTACCCTGCCTCCTACTTATCAGAAACAATATTCTGTGCCCAGAAGCCTGTGCGCAGCATAAGAATTCCAACAATGCTTTTTATAACATCAGTAAAATAGCAGATCGGGTATAATACCATGATGTTAAGCCCTGTAAAATTTACTATAACGTATGTGAATGGTACGCAGACAACCCACGTATATACGCTATCAAACAAAAAGGTAGCAAAGGTCTTACCTCCTGAACGGAATGCAAAGTAGCAGCAATGTGTTATAGAGTTGAACGCCATATATACTGCGCCCGTAAGCATGAAATAGGTTGCCAGTCTACGCACATCATCAGTGGTATTATAAATTCGAGGTATCACAGGAGATGCAGCGGCAAGTATACCTCCGATAACGAGACTTATACAGACGCTAAAAAAAATAAGCTTCCATACACATTCCTTTGCCTGCTTGATTTCACCTGCTCCCAGATATTGCCCGATCATTACGGAAACCGCAATACCCATGGACACGAAGAAAACGTTGAACAAATTAGTTATTGTGCTGGAAATATTAAGTCCTGCCACTACATTGAGTCCACAGGTGGAGAATATCTGTGTGAGCGTAGTCATTCCCATAGACCAAAGAAGTTCATTGGCAAGCAGTGGAAAACCTTTTTTAGCTATACTCAGTGAAAGCTTGACCGGAATTTTTAATGAACGGTATACTCCTTCCATATACGGAAATCTTCTAATATGTTTGTGAGTGTATATTAAGATTATACCCAGCTCAGCATAACGTGAAATCACTGTGGCAATCGCAGCGCCCCTTACGCCCATCACCGGGAAACCTATTTTACCGTATATCAAAATATAATTTAGACATAGGTTTATAAAAACAGCTGCAATACTGGCCTTCATTGGAAGAACAGTCTCGCCGGTCTCGCGCAGAGTTCCGCTGTACACCTGTGAAATGGCAAAGGGTAGTAAGCCCCATAACATTACTTGTAAATATTCCTTGCCAAACTCAAGAATTGCAGCAGCGTCGGCCGCTGTGCCCTCTCCCTTAAGGTAAAGTTCAATCAGGCTGCTGCCATTTGATAATAATATAGCAATACCTGCAACAAAAATAGCAACAGCAATCCATATTTTAAAGCGAAATGTGCTGCGAATCCCTTTGTTATCTCCAGCACCATAAAACTGGGCACCAAATATACCGGGACCGGCAAGTCCTCCGAATATGGTCAGATTAAATACAAACATGAGCTGGTTGACTATGGCAACTCCTGACATCTGTAAAGTTCCTATCTGCCCAACCATAATATTGTCAAGCAGATTAACAAAATTAGAAATAATGTTCTGTATAACTACAGGTAAAACCAGCGTTATTACTGCTTTATAAAATGCGCGGTCACCGATGAATTTCCTGCGAAAGCCGCCACCTAACCTACCGGAACGCACATATTTTTCTCTCATTTAGTACTCCTCCACGGTCTAAAAATATACTAAAAGATTGTATCATATGAATTATAATAAAGTCTATACAAAAGAAACTATAAAAAGGACCACCCCAGAACAGATATGAGGCAGTCCCTTAAATTCTCTTAAGTCATAAATTGAATTAATATTACCACTTATCACAAAATTTACTTTAATAGTTGAATCCCAAAACAAGTGTAATCTATATATGTGATAGCTTGCATTCACATTTTTATCTTGAACAAGTGCATGCCCCAAAAAATGTTTAGCTTGTATTTCAATTACTTCCGAAACTCGTTACGGTAATTTGAAGGAGTTGTGCCTGCACGGCTCTTAAACTGACGAACAAAGGTTGACAAGTTCCAATATCCGCACATTTGCGATATCTCATTAAGGTTAACATCTGTTGCCCTTAAAATCTCTTTGGCACGTTCAAAGCGCAATAGCGAAATGTACTCGGATACAGTCTGCCCTGTATGCTTCTTAAAATAGTGACTCATATTAGAGACAGACATTCCAAAGCTGGCAGAAAGACTTTTTGCAGAGAAAGAACTCTCATTATAGTGAGATAATATGTATTGCATAATCTGATCAAATGCACTTAAAATGATTTCACTTTGCCAGGCTTCTGAACTATCTTCCTTAACCGGAATTGTTTGAAGCAATTCATCAGTCAGTATTCTTACAATCTTCTCTATGTCCTGCTTTGAATTAAGGCACGACATATTAACAATTTCAGGATACTTTCCGCAAAAGCTTGAAAACGAGTAATTCATCTCCCTCATAGCTTTTAGCGCTGTATTTATAATGTCGAACGAGAAGCAAGTTGCAAAGAATATATTCCTAGGCTGTGAAACATATTCTGTAAGACTTGTAATTGCTTCCTGAATTTTTTGCTTATCTCCATGCTTAATTGCATTGTAGAACACTTCAATTAAATAATCAGGATACTTAAATTGAAGTGTAGATTCAGATATAATACTCTCATAATAATTAATACTGCTTATTCCTTTAACAAGCTGATATTTACTTGCCGTGTCTGCCTGAAGGAAAGATACCGACATATCAATAACAGAACAAATTTTACCTATGCCAATAGAAAATTTAAGGTTGTAGGTATATTCCAAAAGGTTTTTCAAATATACATATTTATCATCAAGATTTTCTAATTCAGCCTTTTTTCCAGAAAATATAATGCAAATAGAACCATTATTAGGAAGATGAATCACTATGCATTCTATATAGGTGTTAAGAGTTTCTTTTATAAAACCTGCAACCTCACTGTAAAACCCCGAATCTATATGATATTTTCCATAATGTGAAATACAGCAAACAATAATCCTAAAAAATGGGCCAGGCAGCTCAAGACTTTCCAACACTTTATCAGACTGTATTTCCTCAAGGGAATTATATCCACCATTAATAAGCTTTAGAGTAATCATGTTTTTTCTCTGAATATGCTGCAACTCAGTCATATTATTAAGAGCCTTTTCTGTAGCCTCAAATTCATCCATCATCTCATGAGATTCCCCAAAAATAGAATGAGCTAGCTTGCCTATTTTTCGGATAGGAGCATAATTTAGCTTCATAAAATAAGAAATGAAGCAGCTACCGAGAAGAACAATAAGAGCAATAAAAAAATAAGTGCGCATTTTGTACATTTCTATGGGTGCAATAATGCTCTGGTATGGAATCAAAGTAACATACTTTAGTGAGCTTACAGCTGAATCTATATAATATGAAAAGATTTCTTCCCCATTAATCTCAATATTATCAGGATTGCTCCCATCCTTATCTGCAAATTCACTCCACACATTAAATACCTTATCAGAAAAGCTATGGTCTGATGAATACAATATTTTGTTGTTTTCATCGACTATTATTAAGCAGATGCCTGCTTTTTCATCAATCTTACCGAACAACCTGCTAATGGTCTCAGTATTAATTTGATAGGTTATAGATGATCGCGGAGCTAACCTACCCCTTTTGTCCGTAGTGACATAGGTTAGAACTTTCTTCCCATCTGAGCTAATATCTTGCTCAGGCAGCCAATACCTATACAAATTTTGAAGTAGCATAACAGGAGTATCATGATCTAGATTTGAATAATCTCCAACAAAAGCTCGAAAATTTTGATAATTATACACAGTTTCCGGTGTATAAACAAGCTTAATTTCATCGTTTACATAAAATACATTGTCAATAAAACTATTTGTATAAGATACAGTAGCCAACTTACTTGTAATATCATACATATTACCGTATTCTGTTTTTATATACGACGTTGTAAATGCTGATGAGTTGAACATAAGATGAGAATTCGCACTCATTTCGCTTATAAAGATATCAAATGTGCTTTGAATACGGTTTAATAGATTTACTTGTCCTGTGATTAATTCGTTTTTAAAAAAAGTAGAAAATGAATTAAATAATACAGAGCCCAAGATAAATACCGGCGTCAGAATAATAACAATATATGAAATAAGAATACTGCAAAATACTTTTTTCCTTTTCATGTCCTCTCCTTTACCGAATTTCGGACTATTTAACACAGGAGGTATATTTACAGCACTTTCACTGAAATCTTAAATATTATTTTTTTGCTTTGTGGTGCCTTCTTCAATATATGTTGCAACGCTTCGCCTATTTTGTAAGAAAAGCCTTAACATTTATGCTACTTCACCGTTTGACAAATACATTTTATCAAAACTTATGGTGATATGACAATATGGCTGCAGATCAAAATTAATTATACTTTTTACAGTATCATGCGGTGTTCTTTAAATACCTCAGAAGAAATTTGTATTACTTAAACTCTCCTGTTATTATGTATTCATTCAACTTGTCTGGAAAATTCACCGTCATTCCGTCTACGCCGCAAATAATTGCATGTTTCATCAACTCAGTATCTTTAACATCCCAGCCTCTAACATCAAAACCCTTCAGCTTTGCATTCATAACATGTTCTTTTGTAAGATTTTGTACTCTTGGACATATTTGTCTAACTTTGTTTTCTTCAAGTGTTTTCAAAGTCTCCTCATTAATATCTTCAGTAAGAAATCCAAGAGATATTTCTTTATCAAGTTTTCGTATGCAAGTGAGGTGTTCAAAGTCAAATGAGGTTATAATTACTCGTTCTTTACATTTAAATGTGTTTATTGCTGAAAGGACATCTTGTTCAAGGCCATTCTGCTTAATTTCAATGGCCAGAGTAATATCTTTTGCTGAAAAATACTTTAAAAAGTCCTCTAGCAACACTATTTTCTCATTTCTGTATTTGGCACCTTTATGGGCTCCGAAATCAAATTCCAATAGCTCTTTATATGTAAAACTACTTATCAACCTGTCAATACCTATAATCCTTTTCATAGTATCATCATGGAATAAAACAAGCTTATTATCTGATGATATCTGTACATCGGTCTCAATACCGTTTGCACCCATTTCTATCGCCTTATAAAATGCAGCCATCGTATTTTCAGGAGCTTTTTCAGATGCCCCTCTATGCGCGTAATTAATCATAATGTGTAATCATCCCTTATTTACCGGTTTGCAGCCCCGCCAACTGCTTTTGGCAGGCAACGAAGCTGCTACCGGTACTTATTTATTTAGTTTAAACGTACACCATCATTTTTAAGCTGTTCCTGAAGCAATCCTAAATCCAGCTGTCTCAAGCCCTTATTCTCCCTGATTGAGAGTGCTGCTGCCGTTCCGGCAGCTTGACCGGTTGTTGCACAGCACACCATCATGCGTACAGCTCCGAATGCATCGGCTTCACACGATACACATCTTCCTGTTACAAGTAAATTCTCCAGTCCTTTAGGTAACAGGATACGGTATGGAATTTGGAAATGGCTTTCATCCTTAGGATTAACAATTGTTCCAAAAGGGTCAATAAACGTTGTGAATACACCGACGCAATCATCAAATTCAGCCTGTTTCAAAATATCATCCTTTGTGATGCTATATTCACAAATAATCCTACGGGTCTCTCTAATACCAATCTGTCCCGCCATTGAGCGTAGCCAGCATCCTTCAAAACCAATTTCCTTTCCATATTTCCGTAAAACCTCTATTGCCCTCATTACCTGCCAGCGGCCATGTATTTCAGCCATTGTTAAGTCAAAGACATTTGTTCCGTCAACCCCGCGTTCCAGTGTGAGGTTAAAACTTGTAATATCACCGTTGGGTAATACTGTTTTATAAGCTCCGCCTTCTCGCTCCACAGGCCATTGGCCATCTTTTGCGGCAAGAACAAAGGGTGCTCTCAGACCATGTGTTGCAGGATAATCTACTGAAGTATGAGTGGCCATATAACTATTGAACATATCAATATTAACACCACTCACTCCAAATACCATCGTCACAGGTTGTAAGCTGCCATCTTCTCCACTTCCCTTTTTATACTCAGCACCTGCAAAAGCCGCAATATCGCCATCTCCAGTAGCATCGACAATCTGTTTTGCAAGAACAGCCCCACATCCTGACTTACTTTCGAATATAACGCCTTTTACACAGTTATCTTCTTTTATGACACCAACCGCCATTGAGTGCAGTAGAGGACGAATACCACATTCACTTATCCAACAGTCAAGGAGATATTTGTATTTTTCAGGATTAAGGAAATTCCCGGTTCCACGATAATCATTTTGTACCGCACCAAATTCAATCATCCGATTTTCAATTTCTTTAGGAATCCCTTCTGAAACCACAGTTCTAGGATTCATATAGAAGTTGTATGATTCCACCTGCCCTACCGACAGCGCACCTCCAAAGCACCCATACCTTTCAGCTAATATTGTATCAGCACCTGTTCGTGCAGAAGCAACAGCAGCAGCTATGCCGGCAGGCCCGCTTCCCACCACTAGAATATCAGTTTTAGCAATAACAGGTATCTTTCTTTCGGGAATATTTATGTGCTCCGTTAATTCATCTGGTAGATAGTTTATCAGTGTCATTAACTTCCCTTCTTCATATCAAAATATTGCTGCCATAAATTCGTGTACTCATTAACTTTAAGTTGCTCACATGTTTTCAGGTGATTCTGCCAACCTGCTTCATCTATACCATCTACAATTGATGTTGCCATGAATTTTTTCATATAGTTATTTATGTCAACAAAAAGAAGATTTCTCTGATTCATTCGCTCAGGATTTTCTACACCATTTGGCATAACCGTTACTGCATACGGCAGGCAGAGATCTATACCGGCAAGCTTTTTCTTATTTCTTGCGTCAGGGATCTCCATTTTGGAATACTTCGACCACTGATACATGGGACTGCGATCTCCACCGGCTACTGTAAATTTCATGTATGAAAGGCTGGAGCCTTCAGTTACATATTCTGTAGTCTGTTCCCATCTATCTTCAGAACGTTTCCAGGTCCCTCCGAATTCAGGGCCGTACATCCATGACATAGCTATCTCTAACGAAGAAATATTATAGTCATAATATCTTACAAGTACTTCAGGATCATCACAATTTTTCGTAATGGCAAAGCCCTCCATTTGTCCAAGCGGTTCACGGTTGATAGACCACAATTGTGTTCCATCGGGACCTTTCAAGGGCTCTAAGATTTCATACTCAGCAAACCTAGGATCAATTGAGTCAGGACTCCAGAGCAAAATAGAACCAATAATCATATCCTTGCTCTGTCCTTTAGCATTCACCTGTGCTGCGTCGTGAGTAAATATTTCATTATCCAAAAGTCCCTCTGAATACAGGGAGTGCAACCATTTTAAAGCCTCAAAGTAACCTGGTTGTGTTCCGGTAAAGATAACTGTTTTTCCATCGAGTGAAATCACATGATCATCATTTTCAACAACACCAAAAGATCCAAACATAGGATATATTGTAGATTCAGAAGTATGTGTACCAGCAAGAAAAGGTATTTCATCAGCAATGCCATTTCCATTAGGGTCTCCATTTTTAAAAGCACGCAGCACATCTACAAATTCATCTGTTGTTTTAGGTATTGAAAGTCCAAGCTTTGACAACCATTCCGTATTCATCCATAGAGAATGTCCAATTTTCTTTGCCGGGCTATCCTTACCAGTAGGTAAGCTATAAATTTCACCATCTTCCGCCGTAATCGCCATCTTTACTTTTGTGTCGGTTGTTAACATTTCATTTATATTAGGTGCGTATTTTTCAATGAGGCTTGATATTGGAGTAAAAAGCTCGATATTTGACATTGTATCCACTCCGCTTGAACTACAGAATGCATCAGGAAGGTTTCCTGAAGCAATCATGATATTAACTTGCTCGTCCCAGCCCGCAGCAGGAATGTCCATCCAATCAATATGAATATTTGTAGCTTCTTCGGCTTTTTTAGATGCTTCTTTATCTGCAAACCCATTTTCACTTTTTGGATCCTTTTCAACTGCAATTACGTATGTTTTCTTTTCTTTCAAAATTGGCAAGCCTTGTTCATTCATATTACTTTCTGCTTTATCATTGCTATTTGATGAGCCGTCTACTGTGGAAACAGCGGAATTGGAATTATCTGTTTTACTTGTCTTATTTGTCTTATTTGTTGCGCATCCGGAAAAAAGAACAAGTATGATGGTCATAAAAACACATAATAATCTTTTCACTTTTCTTATCCTCCCTAAAACTCCTCCTATAATAATCATACCTTAATGTATAAAACTTTTATAGGATGTTATTTGTTTTCTACCACATTTCGTACTGCAACTAGTATTGATGGCATATAGAATATTTACTAGCATACTTCCATAGGCATTCCCCCAAAGATTTTATTTAAGACTAAACATTTCAACTCCCACCAAAATCAAACTAATGTAATCAAATTAATTATTTTGCTACCCTTTTATACTTCCAACCATTACACCTTTAATAAAAAATTTCTGTAAGAATGGATATATTAACAGCAATGGCACTGATGCAACAATAATAACCCCGTATTTAATTGTCTCAGCAAGTCTTTGCATCTGGACTAGTTCCTCCGAGCTTACTCCATCACTCATTATCATCTGGGACGCAATAAGGATTTCACGTAAGACAAGCTGCAGAGGGTAAAGCTTTTGATTATTTAGGTAAATCAGAGCATTAAAATAAGAATTCCATTGATTTACCGCAAAGAAAAGAACAAGTACTGAAACTATCTCCTTTGATAGTGGAAGGACAATGCTGAAAAATGACCTGCCATTTCCACATCCATCGATTCTGGCCGCTTCAAGTATTTCATCAGGTATTTTTGATAAAAAAAAGGTACGTGTAATAATCAAATTGTAACAGGAGAACGAACCTAGAAGAATTAAAACAAAGCTCGTATTGATAAGCCCTAGACCCTTAATCACCATATAGGTTGGTATAAGGCCTCCATTAAAATACATTGTAAAAACTAATAATTTCATAAAGAAATTACGACCCAAAAGATCCTTTCGCGATAAAGCATACCCTCCTAGGACTGTTAGCACAGTACCGAGTATTACGCTTCCAATCGTAAAGAAAATCGTATTTGTGTAACCTGTCCAGATTCTAGAATCCCTAATAATTCGTTCATAAGCAGTGAGCCTTGGATTAACAGGAAAAAGCAAAACCTCCCCAGAATTAATTGCAGAGGGATCACTTAATGATGCCATAAATACGAAGTAAATAGGATAGACAGTAATAATTGTTGCAAGAATAGCAAGAGAATTCACCATAATGTCGAAAGTTCTATCCCCAGCCGTCTGGTGTATCTTCCATTTTCTTTTATAAAGCATCTAGTTCCTCCTTACCATAAGCTTTTTCCAGACAACGTCCTGGAGACCTTATTAACAGTAATCAAAAGAGTCAGGTTTATTATGTTATTGAAAAGGCCAATTGCAGTAGCATAACCATATTGGGCGCTCCGGATTCCGGCCTTATAAACGTATGTAGCAATTATCTCGCTTCGTCCGAGATTGAGGTCATTTTGTAGCAAGTATGATTTCTCAAAACCGATGCTCATGACGTTACCAACATTCATAATCAACAGAATAATAATTGTTGGCATAACAGCAGGTATGTCAATATGCAATACACGTTTGAACTTATTGGCTCCATCAACAACCGCAGCCTCATGCAACTCACTACTTACACTTGTCAATGCTGCAATATAAATAACAGCCTGATACCCTGTTCGTTGCCAGACAGAAGACCAAACATAGATAGATTGGTAAAGATTTTCTTTCCCAAGCAAAGCAACGGGCTCAATACCAAAAAGTGCACCAATCTGATTAAATAACCCACTTGGACTGCAAAAAATAATTAGCATTCCTGCCGTAACAACTACTGAAATTAGGCGTGGTGCATATGTAGCTGTTTGTGCAATCTTCTTAAGCTTAGGAAGCGTCGTATAATTTAGTACCAGCGCTAAAATTATTGGGAAAGGAAAACTCGCAATAATCAGATAGAAGCTCAGCGTAACTGTGTTTCTTAAAAGACTACCGAACTGATACGACTCAAAGAAACGTTGAAAATGAGCAAATCCTACCCATTCACTATTCCATATTCCAAGAGCAGGCTTAAAGTTTTTAAAGCCAATAATAATACCATACATCGGAGCATAATTAAATATTGCTACATAAATCAAGCAAGGTAAAAGAAATATATACAGTACCCAATTTTTTCGAATGTTTTTAAGCGTTTTCAGAAGAATTATTTTCGAGAATTTTTTTATTACTTTCTGATTTTCGATTTCATGACTTAAGCTCATTAAGCTCACCTCCTTTCTTGATTTTTAAGGCTAATATCTACTATAGAGAGCTTATATCTATCTACAACATGCCTTGCAATACGCACAAGCTCTTTGAACTTTCTCAGCAGTTTATTTTTGGTAAAACAAGCTGCTTGCTAACCTATGCCATTAAGTTACTCATCGCGCCATTGAATCTTATCTTTCATGAGTTACTTTTAGTATTCACAGAACCCTGCTCCTCCCACTTGCTATTGTATCTATGGAAAATCAGCAATTCTATAAGCATTTTGTGATTGTAAATAATCATTTATTGAAAACAGCTTATACATCATTATTTATTGAATAGTTTTTGCATTTGTTGAATGCATGATAATGTACTGCAATACGAAAAGACCATTATTTTTTCTTTGTTCAGTGGCAGTCAATGATTATGCAATATCTCGGATTGCTCGGGCAGATAATAGCAAATATAATGCTTATTTGCTCATTACCTGTATAAGGACAGAAAAAGCAGCAGATATTTTGTGATGATGTATTAAGGGGGACATGGTTGGATTCTCTTTCTGAGCAGATAATACCCTGAAAAATGCACCGCCATATACAATAGCATACCAAATAACCAGACAGTGAACAGAAGTCCCAGCAATGTTTTTTTGAAATACACCATATTAAATTGCAGAGGTTTCGAACGGTTGTATCATATGAATTTTAATAAAGCCTATAAAAGTAACTGTAAAAAACTACCCCAGAACAGATATGAGACAGTATCTAAAATTATGAAAAAGGTAATATTATGTGAATCGGTTAATATAAAAAGAAACTTTACCAAAATCAACAACTTACTCTGAAGCCGGTATCCAAAAATAGATTAACGTACTATAATTTTTCATTAAGTCCCTGTAGCCCTAGTGCCATCTACTGTTACGAAGCAGAGAAAAAAATGTATAGTTAGATTAATCAAAACTTCTGTTGTAGAGATCTTTCTATGGATAGCGACAACAGACCTTGCAGCCGTCAAAAAAATATCGGCGCATGGTCTATGTTGTAGCACATTAGCTAGTAATCTATATCATCTTTGCAGTTTATCATTGTTGATCATCCATACATTTGCCTCATATGGCCGCAAATTATTCGACCTGTCTGTATAGTTTGATATCAGGCAAACAGCATTATTTAATCCGGCTTTACGCTTTAGTGTTTCTCTACCAAGGTTACATTCGATATAAAGCGTCTCGTTATCATCTCTGCGGTAATATGTGAATAGCTTCCTGGCTCTTTTATTAACAATTTCTATCTCACCATATATAAGAGAAAGGTGCTGCCTGCGAATATTGATAAGCCTGTGGTAAAAGCTCCAAACAGAGTCCTTATCCGACATTTGAGACTTGACATTGCATTTTTTATAATCATCATCCATTCCAATCCAGGGCTCAGCATCCGAAAAGCCGGCGTAAATACTGTCATCCCACTGCATTGGTGTGCGTGCATGATCTCTTGTTCCTGCAAGAATTTTATTAAAGGCTGCTTCGCTGCTCATTTTTTTGCAAAGCTCTTCATACAGATTTAAGGCCTCCACATCTCTCAACTGGTCAATGGAGTTAAAGCTATTGTTAACCATCCCCAGCTCCTGTCCCTGATAAATAAATGGCGTACCGCGAAGAGTAAGCTGCATTACAGCAAGAAGCTTGGCCAGAATATTGCGATACTGCGGGTCAGGATCAACCTTTGACACCATACGCGGATTATCATGATTCTCAAAAAACAAGGAAGGCTGGCAATGATTACCGTAATTCTCCATCCAGTTGATCATATTTTTCTTGTAGTAGTCAAGGTCGTATTTATAATCATCATAACGATCGTGGCCGGGGTTTTCCAGATGATCAAAGGAAAACACCATGTCAAGCTCGCCACGATAATCAGCAGTAATAAGCTTGCTCATCTCCATACCGATCCCCGGCGTTTCTCCTACAGAAAATGCTTTAAAAGGCTTGAACGCCTCTTTTTTCAGTTCACGCAGGTATTCATGAAGGTGCGGCCCATAAAAATAATGCTCTACACCATAAAACCCCATAAGGGCACCAATCTTTTCATTTCCATCAGGCAGCTCCTTACGCTTTGAAATGTAGTTGACCACATCCATTCTAAAGCCGTCAACACCTTTTTCCAACCACCATCGGACCATGTCTATAACCTCCCGGCGGACCTCCGGGTTATCCCAATTAAGATCCATCTGCTTTTTTGAGAACAGATGCAGAGCATACTGACCGCGCTCTTCTATATACCTCCATGCACTCCCGCTGAAGAAGGATGTCCAGTTATTGGGCTTATCCCGAAAAAAGTAGTAATCTCCGTATTTTGAGCCGGGTTCATTAACAGCCCTTCTGAACCACTCATGTTCATCGGAGGTATGGTTTACAACGAGATCCATGATAAGGCGCATACCTCGCGAGTGGGTATTTTCAAGCAGTTCATCAAAATCTTCATTTGTACCGAATTCGGTCATGATTTTTTTATAATCGCGTATATCATAGCCATTATCATCGTTGGGAGAGTCATAAACAGGAGATAGCCATATAGCGTCTATTCCAAGCTCCTTAAGATAATCCAGCTTATCAATTATCCCCTTGAGATCACCTATTCCATCAGAGTTGCTGTCCTTAAAGCTTCTAGGGTATATCTGATAAAAAACAGCTTCCTTCCACCAGGCATGCGCGGCAGGAGCTTCATCATTATGCGGCACATCCGGTTCACCATTGAGAAGCCCCAGTATAGTATCAATGAACTTCTTATCTACGTAATTTCTCGTAAGCCGTGGCAAGGCCTTAAGCTTTATATTGCTCACCACTGGATTTGTTACCAGAGCTTCCGACGCGCCTGCCTGAAGAAGTATCCTTCGGATAATATCACGTCCAATAGGATTGGAATATATATCTTTTATCCTGTTATTTGTGGTCAACATTTCTTCGTGTCCTCCGATTAATATCTATATTTTCTCAGTGTCAACCGTAATCAAGGGATATCCCAGCTTCCTGCGGGCTGCAGTCACATGACCCTTTTCCCCTGAGCCATCCGGATCGTAAAAGTAAAAGATATGTTTGGACATGGCATGACATATTATACTTTTACTTAAGTTTCGGCTTCTTCTCGGCATTTTATCCGCCCCTTGTGGATATGATAGGTAGTTTCGTATTGTGTAAAATCAGAAGAGACAATACGGAACCGTCCCCTATGTAAAATCAGATGAGTCAATAAGGAACCGTCCCCTACTGACTCATGTTAATCAGCATTAATATCACCACGCTTTGCTAACTCCTTAACTATCCTATCAAACATTTCCTTATCGATTTTAAATTTCAAACGGTATACCACATAGCCCGCAGCTATTGAAATAAGAGGCAGTATAAGCATAGCTATCTTCATGATGGTTAGCCCCGTTTCCGTTACATCATCAGGCGTTGCTGCAGAGTTGATACCGGAAATTATCAGTGTGGCTCCAACTATGCCGCTGGCAATTGCCCCTCCTATCTTATTTATAAAGGGCTGTACAGAGAATGTAATACTCTCGTTGCGGCGTCCCAGCTTCCACTGGCCGTATTCCACAGTATCTGCCAAGAATACAAGCATCAATAGCTGTATGAATGCCTGCCCGATAAAAATCAGGACTCCGGCAATGCCAATGTATATCATATTCATAGGTGATAAGAAGAAAACTATATACCCTAGCACTACAAGAACTGTCGCAAAGCCATACAGCTGCTTTCGGCTGTATCTCTTTGAAAAGACGGGGAATATCGTCAAAGCAAGAAGTTGTGATACTCCAAGCACTCCTGCAAATACAGAGTACATATTTTCATTTTTATAGGCATATTTAAAATAATAAAGTCCAAAACTCGTTGTAGTGCTATAGCCTATCATAAAAAGTGCCATGGATATTGCAGTAAACATGAGCTGGTCATTTTTGAACAGTACAATGAATAGCTCCTTAAGTGAGGTACCCTCATCTTTTTTATACAAGGAGCGATTCTCCTTTACCCCAAAAAGGGTGAAGCATAAGAATGCCCATGTAATAATTACTACAGCACAGGCAAAAATGAACCACGCATCCTTTCCGTTGCCCATTGCCTTTGTTATAGGAACTATACCGACCACTACCACATACATTCCTATGTTTGCACAGATTCTTGCAAAGGATCCGGTCTTTTCACGTTCCTTTTGGTCTATTGTCAATGACGGCAGCATGGACCAGTATGCAATATCGTTAGCACCATATATGAAATCCCAAAGAAGGTATATGATCACAAAAGAAGTTACATATCCTGCACCTCTTAGCCCAAGGTCAGTAAACAGCAGTACTGTAAAAACGCCTCCGAAAAGTCCACCCAAAGCGATCCACGGCTTAAACTTGCCAAAACGTGTATGGGTATTATCTACAAGAAAGCCCATAATGGGATCGTTGACAGCATCAAAAACCCGGAGCATCGTAAGAGCACCTGTCATCCACCACATTGTTGAATCAGGAAGGTTAAGTATATCTGTCAGGTAGAAAAGAAGATACATGCTTACAAGAGAATAAAGCATATCCCTTCCCACCGTGCCGAGTCCGAAGAAGTACCTGTTGCGTCTTGAACTGCTATTCATGGCATTTTACCTCCGTATCTGTTTTCTGAATAATGAATATGTTTGAACCAAAATCGCCAAGCATGCGAATTTTCTCATTATAACCTGAGCCCATAAACTGGCTGCAAAGCGGAATACCCGCCTGAAGCGCATCTGCTGAGCATTTGTACTTTTCTACACAGTCTGTCATGCTGTAATGACGGTTGACTGTTCGCAGTACAATACCATCGGGGTTAAGCTCAACAGGCAGCAAGTGCTTCACAAGTCCGCCGAAGCGTTCAATATACAAGCGCTGCGCTCTGGTCTCCACATTATACATCCCATCGTTAAGTCCTATCACCTTCAGCCTGTCATTGCTTTGGGCAGCTTCAAATATAGTCTGGAATAATCCCGCGATAGCTGAATTGCCATTGTCTCCAACACACTGCCAGGCAGTTTTATTATATTTGCCGGTTTCCAGGCGCGAGAAGGTCCCGTATTGAAACAGGCGCCTATGCTTCTTATAAAACTCGATTTGCTCTGTTATGTCCTTTCGCTCCTCACTTGAGAGGTATTTCAGGTCCAGCTCGTACCCAAGGCAGCCGAAGCAGGCAGTATTGAATCTGGTTGACAGAGCTGTATCACGCAGTGTCTGCTGACTTGGCGATTGTGAAACATGAGCACCCATTGTCGATAGAGGATACAGGTATGAAAGCCCGGTCTGAATTTTTAGCCTTTCAATCGGATCAGTGTCGTCAGAGCACCATATTTGTTGGCTGAAGCAAAGCATACCAAGGTCAAAGCGATTGCCTCCACTGGAGCAGCTCTCAAGCAGTATTTCGGGACGAGGTCCGAATATTCTGGAAAGCACATCGTAAAGCCCCATTATGTAACGGTGGTAGAATTCGCCCTGATCAGTAAGCGTAGGAGAGTACCCCTCTGCAATACTGCGGTTCATATCCCATTTGACATAGCTTATACCGGCTTCATCAAGTAATGCTCCCACATTGTCTACTATATAATCCCGCACAGCACTATTGCACAGATCCAGAACAAGCTGATTTCTGCCAAAGACAGGCTTCTTGTCCGGATGCCTTACAGCAAATTCAGGATGTGCACGGAATAGCTTGCTGTCCGGATTGACCATTTCGGGCTCAAACCATAAACCAAAATCAAGACCAAGCTCACGAATCCTATCCGAGAAATGCTTCATGCCGTGAGGGAACTTTTTCTGATTGATATAATAGTCGCCTAATCCTGCCTTATCATTGTCCCTTTCGCCAAACCACCCGTCGTCAAGGACAAACAGCTCGGCTCCAAGCTTTTTCGCGTCCTTTGCCAGCTGGATAAGCTTGCCTTCATTAAAGTCAAAGAACGTTCCCTCCCAGTTGTTGAACAGCACAGGACGTTCGCGGTTTTTCCAGCTGCCTCGCACAACATGGTCATTCACAAACATATGCATATTATGGCTCATACAGTTGAAGCCAAAGGAGCTGAAGGTCATTACCGCTTCAGGAGTTTCAAAGCTTTCACCCTCTCCAAGTCTCCACTCGAAGCAGTGCGGGTTGATGCCAGTAGTTACACGTACAAAATCACGCCCGTTCTTTTCAACAGCGCTGTAATGATTGCCGCTGTATATGAGGTTAAAGCCGTATACATTTCCATTATCCTCGGATGCTCCTGCCTCAGCCAGCATGAACCCCGGGTTATGTCGGTTGCTGCTTGCACCAGTGGTAGATGAATTTACTGTTATTCCATATTGGACCGGCCGTTCATGGACATGAGCCTCCTTGATCCAGCCTCCATCCAGAGTAAGCATACGGAAGCCCTCATCTGGAAGGTCTACAAGCATACTCATAAGCCGGCGTATAATAAGTTCACTTCCTGCTTCATTTGTAAGGACGGCACGCCTCGTTATAACGTTGGCTTTTTCATAAACAGTGTAGTAAAGCTTCAGGCTGACGCTGCAGGAGGTGTCCCGCATGGTTATTTCAAGAGTTTTGCCTCCATAGGCTGTTGGAAGGGTGTTCATTGGAACACTTTCCTCAGTGATACTGTAGGCTTCATATATAAAATCACTAACAAATGATCTATCCGGCATCTTAAGCTCAGTTGGACTTTGCCGGAAATCTCCGCGGCCGTTATCCGACCATTCAAGGCACATATTATCCAGGCTGTACAAATCATCTGATTCATCATAGGCTATACTGGTACCAATGACGGCAGTCTGCTTCTGAGCCACAGTATCAGGCAAGTCCATATCATTTAGCCGAGTTCCGTAGTGTACATGCTCCAAATGGCCGTATTTAGTAATTCTGAAAATGTATGACGTATTGTCCGTATCCAATCTAAATACATTGTTCTTTACAGTAATCATAGTAATATCTCCTTTAGCTTTAGATGTCCAAATTACTTTTAACAGCAGCTTTGCTTCAAGTCATCTGATCCTATCAGCAAGCTTTTGACATCTGCCCTAATTCCCGAAGGTGGTGATTTACAATGTCCCAAACAATATAGTATCCTACGCCTATCATTTCATTGATGCAAGGGTCAGCTTGATCACCTCCCGATTTACCTCTTTTGGTTTTATCATTTGTATCATCTAGTATTAACTAATATTTCCTTTGCCGATACAGAATCTACTCTTAATTAGTGAAAATACTCTTTTTTGCTCACAATTAATAATGATATTCCTGATCCTTTACATATTTATCAAAGGTTTCGGTCGTTACACCGGCAGCTCGTATCACAGCAGAATAAAACTCACCTGAGCTCTTGACAGTTCTGGCCTCTGTTTCATAATCCGTATGTACAATGCCAAATCTGGCACTTTCCCCCTCATTCCACTCGAAATTGTCGCAGAAGCACCAGTGATAATACCTCTCCACCGGCAAATCAGTCTCGCTGAGAAGCTTAAGGTGATCATATAAGTACCTGCATCTAAAGCTATCATTATTATCGCATGTGCCGTTTTCAGTAATATATACAGGCCTCTTTATCAGGCTGTATATCTTCTTTACACAGCTTATGATCCCCTCCGGATAGATCTCCCATCCAAGATCATTTTTGGGCGCATCTTTCTTCACTCCGTTACTAAATCCAAAAACCGTTGACCGTGTGTAATAGTTTATAGCAACAAAGTCGCAGTATTCTCCTCGATTAACCGGCCAGGGTGCTTTAAGCGGGAATTGGAACCTACCAAGGTACATGGCTTTTGAGAGGGCACCCTGGAACAAGTATTCAAGTGCTCTTGAGCAGATGACATGCCTTGGATTTTTTCTATTTGCAGGCTCAAATACACGAAGGTGATTCGCAAAGCTTACCTTTGTGTCATCAAAACCCCTCTCACTGCGCATTTTGTGTATCAGCTTATACGCTTCAATATGGCACACAGCCATATTTGACATAACTGCTATTGTTTGCTTCATTGACTTTTCTGCCGGAGGCCATTCTCCGAGGTAGAAGGAATTTACAGCATAGACGTTGGGCTCGTTGATCGTTATATATTCTGACACAATATCTCCAAACGAACGGACTATAAGAGATACGAGTTCAAGATAATATTTAATATTTTCGGATTTTGTAAAGCCGCCCTTTTTCTCGAACCACATAGGATTTGTAAAATGATGAATAGTTAGCAAAAGGGATATTCCCTTATTACGCAGATACTTCATTTCCTCACGATAGTGTACAACAACAGCTTCATCAATTGTACCTTCAGCAGGACAAAGGCGTGACCATTCCACTCCGAAGCGGTATACCTTAAGTCCCATAGAGGATATCAGGTCGGCATCCGCACGCCATAGCCTGTAGTGTTCAGTGGTGTGCGCCGGGTCCGACCCATCCTTAATTTTCCCCTTGTGATACCAGTCATTCCAGTTATGACTGCATTCACCGCCCTCAATCTGAGTAGCCGCTGTTGCAGCTCCAAGTAGCATTCCTTGCTTAAGATGAAACATATAACCGTCGGCTCCGCTAGATTTAGTATACATAACAAACCAACCTCACATATGTATTCAATTTACATTTAAGTCCCAATATAAATGTAAATAAACAAAGTGGATATTGTGCTATGTATCATGTAAGCTACATAGCACAATATATTGACCTATATAATAACCGCAGCCTATGTATTATGCTGTTATTATTTTATGCAAATAAAGGTATTACACTGTGGCCCATACAAACAATATACTGTAAAACACTTGCCAGCTATATTTTCCATTAAAACATTTTGGTTCAAAGAAATTTTCGGTTGTAGGAAAATTTTCTTCTTTATATATATATTTTATATTGCCCTGCAAGCATCAGCATGCAGAAGAAATATAAACAGTTGTCATAGTATCTTCGGTCGCCCTTTCTAAGCGGCAGCTCCCACAAATTTTTGACCCAATCCATACGATATTTACCCTTTGCTGCAAGAGAGCCTGCTGCATTTGTCGCAATTATTGCATATGGGTGTAAAACCGGCCCGTTGATCGACTCGCCCTTCAGTGTATATGTAGTGTATTCACCGAGCCTGGTTTTTTCGCTGAAAAAGGCCTGCAGCTTATCGGCAATAGCCACTAACTTTTCATCTCTGTTGAACCATGAGACATCAAGTCCGATATTCATAACCACACGATATGCGTCAGAAAAATAATGGCTTCTGTCAGGATGCCTGGAAGGCGAGCCGTCAAATTCCGAAAGCTCAGGTGATAAGCCTGTAATCGGGTCACATACCTTATGTAGATACTTACGGCTTTCTTCTGCAGCTATTTTCCAAAACTCCCTGTCCTGTTCATCTGCCAGTAGTGCAAACAGCTCATAAAAATGGGGCAGATGGTATGATGGGTCAGAAAACGGAGTCTCAGGAACAAATTTAATATAATGATTGGTACTATCCCACATGGGGCTTCCTTTTTTAACTATCTCAGATTGATGAATACAATGGCGAAGAATGTCTCTTGCCTGAACACTGTAATTGAATGGTTCAGCGCCGTCACCCCATCTTTTGCCGGCAAAGAAAAGAGCCATAGCGTAGTATTCCTCGCCATCAGGTGCCGGGCCTTCTGCATTTTTTACTCCTTCAGGAGAAACAGACCAGGCAAAATAGCCCTGGTATTTCCCTTTGCTTTGGTACATATATGTTTTTGAAAAAAGCCACAAACGATCAAAAATATCCTTTCTGTCCATTTGAACCGCCATCATCATTCCATAGCTCATTCCCTCAGTACGGGCATCCATATTTCCGGTGTCCAGCATATATCCCATATCATTGCCCTTTTCAAAGTAAATACGTTCCTCGGGATCAAAGAACATCGTTTCAAAGGTTTCATTAATCCTCATATCTATCTTTTCTTGAGAGATTCCAATCTGAGCAAATAAATTAGTGTATTGATTCGTGAAAAATGCTCCATCATTCATAATTTTGTCCTTCCTAAAAATCATTATTTTGAATTGTATGCAAAATTTACTAATATATAATGTTAATTATACAGTTTCTATTCAGTTCTTTCTATTGACACTTTTCAATGCGTTGTAATTTTATAGAAAAAATGGCCCATAGTAGCATATCTGAACATAGTTTTTTCAAAGCAATTAGCTACAGATATCCTGTGTTAAGATCTTGACAGACCTGCGGCTCTACACTCCACGGAAGCCTCTTCCTATTATTTCGCTGGAATTTGTGACAATAACGAAGGCGTTAGGATCAATCTCCTTTATTATATGCTTCAGCTTTGCGGCATTGATCCTTTTACATACAGTCATAAGAACTGTCTTGGGTTCATGGGTAAATTCGCCCAAACCGGTATACGCCGTAACTCCGTGATGCAGTGTATTCATTATATAATCAGATATTTTCTCAGGCTTAGTAGTGATTATAGTAAACGACTTGCACAGATTAATACTTTCAATAACGTTGTCTATTAGGAACGCCTTTATAAACAAACCAAGAACTGAAAACAAGCAGGATTGAATGCCAAAAACAAAGAAGGTTGAAATGGCAATAAGAGAATCAGAAACGAGCAGTGATTTGCCGACATCAAGATTAGAATATTTTTTTAATATAAGTGCTGCAATATCAGTTCCACCGGAGGATGCATTGCAATTAAATATTATCGCAGAACCAACACCTGTGAGAAGGATAGCATATGTCAGCTCCATAAACGGTTGATTTGTTAATGGGCCATTTAGGGGGATTATAAGCTCAAGAAGCCTTGTTTCTACAGAGAACAAAAGAGTGCAGTATATAGTCATAATTCCGCACCCCTTACCCAAAACAATTATACCTACAACAAGCAGAATAACATTGATTATTGTCATATATTCTGCCTGGGTGAAGTAGGGCAGAGCTCTAAACAAGATGATCGATAAGCCGCTTACGCCTCCGGTTGCAAAGCCGTTTGGGGCCTTAAAAAAGTATACCCCAAATGTAAGCAGAAGAATACCCAGATTCAAGAGCAGCCAATATTTAACTTTCTCAATAATTTGACTTTTTTGCATATAAATTACCTGCCTTCATGAATCATTTTGACCATTATATAATGACATAATGACTGTTCTTGAATTAACAATCATCTATTTGATCAGGGCTGCTGATAACCTGTTTTCATAACACCTTTCATTGGTTTATAGAGTTTTACTAAAGGCCTGCTTCTCATAATGCTTGTATAGTGAGTAAAATTTGCCGGTATATCCCTTATGCCAGGGCTTTCTTTTACCGCAAAAATGCAGTATTACCGTATGGTTAATTATCTGATCCATATCAAAAAAGCCGTTGGAGGTAAGCCTATAATAGCTGTAGTAGCGTGCATCATAATTATAGAGCTTTTCATCCAGGCTTTTAATTCTCTGAGCATAGAGGGCATTTAAAACATCCTGATCAGGCATTATAAGCTTTTTACGATTTTCCTCAACAAAATCAAAGATTTCTTTTTCATTGACCTGTGTTCGCTGGAGTTCAAGATTCATAAGAAGCACACCGGAGTTGTAATATGCACTGATCTCGTATGGATATAGCCTCAGCTTGTTTATCTCTTTTACAGAAACAATATTGTGATATGCAGCAGCATAAAGGTAACCCTCTATGTCTGTCTCATAAAGTTCCTTGATTTCATTAATGACGAGTATATCCGGATCAAGGTATAATATACGATCGAGCTTCTGAGGAAGAAATTTATATGCAAGAAGTCTGAAATACATCTCCTTTGTATAGTGCAGCAGTATAGGTGCATCTGCAAAACAGCTTTCATCCACCCTCAGGCTCTCAAGCTTACTTCCGTTTTCTGCAGTAAAAGCTGAAAGTTCATTTATTTCATACTGCCCCAGACTGGAATGCATTACATATATAGTAAAGCTCTCCCCGGGATTATTAAAGAACAAGGATTTCAGCATAACCCTCAGAGGCCTAAGATAATTTGAGTTTAGTGTAACCAGAATATTCATATCGTTTCTGCTCTCCTTAATAATCCAATTACAAGGTAACTTCTGCCAAAAATCTGATTACTACTTATCCTTTTACTAGTATAATAGCACATAAACGACAATATTTCTATAGCTTCCCAGCAGCACTTATTTTCTTGGCGGAACAGAAAGATACCTGCTTCCTCTGCAAATAAATCTCCATGGATAATCTGCAGCTTCACCGGAATAATCAATGTTGATCCTCTTGGTTGTCACGACCTCTATTGATATATTGTCCTGCGTCTCTATATACAGAGTGTCCGCACACAAGTCCTTTCCGTAATCACCCATTGTAATACCCATTGCACTGCATAATCTTCCGGGTCCCTTGCATAGCTCAATGTCCTTATGCGTTGCCCTTCTATTTCTCATAATATCCAATCCTGCAGTAGGCTGCAATGCTCTTATCAGAATAGCTTCGGGGCATTCCTCCCTGTTAGCCACAACGTTCATGCAGTAATGAAGCCCATAAATAGTATAAACATAAGCATAGCCTCCGCTTCCATACATAATAGCCGTACGCTGTGTCCTCCTGCCCTTATATGAGTGTGCAGCCGCATCTCCGGGGCCTATATACGCTTCTGTTTCAACTATGATCCCCTTTGTAGTTCCTTCGGCAGTATTGTGAACTAATTGCTTTCCGATCAGTTCTTTAGCCACCACAAGGCCGGGCCTTATATAAAATTCTCTGTCAAGCTTCAATATGTAGAGACTCACCCCTTTGACACCTTCAACCTCTGCCTTGGTAAATTCAGAACAGCCTTTATGTGCCTTCCGCTCCTGCCTTAGTTTAAGCAGAGCCACCGGTTATGTGCCTTCCGGTTTTTTACCTGTCAAAAGCATGGCATAAAAATAAGCAGTATTATCGAAATATTATTTCAATAACTCCTTCTATTATACATAATTTAGCTTTTTGGGGAAAGCTAATGAAGATGGCTTTGTCGCCAAACAAATATAAGCTCTGCACGTGGATAGAGGGCACTCACGCTGATAAGCGAATAGCTGCCTTAGTATGTGGATAAAAGAGGCCCTCCGCGTGCAAGCATGTGACTGCCATAGTATGTGGATAAAAGACAGCTTCCGTGTATAAGCACGTGACAGCCTCAGTATTTGGATAAAAAACAGCTTCCGTGTGTAAGCACGTGACTACCTTAGTACGTGAATAAAGACTGCTTTTGCGTGCACACACTTGGCGGTGACTTTAATGAAAATTAAAGGAGATAACAGGATTGACGGGAACAACCATTGAAAACATCTACAGAAAATACCAGTACTACCTGCTTGGCTTTCTTTCATTTGTACTTATCTTAACCATTTTGTTTCTAGGTAGTGAAATAGGTCTTTCTGATAACGGTGATTTTAAACGTGTTATGTCAGCTTCATCACTTTCCTTTGAAACTATGGATAAAAGCTTTGTCTATATACCCAGCTATATAATCAATTTGCCCGGTAATGGATTTCTCCGGGACACCTTCCATATTCTTTTCGACAAGTCCGGCTATATCACTTATCCGTCAATTCAAGTAGCTTTTGTACGCATCTCCGTAATAATCAATCTGCTGATCAACAGACTTACAGGCGCAGCTACGTCCTTATACCGTCTGAAGGTGCTCGGAATAATGTATTCCTTATGCTATGCTGCAGTACTGTCATATCTATTTGCGCAGATAAGACTGAGCAAATGGTGGGTTGATCTGATTGGAAAGCTGATAATAATAATCGTGCTGTGTGATGTGGGGTATGTAACCTATTTTAACTCATTTTATGGAGAGGCACTGCAAATAATATCCTTCGTACTAATTGCAGGTGTGGCTATTCGCATAATGACATGGATGTTACATAAAGTGGAAAATATAGCGGCCGACTCAAGATTAGACTCAAGTATAAGCACCACAGACTATCAATCATCAGGCCTAGAGGACCAGTCATTGATGAACTCTGGAATAAGCACCACAGACTATCATGTAACAGACTTAGCACCCAAGTCAGCCGTAGGCTCAGAAACACGCTCAGGAAAAGGTGACGTAATCTTTAAGAAATCCAGTTTAGCAACTGACTCACTTATTATCGCTTTTTCGTGTCTCGTTTACGGTTGGACAAAATTTGCTAATATTCCTGCTGCAATATTCCTCTGTTTAGGGCTTGAAGCTATATTGTGGTACCATTCGAGGAAAAAATGGCCAATTGCTGCTTCAGCCTTCGTACTGGTAATACTAATTGCAGTTTATAGCAGTATTCCATCATGGATGAGCTATGACACTACCTATAATGCAATATTTTATGGCGCACTGATGGATACAGATACAGTAACCGCTGCTGAATATTTGAAAGAACTGGGATTAGATACTGAAATGGTAGAATTATCA
Source organism: Bacillota bacterium (assembly GCA_023409735.1). Lineage (GTDB taxonomy): Bacteria > Bacillota > Clostridia > Acetivibrionales > DTU013 > JAEYRB01. The sequence continues at coordinate 74,009 of JAEYRB010000063.1, read as the reverse complement.
GGAACAAACGCTTATACTGTGAGTGTTCCGGATATAGTTACTTCAGATACTGCTCCTTCAAATACCATTACCTCAAACACCGCTGCTTCAGATACTGCCGCTTCAAACACCGCTGCTTCAAACACCGCTGTATCAGACACTACTGCTTCAGATACTGCCGTTTCACATACAGTTTCTAAGAATAGCTACCTTGATAACATTGCAAGGGTTTCAAAGCTTCAGCTGTTGTCCTTATATCTTCGTCATCCTTGTCTTTTTTGGAAAGCTATAAGGCAGTCCTTTCACCACAGCGGAATGATCAGACCATATTATCTATCAAATTATGATAGCTCCTATTCCCGGTTCACATTATCATCACGCTTTTCACTATGGAATACAATACGAGGCTTTTGGGGCTTTGATACTACAGCCGGTAACATTGCCGTATTAATAGCATTTTCAATTATGCTGATTATTTTACTGTGGAACAAGGCAGTCGTTCCATGCATGATTTTTTTGTCTGCCTTTTGGTTATTTTCATTTTACACTTTGGCAACACCCTTTATAAGTAATGGTTATGGAGACCTGGCAAAGCACATGCTTGCATTTGAGCAGATAATTGACGCAGGCTTCATTGCTGTGTTGATTACCGCAATTGGTTCCAGGTCCAAAAAAGATAGTAAAGAAAGTGCTATGGGCCAATTTAAAAAAAATGGTTTAAGCATGAACAAAAGAATTACTTTGAATGTAATTACAACAGTATTGTTGACAGTACTTATTCTTCCATACCTCAGCAATACTTTCGTGAATTTTATACACAAAATGGACAACCACACGTCACTTGAGCCGGGTGCATATATTGAAATAGGCTCATATTGCGGACAGCCTCTCCTTTGGCAAGTGTTGTCTGCAGAGAATGGCTCGGCACAGCTGCTTTGTACTGAAGCAATTATGCTGTCACAGTTCTCCTATTCTAACGAAAACTACTGGAGCATCAGCAGTCTGAGAAAATGGCTTAACACAAGCTTTTTATCCTGTTTTACTGACCAAGAACTTGAAAGCCTAATAAATGCAGCACATCCTATTATTCTATCCAACAGCCACAAACATCTTGCCACAAGCGGCAATCGCGATTTCTTTTGCAGCCATCTGGCTGAGGTCAGTGCGATAAATCACAGTCAGGCCTACCAGTATACCGAGTACGATCTGGTCAGCCTGCCCGGAATTGAGGACATAGCTTCTTTGGCTGCCGTAGGCCGGAGCATTTCACTAAATACACGATACTGGCTGGATACACCATATTACAACAACAGTAACATGGTTCGCTGCGTTTACCCTGATGGCAAAATATACTTTCGGGATGCTAAAGAGGCTGCCGGTGTCAGACCTGTTATCTTCATTGATACACATACAGCGCTTTCAGGCTATGGGAGTCTTAGAAGCTGCTTTAGGCTGCGTTAATCCGGCTAACTGAATCAGTCTGGCATTGTGGCCAGAATAAAGCCATATTCTGCTACTCCTATAAATCATCATTATGACCTATCATTTCACCGGGCCTTTGTACGTCCTCGCGGTAATTCTGCGAGCTTGAGCAAGATGGTTGAAGCTTGAAGAAAAATGTGCTACAGTAAATTTACAACAGGCGATAACAAAGGAAGGTAACCTTTTGAAGTACATAAAACAATTTACTATTATTTTATTAATCTCATTTGTGGGAGAAACATTAAATGAGCTGATTCCGCTTCCTATCCCTGCAAGCATTTACGGCATGGTTATTTTATTTATAGCTCTGGAGCTTAAAATAATCCCTTTAAATGCTGTTAAGGAAACCAGCGCATTTCTCATTGAGATCATGCCTATAATGTTTATTCCGGCAGCAGTCGGTCTTATGAATTCCTGGGATATATTGCGTCCGGCATGGCTTCAATATTTAATTATCACCATAGTAACAACCATTATGGTTATGATCGTATCCGGTAAAATCACGCAGGCGTTAATATGCCGAAATAGAAAGAACAGGGGGATGGAACATGAGTGAGTTTTTCGCAGACTCTGTATTTTTTGGAGTTTTAATCAGCCTGTTTTCCTATGGAATAGGCACACTGCTAAAGAAGAAATTCAGACTTGCCATTTTTAATCCGCTGCTGATTGCTATCATCATAACAATAGCAGTATTGCTTATTTTCGGTGTGGAATATGAAAAATACAGCTATGGTACAAAGTACATAAGTTACCTTCTAACACCGGCGACAGTTTGTTTTGCTGTCCCTCTTTATGAACAGTTTGAGCTATTAAAAAAGAATTGTAAAGCTGTATTGTTCGGCATCGCAGGCGGTGTGTTCACAAGCCTTGTGAGCGTGTTTCTGCTCGCGCTTCTGTTCAATCTTGACCATAGAGCTTATGTAACCCTTCTGCCAAAATCCATCACTACAGCTATTGGGATGGGTGTCACAGATGAGCTTGGTGGCTATGTCGCTCTCACAGCTGCTATTATAATCATAACGGGAGTCCTTGGAAACGTGATAGCCGAAAGCGTTCTAAAGCTATTTCATATTACAGACCCGGTTGCAAGGGGCATAGCTATCGGTACATCTTCTCATGCCATCGGTACTGCAAAAGCAATTGAGCTCGGTGAGGTTGAGGGCGCTATGAGTAGCCTGTCCATTGTGGTTTCAGGCTTACTCACAGTCATAGGTGCAAGCATATTTGCACAGTTTATGTAATTATCCTCTATTTAATTGCCACTACATAACCTTCAGCTGCAATAGCAAAATCATCAGATGAGCCGGTGATGTATGCTTTAACAAAAGCAGCCTTGCCCTTTATCAATCCGTATGCTGCGCTATCAAGCTCAGCTGTGAATTCTACCTTTTCTCCTGCTGCGATACTGGTGGCTGTCAACGCCATGGTAAATAATTTATCAGCTGACCATGTATATAACACTTCATCATTATTACCTAGCACTTGGAAATCAAATTTTTGACCGGAACTGTGATTGATCGTCACCGCGGTATCCCCGGTGTTTTCAATAGTGAGCTTCATTTTAAGCATACTGTTTTCCTCTGCTGCAGATGATGTTACTTTTACATCAGGAACGAGTGTAGCTTTCAGCTCTACCAATCGGTCCATAATGACAACTGCTTCAGCACGGGTTGCACTTTCCTTGGGGTATAGCCTATTGTCTCCTCTGCCATTTACCAGCTTCAGAAGCACAGCCTCAATAATGTCATTTTTATATTCAGCTTTGATCGATGCATCATCATCAAACGGTGCAGGCATCATTTTAATTAAAGCGTATTGTCCATCTGTGACATACTTAAGTCCATTGATAATATAATGGATCATGTCTTCTCGGCTAAGCTCTCCGTCAGGCTTAAAGCTGCCCTTTTCTTCAATGATTCCGGCAGTGACAAGATCATAAAGCTTGCTCGCGCCATCAACATTGTTTGTTACATCAGAAAAATATTCTGCTATGTCTGTCGGTGCAAAATAGTTAATATTTATTTTCAAAGCTTTATGAAGCAGTCTTGCAAATTCCATGCGAGTTATTGCTTTGTTTGGGCTGAAATGTCCGTCTTTATTGAATATCTCATGGTACCCGTATTTCTCTACAGAAGACTTATACCAATCAGCGGAAAGGTCATTATAAGTCATGCCATTTACCGGCTGTAATATATACTTTTCCTTCGATGCATCAGTAAAACCTTCAGGTACTGCAAAGGCGGCTGCTGACATTAATAACATTACCGATATTATCAGAATACTGACCAATGTTTTTCTTAATACTTTCATAACTTCCTCCTGTTTGATTTTTATATTTAATTCATTAGAACCAACACAGTATTTGACTACTTGACATAATTAGCTTTGGCAGTTTTTCAGTATAATATGAAACCATTTGACTGAAATTAAGCCTTGGCTATGTCCCCAGCCAATAACAATTTTACTTATTTGACTATAATTTTTATATTTTGTTCCACTAAATAATTTCATTTATATCAAGAACCACACGTTATCCTACATCAAAATTGAATTGATACATTATTACTAACTGTCTTATAACGAAATCTTATGTAAATCTGCAGTTATACCCAACCATAATCTTTTATTTTGTGCCCTTTTCTGTGACTTAAGAACGCTAATCTTAACATAAAACCGAAACTAAACATTTGTTATGAACGCATCTATAAATTTGCAGATAAATATAATAGAATACTAAAGGACAGCTTAGCTAAGCATAACGCTTCTGCAGGCTTTTTTATCATAATAACGCAATATTATACTGCACGATTGGGCGACGAAGCATGCTCAAAGCTGTTGAATGTGCCGCGTATCTTTTTGCCAACAGCACTCAGAGGCTGTTTGAGTGGGCACGTGAAAATGGTGTCACACTCATAACAGCAGAGCACATGGATATCATAAACGATAAGAGATCAAAAGAGAAGAAGAAATAAGCTATGGCTTATACTTCAGCACTGCGATCTGTTTTTCAGGCTTCTCGGAAATTGTCACTGTATCGCTGTCATAATACCGTACGCAATCGTCACTGCGCAAAAAGTCCTCAAGTGTACCTATCACAGAAAAGCCGAAGTTATCATTCCTATAGTGCATTGGAATCACCACAGCCGGTTCTGTTCTCCGAATAAATTCCCTTACAAGAGCCGGCTCCATAGTGTAAAAACCACCGATAGGTACCATTATGGCATCAAGGCGAGTCAGCTTCCCAAGCTGGTCTTCGTCCGGGATGCAACCCATATCGCCCATATGAGCAATACGGATCCCATCAGTCTCTAATATTGCGATATCATTTTTACCACGTTCTTTTCCAAAGCTCTCATCATGAAAGCTATGCAGCTTTGTAATAGTAAAGGGACTTCCACGTCTTTCAGCAGGTAGGCTGACACAGCTAACTGCATTGTGATCGCTATGTTCATGACTGCAGATTACTTCATCAGCAGCAACTCTCAACTCTTCAAGGCCCGGAACTGTTCCATCTTCGTATGGGTCCAGGACGATTGAATAATCCCCCTTGCAGACCTTAAAGCATGCATGTCCAAGCCATTGTATTGTTATTGAATTCATGACAGATATAACACCTCGCTATTCTTTCAATTTTAATTAATACCAGGTTAAATAAATCATACAATGTGTCAAAAGTCTCTATTGTCTCAGATGTTCGCATGCTCCAAAATTTCATACGTTTGCCATTCAAATGATGCATACGTTTTTCTCTCATCTATTTCATGCATCTGATATTCAACTATTTACACATTTTCATCCTAACTGCATTCCACCTAAAAAGCAACCTCACCCAAGATTATTAATGTTCATACACGCTATGATGATTACCGGTATGAGTGAATCAAGGTCATAGATATATCGAACCGGCTGTTAAAGCAATAGGACTACGCCTTATCCTTCAGGGATCTCAGATAAGCCTTCTGCTCCTCTGAAATACATCTGCTTTCGATTGACTTCTGTATAGCCTTATTATGTACCCACTTGTCCAGACGATGCTGCTCAATATATGGCAGCGTGGCGCTATACTGCTTAGTAAGCGCAGTGGCAAAATACCAAGCTATCATCATATTAACATAATATTCACTGCTCGTAATCTCAGCAGCAAGCTCTAAATAATCAGGCTTGAAATTATCATTTAAATAAAAGCTCATCAGCATCCCCAGACCAAAACGTATAGTATATGTATGATCAGCCGCAAGCCATATCTTTATATGCTCCAAAAGCTCCTGTTGATGCCTGCCTAACACCTTAGGGCACATCATATCGCATGTAGCCCAGTTGTCCACATACGGGAGGAAGGCGTCCAAAGAAGCAACACACCGATCATAATCCTTGATCATCTCTATAAGGAAGCCGTGAAGGTTATTTTCTTCATAATACTTATGCGGCAGTAGCTTCAGGAACTCTGCCGACTCCGGCATTTTTGACAGCTCCTTTGCCAGCTTTCGCAGCTCCGGCGTTCGCACACCAATGACCGTTTCCGGATCGACCGTCGGCATAAGCTTACACTGAAAGTCATGGTATTTCAAGTCCTGTAGCTCAAATAGCCGCTTTTGTATGAGTTTGTCTATACTACTCATAGAATGCTCTCCTTTTCTATATAACATTCACCATACCGGCAAGCCTGGGTTTGATGTCTTTCCAGTCTTGCTCACCTCCATTTCGGCTATACGGCTATTTACAGCCAAAACTTTTTAATACTGTATATCACAATCGGTGTCATATCCGGGCTTGGAATATCCGCCTCCAAGTATCAGACACATAATCGGCGATTTTCGGACAGATCTGTCAGTGAATAACGCTCACTGCCATTTTACATCATGTGATATCGTAAAGCTTCATCAAAGATATAGTTAAGAATACTCTTTGTATACTATTTTATCAAGAACACTCTTGCCTATGTTGAATTTTCAACCGAACACTGTCCAATTGCTTAAGAGCTTTAAAAAATGTCCTAACATCTGTATAATTAAAGCCAGGCTGCTGTACTGATACAGCCACAGCCCGGCTTCATTCATTCGAGTATTATTATACTATTTTACAGTTGAGAACTTGTATATCGTAGTGTACTTATATTCCTCACCGGCCTTTAGTATTGGTGACGGGAAATTCTTATGCTTCATTGCATTGGGGAAGAACTGAGTCTCAAGGCATAAGCCGCCTCTCTTACCATAAATAGCTCCATTCTTTCCCTCGTGCTTTGTAACAAAATTGCCTGAGTAGAATTGAACGCCCGGCTTTGTTGTAAACACTTCCATAAGGCGGCCTGTTTCACTGCAATATACCTCAGCAGCCTTTTCGGGCTTTTTGCCGCTGACCTTGAGTACCCAGTTGTGATCATAGCCTTTTCCGCATATCATCTGCTCGTAGGTGCTGTCTATTCCCACGCCTATTTCGGTCAATTCAGTGAAATCCAGTGGAGTTCCCTTTACGTCACGTATCTCTCCTGTAGGAATGCCTTCATTATTTATAACAGTAAATTTATCAGCATTGATCATCATCTGATGCTTTAACACATCCCCTGAAGCATGTCCTGCCAGATTGAAATAAGTATGATTTGTAAGATTAATAACTGTATCCTTATCTGAAACAGCGAAATAATCTAATTTCAGTTCATTTTCATCTGTGAGGGAGTATGTGACTGTAACATCAAGATTTCCGGGATAGTTTTCTTCTCCGTCAGGGCTTGTATAGGTAAGCTTGAGCGATTTGCCGTCAGTGGATGGTTCAGCCTTCCAGATAACCTTGTCAAATCCCTTGATACCGCCGTGGAGATGGTTTTTCCCATCATTTACCGCCAGATTGTACACCTTGCCATTGAGTTCGAATTTGGAATCTTCTATTCTGTTACCATGTCTTCCTATGAGAGCACCAAAATAGCAGGTATTTTTACAATACTTTTCAATTGTATCATAGCCCAGCGCAACATCATCAAACTTACCGTTTTTATCAGGAACCTCTATTGAAACAACAGTTCCTCCATAATTGAGAATTCCCACCTTCATATTATTGGAATTAGTCAGTGTGAATAAGTCAACCTGCGATCCATCCTGCAGATTTCCAAAATGCTTCTTTACTATGCTCATACTCCCAACCTCCGTTTATTCTTTCATAGTCGGACACATTTACCGTACATGTCCTAACTTCTAATAATATAAATATTATACAATAATTTATAAATAAAGGTACTTTTTTTAATATGTTTTGCTCTGCGCTCGCCTCTCGTTCCCCACAAAATAAATATGAACAAGAAGCAAATAAGCTTCGAACCATTAAATGTAAATATAAAAAATGGAAAAGACGGCAAAAGCCGCCAGTAAAAGTGAGCACACTATTTGTGAACAGGTATAAAAATGTCAACATGACAAGCATCTGCGGCTTCATCCCACTCAACGTATTTCTCAATAGTGGGTAAATCCATCTGTTTGTATTCGCTTTGAGGCATAAACTCACCATAAATACGTTTCCATGTCTGACCAAGAGTACCTCCCGAAATTGTACCTTTTGCAGTGAAAACAAGCCAAGTAAGTGGAATTTTCCCTAGCATTAACCCTTATTCTTTTTACCCCTTGCTGAAAAGAACTTCCGCACCATCCATGCTACCGGTTTCAATGCTCGCGGCTCCATATCTGCGGCCACTTCTTTAAGCTTCTGCCTTACAGGCAAATGCTGCGGGCATACCTTCTCACATTTACCGCAATCCTTACAAAGCGAAGCATATGACGGCCTTCCGCCCATCAAGCCTCCGGCGAATCCAATATATTGCCATTTTGCATACCTGGCATTAAAAAAGTGCCTGGCATTATAATAGCTAAAGCAAAATGGTATATTGACTCCTGCAGGGCATGGCATACAGTAGCTGCAGCCGGTGCATCCCACCTTCATCAGCCGGTAATATTCATTTTTTACCCTTTCATATAGCTCAAGTTCTTTTTTCGTAAGTGAATTTGGACGAATCTCGTCTGCAAGCCTTATATTCTCTTCTATATGAGACTCCTCATTCATCCCTGAGAGCACGACCGTCACACCCGGTTGATTCCAAAGCCACCGGAAAGCCCAGTCTGGAGCATTCCTTCTCACATCTGCTGAATTCCATATTTTATTTATTTCATCAGGCATCCTGCCAACTAGGCTTCCACCCCTTAAAGGCTCCATAATCACTACACCAAGGCCCTTTGAAGCCGCATACTCCAAGCCTTCTCTGCCAGCCTGAAAATTCTCGTCTATATAATTATATTGTATCTGGCAAAAATCCCATGGATAATCATCAATAATAGCCTTGAAATTATCCTTGTCTCCATGAAATGAGAATCCGAAATTAACTATTCTCCCATCTTGCTTTGCCTTCTGTACAAATTCATCAACTCCGGCATTTTTAAGTCGTTCCCATCCACCCATATCATTGAGCGCATGAAGAAGATAATAGTCGATATGATCAGTACGGAGTCGTTTAAGCTGTGTATCGAATACATTCTCCATATCTTTACGGGACTGGACCTTATAGAGAGGCAATTTTGTTGCGACCTTTACCTTGTCTCTGTAACCCTTTGCCAATATGTCGCCCAATATGCTTTCACTTCTGCCGCCATGATATATATACGCTGTATCAAAGTAATTAACACCTTTCTCTATAGCACTGATAATCTGCCTTTCAGTGCGCTGCTCATCGATTCTTCCGTTGAGCTGTGGATAACGCATGCACCCATAGCCCAATATTGAAACCATATCACCGTTCTTGCCCATTTGTCTGTATTGCATAAAAAACCTTCCTAACTTGATCTTCATTCTTCTATGGCATTTTCCTAAATCTGCCTAAATATATTTTATATAATAATCACTAAACTTACTAGTGATCTGCAACATATATTTGTACTTGAAGGCAACAATAAGCAAAACATGTCAAGGGGACGGGGGTTTGACAATGTACTCTCCTGTCAAGCCAGGAAAGTATATCAATAAAAGTCTCGGGGGGACAACGAGCCCCTCTCGCCTCACAATTATAGAACTCTTACTCTTCACCATTGCTCTTGATTGTAAATATAGCATATCTACCTAAAACTAAAATATTTCAAATCTGTTCTAGAACTCGAATATTGCCTCACGTATTATCTCACTGACAGTCGGATGCGGGAAAACCAGCTCTTTTATATCATTTACACGCATTTCTGTTTCAATCATAAGACCTGCACCATAAATGATCTCAGATGAGTAGTTTCCGATCATCTGCACTCCAATCAGCTTCCTATGCTGCTTATCTATCAACACCTTGCATATACCGTCTCCGCCCTCATTTTCAGCCACATACCTTCCGCTATACCTCATTGAAATCTTCACGGCCTCGTAATCTATACCCTTCTGCTTTGCAGTTTCTTCATTCTCACCAACACAGGCAACTTCAGGGTTCGTGTATATGACGGAGGGTATTGCATTGTAACGCATAACATCCTTCTTCCCAAGGATATTGTTGATGCATACCTCTGCCTCGCGATAGGCTGTATGGGCGAGCATAGAGATTCCATTGACATCTCCTGCAGCGTAGACCTCAGGTACGTTTGTCTTTCCGTGCTCATCGGTCTTTATCCGTCCGCGCTCAGTTTCAACACCGATCTTCTCAAGGCCGAATCCATCAGTTGCAGCCCTTCTCCCTATGCTCATGAGTACCTTTTCAGCAGGAACAGAAAAACTCTTTCCCTCAAACTCATAAATCACAGCGTCTTCCTTAACCTCTATAACCCTTGCTCCAAGCTTGAACTCAACGCCCTTTTTCTGATAATTCTTCATAAGAATTTCAGATATCTCCCTATCCGTAGGTCCGGCGATATGGTCGAGCATTTCTATGACTGTTACTTTGCTACCGGCAGTATTAAAATAGGATGCCATTTCTAGTCCTATTACTCCGCCGCCCACTATTACAAGCGTAGCCGGAATCGCCGTAAGGTCAAGTATCTCACGGTTGGTGAGCACATAACCCTTCTCTATTCCTTCCTTTACTCCAGGTATGGGTGGGATGACAGCTACAGAGCCTGTAGCTATTAAAAGCCTCTGGCCGCTGTAAACCTTGTCATCCACCTTGATCTCATATCCCTCGGCTCCTCTTCCTACTATCTGTGCAATACCTTCAACAAGCGTCACCTTGTTTTGCTTAAGCTTTGCCTTTATTCCTGTTACAAGTGTTTTTACTACCTTATCTTTTCTTTTAACCACAACTTCATGGTTGAGCACTGCATTTTCCACAGTGATACCGTATTTTTCCCCATGAACTGCGCCATTGTATAGCTTTGCCGAATAAAGCAATGTCTTTGACGGTACACAGCCCTCATTAAGGCATACACCACCAATATTTCTTTTCTCTATAAGGAGCGTATCAAGACCCTCGTATCCTGCTCTTTCTGCAGCAAGATAGCCAGCCGGTCCGCCCCCAATAATAATTAGATCAAAAGCCATTATAGCACCTCCTAATTTTGCATATTGAAATTTTAGAGATTAGTTTCAATTTCTTTAAGCACTCTGTCAGCAGAGAAGTTTACATTAATATATCCTTAGTTCAATAGAGTTCGTGGTGCCGCATAATATATAATAAATGATATCATTTATTGTGATATTCTCCAATCCTAATCTATCCTTGAAGCTTTTCCTCAATACTATAATATTTACATAGATTTTTACCAAGTTAGTGCTTACAGATTAAGGCATATTTTATCAATAAAAATAGACCGTCTCTGATCAGACTTTATACTGATTTTGAGACAGTCTCTTTTATTAAATGACAGGTTAATATGTTCTTCCATATTTCTTATTCATAAATTTGACGTAATAACGTAGCTTATATAAGACACTTGCAGCTCTTATCAGTGCTTTCCGCAGCTGCAGCCTCCACCTTCATGCTCATGGTCATGTCCCGGGCAGCAGGCATCAGAGGATTCCAGCTCTCCATTTAGGTATGCGCTGATAGCCTCATCAATACTTCCGCTTACACCTGTTATTGCATCAATGCCATTATTCATAAGTCCCTGAAGTGCGCCCTCACCCATTCCTCCGGCAATAACCATATTCACGCCATGTTCAGCAAGGAATCCTGGCAGCAGAGAATGCTGATTGCCTGTTGTATCAAGGCTTGTTTTGCTCTTTACTGTATTATTTTCGATTTCAACTACTGTGAAGGTACCGCATTTACCAAAATGTGAGCATACGTTTTCGCCCTCAGTCGGTATAGCAATGCGAACAATTCCATCATCAGAAGCAGGCAGCCTCTTCTCTATAAAACTGACTGTCTCAGATAAATAATCGCCTGTCATCCTTTCGATTTCGCCCTTGTCGCAGAGCTGTGCTACTTCAGGATCTATCGGTAGCTTGTCAAGCACCTTGAGCCCTAATTCAGCCGCTGTCTCATCTATCCTGCTTTCTCCGAAGAGCTTGATCTCCTTGCCGCAGTCAGGGCATTTGAGATAACTCATATTCTCCACAATACCAAGAATAGGTATGTTCATCATCTTCGCCATATTGTAAGCCTTCTTAACTATCAGTGAGACCAGCTCCTGAGGTGAGGTTACAATGACTATGCCATCCAGCGGGATTGACTGGAAAACTGTCAGGGCTACATCTCCCGTGCCGGGCGGCATATCCAGGAACAGATAATCTACATCACCCCAGATAACATCTGTCCAGAACTGCTTAACTGTACCGCCTATTATAGGACCTCTCCAGATAACAGGTGCATCGTCCTTGTCCAAAAGAAGATTTACAGACATAATACCAATATCATTATGGGTCCTTTGCGGCAAAATGCCGTACTCATTTCCCTGTGCCTTTTTTGTAATTCCAAAAACCTTAGGTATGGAAGGCCCGGTTATGTCGGCATCTAAAATTCCCACATTGTAGCCCTTCCTGCGCATTTGAACAGCAAGCATGGAGGTTACCAGCGATTTGCCGACTCCTCCCTTTCCGCTTACAATTCCTATTACCTTTTTAATATTATTCATTTCATGGGTTTTCTCAATAAAGCTCTGCTTCCTCTCTCCACAGCTGCCCGATTCACACGAACCGCAGCTGTTGCTTTCACATCCGTTACAGCTATCACTCATTTAGTGTCACCTCTCTATATATAATGCTTTTTTGACTATCCATTTATAACACACACTGCTGAAGCTCCTTGTATGTTGTATATGTAATTAGTGTTGTCGCACTCAACATACTTTCTGCTCACCCATACATCCCGAGTTAAAAAACTTATCTGCAAACCAAATTTTCTCGAACCGAGTGTTATAAATACATGCACCTTATGCAGTTCATTATGTGCATATGCTAATAATACTACTTGTTTCCTGCATGAGTCAATATATATCATTTGCGATTATAGGCTTGCTCTATCCAACTCCTCTAGATATTTGACCGTGTATTCAACATCAGACGGAACCGGAATGTATTCCTTGCCGATCTTCTGACGCGTCTCATTTCCTTTTCCGGTTATAAGAATAACAGTGTCAGGCTTGGATGTAAGTATCGACCTTTTTATTGCCTCGCCTCTGTCGTCGATTATCTCACAATTGCTGTTGTTCTGCCTGACGTATTGTGCTATATCCTCACTTATGTCCCTTACAGCTTCAGGTCCCGGGTCTTCAGCTGTTAAAAACACCCTGTCGGAGTGAATTCCAGCAAGATATCCCAGATCTTTTCTTCTCAGAAATGCTTTTCCTCCGGGGCATCCAAAAACAGTGTATATGCTCTTTCCCGGGAACTCGCTTTTTACCGCTTCGTAAAGCTTACTAAAGCTAAGCTTATTATGGGCATAATCAACAATAACAATCCTGTCATGGCTGGCGTTTGCGTATGTTTCCATTCTTCCGCTGGATCTGGCCTTGCGAAGTCCGGTATAAATATGAGTTTCGGGTATTTTAAATACATTTGCCACAGCGATGGCAGCCAAGGCGTTTTCTACATTAAAAAGTCCGGGCATAGTCAGTACGAATTCACGGTCAAATCTATCGCAGCGCACGTTGAAAACAGTATCAAAGCCGCTCTTTCCAATATTGCAGCCGTATATATCAGTATTTTCATTCATAGTCCCGAAGGTAACAAGCCTTTCGGCATTTTTAGCAGATGCCAGAATTCTCGGCAGATAGTCCGAATCCATATTAACGCATGCAGTTCTGCAATGGCTGAACATGGTAAGCTTGGCCGATAAATAATCCTCCATATCACTGTGCTCTATAGGGCTTATGTGATCCTCTGAGATATTAAGGAATACACCAGCATCAAACAGTATTCCGTGAAGCCTGCCGTATTTAAGTGCCTGACTCGAGGCCTCCATTATCATATACTCCATTCCGCTGTTTACCGCATTGCTGAAGTGCATCCATAGCTCAAGGGATTCAGGTGTTGTGAGATGCGACTCTTCCTTGGTCACTCCGTCGATAGTATCAATAGATGATATTATCCCGGCCTCAGCTTTTCCCTGTTCTCTCATATATTCGTCAAGTATATACTTGACGTAATACGCTGTGGTGGACTTTCCCTTTGTACCGGTAATCCCTATGAGCTTAAGCTTTTGCAGGGGATTATTATAGAAAATGCATGCAGCAAGAGATAACGCCTTTTTAACGTCATTAACAATTATACAGGGTATTTCACTGTTATAGCGTGTTTCGCTTATATAGGCAATTGCTCCCTTCGCTGCGGCATCTGCCAGATATGCTTCCTTAAACCCTGCACCTTTACATACAAACAATGTATTTCTGGTCACCTTGTTTGAATCATATGAAACATTCAATATTTCCTTTATGCCTGTTTCCATTGTACAGCTATGCTCCATAAGGAGGTTCTTTTCCCGAAGCTGCTCTATGTATTCTTCTAAACCGTATCTCTCCATCTTATCTATTTCCCTCTTCTTTCACTTCATCCCTGAAATTCTTTTAAAGGCTCGTAACTCTTGTATTCTGTATCATCAAAATGCCACCACTCATTATTTATTGGAATAAAGCCTGCATCCTTCATGGCATTCTGAAGAATCAAAGCGTTCTTCTTCTGTTCCTCAGTGCACTTATCATAGGTTCGGTATGCCAGAGCCGTCCCATCATCAAAATCACTGGGCATGTCAAGCTCCTTGCCGTCAAGTGTTACAAGCGTACAGTCAACAGCCGCACCTCTGGTATGATTTGAATAGCCCTTTGCCGGGTCCAGAAAAACAGCCTTCACAGGTGCATTTTCATGCATATACTTCTGATATTTCAATGCTCTGTAGCCGTCCCATACCTTTATCATATAACCCTGCTTGCGCAGTACCTCATTTGCTTTTGAAAGCTTGTCGGCTGTCCCTTTTCGCAGGTAACAGGTATTTGATTCGTATACAGGTTTTTCAAATACATTATTCGATCCGGCATACCTTAATTCCACCAATATGTTGTCTATATATTTGTCTACTCTCACCATATCGGTAGCAACAAGCTCAGAAGGCACTTTTTCCGGTGCCGGGAGATCAAGCTTTTTGTATACTCTGGCGGCTTGCTCTCCTGTTGCTAACGACGGCTGGTAATTATTATATACCCCTGGGCAAACAGAACATGGAATGATTGTCGGTTCACTTACGGCCTGCAGAACGTTGTCGGAATCAAAGGTATAGGCCTGCTGATATATTGCGGTATCATAATCATCAAACTGCTTTCTTCCTCCGAAACAGAAATTACCCAGACTATAGATTATATACCTGCCTTGATATACCTCGACGGGCTGAAGCACATGCGGGTGGTTGCCTATAACCAGATCTGCCCCTAAATCAACAGCCAGATGACCCAATTGAGTTTGCATTTCATCCTGCTTATACTTATATTCCTTTCCCCAGTGAAAATTAGCTATCAGGAAATCACATTTGCCGCGTGCTTCCTTCAGCATTGTTGTGACCTCCTGCTTAAATTCATCCATATCAAGTCCCTGCTCATAATTTCCCAACTGATTAAAGCCCACCATTCCTATTTTAACGTCTTTCACTTCTTTATAAAGCACATCTGAGTAGCCAAAGTAATCTACACCGGCAGCTTTGAGTGCACTTATTGTCTCATCATAGCCCGCCTGTCCATAATCATAGGTGTGATTATTTGCAAGATTAGCTACTTCTACACTTCCGGCCATAAGTATGTTTGCAAACTCAGGACGTCCCTTGAACCAGTAATTATTACCATAGTCATATTTCTCAGCTGTTTGCTCCTGTGTACACAGTGAAGTCTCAAGATTTGCTATGGTTATGTCGTCCTTGGATAATATATCAACTACATTCTTGAAAAAATAACCGTAATCACCCTTTTGCTTTTCAAATACATAGTCAAATGAGTCTGCCAGTTTAAATCTCCAATCCTGTCCCAGAGCTACATCGCCCAAAGCACTAATAGTTATTACAGCATTTTCCTTGACGTATTCTGCTTCACCAGTGCTTTCTGATGTTGTGGTTTCAGCCTGTTGTGTGCTTACCTTTTCACCCGGATCTGCTTTCTCCAATGTAGCGGGCTGTGCAACCGGCGAATTATTAGGTTCAGACTTATTATCTAAACTATTTGCATATATGATCAAAAATGTTGTTGACAATATTAAGACTAAAAAAAGTGTTCTGATAACAACTTTAAAATTCATTTGTAAAAATGTCCTCCTAGGCTTGTTAAAAAATATGTATATAACGCATATACATTGTACTATAATTTTCCCGAACACGCACGCGTTGGCATAAACGTTATATTCATTTAATATAATTTTTATCATTTTCCCGTGCAAATAGACCAAAAGCTGCAATAATCCATAATCAGGCAAAAAAATCTTGTACCCTTCAAGTTGATGAAGGTTTGCTAACATGCTAAAATTGAACTGTAGAAATTTTACGGTAATGTATGTCAATACTAAATATATTTAAAGCGCTTACGATATCAGCTAAGGTAATTATAAAGTATATCATTTGCTTAACCACCGGATAGGCTTGCTGATATATCCTGACAAGCTCAGGGCATATCAGCTATAATACGGTTATTACGAGGATTGCATTAGCCTAACACTGTGTAATAAGCATCTGCTATATAAAGCATTGAAGCTGTTTAAAAATAAAATACAAAAGATATGTGGTTTCACATTTATTTACGGAGAACATATGAAAAAAGTCATTATAATAATTCTAGCAATCATTCTTACAATAATATTAACCGTCCCTGTCTCAGGGGCTATTGAAATACCCAAAGACGAAGGTATCTCATATATACTTATTGATTCAGCTTCAGGCCAGGTACTTACAGAGCAGGACGCAGACAATAAGCTTTACCCTGCCAGTGTAACAAAAATAATGACTGCAATAGTTGCTCTTGAAAACGGAGATCTTAGCCAGAAGATGACCGTATCCAGCAATGCAGTGAACGATATAGGAAGAGGCGGCATGAATATTGGCATTATGGCAGGAGAAGAGGGCCTCACTCTGGAGAATATGCTTAATGTTCTTCTTATAAAGTCAGCTAATGAATGTGCAAATATTATAGCAGAGAATGTCGCTCAGTCACGCGCCGAATTTATGGAAATGATGAACAAAAGAGCTGCCGAGCTTGGTGCTGTCAACACCAAATTTATCAATCCCAGCGGAAAAGATACTGCAAAGGAGGACGCCACTCACCTATCAACCGCGAGGGACTTAGCATTGATAGCTCGTCATGCTATGACTATACCGAAGTTCAGGGAAATCGTATCAAAGGAATATTATAAGGACATGCCTGTAACAAACAAGCACGATGATTGGGGTATCCTCAGGAATAGTAACCAGTTTCTCTGGTACGACAACACCTACCCATATATGCTTGACGGCGCAGAACATAAATTTACTGTCAACGGTATCAAGACAGGCTACACTGCTCTTGCCGGCAACAATCTTGTAACAGGCGCTGTAGGTGAGGACGGCATGGAGTTGATAGCTGTTGTACTTCATGTAACTCAGCCAAACAAAATATACAACTACTCAAAGAATCTATTAAAATATGGTTTCGAAAATTTTTCTCATAAAAAGGTTTCTGAAGCAGGCTCGTCTGTTACCGATGTTCCGGTAAAAAACGCAGGTGATGGAAGTACCATACTTGAGCTTCTGACAGAAAAAGACTTTAGCTGCGCATGCCCTATAGACGGCGGAGAAGGCACTATTACTAACAAGCTCAATGTTCCTGAGTCAGTTGAAGCCCCTATCACTAAAGGCCAGGTTATTGGTGAAATCGAATATATAAACAGCAGTGGAGTAACTCTTGGAAAGGTAAACCTTGTTGCAGCCAAAAGCATTACGGCATTACAGGAGGAATCAAGTGATAAAGCTGCAGCAACAGGTGAAAAGGAGGAGTCGACTTATTCATACACTCTTCTGGGAATACTTCTTACCTTATCAGGACTGGTTATTCTAAGAATGATTCTAAAAGGGGCCTCAAGAAGAAGGATGAAAAAGAGATTTAATAAACGATAAGCAGTCACCAGATCTAAGATAGAAATTTCTCCATGTACGGTACTTTTTTGGTAAACGCCAGAATCCTGCCACCCATAGGCAGACCCCTTATATCATCTGCATTGATACCCTTTGCCACGATCATAAGAAGATAGTATACAAATGCTCCTATGCAGATTGAGATTCCTCCACAAATTATACTTCTGAAAAAGACGCTCTTTACAATTACTTCGAAAATTAACTCCAATCCATTGTAGACCAACATGACCACTAAACCCATAATGATCGATACACTAAGCGGCCTGTTAAAAAGCTGCTTCATATTGAGTTTTATACCTGCGTATTTCTTTATTGAACGATAATTCATAATGCACGCAAAAATATAACATACAGCACTGCCGATCAAAGCACCCTTTATATTGACCTGCTTGATTGAAATCAGGTTATAGTTGGTGAAAAGCTTCAATGCCAGGCCTATAACGAGGTGTACCGTTGGTATGTAGGTCTTTCCCAGTCCCTGCAGTATCGCTGTCTGTATTGAGACCACAGATATCAGAACAAGTGTCCATGAGCCCATCATAAGCAGATCCCAGCCATCAGGAGCCGTAGGGAATAATATATTGACAATTGGCTTTGCCATAACAGCCATGCCTACCGCTCCGGGTATGGATATCATAAGTATTGTTTTTATACTTTTTGTGATCCTTCGGCGCAGCTGTATTTTATCATTTCTCGCAGCAGCTGCAGAAATAGACGGGAGAATCGTAGTCGCAAGTGCTGTGGCAATAGTGACGGGTATAAATAAAACCTTAAGATACTGAGTTGAAAAAATTCCATACAACTCACTTGCTTCATTTATACTGAAGCCGCTTGCTATGAGCCTTGTTTTCGTAAAGCTCAGATCGATAAGGTTTGCTGTATAAATAGCCACAGAACCCAAGGTGATCGGAATAGAATATTGAAATATCTTTTTAACAATGTTTTTAGTTGTATACTTAATTCTATCGCCCTTTACTGATTGCGCAAGCTCAATGAGTATAGCAGCCTTGTTTTTAAAGTATGTCCTGCAAAGATACAGTGCACTTGCAAGGGCACCCAGAGACGTTCCTACCGTTCCTCCTGCTGCCGCATACTTGACAGCCTCCACATTTATTGCACTTTCATCAGTAATTCCTTGAGCCAGCGCAGCGTTTTTGCCATATCTATACATAAACCATGCAAAGGCTATGGTAAGAGTTGTATTTACAGCCTGCTCAATGATCTGAGATATGCTTGTCGGTACCATATTTGACCGTCCCTGAAAATATCCTCTGAACGTGCAGGAGATGGCTGTAAAGAGCATAGTGGGCGACAGTGCCAGAATAGTTAGGAAGGATTCGGGCCATCCTACAAGAGCTGACAGCTGCCTTGCAAATACCGCTGTCAGTATACTTGTAACAGTTCCTATTGAGATCAAAAGCACAGAGGAAATTTTAAGTGTCCTATACGCAGCATCATGACGTTCAGATGCCATCTGCTCAGATATCAGTTTTGATATGGCAACAGGTATTCCTGCATTAGTTACCATGAAAACCAATTGATAGATTGTATAGCCCGCATTATAAAATGCATTTCCAAGATTGCCGAGGATAAGGGTCAGGATAGGTACATACAACACACCCAGCAATTTATTTATTATACTGGCAGCACTTAAAATTGTGAAGCCCTTTGTGCTTGACTGACTATCTAATTTTACTTCTCTGGCTACTGCATTCATATTTTAAACTCCGATTTGTAGCACTTACTAATTACTCTTAACTTCTCACTTACTATTGACTTACCTGACTACTCTTAGCTTACTTAATTAGTCTTCGTCTGTTTGGTTAACCTTAGCTTGCCTTATTAATCCTGATTTGGTTGGCTAACCTTAGCTTTACTTAATTAGCCTTGGCTTTCTTGTCCATCCTTAGCTTACTCAATTAATCTTAGTCTGCTTGGTTAACCCAAACTTACAATAATCGCATTAGCATGTTTGGTTAACCCTCGCTTCCTTAATTACTCTTGACTTACCTAGATTACTAAAGTAACTATCATATCAACTCAAGCAGACTCACTTTCTCTTATATATCTTTCTTCTTACATCTCTGAAGGCTTGTATTCCCTTCTCCACAATGAAGTAGACAACAGGATTGAAAACATAATCCAGCATGCCGATAAATTCTGTGAACTTACCCTTAAACCCTACCTTAAATTTGTAAAGTCCGTACATTGGATTACTTTCATCAATATTGCCGGGTACTCCTCTGAAATCATAAATGTCACAACCTGACTCCAAAGCATGTTTGATCATATTCCACTGAAGCAGATAATTGGGCATAAGGTTTCTATGCTCATTTATACTGGCTCCATACAGATACCAGCATTTGTTGCCGTAAAGTATTGCTATAGTGCCTGCTATAGGCTCATTCTCATAATAAGCAATAAACACTCTTATATGGTCGGGTGAAAAGCAATCAAATACCTTCTCGTAGTATTCCTTACTTCTGACAACAAAATTATCACGGATACCGGTTTCTACAATCATTTTGTAGAAAACACCTACATCCTCCCTTGTACCTACCTTTACGGTAACACCTTTTCTTTCTGCAAGTCTTATATTATAGCGCACCTTTTGATGAAAATCGGCCATCAGCTGCTCCTCTGACTTACCTCTCAGATCGAGTCTGAAAACAAACCTAGGTTGTATTCCCTCATAATTCTTCAGTCCCCTGCTTACCTTGAAGCCCAGCCTAAGAGCTATAGCTTCAAACTCCTTGTCCTCTACCTCTATATCGGGGTCCATCTTTAATGCGTAGCTTCTGTTCTTTTTTGCCAGTAACCTACACTTCTCAAGAAGCTTCCTCATGGTATCCTCATCATGAGAGTCACATACAGGTCCTCGCGGCGAGTACATCATTGTAAACGGCAGGCCCGGCACCTTCCTTATTAAAAGGCTCATAGAGCCCTTTATTTTTCCATTTTCATCTTCAACTGTAACTACTTCGTTTTTCCAGAAGGATTTGACCTTAGCCCATTGCGGAGACTGCATAAAGTGCCCCTTTGGATTTGACTGCAAAAACTCCTTATATTTCAAAGTATCCAACTTATCTTCCACCTCTCATTTTTATCCTTTGTCTTATATTCAGGCTTTCCAGGCTGAATATTCTGTTGCTTTTGTCCATAAAGCCGGGTTTTTCTGCTGCCTGTTTAATTGCTTCTGCTCACGCCTCGTACTTCTCAACTACATCTGTTTATTACTATCTGCTCTTAAGCCCGGGCTTTCTTGCCACCTGTCGGTTATTTTTATTTTCAAGCGGTTTATTGTTGCCTTATACTTCTATCATAAGTTGAACCTTCATGCTGTATGCCTGTTACCCCACAATAAAACTGGCTTTCCTGCCGCTTAATTATCACTTCCGGTAATTGGCTCATATATTATTGCCTGTTACTTCATATATTTTGGGAATTTAAAGTAATGGCTCATGTGCTGCTTATATAAAAACGCCATTCTCTTCAGCTTGTTATCCCCCTTCATGAACAGAGGATTTATTACTCTTCCTTCTTTAACAAGCTGCTTCATAAGTGCTAGGTTTTCATTTCCTTTTACAAACCTGAAGGCAACCTTAAGTGGAATTACAGTCCATAAATTCTTTGCATTTGCTATCTCAAATGCAAGCTCCCTATTGTATATGTAATCTTCGACTACATATTTTGCCAGGTTGTTCCCACCGCCGGTCACATAATAGTTGCTTCTTCCTTGACGAAGATTCACCTCAAGTATTTTGAATTTCCCGTCCCGATTATCATACTTAATATCGAAGGTTGAATATCCGGTAAACCCTACGCTTTCAAGGAAGCCTCTGAGCACCTCTGATAGCTCACGGTTATATTCATTGACGAGAACAGCGGTATTACCAAGTCCATGCGGAGTATGCTCTTCAAGCATAACATGCGCCAGCGACATAAGCTTGACCTTTCTGTCCTGCCCCGAGTAGCATATCATGACTCTTAGCTGCGAATCGTCACCTGGTATAAAGTCCTGTATAATCAGCTTGTCATCATAGCCCGCATCATATATCTCTCCTATTACACGCTTTAAATCAGGTGCATTATCTATTTTATAAACCTTTTTTTGTGTGGCAAATTCATGTTCCCAATATTTTATGCCGTTTGACGGCTTCATAATGACAGGAAAACCAAAGGGCAGTTCAAAGCTGTCCATCATTGATCTGTCATATATGAAGGTCCCCGGATAATCTATTCCGCAGCGATCACACATCTGGTAGAATTTAAGCTTGGTAAGCAGACTATCCATTAGCTCCTCGCCAACATATGGGGCGATTATGTTATCTCTCAGAAGCCCCTTATACTTTATGATGGCTTCTACATAATTATCGCCGCAGCCCATGAGAATGATTTTTTTACCTTTATACTTATCAGCAAGGGAGTTTATCGTTTCAACGAAGACGTCCTTCCTGTCAAGCTGTGGTATAGCCCTGAAATCAATAATCCTGCTGTTACAGCTAGGTCCCGTACTTGATTTGCCAATTACTATTGATTTTATTCCGTATTCCTCATAAAACGCTCTGGATACACTATATGTATTTATGTCGCTCCCCAAAAGTACCGGGATAAACTCTTTTTCAACAATATTCAAACGTTCACATCTCCATCCATTCCCAAAATGTGGGCCCTTAAGCATAAAACAAGGCCCAAAAATTCCCCTGCCTCGTTGAAACTCCGCTGCACTTTGTATGTTGTAATGGTAATTCGTGCTATCGCACTCAACATACTATGTAAGGAAATATGTCTATAAACGACAAATTTCCTTTAAATTAGGTCGTTTTAATACGATAATTTTAGTATATTGGTGGACAAAGTTCAAGTTATTTAGTGTAAAGCCTGCAGGAACACATAATACACTATTATTACCAATTTCGTCCGGGATAGTCCGAAGGTTTGTCATTACATAGCGTTAGGCGGTACAAGGAATGTGCCGCCCCAAATTATAACATTATTTTTAAACACTATAACCATTGCTATTACTGCATTACAGCCGATCAGCATAATGAGCTTCCCTTATTCTCCTTGATCACGAGGTACGACTACATTATAGTAATTGGTATCAAGTATTCTTTCTGAAAAAGCAAATTTATTGGCAACTTTTCTGTTAATCTCATTAACATAGTCCTTATCTTCAGTAGTACCATCAGTAAATGTAACCTTTTTAGTCTTTGAATTATAAGATGCCCTGTCTGTGATCCAGCTTCTGTTTGAGAAAATTACTAATGCAGGATCGTCGCACAGGATATCGCTGCCTATAAGAAGACGGGAATCATACTCCAGTCCGAATAGGTTCGATATTGTAGGCAGTATATCAATACTGGCACATGGCTTATCAACTACCACAGGCTTCATACCTTTTTTCCATAAAATAAACGTATTTCTGTACTTCTCAAAGTTCTCTTCAACCTCGTGGCCTGCCAACTCATCCAAATACTGCTTCTCCATGCCGTATGGGTAATGGTCCGCACTCATTGCAATAACTGTATTCTCGGCAATGCCTGCCTCTTCAAGCTTCTGAACCAATGACTGCAATGCAAACTCCAACTCAAGGTTGCATGCAATATATGCTTTACATGTATCAGATAATGGCAGGTCCTTTACATATTCTCTGTTCTTTGAGGCCATCTGGTTACCGCCGAAATTATAATTCATGTGTCCGCTTACCGTCATGTAATAAGTATGGAAGGGCTGCTGGTCAATATACTCGTCAACAGTAACATTTATCATCTCAAGGTCAGATTCCGGCCATGTTTTTTTAACCTCCAGCCCATTTCCAACGCCTTTGTAGTCATAGCCCATATTCGGATGAGATGTATCACGGTCATAATATGTGTAGGTGTGATTATGATAAGCCTTTGTTACATAACCCAGCTTTCTGAACTGGTTCCCAAGACAAAAAGGCATAAAGTTATTCCCAGAGCGTGAAAAGCTCCATACTCCGCTCTTTGGCATAAGGCTGGTGCACGCAACATATTCTCCGTCTGATGTGCTCACCCACCATAAGGGCGTATAGAAATTGTTAAATACAAAACCGGTTGTAGACATCTCATAGAGCATCGGTGTAAGCTCCGGACTAATCACATATGGTGAAAATCCCTCACAGGTCATCATTATTAGGTTGCAGCCCTCAAATATTCCCGTATACTCATTAGTTTTGGATGGCTCTATAGAAGAGAAATATTTATGCATAGAATTCAGCTTATCGTCCCCACCGCTTGCAATAAGTGTTTCAAAGTCTATATCCATCGTATTATATGGCTTTACGACCTTAATAGGCTCCTGCGTTTCAACAGTATGTTCATTTTGCGCCTTACCCTGCTGATCATTATCTAAAGTAGATGCATTAGCACTGATTTCACCTTGTATGCTGCTATTTTGCGCTGATGAGGGTTTACTGCTTCCTTCCTCTTCTTTTTTAGCGGTCTTATTTAATCGGTCGTCTATTGCTATCTTTGTCAGTCTTTCTAAATCCAGGCGCATAGTAGTGTAAATTCCCAGCTTTTCAACCGAAAGCTCAGGCGATATGGCTTCAAAGTACAATGATTTAGACGATGATGGATCATCATCTGTAAGGCACACACAGAATACAGCAGCCGCGAAGCTTGTAACACAAAACAAAAGTGATACAAGCAGCACCTTACGTTTACTTCCTGTCCAAGTAGAAGTGTTCTTTCTATAAAGCAGTTGGAGTAATGCTATAGGCGTAAAAAGAAGTATAACTGCTATTATATTCTTAAAAATAGTTTCCCATATTATATCCTGAAACTGGAGTGCATCACCGGCTCCACCTACTGAAACAAGGGACAACGGCGTATGGAAAATGCAGTAATAAATAAGCTGTACCCCGTAGCATATGCAAACTATTGATGTAATGGCTGTAGAAATTGCTCTCTCCGCTTTTGATGGGAAAATATACACAAGGATATAAAGAAAAGCGCCTGCAGAGAATGCAAACAGAAATGGAAAAATAAAATCACCGTTCAGGTTTTTAAAGCTCCATACCCTAAATAAAAGCTCCATATATATGTAAAGCGCAATAAAAAAACACAACAGTCTGTATTTGTGCAAAAATGATTTTAATGCACCTGCTGCTTTAGAATCCAGTATATTCTTTAAATAGCTACCTTTTTTTGATCCGGATTGTTTTTCCAGCATATTCTCATTTTGGTCTTCATTCATACTAACGCCCCCTGTTGATTATATTAAATAGCTCGAGTAAATAATGCAATATTTTATCCGCATCACCTTTTGGTGTTGCCTCAGCACAACCTATGATAATTCTTCCAACATATGATGGACATTATTATTCTAATTCATAAATATTCCTTAAGTTTTTCCACAAAGGGAATATCAGCAGGAGCAAAATCAAAATGGGCCAGGCATTCTGATGAAACCCACTCAACACTGTTATGTACATTTAATTTGATGTTTCCCCCAAGCCTCCTGCAAAAATAAGCAAGCAGCCTGATTTCCCCAAACGCGTAGCGATATCTGTTTTCACCGAAAAAGTCCAATACTTCTACATCTATATTAAGCTCTTCCTTTATCTCCCGCTTAAGGCATAGCTCAGGCGTTTCCCCCGGCTCTATCTTCCCGCCCGGGAGCTCCCATTTTAATGCTGCCTCCCCGTGGCCTGCTCTCTGTGCAATCAATACTTGTCTGTTTTCTATTATTAAAGCTGCAGTTACATCCTTCATATCGAATCCTTAAAAAATAATTTCCAGGTATAGTTAACAATATTTTATGTTAGTATTTCTCATATTCTACCGGTATTATGAGGTAAGCATACCATGAAATCGTAAGGTTTCATGATATAAATGGGCAAGCTGTATAACAGCGATATTACCGATACTTATGCGGTTATTATAACATAATATTTGACATATGTTTGACCTATTCATACATTAACAAATATTTTCTTAATTTTTAACTTATTTTCCCGATATAACATATAAGAAATGTTTAAACTTAGTAGAAAATGCATTGAAATGCAAATAATAAAGTTATATTATAGATATATTAGCATATTTTGGACTAGTAGGCTTTTTTAATACTAAAGATAAACAGTGGTGGTAAAATGCAGAAGACTTTGGTACAAGAGCTCAAACCGGGAATCATTGCTGCAAGAGACGTTTTCAACCTTAATGGCGTATTATTGCTGCCTAAAGGTACTTTATTTGATGATGACCTTATACAGTCACTCAAAAGCCTTGGTATAGATGAATTATACACAGAGACTAATGATCCGATGACGGATAGTGTCATTTCTGCTTTCAGAAACAATATGTGTATAGACGATATTGTATACGAAAATACAAAATCTCATGCATATAAACAAATTAAGAAGGTTATGATGAAGTTTAACCTTGTGGGCAAGGCTAATCTCGACAACATCAGTGGAATTGTCGAAGACATAATAGATCAGCTGCTCTCAAAAAAGAACATAATGCTCTCCCTTT
Source organism: Bacillota bacterium (assembly GCA_023409735.1). Lineage (GTDB taxonomy): Bacteria > Bacillota > Clostridia > Acetivibrionales > DTU013 > JAEYRB01. The sequence goes on along the minus strand of JAEYRB010000063.1, from coordinate 47,528 downwards.
CAGGTCTAAGGTCAATAGATAATTATACATATGAGCACTCGCTTAATGTCTGCGTATTGTCTCTTATTCTCGGCATTGACATGAGCATTGACAGAAGCAGACTTAACATACTCGGAACAGGTGCGATCATGCACGATATAGGAAAAGCATATATATCAGAGGATATTTTGAAGAAACCCGGAAAATTGACCCAGGAAGAGTATTCGGAAATAAAAAAGCATACAGAATACGGCTACCAGATGCTGCTCAATTCAGATGTATCAGAAGAGGCAGCTCAAATAGCTCTTAATCATCATGAAAAATACGATGGAACAGGCTACACAAAAGGACTTTCGGGGAGCGACATCCCTCTTTTCTCCAGAATCGTTGCCATAACCGATGTTTACGATGCCATGTCAAATGATCGTATTTATAAGAGAAAATCTTCTCCCGATTATGTTTATAGAGAATTAGCCAGACAAACAGGTAAGCATTTTGACTCGACTGTTACAGAAAAGTTCTTCCAGCACCTTTGCCTGTACCCTGTGGGAACAGGAGTCATACTTAATACCAATCACAAGGGTGTTGTTATTTCACAAAACATGTACCTGCCGGAAAGTCCGGTCGTACGGGTTTTTAGCAAGCCCAGGGGCAGTAAGAATGTGGTTAGTACAGATATTGATCTGTCTCAGATAAGGCAAGTGTACATAAAGGAGACTTTCTAGCTTACAGGACTTTATGAAAGGTATTTTAAGCCTTCTTCGTAAGCTACAAACCTGCTAATTTTCATTTAGCCTGTCCTGCCATGGTTTACAGAATTGACATATCACATCGATATCAAAATATTATGTAATATAAAATAAACCGATCTGTTCATAATATATTCAACAGCGAAAAAAATTTTTAAATATAATACATACTGGTGATAATATTCTGCACAATTATAAAGGTGCTATTGCTAAATAGCACCTGCCGACAATCTTCTAAAGCACTGTTAGAACATAAGATGTACTCTATAGAATAACCTCAAGGCGGATAAGCCTGGCTATAATTACCATTTCCTTTCTGGACACTGTTTCAGTATCAAGACTGCCGCTGTTGCCAATAAGAAGCAGTTTATCCTGATTGAGCTTTTTAACCTGCCGTATAGATCTTTTCCCGCCCTTTTCAATTAAGTAAATCGCATCTTTTTCAAACTCAGCTACCTCACATGCCAGAACCATATCACCCTTCAAGAGTCTAAAGCCCGACATTTCATTATCCCCAACTACTAAATAAAATACCTTGTCCTTAGGACAGCCCTCAACCTTATTGGCAATGATGGGAAGCTTTTTTGAATCAAGTGCCTTATCCATACTATAATTGTACACCGGCACCGGCATTAAAACGCCCGCAAGCGCATCCGTCCATATCTCCTTGACCGGCTTTTCAATAACCCTTTTTACTGCAGGGTCCGGCTCGGGCCTTCTGCTTATTTCGGACTCATCATAGAGTTCAAATTTTCCTGACTCCTGCCTAAGCACCTTGGAAACTCTGGCTATAAGCTCACTATTAAGTACTTTTTTCCCGTTCTCCACCTCATCTATAAACTTTTCTGCCACTCCTAGCTGCTTAGCCAGCTGCTTCTGCGTCATACCTGCTTCTTTTCTGAGTCTGCATATTTCAGAGCCCATTCTGCTCATAGCGTTTCCCATCCTTTATTCCAATTGTATAAAATAATAAAGCCTTCCGCGAGTATTGCACTATTTACGATAATTTATGAATTCATAATAAATAGTACAATACACATCTTGATAAGTCAACGCTGGTGTTGCGGGGCATTTGCGATGTGCCATTTTTGAAGTTCCGCTACACGATATATTCCAGATGAACATGCAGTAAGTCACCATATTTCGTGTAGCTAAATTATTTTAAGGTTACATCACAATTGCGTTATTTCAAGCATCAGCGATGTAAGCATTTTATATAAAATTGATACAAAACTTATTAGGAAAAATATCCTTTCAACTTTACAAACTTTCTTGCCGATGACAGTCGCTCTGCAAGCTGAGCCGCTCGCTCATGCAATCTGTTTGATCATAAAAGGCCGGCTAAACTAGTAGCCGGCCTGTATTCTATATGCATAGTTGTTGTGTTAAATACGGAGCACCCTTCCGGTTATAAAGCGCTGCAGGATTGCTGCGATCTCAGCCCTGGTTGCAGGAGCTGAAGGATGCAGAGTACCATCGCCTTTCCCGGATAAAAGATTCTGTTCCACTGCCCATTGAAGTGCCTTAACGGCATATTCGGCTGCAGTATCTGCATCGGTGAAGCTGTCGATCGTGCCCTTAGTCTCAGGAGAACCGGCATATCTCCAAAGTATAACAGCTAGCTGTTCGCGGGTTATAGGATCATCCGGTCCGAAGCTGCTGTTGCCATATCCGCTCAGTATTCCGTTCTGATATGCCCAATTAACAGAAATGGTATACCACGCTCCGGCACGCAGATCTTCAAAGTCTGCTGTTATTTGTGTCTGCGGGCTTCCGGCTATACGATAGAGAATAGTTGCCAACATTGCACGGGTGGCCGTCCCATTTGGATCAAAGGCGTATTCGCTTACCCCATTCATAATGCCATGAGAGACTGCATACTCCACAGGTTCAAAGTACCAGGAACCTCTTGTCAAATCACTGAAAAGCACCACCTTACATAGGTGCACCAGTATAGTACCTGACATTCCGGGCGAAAGAGCAACATTTCCATCATTGTCTGCAAGCACTGTATAGACAGTGTTTTGATCATCACCAGCCTTCCTTATCAAAATCTGCCTTCCTGCATAATTCTGACCGAGGCTGAGGGTTATTTCATAATTGTATCTGCCACTGTCAGCTTGTTCACCTAAGATGACTGACACATCTGCTTCAAACGCTCCGATTACCTGTTCCGGGGCGATTCCTGCTTCCTTTATCAGAGTATTGGTTTGTGAGAGCCTCGTCAGAGAGAAGAGAATCTGCCCCTCAGTAGCTGCTAATCCGGATAGTGTTTCGGCAGAGACCGAGAGCTGTCCGTATGCGTTCTCTATAATAATGCCGGTACCTGCTTTGGCTATACGCTGCAGTGCCTCGCTTGACAGGGCTACGCCTGTATCTCCGTTTTTGACCGTCAAAAGCACCGGTTTAGTACCTGATAAAGATTCAGGCAGGTCTTCAAGAGTATAGAAGGTTGCGCCCTCCGGGCCCTCTTCCTTTGTCTCTGTAATGACCGAAACACTTCCGCCGCCGATTACACCACCGCCGATGCCGCCCCCGCCGATACCTCCACCACCTCCGCCTGTTTGGCCGCTGGCGCTCCAGCTGGCATAAACAGATAAATCCGAGGTAACTATTGTTCCGGCAGTGATTCGGGTAGTTCCGTCGGATAGATACCATCCCGTGAAGCTATAACCTGTTTTCGATGGTTCCGGCGGCAGTGTGCCTATCATTCCATCCTGTCGCACCTTCTCAAGTGTATAGTATGACTGCGAGTCTGTTTTGTTCACATAAAAGGTCACTGTATAACGGGGGGCGCTATCGCTTATAATTATGTTAAGTATAGCATCATTCCCGCCGCTGAACTTGAAAGTGATATCGTGTTCGCCTATTGAAAGGCTTTTGAGGAAGGCTTCTGCAAATGTCACAGTAACAGAAGCCGTAACATCATCTGTTGTAGTCACAGTATAATTGCTCTCCTGCAACAGCTTGTCATCTAACAACAATCCACTGATAGTATTGTCAAATAGATTAACATCTACACTCAGGCTGCTGTCCGTAAAAATATCATAATTCTGTGTGGAAGGAGAAACCACAGAATTACTGCTCATACGTTCCACTTTTATGTTAATTGTTGCAATATCAACACAAGAAAAGTCGTCATTGGACGCCCTCAGCCTTATGATGACCTCTTGCCCCTCATAGTCACTGCCGCCTGTTGTGTAGGTGAGGACTGTCTCATCTGTGTCTATTGACTTATCTATAGAGACTGCTCCGTTTCCGCTGCACGAAATAATCTCGTAGCTATTGGCATCGCTAAACCATTTACTTACCGTCCCATGGTATGGAGCAGCTCCCGTCAATCCATCCAATGAAATCAAGCCGGCAATTCCACTCTGATGCTCCATTCCCTCTGCAACTGTCGGAATTTTTTGAGCAGACAGAGTTATTTTCAGAGTATACTGATGATCTTTTACCTTAAAAGTCCAGGTCGCGCCGCCATCTGTTGTTTCTATTATACTAGCTACGCTTTCATCTTCTATCTTAATTGTTATGTCCGCCTTGTTTAAATCAGAAAGACTGTTTACAGTGTCGGCTGGTAAAGTCACCTCATATGTATCAGCCGGTTCCTCCTGCAGTGCGGCCTCATATCCGCACACCTTCACTGAAACAGGATTGATAATTTTATCCCATTTAGCGTAATAGGTTAATGCACCAATACTATAGCCCTTTACAGTATCTCCATCTTTTTCTGCCCGGACAATTCCCAATGCTCCCTCAGGTAAAACGGTTACCGGATCTCCTGATAAATCAGCAGAGGAATACCACCCCGCGAATGTATAGCCGGGCCGTGAAGGAAAGGGAAGTACTATGTCTTCCGACCGACTAAGTGTATATGTATCGGCATAACCATCCGGCAATGTTGCCGGTGAACTGCTATCGTCACGCAAATCATATGAAATCTCATATTCTTTCGATGTCAGAGCCGTTAATAATGCTTGAGCATTCGCCACACCATAGCCGAAGGAGGTATCATAGCCGGGGGTGCCATAATCTTTTGAGGTAGCTGCCAGTAGTGAGAGAAAATCATCGCTGTCCAGTGACGGATTCACCTGTTTAGCAATGGCGGCCAAGGCACTGATGACCGGCGCAGCGTATGATGTACCGTTGGAGGTCCGATAGGTGGCTGATACATCTGCGAAGAGTACTCCCTTTATTTCAGGATAGATCTGAATGCCAAGTACATCTGCTCCCGGTGCCGTTACCTTAACACTGGTATTGTACTGAGAAAATGCAGACTTTATCAGCGTATCGTTCGAGCGGCTCACACTGCCCACTCCGATTACATGCTCATTGTTTGCCGGGTAAAACATATTAGAGGTACCATCGTTGCCTGCGGCAGCCACAATGATAACTCCCTTATTACTTGCATAAGTGATAGCATCCTGAAGTGTGGTGCTGTTAACACTGCTCTTGGTACCAAGGCTAAGGTTAATAACGTCTGCGCCTTTATCCGCAGCATAACGGATAGCTCCTGCCACAACGGCTATACTGCCGCTGTTGGCATCATAAGTATCATTATATGGAAAGTACTCCGAACCTGTCTCTGCGATACAGCGCAGGATCATCAGCTCCGTACCGCTTGCCGTGCCCGCCAGGCCGATTCCGTTATTTGTGGAAGGTGCGATCTGACTGGCCACAAAGGTTCCGTGACCCTTTTGATCACGATCATAGGCTTCAGTGTGTGTACCGTTGCCAAGTAAGTTTTTGCTATGGGGAGATATCTGCACATTTTCAAAATCCTCATGGGCTTCGTACAGGCCTGAATCAATTATTGCAACCGTTACGCCGCTGCCATTATATATACTGTTGTATAAAGACAGATAGTCAATAGTCTCCAGTGTCCACTGGCTGGGGTAATACTCATCATCGGGGCCTTCACTTTCCAGAGTCTCCAGAATGTAGTTAGGCTCTATATAGTCAACCAGTCCCATATCCGCTAGCTCTCGGACGTCCTCCGGATCTTTAATCCTGTAAAGATTATCTATGTACTCTACCGGCTCCATACCATCATCTGACAGTGCAGACAGCCTCATTTGATATCCATATCCATTCAGCTTTACCAGATAGCCATCAAATTCAACATCTTCAGTTGCCAGCACCGGAGATACGAACAAAATGGCAGTTAACAGCAGAAGAAGAAAAAGAAAGCAAAACTTACGTACAGACATATAATACCCCCTAAATAAAAGTCTCGGGGGCATCGAGCCCCCTCATCTTTTGCTGTAGACCGCAGGTACAACGCAGTTAATAAAATCTCGGGGGCATCGAGCCCCCTCAACTTTTTCCTGTAGACTGCAGGTACAACGTAGTTATTAGAACAGCAAACCGCCAATAGGCGGTCTGCTGTTTTAAGTTCCTGTGATACTATTTTAATATATATTTTATCATACGCTCAAACACAGCTGCAACCTGTGCACGGGTGGCATCATTTTTAGGATTCAGCATGCCTGTGTCCGTGCCATTTACTATGCCTGCTTCTACAGCCCATTTGAATGCATCCTTTGCAAAGTCCGCTACTGAGCCCTCATCCGGATATCGGCTCAGGTTTCCAGCTTCAGGAGCGCCAAAGCCTGTGGAAAGAAGGAAACGATAAAGTATAGTAACAAGCTGCTCTCTGCTCACATACAGATCCGGTGCGAACTGCGTATCGCTAATACCGTTTATAATATTATTCTCATGGGCCCATTTAACTGCATCAGAATACCAGCTCTTGGAAGGTACATCGGAGAACGCAGGTCCCTCGCTGACCTTTGGCTGGCCCATCATACGATAAAGTACAGTGACCAGCATGGCACGAGTCATGGTTTCGTTTGGAGCAAACCGTCCTTCAGAGACTCCACGGAACAATTCGTGGTTAGTCACAAAGAGAATGCTGTCCTTTGCCCAATGGCCTGATACGTCTGTGAAGTTACTGTCAATCTGCTTCACTGCATATACACCCTTGCCTAGATATACATATACAATTTTATCATTGTCCACTAGGGAGATGGGGTTTACGATCATTTGACCATTTTCAGTCAAATAGGTCACCACATTTCCACTTCCCTTTTGGAAGCTATTAACCACATCACTAACATCAGAGGCCTCGTTCAGAGCACCGGCAGGAACAATGACTTGAGTATTACCGATTATCAGGCGAACCCTCATCTCTTTACTATCTTCATATATGTTTACCTTGTCCTGTAAAGTCAGCGTGCCATTGGAATTAATTATGTAAATGGCTTCGCCACCATTGTAAGTAGCAGATCCTGTTTGGTTTACTATAATAGGTTCCACACCTACATATGCATTGGTAAAGGATACTGTATCATAGTAGCCTGGAGTCTTGCTATAAGCTTCATCAACCTGATCATTAAGTTCATTGACCTTGTTCATGTATGCAAAGGTAGCGGCTTTCAGGGCATCCTGTGCAATGTTGTTGAAGTATTCCTTAAGCTTAGCCTGATATGCACTGTAGGAAGCTGCTTTACCGGCTGCATTAGAATTTTTCCATGCATTCAAAGCCGTTAACACATCTGCATCATTTCCGATAACGGTCAGATATGCCTGATAATCAGCGTCCTTACCGCTGGACAGGTATTTAGTATAGTGTGCATGCGCCTCTGCAGCCTGAGCTGCGATGCTTTGCTCCTCTGCAGCTTTCTTTGCCGTATCATAGTTCTTACGAAGCATGCTGAGGTCAGTTATCTTGCCGGTTGAATCAAAAAGATTAGTGTTGACATCATAGCTGTCCTTAATGTCATGGTCATAAACCATCCGGACAAAGACCTGATACCAGCCGGAGCCCAATTCATATTTAGTGAACACATTAGGTGCTGATGCAGGATCATCCGCAAACTGCCAATCAAGATTTAAGTTTGCAATGGCACGCATATTCCCGGAGTAATCTACTACAGCTTTTTCATTTTCCAATTGCAGTACCGCAAACTGGTAGTGAACAGCCTTACCATTATCATATGCACTTCCGCCGTCTGCTTTAATAATAATACGCCCGTCATTGCTTGATTCGGATGAGGCCACATAAGGAGTTGCTCTCAATGATGTGGCTGTACCAGTTTTTATATTTATTATTTCGCTCACGATCATGCCGTCCCAAAGTGTACTGTCAGAATTGTATTCAGCAGCTGAAAGGTTGCTGAGTTCTTTGGCCTTTGTATCATATTCACTTCGTGCATCATCTACGGCTTTCTGCGCTGCCGTTAGATCAGTGTCATACAAAGCTTGCTGATAAGAACTGCACCATGTTAAGACCTTATCATCGTAAGACTTACGAGCATTTTCCCTGTTTTCATTATCTGAACTCAGCCATGCAGTGCGAAGAGTAAGGATCTCATCAAGCTCTTCCTGCGTTGCACCCACAAATGCTGTCTTGTATGCAGCTTCTTTTCCAGCCTCAGCTGTAATTGCGTCCTGCCATGCGTTATATGCATTATCCACCATTGCATTTGTCACAGTAGTATCGCCTTTGGCAAGCCTTTCATTCAGCTTATCATAGTCAGTCTTTTTCTGTGCTGTCTCTTCGCTGGCAGTAGACCAGGCATTATTGGCATTATTAATAGTGTTCACCATATTTGAAGTATAATTGTCAATATTTTTCTTTAATTGTTCCAGTGAATTAACAGCACTATCCAGCCTCTGGTTCAGAGCTTTGAGTGCCTCCATGGAAGCGAGCTCACTTTCTGTTCCGTCATATAAAGAACGGACTGCCACCTGATATGCACCGGTAGCAAGGCCATCAAAGGTCGAAGTATTGCCTTCCGCACTGTCCCAATCGGTAAGCTTCCACGTTACACCAGCCTGCTTGAATTCTTCCGCTGTATGTGCCTTATATACAACCTTACCCTTTTTACTGGCGGCGTCGTCTACATCCAGTGGCAATAAAGCGAACTCATACGCTCCGGTTTTACCCTTATTTGCGGTCACGTATACCTCACCGTCTGATGTTGTGCCTGTTGAGGCCAAACGTGCGGAGAGACCAACAACGTCAATAGCATTGTCACTCAGAGTTATGCGCTGCACCGCCATAGTAGAATACTGTTGCGGGTGCTGCTTATCTCTGATGATCACCACATATTCGCCGCTTCCGCCGGCTGGTACTGTAAGACCATTTGCTGTGCATTTTTCATCATGGCTAGCTGCTGTCCAGTTCAAAGCCGTTAACCAGCTATTCTCATCATCCGTAAGGCCAGCATCGCCTGGCATAAGCTTTTCAGCACATTGTTCAGCAGATAAAACTGTGTACTCATAGCTGCCGTAGTAATCGCTCAGCGGAACCGCCTTACCGCCTATACTCGTTGGATTTGCGAAAGAACCGCCTGTAATGTTGTTGAAGTCAATAGTGATAGAGCCATACCTCGCCCCGTTATTATCAGGCTGTCCCCATGCGTTTTCTACAGTGAAAATACCCGATTTGGACAAATCTACAGGTACCACAAGGGTCTTTGTGTAAATTTTCCCAATGTCTTTAGTGTCCGTGACCTCAAACACATATTCACCGCCATAGTTGGTCTGTATACTTCCGGAGTAGGAGGCCTCCTGGGTGGTGATACCCGGTATGATGTCACAACCATTAAGTGTTACTGAATCAAGCTTAGCAGTTGATTTTTCATCCTTCGACGCCACCCACATCAGCTTCCAGCCATTAGGATCAGTCAGCTTCTCAGGCGTAACAGTAATTTCCGGCATAGGCTCAAAGCAGTCTACATAGAATATCTGTGCGCTCCATGTCCTATATGTTGCTTCATTTGCGCGAATCATATAAATTCCGTTTCCATTTTGTAGTTCGGAATCCATCTCAACAAAGTCTGCATTATCTTTATTGTAATAGTAATAAGTCAGTTCGTCGGCATCGGTAGTTGCTCTGAACTCTACCTTTCTCCGGGCATTCTGATCATTGACCGTAAAGGTCACATTAGCACCTGCAGCATATATATCCTGCGGATTTGTGCCATCGCTCTCTGTCTTGTAAATAGATGCAGTCAAGTCTGGCTTCTGACCGTACTTTCCTTCAGACACAGTTTTTGCAAACCAGTCCACAGTGACTTTTCTGTTGGTAGTATTACCATTGGTATCGGACGCTGACACTGAAAAATCAGTGTTTTTGTCAACAGTAAAGGTATAGCTCCACAGGCTGTCACTTAACTTATTTATCTGAGTATCGGCAATATTCAAATTATTGAAGCTCATGCTTTGCAGTCCGCTTTCATCTACAGCATAAACTGTATATTCCTGTGTATTTCCCTCCAGAACAGATGCGGCTGTAGGGAAACTTCGGCTCCAGTATAAGCCAGGAGCTTTTGTGTCGTCACTTGGCGATAAATAGCCTGAGCCATAAACAAGCCGCAAAACATCAAAGTAGGCCGTATCGCTGGTAATAGTAACAGTAATGGTATGAGTAATATTTGTTTCATTGCCGAAATCAATGACATTGCTGGTAGGCGGTGCTGTTATACCGTCATTTGTCAATATGAAGGTGCCTGGGAATTTATTGCTTGTCACAGTGGCTGAGCCGATCATATCCATGGAAATTTTACTAGCCTTTGTTTCAAAGGTAAAGGACGCACCTTTTTTACCTATGGCAATGTTCCCCAGATATGGCTGTGCAAAAGCCTCTGTCCAGCTGGAGAGCCCCTGGAACCTCCAGCTCTGGTTTTGCTTGCCTTCGCTATAAACCGATCCATCAGTATTTTTAAATGTAAACTGAGTATCGTCATTATAAATATTAATACCTTCTCCTGCTTCAACCACCGTGTATGCAATGGCTTGAGTAGTATTGGTGGCGGCATCCGTAATGTGGATAACACCGGAACCGATATCCTTCCCGACTACTATCAAGGAGCCTGTGGCAGTTGCTGCTATGCCATCTGTATCAGTATCTGCTGTGTAGTAAAGCGTGCTCAGTTCATCCTTTTGATCTTCTACCTCAGTCACGGATATCGCAGGGACCTTACCGGTAGTAGTTCTGATATTAACAGGGAGTATGTGCTTGCTGCCTAGAGCTAAAGTGATCCTGGCCGGAGCGGCAATAAACGTACTATGTTCCAACTGAGAGGTAACATGATTGTTGGCAGCGTAATACTCATCAACGTGCTCGGAGCTATACAAACCAGTGGTGCTGTCATAGCTTGCATTGCTGGAATTTGAGAACACTGTGATTCGCACATTCAGGCTTCCGGTCAGTTTGCCATTGAATAATCCTGGCGCAACATCAATAGTGCCTCTTACATTACGCAGGTAGCTCTTGTCAATATCCTGAGTTACGTCTGCTTTTGCGGCTTCATAAGCCGCTTCTGCAGCTGCATAGCTTGCATAGCCTACCGGAATATAGAATCCGGATGCTGCCTTCCAGATCGCCTTATCTGTATCTGACAAAGCGTCGTATTGGGCTTTAGTAATTATATACTCTGCCTTACGTGCCGCATCGGCTGCTGCCACGGCGGCGTCATAGTTTGCATAAACGCTGCTGTAGTAGTTTCCTGAGGTACTGTCATAGTTCCAGCCCTCCACCGCCTTCTGACCGGCCTCATAGGCTGCATAAGCCGAGATGTAGTAGAGCGGATCATAGTAGTAGTAAACATTATTATAAGTACCTCTGTCCCAGCCGGAGACTTCGGTAGTACTGTAGTAGCTGCGAAGGATATCATTATATTTCTCTGCTGTGATGTAATAATCATCGGTATAGAATGCACTATCAGTACCAAGATAAATGATACCCTTGCTGAGGTCATTTACACCCAGCACTGTCATGGAATCATTAATCAGTTTCTGCTGTGAGACATATATCTGACTATCGCTCAGGTCAAGAGGCTTATAAATTTCATTTCCCTCTTCATCGTAGCCGCTGACATATGCAAACTGTACAAATACTTCCTCCGCTTTTTTCTTACCTCTATTAGTTACATCAAAGGATAACTCTACCCTGGAATCTCCATCCAGTTCAACACCTGTGATCTTGGTCTTGAGGTTTTCCACACCAAGCTCGGGTTTATCCTCAATATTGAACATATATTTTACATTTTTGTCTGTAGAGGAATTGTAGGAATAAGGAGTTCCGCCCTGTCCGGTAATGTAATCAACATCTTCCTCCACTGTGATATAGAAATAGTCACCTATGCCCAAATTGGCAGGCAGGGGCTTGCATGGTTCGTCTGCAGTAGCTAAGCTTACTGTCTGGCCGGCACCAATATTCTGAGAGATCTCCCACTGTGCCATTTCCGCATCGCCGATGCCATCCGCATCATGAAGCTTCAGCTTCACAACAGCAGGCTGATCTTTAGAACCGCGTATAGCTGCATCTCCTACGTTTTTCAGGCTGAGTTTGGCATAAAGCTGTGAACCTACAGTAAACTCATAGAAGCCGAAATTCAATGCCACATTTCCTACCTGCTGCTCGCCCTTGCCATAGCTGATGGCATATATGCCTACATCAGCGGGCTCCGGCGCAGTTCCGGCAGCATTTCGTATAGGCGCGATGATAGAATTTCCGGAGCCGGATTCATATTCCTCCAGAGTAAGCAGAGTACCCTGTGTTAAAATAAGAAGCTCGGCATTATTGGCAGTTCCGGAGCCGGTATCAACTCCGAGCAGCTCAGCTTGTTCAGTCAATGCATAAATTTCCGCAGGAGTATAAGTCGTAGATTGTGTGGTAGCTTCATCCGTTTGAGGATGAATTCCTAACAACTCCATAACGCTTCCATAAACAGATGCTGCAGAGACTTCTTCGATTGTATCTGATTCACCTTGTGTGGAAAGCCCCCCGGCACCTACGGAAGAGCTTGTTTTTCTTCCAAGTGCGACTTGCAGGTTCGAGAAGGTAAATTGTGTCATCCCTCCGCCTGATTTCTCATCAAAGTAGGCCTTCTCAGTTGTGGTAGAATCCCAGCCATTAGCTACTGAACGCTCATATACATCCATATAATTCATTGCAAGCATGACACCATTGCTCCACATGCCTGTTTCCGGATCCCAATAAGCAATATATATGGCATTGTTGACGGTATTTGGTACCGATCCGGTGTAGACGGCGGCCACATTGCCGTCCCCGTCCGCGCCGATTACTACCTCGCTCTTACCTGAGCTCAGGTTTTCGCTGCTGTTTTGATCCAGCGCATCGCCATAGCTCTGCTTATAGGTGAAGAAGGGATGTATGGTGCCCTTATGTCCGTCCCCTGTAATGGAGGCCAGGCTTGCCTGGTCAATGACATATGTATTTCCGTTCATTTCAAAGAGCAGGAAGGTCTCCTCCTGTACAGTTCCAAAAGTCTCGAACGTCTCCTCCTCTCCGGTCAGCTTATCTCCAAGCTTTCCGGTCAGGAAGTTCAGATTTGATATATAAGGATCTTGGTAGAGTGCTTTTAGTCCAAGAGAAACATCATATATTCCATCGGCTGCACTATCCTGCTCACGGTTGACCACTGTACGAAGCAGATATGGGTCGCTCCAAACGATTTTTTTAGCAGGTGCTTCGATTGTCGTATCATCATTATTCTCAATCGAGAACGAACGCAAATACAGGCGAGTAATTGTACAAATATCTTTATACTTTCCGCCGCTATCCTTCTCAAATTTATCCTGTTGTGTTACATATGAAAGATAGTAAGTGCTTCCAACTCTTGTTAGCTCCAGATTGGTGATAATTTCGTTAGTCTGGTTTTCTGCCGCACCTTTACCATTTTCCTGATGCTTGCTTACGTACATTACTCCATTTGCATAGGAAGTACCGTCGGGAGCAGTGATAGTCAGCCTGCTGTTGCCGCCATAGACTGACAGCAGGGACTGCTGATAGTTTAGACGATATTTCTTCGTTGCGGCAATATACTTCTGTGAAGTTGCAGAATTGTCGCTTTCTTCGGCTTTGAGTACATCATCCAGATAGTCATCATATTCAGTCAGGCGTGCTGTAAGGTCTGATTCACTGTAAGGTACCGACTGAGCATAGACTACGGCATCCCCTTCACTATGAGGCAGGAAGTTATAGGTCTGACCTACAGAGCTTGTCAGAGTGTGGTATGGTGTGAATTTTGTATCTGTATCTTCAGCTGTGGTATCAAAGGTCGCATGCTTGACTACAGTATTTCGTGAAGCTGCTGTTACCTGATTCTGAATTTCACTTAGATAAAAGTAGTTGTACCACTTATAGTAGTTTGTCCATTCGTCATAAGCCAACTTTGCAGCTGTGTATGCGGTGTAGTTTTTAAACTTTATGATTTCTGTCTGGTAGGCCTGCTGAGCTTCATCAAGGCTGCTATAGCTGATTGGGTACCAGTAGGTCATCTTGTCTTCCCCTACTGTAATTTCCTCATTATTCCAACCTTCAGTTCCAGACATATCCACAGTAGTGTAATACATGCCTTCCGTCGGCTCAACTGCAACATCCACTGATGCAAGGCTGATACTATTATAGTTTGCGGCATTCATAGCCGTTCCATCAAATGTAAATGACGAGCCGATGCCGGTATTTACATATGTATCAGGCTCAGCGGTGGTGGTATATGCGCCGCCTGCCGGTTTCCCAATGGCGGTATAATTATCTGCCGACATTTCTGTGCCCTGATAGGAATACTTATCTCCTGTCGGCTCAGTCACTACCGAAGTTTTATTTGCATAGCTAACCCAGACTACATGAATTGTCTTGCCATCTATATCTGCCCATGTATAGAAATCCAGATCACCTGTGCCGTCACCATCTACAGGAATGGATTTAGGCGCAAGCTCATTACTGCTGTTGCCAGCTATGGGGTTAACAAAACCATATTTGTTATCATACTGCAGCAGCTTTGAAAGCTTAAGCTCAGTATTATCTACGGCTGCAGCAGCGGAATCATCATTTGTGCCTGTATAGACCACATAATTATCATTGCCTACAGTGACTATTTGATAGTCATAGCCGGTACCTACCTTGTCCAGGAGCTTGAAGGCGTTTACGCTGGAACCGTAGCCTGATACCTGGAAGTTTGTATTGGTATTATATGCCAGATCTTCTACGTCGCCCTTCCGCTGCGTCACATTATTATCATAAACCTGGGCACGCAGCTTGCTTGGTGGAGTTATATAGACATGGATCTTTCCATCAGCCTCGTCACCCTGAGCGCTCAAAGCGGAGTCTCCGCCAAATTTACCTCCCAATGCTGACCACCCGTGAGACCAGCCGCTGCTGGATACGACATCCTGTCCGTCCTTATCTTCCTCAGCGTCATAGTTCAAATGGTATTCGATCAGATCCTGCTCATAGTTGAAGAATAAGAATACAACTCTGAAGCCCAGGCCCACACTAAGGCTGAATTCATCAAAGGTTGCCGCAGTATTTTTATCACCGTCATAGGAGCCAAGAGTAAATGCTATGCCCAGACTGGCTTTGGCAAAGATCTCTACCTTAGCGATCTCTATTCCTATGCCGATACCCAGCTCAATGCTTCCTTCTATGGAGAATTGAAAGCCCTCCCAGTATAGATCCTGTTCAACGCCCTTAATAAGCACAATGGATGATATCGTAGCCTTGGTATTGTTATTATCGTTTTGGTCATCCATAACAGTAAGCACTACCAACAGAGGTTTTGAAAGCTGGAATTCATTCTGCATTTGAAGTATGACCTCAGTGGGTTCCTTACCATCCGAGCTGAGATAGCCTGCATTAAAGCCCGAAGGAACGTCGCCCAGAATATCATTGTCATCATACTTACCATCACTGTTAACGTCGGTAACCTCATAGCATTCCATATAAAGCTTGCCGCTGAAGGTAATATTGAAGGCCTTCATATTGCTGATGAAATAATACTGACGGCTCTGACCTGTTCCGGGAACCTCATATAGATCAATGCTCTTGTTGGGCTCTGTAATACTAATACCCGGTACTACATCTCTTTCCTGGCCAAGACCCGTTTGTATAGTTGCTTCAGCGCCGAATTGGGCATATACATACAAGATCGGCACAGGCGTAAAACGATACTGAAGCCGCAGCTCTATACCAACAGTTGCAGCAAGTGCCGCCTCAGCAAACTTATACTTATTATCAAGAGGGCTGTACTTGAGTGTTATACCTAGCGAAACATTCACCGAAAACTCTACGGACTTAGATTTAAGTTTATTTGCGTCCAGGTTGTCTCCAGCTAGCTTGCTGAAGGCATCCTTTGCTTTTTGTTTACCTTTTATTGCTTTTATAAAATCTTTGATTTTTCCGGCTGTTTCTGCAGTATCATCGAAAGTGTTTGCAGCGGAGCCGGTACCACCTCCATTATCCTTTCCATAGACAGGAATGCCTATAGAGAAGCTCACTTCGTACCCATCTGTCTCTACTCCCAAAATACCAACAGCCTCTGAACTGAAGGAAAAGAGCTCCGAATCCGTATCTGCAGAGAACTCCTCATATTCTCCCTGTCCCTCACTGCTGCTATTACCCTTATTCTGGGAAGAGCCATTCTGTTTGAGATACTCAGAGTTAGGGAAAGCACCAACAGTACCTCTGGTTATGGTCTCAGCGTTACTCTTTTTTTCTTCCATGCTGCTAAGACCATCTAAAATGCTATCAGTGGTCTGATTTTGTTCATTAATGATCAGAGCGAAGGTGTCATTAGAGCCAAAGGCACCTAGATATGCATTAAGTGCTGCCTTTCCGGCAGTGTTTGGCCTGACCTCTGTTATGTATTTGCCTAAAGAATTTTTGGCATAATCTGTATCATCTACGGAAGGTGCAGCGTTTGTCCACTTTCCATCAGCATCAGTCATCTGATACCAGGTTTCTACATTCGTGGTAATGGGAATATTGTTTCCTGCCAAAGAGTGAGGAATAGTAATGGGCGATGGACTATTGAAAGGATATAGAAGATTGCCCTTGTAGTCCGGTTTCCATTCATACACAGCATCACCAAGGCCTCCCGGTCCGGAGCTGGAATAGTAGTAGGCCAGACCATCCTTAAAGATATATTCTGAATCGCCTACTCTGCCGTCTTTTATCGAAAAACCAAGCTCGTTATTTGTCAGTTGACGGCTTGGGCTCTTGTCTCCTCCCAGAGGTATGTCTATGTAGCTGTATGCCGTAGCCGCTGCTGTATATTTATAATGATCGTCTGAGGAGTATTTCTCAGTTCCGTTTTCCTCAAGCAGCGTCCTGCCGCTGACAATTACACGATATTGCTTTTGTTCCGCGGTCAGTGCCTCATAAGCAGAGGAATCAGTTACATCAGTGATAAAGCCGGGCATTACCTGCATCCGTTCGCCATCACTGTGCCCCATAGGTACCACGAAACAAACCGGGTTGGCAGTATAATACGGACGCATAAAATACTGATGGACCACGCCGTTATTATCAACAACAGGCTGGAAGCTCGTCTCCTCATAGTCCCCATCAGACAGGTAGTTAATAAACATATCCGGGGCTGTAACCATAAAGACATTTGTATCTTTGTTAAAGTAACCATCGATTTTTCCATTACCATTTCCGTCATAATAGATAGCTGTTGAGTCAATGGTTGCTTTCATAGGCCTCTCAGCAGAAAGAAAGTCCTTCTCATAGAAATAAAAGATGAGATCTTTAGGAGTAAGATCTTTTGCTGCCAGCCAGATCGTTTCATTACCGGCGTATGCCTTACCATTAAAGAGAATTACATCATCCTCAGACAAATTGAAATTTACATATTGCAAGTCTGTTACAAGTTCAGGTGCAACTACACCTGAGGCACTATCCAGCGTTCCAATGGAGATCTTCGTACTCACAGGATCAGCTGTGGAATACAGCTTACCGCTTTTCTGCGTATAACCCACCGTAATCATTCCACCCGCAGTATTCTTTGATTTCAACAGATTATATGCAGCTGTATTTGCAGCTTCCGCACCGCCAACAGGAAGACCCGTAGAATCCACCTTAGTGGAGGTTGTTACATTGATCTTTATTTTTTGCTGCCGCTCCAGCACAAGACGCACTGTATAAGTTCCGTTCGGATCCAGCATAACATTACTGAAGGTAATAATGTTGCCGCTAACCGAACCGGTTAGTACCTCCGTTCCGTTACTGTCAACTATGTAGGCATTGGAGCACTTAAGGTGTGTATTTCCTAATTCCACTTTGAAGGTCGAGCCTTCGTAGAGCTTTCCGTAATATGCACCGCCCTCACCAATCGTCACGGATTTGACTATATTACTATAGTTATCACTGTTATACTTTGTCACGGCTTGAGCCATATCTGAATCGTTGGCAGTATAGATATTTAAATAGAAGTCGTTGTTAAAAATACGCCTGGTCAGAGATACAGTCGTAGAAGCGTTAACATTTCCATCCGAACCGCGTGATTCATAGGTAGTCACACCCAGCTTAAGCGAACCTGCTGATGAACTCCCGTAGTTCCAGCTATGGCTTACATAGAAGGGGTTCCTACTGGATAAATATATATTAAGGCCTTTTGAAGAAAATACGGGACTACAGTCCCAACGGCTTACAGTGCCTCCCACATTGCTTGAAAAATATGTATAGGCAAATTCCTTATCGCCGTACCACAACCTATCCCACCCGCTGGCAAACTTTGCGCCGCCATAGACATTGGCTGACAGGCTTTTATAAAGCTTTGAGATATTTGTAACATTCTGTGTTGTAGATGTATTATCCCCTTTGCCATTAGATGAGACTGACATATTATAAGAGGTAGTCTGTCCCCAGTTGCCGCCGTTAAAAGTAATTCTGCCATACTGTTGCAGCAGAGCTTCCACTTCTTCGCTTTCATTTTGACCCCAGTCAACCGTACATACATCACCGTTACCGGACAGAACATTAATACTGTCTTCGCCCGTGCTTTGCCTGCCGGTAATAATACCACTGCCGACAGCAGCCCCGGATGACTCCTCAACATTCCCCGATATGTCTACTGCGTCTATATCATAAAGGGTACTGGCAAGATTCAGTTCTTCAGTTTTATTGGAGTTATATAGGGAAACGGTACATA
Source organism: Bacillota bacterium (assembly GCA_023409735.1). GTDB lineage: Bacteria > Bacillota > Clostridia > Acetivibrionales > DTU013 > JAEYRB01. Next base: position 28,831 of record JAEYRB010000063.1, on the reverse strand, counting down.
AGTTATCAGTAATCACTGATGCATCGTCACCCAACAGGTTAGACAGGCTTACTGTGAACTGCTTCCTGTCATAATCCTCGATTTTGCTATTAATGAGTTCAACCTCAATTGTCTGCTCTGTCTGTGAGCCGTAAAAGTATAGCGTACCGGAATTGCCTACAAAGTCAATTCCCGTAGATGCAGTACCGTCTGCAAGCGTCCAGTCAACACTTAAGGCTTTGGTAGTATCACCGCTGCGTACAACAGTCAGTCGGGCTACTCCATCAGACTTATCAAATTCTGCATTAATCACTGCAAATCCAATTTTCGATGGTTCAGTGGCCTCATCGTTGTCTGCCAGGCGCAGCATAAGTGTATTGAGAGATTCCAGTACCTGTCCGCCTATACACTCAGTTATTGTGAGGGTAGCATATTCATCCAGTTCAGCCGTCTCATCATCCTTGGCGCGGATATGAATTTCCTTTTCATACTCACCTTGCGCAAAGCAGACCTCAAACAGGAAACCATCATAAGGGGTTTTCCCCTCAGAGAGGTTAAGCTGGCTATAGGTAGGCTCAGGATTTAGCTCAATATCTGTCGGAGCCTCTGGGGTATCCTCCTCCGCTGGTTTGGTATAGGTCTCTCCCTTGTATGAATCCGTGCAGTAGTTAGCTCCGTTTAGGGTGAAAACACAGCGGAAATCATAATCTGTCAGTTCTTCTTCTCCAACCGGCAGCTCAGATCCCTCGGCAGCTTTAACCTTAGTCCATTCGCCATTCATAAGAGCGTACCACTGATAAGTTTCAGCGTCTTGCTCAAGCCCTAAGGAGAGTATTGTACAGGGGGCCCCTTGGCCATCCGTGCCCAATGATGCTATTATCTTTGTATCTGTTTCCTCCGGATCCGGTTCATTGCCCCATTGCTGATATTCTGCGATTGGTAGCTCATCCTCAACCTCAACAATTATGTCGTCAGCCGAGATAGCAGAGCTATAATTGTAGCTTTTATCCTCATTCTCGGTCACGGCGGGCTGATAGTGGAGAATTGCAGAGGCCTTGCCCATGGTTCCGCCCAAGCGGTATACCTTCAGGACTTGCTCCTCTCCGCCTTCGGTTACAAGCAGCTCGCTTTTCCCCAGTGCAAAGACGCCATATGGGTAGTCCTCCACCCATGCTTCATCTACTTTTTGCTCATTACCAGCATCATCTACGATGGTAAACCCAGTCCCATTACCTCCTTGTTTATCATCTGTCTGAATCATGGCTCCGAATCCGGAGTTGACCAAAGCCATGGAAATCAACAACAGACATGCTATCAGTCTTAGGTGTAGCTTCTTCATGATTGCCTCCTCTAATAAAATATACATTTTGTGCCATCAGGTTGTTATATACTATTGATGTATGGACATTGACACAGGTGGGCATATTGCGCTTGCTGTATAGATCCATTATCAAAGGTCTGTCTCACCTATAATCTTCTGTAAACTTATATATTATTTTTCTGTAGCAAAACCACTATTTCTAATGCATGAGATATCAAGTTGCTTTATAAAAAGCTTTCATAATCATGGTGTTTGATGGATTTCTATATCAATTATTTATCATAAAACTGTTGACATAAACTATTACTGGAAATACCAATATTAGCATTAAGAAATTTTTGCTAAAAATTTCATAACGCTAATATCGGTACTTTCAAAATAAAGTCCATAGTATAATATTACCATTAAATAATCATATTGGCAAACATTATATTTGGCTATGGGCAGTAAAGCAATTCAATCCCTATACAACAGAGAAAACAAGAAGAGCAAAGAAGATGACCCGAAGGGATAAAGATGCTGACCGAAAAAGAATACCTGCATAAGGCTTCAAAGACACTAATGAGTGTTAGGAAGGTTTATAGCCTACATCGCAAAAGCATATATTTGAAACACACTTGACATCTTCCTTCGTCCTATGCTATTATCAATTCAATTAAACCGTTGAAGAGGGAGTAAAACTGTACACCGGTTACAAAGCGAGTCGGGAGTGGTGGAAGCCCGGTAAGCCAGGAGCAGACAAATGGGCCTCTGAGGGCGGAGCGAAAAGGCATTTTAAGCCCCATTAGCTACCGACGTGCAGCCAACGTTATAGGGCGATGAGTGTGTCGGCACTCTTTCAAAGCGGATGCAGATTATGCTGTGTCAATTAAGGTGGTACCGCAGGTAAGCGCCTGTCCTTATTATATAGGATAGGTGTTTTTTGTTTTCTGCAGCATAACATTCATCTTGAAGAATAATCGACAAATACTATACAGCATGAATGCTGAAAATATTTGGAGGTATGATTATGAAAAAGCTTTTCAAGACCATCACAGCAGTATTGACTCTGGCAGCAATGTTACTCACAATGACCGCATGCACAGGCAAAGACGACGGCATCATAGACATCGGAATAGTACAGATCATGGAGCATCCATCCCTTAATACTATCCGTCAGTCAATTATTGACGAACTAAGTAAAAATGGCTATGTTGACGGGGAAAACATCCGTATCGATTACAAGGACGCACAAGACGACCAAAACAATCTTAATACAATTTGTCAAAAATTCAAGACTGATAAAAAGGATATGATAATTGCAATTGCAACACCTTCGGCGCAGGCTGCAGCAAATATGACAACAAGTATTCCCATAGTATTTTCGGCCTGTACTGACCCGGTAGGTTCCGGCCTTGTAAAAAGCCTTGAACAGCCCGGAGCAAATGTAACAGGAACATCAGATGCTGTATCGGCAGAAAAAATAATGGAGCTGGCAAAACGCATAACTCCTGATATAAAGAAGATAGGAGCACTTTATAATTCAGGTGAGACGAACTCCATTTCAGTTATAAACAATCTGAAGGAATATGCAGCAGCTAACGGTTTAGAGGTTATCGACGGCACCGTTACCAATACCTCGGAGGTCCAGCAGGTGACTCAGTCTCTTGCAGGCAAGGTTGATGCAATATTTTCACCGATCGATAATACCATAGCCAAAGCAATGGCTGTTGTCGCCCAGGTAACGGAATCCACAAAAACACCTGTCTATGTAGGAGCCGATTCAATGGTAAAGGACGGAGGTCTGGCTACCTATGGAATCAACTACACTATACTGGGACAGGAAACAGCTAAAATAGTTATAGATATTTTAAAAGGTAAAAAGCCATCTGAAATTCCTGTTAAAACCATGGATGACATGGACATATACGTAAACAAGGCTACCGCAGAAGCGATAGGCGTAACAATACCGGAGGATGTGCTTAGTGAGGCAAGTCAGGTATTCTGATAAAGATTTTATAGTGTATCTTAAGAAACCAATACAGCAGCTTGTACAAGGCTGCTGTATTGGTTTATATAAGCTTCTATTTTCAAATCGTTGACTGTTTTTCCTTCGGCGAACTCCATTGTCATTACATAGGGTAGCATACTTAACAGTTGATGATTTGTCAGATTAATTAAAGCAAAAATTACGCCGAAAAATGTAAACAGAAAGCATATGAATAAAATTGTGAATGCAATAGACTTAAGCACATTCATTAATGATTGACTGTTTTACTGAGCCGCGATATACTTTACTGCAAGGGTTTATAGTATTTTTAAACTGCAGGATGCTCAAAGCTTGAGCATATTTGGAAACTATTTAAAGGGGATATCTGACATGACCTTAATAACCTCTCTGTTATTAATATTTAAGGGTTCACTGGAGCTTGGAATAATATATGCAATAATGGCTCTTGGCGTATTCATTTCCTTCAGAACGTTGAACATGCCTGATTTGACAGTAGACAGCAGCTTTACACTGGGTGCGGCATTCTCTGCCATACTCTGCGTAAGCGGTCACCCTGTGCTAGGTCTGATAGCAGCATTCATTGCCGGATGTGCAGCAGGCAGTATAACTGCTCTGCTGACAACGAAGCTTAAAATACAGCCTATATTGTCAGGTATCCTCATGATGCTGGCACTTTACTCCATTAACCTAAAAGTCATGGGGAATAAATCAAATATACCGCTTACAAAGCTCCTTGGTATTCCCACAATATTTTCTCCTTTTGATGATACTGCTATTGTTGACTATATAAAGCTTATCCTTCCTGTCGTTATTCTTGTACTTATTATGCTTCTGTTATACCTTTTCCTCAAAACCAAGTTTGGTTTTGTACTTCGTGCTACAGGAGACAATGACAAAATGGTACGGGCACTGGGAGTTGATACAGACCTCACAACAATAATTGGACTTGCAATATCCAACGGCCTGGTCGCTCTTTCCGGCGCACTGATAGCACAGTATCAAGCCTTTACTGATTTAAGCATGGGAATAGGAATGGTAGTTATTGGCCTTGCCTCAGTAATAATAGGCGAAGTGATATTCGGAACCGGCTCCCTTTTCAGAAGGCTGTTGGCAGTAGTGCTCGGCGCTGTTTTATACAGGTTTATCATAGCAATAGCTCTGGAGCTTGGAATGCCTTCTCAGGACCTCAAGCTTGTTTCCGCAATAATTGTTACGATCGCATTATCACTGGGCATAATAAGTAACAAGGTTATTTCCCTTAGTGGAAGACAGGCTTCCTTAGGCAAGGCTAAAGGAGGAAAACAATAATGCTTGAAATAAAAAATCTGACAAAGATCTTCAGCAAAGGCAGCGTAAATGAGAAAACAGCTCTGAACAATATCAACCTGACTCTCGCAGAGGGTGAATTCATCACTGTAATTGGCGGCAACGGAGCAGGAAAGTCAACACTGCTCAACTGTATATCCGGAGTTTATAGCATAGACGAGGGAACAATTGCTCTTGATAATAAAAACATAACAAAAATGCCGGAGCACAAGCGCTCCTCCAGTATAGGCAGAGTATTTCAGGATCCTCTCATGGGTACTGCTTTCGATATGACAATTGAAGAAAACCTGGCCATAGCGTACGCAAAGGGTAAGCCCAGAGGCCTTAAGCCGGGAATTACCAAGAGTGATGAAGCTTTCTTTCGTGAGCAGCTTGCTGTGCTGGAGCTCGGTCTTGAAAACAGGATGAAGGAAAAGGTAGGAAGACTCTCAGGAGGCCAGCGTCAGGCGCTAACCTTACTTATGGCGACTATAGTGAAGCCTAAGCTTCTGTTGCTTGATGAGCATACTGCAGCTCTCGATCCATCAATTGCCAAAAAGGTGCTCGAGCTTACAAATGAAATTGTGAAGAGAGACAACCTATGCACACTTATGATCACTCATAATATGAAGGCAGCACTGGAGCATGGTACGCGAACAATAATGATGCATGATGGAAGGATCATTATGGATATAAGCGGAGATGAGCGTAAAGGTGTATCTGTAGAGTGGCTTATAGAGCAGTTCAACACCAAAAGCGGCACAGAACTTGACAATGATAGAATGCTCCTGAGTTGATGTTTTTAATTGATTGGAAGGATAGTAATGAATTTGAGCAGTAAATCGGATAATAAATATGAAATAATTGATATGCACACGCATATATTCCCTGAGAAAATTGCAGCTAAGGCTGTACACTCCATTGGCTCTTACTATGGTATCACAATGTACGGACCCGGAACTGTTGACGGACTTATAGAAAGCGGAAGAAAGATTGGCGTAAGTAAATATGTAATACATTCATCCGCAACCACAGTAGATCAGGTCAAAAGAATCAACGACTATGTCAGCAGCGTAAAGTCAGAACATGATGAGTTTATAGGCTTTGGTACGCTTCATTCCGGACTTGACGATATAGACGAAGAGGTAGACAGAATTATTGCTTTAGGCCTTAAGGGAATAAAGCTTCATCCTGAATTCCAAAGCTTTGTTATAGACGCAGAAGAAATGCTTCCGGTTTACAAGGCAATAGAAGGAAGGCTTCCGCTTCTTATCCATATGGGCGATGAAAATAAGGATTCCTCAAGTCCGTACAGATTATCAAGAGTTCTTGATATGTTCCCACGGCTTATTGTAATAGCAGCACATTTAGGTGGTTATCGCATGTGGAAGGAATCCTGTGAATGCCTTATAGGCAGGAAGATTTATATGGATACCTCAAGCTCACTTTATTTCATGAATCCAGAAAAGGCAGTTGAAATGATACGCGCTCATGGTATTGAAAAGGTGTTTTTCGGAACCGACTATCCTATGTGGGATCACGAAGAGGAGCTGGAGAGGTTTCTGAAGCTTGATCTTACCGAAGCTGAACGTAGAGCAATACTGGCAGGCAACGCAAAAAGCTTTCTGCAAGCATATAGTCCCGCGGCAATATGAGAATGCCTTCTGTTGTATACAAGCTGGCTTATTCAGGCCATTATAAGTAATTACTCAGCTGCTTCATAAACCTAAAAATAAACCCTACTGAAGCTGCTGTCTTATAAGCAGTACAACAACCCTGCTAAGACAGACTACTATGCTGAGAGGAAAATCTTACCATCTCATCTGCTATCGCTTACTTATGGCAAGCGATAACAGAACACTGACCAATAGTATAAAAAATATTATTCCAAGCGACATGCCAATAGAAACAGAAATTTTAAACATAATCAATAGCAGCTTCACGCCGGTGAGCGTAAGTAGTACCGCCACACCATATTTAACATACCTGAATCTGTCATGGAGCTTACCAAGGACAAAGTACATGCTTCTTAAACTAAGAATAGCAAATAAATTTGATGTGTACACAATGAAAAGGTCAGTAGTAATAGAAAATATAGCAGGTATAGAATCAACAGCAAAAATTATATCAGTGAATTCGATTATAATAAGAATAATAAACAGCGAGGTAGCATGCAGTCTCCCTTTCCTTCTAATGAAAAATCTATCACTTGTTGCCATTAGCTCCAATGGTATAAATCGTCCGATAATTTTCACCAGCTTGTTATTTTTGAAATCCCCTTCCTCGTTTTTGCCAAATGCCATGGCAATACCGCTCACAATAAGGTTTAAACCAAATATATAAAGTATCCAGTGAAACTTATTTATCATTGTTACGCCCAGTACTACAAAAAGCAACCGCAGAAGGGCCGCTCCAATAAGGCCATATGTAAGAACTCTCCTCTGATATCTGAGCTTCACACCAAAGCTCGAAAAAATCATAAGGAATAAAAACAGGTTGTCAACACTAAGGCTCTGTTCCAAAAGATATCCTGCTAAAAAAGAGAGAGCTTTTTCTTCACCAAGGGTAAGGTATATGCCGGCGTTAAAACACATTGCCGCAGCTACCCAAAGAAATACTCTGGCTAGAGCTTTTTTCCCTGACACTGGTACATCCTCCAAAATATCAAATTAGTAAAGTATATATGTTTGAGTTGAAATATATTGATGAATTTAAAAATTTTATTTATTTGTGAAATTAAAAAATTTTATAGATATGGACATAAATCATTATCTGTTATATTATCAAATTAAGTATAGATTGAAACTTGGAGGATACTACGATGCCTTATATAATAGCCCTGCTTGCAGTAATAAATATTATAGGCTTTATACTGGCAGGCTCAGATAAGCGCCGAGCACGAAAAAAAATGTGGCGTATTCCGGAAAAAGCTTTTTTTATTATATCTGCTATAGGAGGATGTCCCGGCGTCTATATCGGTTTGCTGACATATCGGCACAAAACAAAACACTGGTACTTCATGTTTGGAATACCAGCGATTTTTATTCTGCAATTGATCCTGCTTTATTTAGTAATAAAGTATATGTGACGAATTTTAAAAGCACTACTTAGCTATTACAATATCGATTCTTCTGTTTTTCGTCCTGTTATATTCATTATTATTTGGCACAATAGGCTTATATTCACCATTTCCTGTGGCTGTAAGGTACTTATATTCAATTGAACATTTTTCTGCCAGGTACTTTACTACATTAACAGCCCTTTTAGTTGAAAGCTCCCAGTTAGATGGAAACTCCCTTGTATTTATGGGTCTGTCATCGGCATGTCCTTGTACAAGGATATCAGTTTTAAGCTCCTTCAAAACAGCTCCGACTTTTTCGAGAGTTGGCTTTACAGAGTCCTTAATATTAGCTTTACCTGTATCAAAAATTATTATTGAGTCAATTCTGAAAATGACAAGATCCTCTTCCTCAATGACTTTAATATTTTCATCCAGTCCCATGTCCTTGATCAGCTTTTCAACATCTATCTTTGCTTCAGATACAGTATATTTCTTGCCTTCGGCATTGCCTGTACCCACAGAGGTATCCCATTCATTCTTATCAGAGTCTAGCTCGCCCGGTTCCGTATATTCACTATTATCATTATTTAAGCTTGCACTTTTATAAGGGGTCAGATCAAGAATAGTATCACCACTCTTGTCTTCAAAAATGCCACTGTTATTAGAAAAAGCTGTCCTCATCGATTCTGCAACTTCCTTCAGCTTCTCCTTGTCAATATTGGCAAATGAAAATAACAGCACGAAAAGACATAAAAGATTTGTCATAAGGTCGCCATAGCTGGTCATCCATCCAGGTGCTCCTATTTCAGGTGGTTTTTCTTTTTTAGGTCTACTGTTCATTTATCCATCACCCGTTTCTACTTTGGGTATCTGCTATGTATTGCACTTTATGCTCAAATGCATAAACATAATGCATTTTGTCTGCCATTGAGCCAATATGAATTAGATTAAAGATAATTTACTTGGCTGTTGCAGCTTTTGCTTCTGTTGTTTCCTGTTCATCTTTCTTTAACGAGGCATCCCTCTCGCCGGGCGACAGGAATACCCTGAGCTTCTGCTCCATCATCTTAGGATTCTCGCCTGCCTGAATCGAAATAACGGCCTCTGCTATTAATTCCTTTATATGAACCTCATCATCGCTTTTCCTTTGCAACTTATCTGCTATAGGGATGCATATAAAGTTAGCTAAAACACATCCATAAAATGTTGTTGTCAATGAAACTGACATGGCAGGACCAATGGTTGAAGCGTCATCAAGATTCTGAAGCATTATTATTAAGCCTATCATTGTTCCTATCATTCCCCATGCAGGGAATTCAGCACCGAATGTCTTAAAAACAGAAATACCTGTTGAGTGGCGTGCTTCCATATTGTTAATTTCCATATTCATGTAATCCTTTATGGTTTCAGATTCAATTCCATCGACCACAAGCTGGAGCGAACGCCTGATAAATGGATCATCGATCTGCTCCAACTCAGGTTCTATGGCTAAAAGGCCCTCTCTCCTGGTCTTTTCTGAAAGCTTGACCATTAAGGCAATAGTATCAATTGCATTTGAAGATTTACTGGTAAATGCAATTTTTATAAATTTGGGAATAGCCAGGATCTCTCTAATATTATAGTAAATTATGGTAGAAAAAAATCCACCGCCAACTGTTATGAATATAGAAGGTACATTATAGAATGATATCAAATCTCCTGAATTCAAAATCGAATATATCAAACAAAATGCACCTAAGCCAAAGCCCAAAATAGTTGCTATGTCCATAGTTCTCAACCCCTAAAATGAGATAATATAACCTAAAATAAAAGTCTCGGGAGGCATCGAGCCCCGTTCGCCTTTTTGCTGTAGCCCTTCGGCCAACGCCATTAATTAATGCATTAGGCAGAGTCTACCTGCCTGATGATACAATAGCTATATTATCCTTCGACATAACAGTAACAAAACTTTAGTATTATTTGTTGAAAGAAGAAATATTGATAGTTAAATAATCAGACATTTGCTAAGAATATGCAACCCTGTTGCCGGGATATTATCTGTTAGTCTGTCAGCTCTATGCCCACCATCCGCATTAGATATTTTGCGTTAGTAGTTCTGCTTCGTCCATCACGTATCTTATAATCAAATTTAATTTCATTATTTTCGTAGTTCTCTGAGAAATGATAATTAGCTATTTCAACACCCTTTAAACCCTCCATATCACAGAGCTCGAAATCATGTGTGGAAATAAGCCCGATTATCCATGGCCTGTTTAAATTCTTTAAAACGCTCTTCGCCCCGGCAATTCTGTCAGGAGAATTAGTTCCCTTGAATATCTCATCAATTAGGTAAAGCATTGGCTTTTTTTTGTGAGAATTGTCGATAATCAGCTTTATCCTGATAAGCTCAGCATAAAATGTTGAGATACCATCATTCAAGTCATCGCTTATTCTCATAGAAGTGTATATATCCATTAATGAGCACTCAAAAAGGCCTGCAAATACAGGAGCACCAGAATAGGCAAGCACTAGGTTGATTCCTATAGTTCTGAGCATAGTGGTCTTACCTGACATGTTAGAGCCGGTAATAATACATGCTCCTTTATTAATCTCAAAATCATTACAGACGCACAAGTCATGCTGAATAAGAGGATGTCCCATATCAGTTGCAATAACTTTTGTAGCATCTTCGGAAAAGACCGGATAGTTCCATTCAGGATAAATCTGTCCTATTACTACCAGGCTTGAGACAGCCTCTATTTTGCCTATGGCTTCGAGACATTTCCTTATCTGCCTTCCATAAAGCTTTTTCCAATCCTCCAGTGCAAAAACACAGTGATAATCCCACAACAATCCGAAATTTAAAATTATATAAAGCACAGTACTTAAGCGCACATCTATTGCGTTAGCTATTGATTGAAGCTTTTTAATTGCAGCAGCCGCAGGGAGCTCATCTATAAAAAGGGCTTTATTCAACTCACTGAGGTATTCGCTGTTAAATTTCTCCCTTCCTGCTGTATCCAAAAGACTGGAGTATGCATCAAGAGTCCTTTTAAGTCCATGAATCCTGCTGATCGTCTCTGCATTTTTACTATATCCGACTGCGCATATCACTGCCTGAGCTGCAAGCAGAAGCAGCGGTACAAAGAGCGGTACACTGCTTCCCAGCGCATACAAAACAAAGGCCAAAATAACTAATGCCGGAATAAAATAAAATATATACTGGACCCATTCCTTTTTAAATCTGTATTTGTTATCCTCTAAATATGTGAGCAAGCTATCGGGGCTGTCTGCAATGCCTTTTGAAAGCCTTCCCGCACATTGAAGCTTTTGGCAGAAATCTGTTTTTCCTACTAGTTCTTTGGTAGCTTCCTGCCTCTTCATTATTGCATTGATACTTTTATCAGGTTCTGTAAGTAATTCCTTCAAGAATAACCTGCCATAATAGGTACTTGACACGCATAACCACTGGTACAGTGATTTAGGACCAAATATGTCCAAATCACCTGTATACGGATGTCCGGCATCAACAAAGTCACTGCCGTTATCCTCGAAGGTTGTCCAGCTTGTTCCCATTCTATCAACATACATATTATTTATATCTGACATACAGAATAGCTGCTTCATTTCTGCTGACACTTTTCTGTGCTCAATGACAAGATAGATAAAGCAGGCTAGGAATATGGCCGATGATACCATCCCCTGAGTTGTGCCGGCCTTAACGAATAAAAGGATGCTCAGAGCCATTCCTGCAACAAAGCATATGAGCCTTATATTTCCAAGCAGATCAACCTTTTTCTTTTTTCTCTCAGCTTCCGTTTTAAAAGTTACAGTTCTTTCCCTAAAATAATTTTCCTTTGACATAGAGCTTCCTTTCATCACACCTTCAACTAATTGGCAATTCCGCCTTTTTGTCCGCATTTTCATTATATGCTAAAACTATTATTCTTTTGCTTTCTTGCGCTCGCTTTGCTGTTAGCATTTTGACCTAACAATTTAGCTTACAGTATAAAGCAACTGTTTCATGACGCTCCTGCCCTATTTATTAGTGATCCTGCCCACATTCTTAATTATTATTGACAATGTACCATCGGGATTATTAATAAATTCAATTCGATCAGCGTTATCCGCATATTCCAGTGGAAAATCTATCTCAATTCCCGTATCTGTTTTTATTCTGTGTGTTTTGAACTTTTTCTCGATCAATTTTTCCGGTAATGCAATTTCTTTTTCAATTATACCTGCTTTCTCTATTTCCTGAACATATTCCTGCTTTATGTCAGCATTTTTCTCGTAGACCTTGTCTGCAATCTTGTCTATCCTGATAGCAGATGCTTCCTCAAGGCATTCCGATACAGCCTTTTTCATCATCATAGCCTTCTCAAAATCCTCATCGAAATACTTCTTATTCACATTCTTTGAGACCTTATTAAGTATCTTAAGCTTAGCGTTATCAGATAATTCACAGCTGCACTTTAGAAGATACTTAGTAAGGTAAAATTCTTTTTCTCCATTTATTTCATATTGCTTCTCTATCAGTCGAATGTGCATCTCGGGAAGACTTATAAGTATACCTTCATCAAGCTTCTGTCCTTCCTGAGGAAGAAGCGTCTGATGCCTGATGATTTCGTTGATACTTCCCTTCTCTGAGTTATTGACCCAATGTGTGAAACCTTCCTTATAATTGAGTTTGAGAATTGCGAAGTGCCTTTCTCCATCAATTCTTACAAGGCTACATAATAAATCTCCTGATGGTATATCAACGTTTTTAGTAAGTAGCTCAAACATCATATTGGCGATACTCTCGGTTACAGTAAGGAATTCCTCCTCATTATCAGCCAGCCTTCCGGCAAGCTCCCTAAAGCTGTTATATTCTCCATCAAATTCAGCATTTTTCTTGTTTGAGTCATCTGTCAACTTGTCAATATGCTTGGCTATGTATTCCATCAGGTCAGGTGAAATTTCAAGCTCCCTTTTTGATATGACCGGCATACCTGCATTGGCATCAAGCACATGCAAAACTGCCTTCTCAATCGTAATATCGTGATTCATATATAGTCTTTCTCCAATACTGCCAAAAATTAAATATGTGTTCCCTGTGTCAACAGAATAAACATGTCCTGCTGAAGGCTACACCAACATATTGTACCATTTGAGATTATTTTTCACAACTTCTTTAGAATCACCAGATCAATCCTATGGTCCAGATTTCCTGAAGCGAGAAATAAATCTGAAGCTATTCATACAAGCATACTCCGCAGATAAAAAGAAATAAAAATTGATCATGTTCATTGATACGCTGCGTTCAGCAGGATTTGAAGTTATTTTTCTTTGAGCAAGTTGAGTTTCTGTTTTTTCTAACAGTAAAATGCTCAATTTATGGCCTTTTACACAACATAAGACACACCATGGTTTTAGAAAGAAAAGCAGACCAAGCCTTAATCTTACGAAGACTTGGTCTGTTCAAAGCTACTATATTTGCTTTATCAGCAACACATTAGATACTATGCTCGGCGCTATATTAATAATACTTCAACGCCATGCCTGGCTTACAGTAACAATTCGCATAACTGCATCGGACTTATCAGCTGTACTTCGGCAGCCATGAACCGTGCGCTTCTATAAGCTCGTCAACCATTGATTTTATACTATCGATATCCAGTTCGCTTCCGGTATGCGGATCGAGCATAGCCGCCTGATAGATATGCTCCTTCTTAAGTGTACGCGCCGCTTCTATCGTAAGCAGCTGGACATTTATGTTTGTCATATTCATTGCTGCACATTGTACCGGGAGAGCACCTACATGACATGGAAGAACACCTGCTGCACTTACAAGGCAAGGAACTTCAACGCAGGCATCCTCAGGCAGATTCGAAATGAGCTTACCGGAGTTCAAAACATTGCCGCCTATCTGATATGGTTTTCCTGTCACGATCGCCTCCATTATATGAGAAGCATATTCCTCTGAGCGTTCATGCTCCTTTACACCCTTTTCAAGTATTTCTGCATATTCTTTCTTCCACCCTTCTATCTGTACCACGCATCTGCGAGGATATTCATCTAGCGGGATATTATAGCGTTTAATAAGCTCCGGATACTTACTTTTTATATAGAAATAATTATATTCTGCATTGTGTTCACTGGACTCAGTGCAGTAATATCCGAAGTTTTTGATATATTCAAGACGTACCTTATTTACATAATCAGTATCTGCAAGTTTTTCACCAATACGCTTTTTGATCTCAGGATAAAGATCAGTACCGTTTTTATCCTTGATCTCCAGCAACCATGCCATGTGATTAATTCCGGCGATCAGTTCTCTGCGGCCATCAAGCTTATCCTCCATGCCTAAATCGGTAAGGAGACCTAAAGAGCACACTTGAACACTATGACAGAGTCCTACTGTCTGTACACCTGTATATCTTTGCATATAGCCGGACAACATTGCCATAGGGTTAGTATAATTGAGCAACAGTGCATCAGGGCATACCTGCTCAATATCACGCGCAAAATCCTCCATTACAGGGATCGTACGCAGTGCTCGCATAATTCCACCGATTCCTAGCGTATCTGCTATAGTCTGCCTTAATCCATACTTTTTGGGAACCTCAAAATCAATTATCGTACAAGGGTCGTAGAGGCCAACCTGTATCGCGTTTACTACGAAATCAGCACCGCGCAGAGCGTCTTTTCTATACTCCACACCACAGTGGCAGGTTATCTTTCCATGACCACCCTTAGCCTTACGCATTGCCTCAAGTATAGTATAGCTTTCCTTTAAACGCTCCCCGTCAATGTCATAAAGTGCAAACTCACTGTCTCGAAGTGCCTGTGAACACATACAATCACCAATTACATTTCTCGCAAAAATCGTGCTACCTGCACCCATAAATGTTATTTTCATATTCTCACTCCAAATAAATATTCAGGGAGGATTTCCCTACGAATAATCTTATCAGATACCTGCTGATAAATGGATTGCATTATGTTATTAATACTTGTTATAATGTGAGATTAGAGAGGCGTTAATATGACTAAATCAGAGATAGTTATCAATAAAAACTATGCAGGATTAAATCCTGTACAATTTGGGTATGAAAAATGTGAACCAAAGCACAGCTTTGGTCCAGCTGTAAGGACACACTGGCTACTGCACTATATAGTCAGCGGTAATGGGTATTTCACACGTGACCAAAAAACATACACTGTCTCAGACGGAGAGATATTTGTTATTCCACCTCTAGAGGAAACATACTATGAAGCCGACAGCATAACACCATGGCACTACATTTGGATCGGCTTTGAAGCTGAAGCTTTGCCATTTTCTCTGGATACAGCGGTTATACATTGCTCCGGTGCAGGGCGAATATTTAATGATATGCTTCACTGCTCAACCTTTGAAAATGGCAGAAGTGCCTTCCTCAGCGGCAAGCTATGGGAGCTTTTCGGCCTATTTCTTGAGCAAAGCGACGCACCAAAATCAGGCTACGTAGAAAAGGCAGTGAACCGAATGAATTCAGAATATATGAACAGTATCAGCATAGCTGATATTGCAAAGCAACTGAATATTGACCGCAGCTACTTTTCTGCGATTTTTAAAAAGAGTACCGGCCTTCCGCCCCAGCTTTATCTCAATAAACTGCGTCTTGAACGAGCTGCCGAGCTAATGGTAAAGTATGGACAGACACCTTCTACTGCAGCAATGTCTTCAGGTTATAGTGACATATATAACTTTTCGAAAATGTTCAAGCGTCATTTCGGTTTGTCGCCAAGGGAATATGTGAAAAAAAACAGAGGACTATAAGTCCCCTGTTTTTACTGGATTAAGCCTCGATTTTCTCCGTAGCAAATGATTTGATTCTTTTTACTATTGGCTTTTTACCGGTCAGGCTCTGACTTCTTGTGTCAGGCTGAGACGTACCTATATAGATTTCATATTCACCTTTATTTAGCATGAATTGACCATCCTCATCATATAGACCAAATGCCCTTGCCGGCAGCAGCATATCTACAATCCTCTTCTCCCCCGGTTCAAGCTCAATTTTCTTCAGACACTTAAGCTGAGGATTCGGAGTGTTGTCCATCATAGCCTTAACATAGATCTGAATTGTCTCGGCACCCCTCATAGCTCCTGTATTAGCTATGTCAACAGTACATTTGATCTCACTGCCAGATTTAATTGTGTCGGTATCAATAAAAGCCTTCTTTATTTCAAAGTTGGTATAGGACAGACCAAAGCCAAATGGGAATAGTGCTTCCTGCTTCATGTAGCGGTATGTCCTGTTCTTCATTGCATAATCTGTAAATGCCGGAAGCTCTTCTGTTGTTGAGTAGAAGGTCACAGGAAGCTTGCCCTCAGGAGAATAATCACCAAACAGTATGGAAGCAATAGCTCTGCCTCCCTGTGCTCCCGGATACCATCCCTGAATTATTGCGGGCAGATGTTCTTCCTCCCAGCGTATTGCAAGAGCGCTTCCTGATAAAAGCACAAGTATGACCGGCTTATTGCTGTTATACATTTCCTTTATTATTTCTTCCTGAATTCCCGGGAGTTTGAGATCCGGCTTGTCACCGCTTGCAAACTGATTGCCCTGGTCTCCTTCTTCTCCTTCGAGCCCGGAATCAAGTCCGAAGCAGCCAATGATGACATCACTTTCCTCACATACAGCCTTTACCTCTGAGAGTCTGTCGTTGGGCATTGCAAGTCCGCTTGTCTTGTCAAGATATAAATGGCAGCCTTCGGAGTACAATACCCTGACACTGTCTCCAACATATTCCTGGATTCCTTCCAGGACAGTAATATATTCAGATGCAGTACCTTCATAATTTCCCTCAAGAGCTCTTCTGTTATTTGCATTAGGTCCAATGACTCCTATTGTCTTTAGGGATTGCTTATTAAGAGGCAGCACCCCATCATTCTTCAGCAGCACCACACTCTTTTGGGCTGCCTTTTGGTTAAGCAAGCGATGTTCCTTGCAGTCTACAACAGAATATGAGATCTTGCTGAATGGCACTTTATCCTTATCATCAAAAATGCCAAGCTTCATTTTAATGGTTAGCAGCGTTTCAACAGCTTCATCAAGCCGCTTCTCATCAACAAGGCCCTGGTTGACTGCATCCTCGAGGCACACGAAAATGTTACCGCAATTAAGGTCACAGCCTTCATTCATAGCAAGCGCAACTGACTCCACCGGACTGTTTGTTACCTTATGGTGCTCATGGAAATCCTTAATAGCCCAGCAGTCTGATGTAACATATCCATCAAAGCCCCAATCTTTTCTGAGTATTTCCTTAAGCAGTGTCCTACTACCACATGCAGGCTCGCCATTAACTCTGTTATAGGCTCCCATGACACCTTCAACCTTTGCCTCCTGGACACATGCCTTAAAAGCGGGTAGATAAGTCTCATACAGGTCCTGCTTGGATACCTCTGCATTAAAGCTGTGACGAATATCCTCCGGTCCTGAATGAACCGCATAATGCTTAGCACACGCAGCTACCTTTATATATTTTTCGTCATCTCCCTGCAGACCTTCAATAAACCTCACACCCATCCTTGTTGTAAGATAAGGGTCTTCTCCTAAGGTCTCATGACCTCTGCCCCATCTAGGATCTCTGAAAATATTTATATTAGGTGACCAGAACGTTAAACCCTTATATATGTCTGTATCATCAAATTTCTGCTGCATATTGAATTTTGCTCTGCCTTCTGTCGAGATCACATCTGCAACCTCGTACATAAAATCCTCATCAAAGGTCGCGGCTAAACCTATTGCCTGTGGAAAAACCGTAGCAACGCCGGCTCTGGCCACGCCATGCAGTGCTTCATTCCACCAATTGTAAGCCTTGATCCCAAGCCTTGGTATTGCAGGAGCACCATGCAGTGTCTGAGCTACCTTCTCCCTTAATGTCATCTGGCTTACTAACTCCTTAGCCCTTTTCTTGATATCGGGAAGATACTTGTCCTTATTGTACATCTCAATAACCTCCTATGTTATCTAATTAGTAAAGTGTTGCAGATGCATAAGACTTTGATATAACCATCATAGTATATCACGGTGGTGGAGCTAATAAACTATTGCAACATACTATGGAGCCAAATTTGACTTGCATCAATTACTTTACCTGAAGAGCCTTATAATATCATTGTAATATTTCTGCCCATCCTTTTCTTCTTACTTATTGCTAAAAACAAAGCAGATATTGCTATTATTTAAGGCACCCGAGATATATCTGATTTTAGACTATGCATTACAAAACTATACAGATACTTCTGAAAGTATACTCACAAAATATTATGCTGCCAAGTTATTCACAACAATATCTCAGAGCCCCAGCTAAAGCAACAATTGCAATATCCTTTGCTATAAATTATAATTAATTCCGGAAGGGCATTAGCAGTAGCTATCTTTATGTAATTTTTTATAGTTATTACATATAATTACAGCATGAAATATCATTTAATTCATACTTGGACATAGTGCTTTAAGGTAATTAGAATTAAATAATAGCAATAATTGATATATAGTCTCAGAGCTTAGAATAATGCAGGCAGCTTATAAATCAGACAATACCGTTAGTAATAAAGCGAACATGCTGGGAGGTGCAATATTGATAAAAGATCTGAAAGGCATACATGAAACCATACGCTTTTCTAAAGGGTCAAAGGTGATATTATATCTCAATAAAACAGCGGAGGATTACCCTATACACTGGCATACTGAATGTGAAATAATAATGCCCACTCAAAACTCATACAAAGCTTTCATAAATAACACAGCGTATGAGCTTAAAGAAGGCGATGTTCTAATTATCGGTCCAGGTGTGCTCCATCAGCTTTTTTCGCCTCCAACCGGTTCAAGGATTATTTTTCAAAGCGATTTTTCGCTGCTGCGACAGCTAAAAGATATAGATTCAATATTTTCCATACAGCCGGTAATCCTGATTAGTGAAAATACTTATTCTGATATACATAGACATATACACCGGCTAATGCTGGATATACTTAATGAATACAATAATAACAGCAGGCTTGCAGAGGCATCAATATACTCAAAGCTTATTGAGATTTTTGTTATGGTGGGCAGAAGCTACACAGAAAACGAAAACGGATTTCAGAATGTACGAAACACAAAACAGTTGGAGTATATTGATAAATTTCTCTCCACCTGCGACTATATAAATCAGCATTGCACAGAAGAGCTTACACTTGACAATATTGCCTCTTATACAGGCTTTAGCAAATACCATTTCAGCCGCCTTTTCAGGCAATTCACCGGCGCATCCTTTTATGACTATCTTTGTAAAGCCAGAATAAGGCACGCGGAAAACCTTCTCATCAACCCATCCCTGTCAATCACAGATGTGTGGATGAAATCAGGTTTTAGCAGTCAAGCAAGCTTCAACAGGATATTTAAAAGTACAAAGGGTTACACACCTACACAATTTAAGAATTTGAATGTACTGCCCTCGTAGTCCGATAAGCTTTGCTTCTGGGGGCTTACTCCGGTGGGGCTGCTCCTGAGGGCTTCTCTCAAGTACTTGTCTTAAAGGCCCTACTTCCAAATCATTGCTCCGGTGGTTTTTTCTGGTGGGGCTGCTCTTAAGGTCTATTCCTGTAGCCTTGTTCTTAAGAGCATACACCAAAAAACAGCTCCTCTATTTAGCTTCTTATGCCGTTAAGATATCCGGCCGCTCTTATAACATGCTGAGCCAGCACTGAAGATGTAACTGTTCCCACTCCTCCCGGAACAGGTGTTATATATGAAGCTGACGGCAATACATCCTCGTAATCCACATCTCCGCACAGCTTTCCTTCATTGTCAACATTGATTCCCACATCTATAACAACAGCGCCCTTACAAACATAACCGGCCGTTATCATTTTTGCCTTACCTGCGGCAGCTATAAGTATCTCGGCACCTCTGCAGGTCTTTTCAATATTCTCAGTTTTTGTATGGCACACAGTGACAGTGGCATCTCGTTTTAATAGCAGCATTGATAAAGGCTTTCCAACTACCATGCTCCTACCTACCACTACAGTGCGTTTACCCTTCAGACTTATGCCATAGTGATCAAGTGTCTCAATGACCGCTTCCGGTGTACATGGAGCAAAACCGCTCTCATCACCTGAAAAAACCTTTGCGATATTAACAGGGCTCATACAGTCCACATCCTTGAGAGGATTTATGATTCCTTTTAGTGCATTCTCATCCAAATGCTTTGGCAATGGTCTGAAAAGCAGTATTCCATGTATCTCAGGATTATTATTTATACCTTCGAACTCCTTTTCGAATTTTTCCTGTTCTATTGTCTGCGCAAACTCAAATACTCTGCACTCAATTCCTACGCTTTCCATTCTCTTCTTAGCACCGCGTTCATACGCCAGATCATCAGGTTTTGCACCCACTCTGACAATTGCAAGCACAGGCATGATACCCCTTTGCTTTAGTGCTTCTGTCTGAGACTGCATTTTTTCCTTCATAGCAGCCACGACTTCGGAGCCCTTCATTATAATGTTCATTTTATCTGAGCCTCCACCTTGCTATAAATGTTGTCGGCATTTGCTGAACCCTCAGCGATCATTTCCTCTGCTCTTTTATTAATGCTCTCTGCGTACTCTCTGTCCTTCATCAGCTTTGTATTAATAAATACATTAAGACTTGCCCCTATCAAAGCCGCTTTGCAAAAAAGCACACCTACGCCCACGTCGCTTATGGCTATTCTTGTCCCTTTCTCGGCGAGCTCACCATGAAGACATATAGCTTCCAATGCTTTCTCCATAATTTCCAGAGGAACAGCACAAGCCTGCTTTAATGCCTTCTCCATTACTTCCTCTTTATACTTCTTTTCTTCATCAGTGCTCTTCGGTAATCCATACGCTTTTGAAAGCGGCTCGAATACATCTGCATCCCTTTGAACCAGCACTTCAAACTCGCTGCGAAGCTTTTCAGCCTTAACAAGTATCTTCTTTATATCATCCTGGACAGCTTCGTACTTTTTCTTTCCCAGTGTCAAATTACCAACCATACTTCCCAGTGCTATTCCCATAGCTCCTGCAAAAGCCGAAGCACCGCCGCCGCCTGGTACCGGGGCCGATGATGCAAGAATATCAAGAAATTCATTACAGTCTCTGTCGATTATCATATTGTCTTCTCCATAACTAAGTTTAATAAAGGCTATATTGTTTTATTTTATCATTTCAAAACCATCCAGGCAATTAGTTTCCTGCGCGGTACACTTTTGATATCACAGGCAATTTCATGATTCCCTGACAGGTACGTTTCATAGGTAAATTGTTATTAGCCCCCTGATACATATATCGTGGTATAGCCGGCAATGTATCAATTACAATTTGGGATTTTTTTATGGATAAATAGCAAGTGTCTTGGATTTTTTATCTCACCTGAAGCATTTTCGATGAAACTTAAAAATAATTTAGCAGTACAATATAGACATGCTATTGTCACACCCACAATATATCGTGCTGCGGGCTTCAAAAATGGTACATCGCAAATGCCCTACCTGGTTAGATACCATATAATGCCTGCAAGAGATATTGTGCCAAGAATAATTATAGATTTGCTGATCTTGTCTGCCTTTCTTTTCTGTCTTAGAATATTTAGTATAAAACCTACTACACACACAATAAAATTCATAAGTAAAATTACAAAAGCATACGCTAACAGATTTTCATCCCAATAATCTCTTACGGTTACATCGAAGAATCTGTCAAAAAAGGTCTCGTTTTGAGGCCTCGCCTGACCTGTGATCAAAAATACTGCTGCACTTAGCACCCAGCTTATACCAACGATCCACCATACTGTCTTTATAACAATATCCGGACCTCTGCGCCGTTCGACAAAGTTTCTTTTAATTTCTTCCATATATATCACCCAATTAATTATATCGTATTATTGGTACGATTTTATTACATTGGTTTAATTCTTTTGAACGAATAACCGGTTATGCTAAAAATGATATATTATATCAAACGAATTTTCTGATTTTGTTTCATTATAGCCGCGGATGAAGACCTTGTTTCCTTCAGTTGCTCTAAGGACAGAAAAAATATCCTTATCTCTCAGCTCTGACGAAAAGAAAATATCCATTCTTTTTAGTGACGAGAGCTTGCTTCTTTCCTCATCTGAAAGGACATCATACCCGAATTCCCCATAGCGACAATTGTTTACATGACCAAGGCGGTCAATATAGCTGCCGTAAACCCTCCGTTCATCGACCTTGGTATATTCACAATTAACCTTGATATTAGGGCCGGCATCAATTGTGTACTCCTCAACAGGCTCAATAATGTCAAAGGGCAGTTCCCTTTTACGGTAAACTGTTCTGCTCTCAACATCCAAAAGGATAGAAAAGCTTGTGCCATGAAAAATAGTTTCATTATTATCATTTCTGAATACAAAATCACGTCTGAAATAAGGGCCGCGACGCTGCGAATGCCAGGTAATCGCATTAAGCCTTACTATACCTACTATTGGCCTGACTATTTCTATAGATATCGATACCAGTGCCCAGGCAAGCTTATACTGCATCAACTTGCCTATATCCTCGTCAAGTGCTTCCAGATGCCTGTCCGCCAGCTGTGCAAATAACCTCTGATACACATATGGTTTTAACATATTATGTTCATTCAGATCTTCAATATCAGTTTCCATCCTGTATAATAATTCTCTTTCAGTATTCATCCTACACCTCATATAATTACTTTCGCATTTATAGCCCGCAACTCAACAATACTCGCTGTTCATAATCAACATTAATATTTCGGGTACATAGTTGTTTCATATTTCGTGTACATAGTCACTCGACCATGGCCTTGATCATATTCAGTTCATATTAACATTCCATATTCTGTGTATATAATGCATGTAAATAACAACTGTCACTGTCATTATTTTAACCTCAATGCATTATACCATTACAACACAAAATTTACACGTAAAGTAACTTTTATTAATTTCTATATTATATATGAAAAGATTTTAGCAACCTAATTTCAACTGAGCCGCATTTCTACCCCTGTGTCCACTTTTAGTTTGACACTTCAAGCCTACATCATCAAAGGTGGGGGGTGGAATTTAGTACTACAATTAACTGGAAATAAAATCTGGAAATCTTTTTATCGCATTTTGTTGACTCTAAACAATTTCCCTGCTATAATAAACAACGTCGCCAAAATATGCGCCATTAGCTCAGTTGGTAGAGCACCTGACTCTTAATCAGGGTGTCCCGGGTTCGAATCCCTGATGGCGCACCAAACATAAAATAATCCGAACCGTATACAGGTTTGGATTATTTTTATTAATGGCGTTGTACCTCCGGTCTACAGCAAAAAGTCGAGGAGGCTCGATGCCCCCGAGGCTTTAATTCGGGCAGTATAATACGCATACTTCGTTAAGAGCAGGCCTAAACTTCCAAACCGGGCATAAGAATATTATTAATTACTATGATGCCTGCCCAAGGCAATGTAACTACCTTGAAGTTATATGAACTGAAAACAAGCAGAAATGGGTCATGCATCGAATTTTTGTAAGCATGGAGGAATAAGTAACTTGAAATTTCAAATCATAGATGCTTTTACTGATACTCTGTTTGGCGGAAATCCGGCAGGAGTGGTGATCATTCCAGAGAACATGGAATTTCCGGATGATGAGACTATGAGGAAGACAGCAGCAGAGCTGAGATATTCCGAGACAGCTTTCATTAAGCAGGTGGGAAACAAGGAGTTTCAGGTAAGATATTTTACACCTGCTGCAGAGATTAAACTCTGCGGTCATGCAACCATCGGCTCATCCTACGCATTGATGCAGATCGGCATGGCTAAGGCAGGCGACATGATTAGATACAATACCATGTCCGGTCCGTTAAATATATTTCTAGGCAGGAACAGGATCCTTATGGACATGCCCAGCCCACATGATTTTGGTGAGGTCAGGGGAGATGAAGCAATTAGAGAGCTTTATCATATTATGGGCATAAGTTCAGATGGGCAAGGCATATATAAGACCGATCCGTCCATTAATCTGGTTCCTAAAATAATATCAGCAGGACTGGCTGACATCATCATGCCGTTAAAGAACGAAACAGAGCTTGCGAGGATCAGCCCTGATTTCTATGCTCTGTCGGAATTGTCCAAGAGATATAACGTGGTGGGTGTCCATGCTTTTACAGTCAATACTGAGGATTCTTTGATTCATGCTAGAAATTTTGCACCGCTCTACGGCATCAATGAGGAAGCTGCCACAGGAACATCAAATGGTGCATTGAGCTATTACCTGTACGAATACGGTATTCTGAGGATAAATGATTTCAATACGATTGTTCAGGGCGAAAAAATGAATAGGCCATCCAGGATTTCAACGCAGATCTTGATAGATGGGAATACCACTAATGTAAAGGTCGGTGGCTTTGCTATCACACTTGCTGAAGGAGAAATCTATATTTAAAGCAATAGCACCTCTCATATGGATTATACTTATCCCATAATGAATTGTGCTATTCTATATCAGCTATATAAGGGAAATAACTAGGCGAATGCCGTTCGTAAAGAAAGCAGTCCCATGCTTACCATCACCTGAGCCTCATTCGGCACTCTGGCGCACCATAATCTTTATGTGCATAAAATTCCTACTCGTTTTCAGTACTGCTCAGATTAGTTTATTCTAACATTTCAAATGCCTTTAACAGATGAAGTCCAATTTTTTTTGCACCATCAGATAAGCCATTGCATACTTCCACTTTCTGAGGATTTATATATTGCCTCAATAATTTCTATTGCTTTAATACCTTCAAGCCCGTCAACGGCAAATGGTCTATTTAACTGCAGCGCATCATAGAAATCCCGAATCAACGCTTCGTGGCTGCATCCCCAGTATGCATTGCTGCCCGTAGCTTTGTCATTTTCCTCAACCACCTCTGTTTTTCCATCTGCATATGAAATAATCAGCTTATCACGAAGTGTTATTACAGCTCTTTCACAAACGATCTCAATTTCTATGGGTGAATTAGCCGCATAATTGTTAGTTGCATAGAAAACACAGCTGCTGCCATTCTCAAACAAAAATGTTGCATCAGCCGTATCCTCAACTTCAATAATACCTTGAAGAAGCCTTGTGTCCACATGAGCCTTCACAGCCGTCATTCTACCCATAAACCACTGTATAAGATCGATGGTATGTATTGACTGGTTAATCAGGACGCCTCCACCCTCCTTCTCAAGGCTTCCCCGCCATGAGCTTTCAGAATAGTACTTTTCATCCCTGTGCCATGTAACAAGAGCCTTTGCGCCTAATATGGCGCCTGATATATCCGGATGCAAAATTTCCTTGATACGCTGTGAAGTTGCATTATAGCGGTTTTGGAAGCAGACTCCCAAACTCATGCCTGTTTCCTGCGCTGCTGTCACCATGCTGAGGGCATCCTCCACCGACGTTGCTATGGGCTTTTCTGTTAGAACATGTATACCGTTTTTCATTGCTTCTATAGCCATAGTGGCATGCAGATAATGCGGCGTACATATATGCACAACATCAATATTCTCATCTCTCAGGAGTTCATGATAATCGGTATAAAAGCTACATCCATACTGTGCTGATGCTTGCTGAGCCTTTTGGGCATCAATATCGCATACTGCATAAAGCCTTACATTATCTAAAGCTGTTACAGCTTCGGCATGATTCTTGTAAATGGTGCCACAGCCTATTATTGCTGCGTTTAAAGCTTTTGTCATACTGTGATCATCTTCCGTTTCTAATGAATTAAACTTAAAACGTACCGCTTACCTCCAGCGTTCTGCCGCCTGCAGACTGCCCCTTGTATGAGGATGTATCAATTCTTTCCTTCAGCTTTTTATAAAATAATTCTTCGTCAACGGGAAGCTCTATCCAGCTGTCAGTCCATGCTGAGAGGTGCATGGCATTTGACAGCATAAGGCCATTAATTCCCTCAACGCCTGGTGCCAACATTGGCGTCCCATTAGATATTGCAAAGACCCAATTCTTAATGATTCCCAGGTGGTGTGTTTCCTCACCTATAATAGGTATCTCACACTTCCAGCACTCAGGCTCCCCAAAGCCGCCCTGGTATTCTTGATTAAACTGCCGTTCCGAGACAGGGAGATGCCAGAAGCTGAGTTTTCCATTCTCAATGACAACCTTGCCTTTATCACCTAATATCTCAAACCTGTTGGTACCGGGCGTATCTGCTGTTCCTGTAATGAAGACTCCGGTAGCACCGTTTGCATACTCCATATATGCAGTAACATCATCCTCTACCTCTATGTCGTGATATTTCCCGAAGGACATGAATGCACGTATTCTAGAAGGCATTCCGCAGATCCATTGCCACAGATCAAGCTGGTGAGGGCACTGATTGAGAAGCACGCCGCCTCCCTCTCCCGCCCAGGTAGCTCTCCATCCACCCGAATTGTAGTAGCTCTGTGAGCGATACCAGGTAGTAATTATCCAATTGATACGCTTTATTTCACCCAAATCCCCTTTTTGTATCATTTCTCTTACCTTCTGATAAAGCGGATTTGTCCTTTGATTATACATTATTCCGAAGATCTTACCTGACCCTTCAGCCGCCTTATTCATTTCCCTTACCTTTGCTGTATAAACACCGGCAGGTTTTTCAGTGAGTACGTGAAGTCCCCTTTTAAATGCCTCTATAGCCAGTACCGGGTGGTCATAATGTGGTACTGCAATAATTACCGCATCTACAGCACCTGCTGCAAAGAAAGCATCCGAATTACTATACAAGCCCACATTTTCTCCCAGCTCACCGCGAGCCCATTCCAGCCTTTCCTGCCTTAAGTCACAGACAGCTGTCAACTGGGCTCCTGGCACCTCTCCCTTTGCTAATTGCCTTGCATGAGAGCTTCCCATATTTCCTATTCCGATTACACCAATTCTTAGCTTTTCCATAGATACCTCCACATTTTCACTCAAGCCACATTAAATACTCTCCAAAATATTGTCCAGCGCTTTTTTCGCCACCGCAAACCTTGCAGAGCCGCTGTCCTCAGGATGACACGTGAATGAATTATCCCTCTCTAGACCGCTGAAGCCTGCAAATTCCGCAAGGTGGGGTTCAATTGAAGCAAACCCTTCGAAGCCTTCTCTTTTGAGCTCTGCCATTATATCCTCAACTTTTCCGTCTCCGCAGCCTGAAGGGACAACACTATGATCCTTATATAAAGCATCTTTTATATGCAGATATACAATATACTTTTTCAGCATTCTGAATGCATATGGATATGTTACCTCGCTGCACTGAACAAAATTGGCAGGATCAAAGACTGCCTTAAAATAGCTGCAATTCATTGTCTCCAGAAGGTCGAGACATCGACTGGCAGTATCACCGTAGATCCCCTTTTCATTCTCATGTAGAAGAACAATTCCGCTTCCGGCCGCCTCTTCAATAAATCGGCTCCATCTCTCCATGACCTCATCTCTGTATATTGCAGGATCGCTTCCTTCAGGCATATAGAAGCTAAACATTCTTATGTAACCTGTCTCCATGATACGCGCAATTTCAAGTGTATGCCTCAAAAGCTCCATGTGCTTGCTGAAATCCTCCGTAATCATTATTTTGCCTATAGGAGAACCTATTGAAGATATTTTAAATCCCCTTTCATCCAGTTGTTTCTTCAGCTTTCTTACCTCACTAAGTGGATATTCAACAAGTCCCTTTCCATTAACTCCCCGCATTTCTATATAGCTTATCCCGTGCTGATCCAGAACGTCCATTTGTACATCAAGCATAGGATCAATTTCGTCTGCAAAAGCGCTTAAAATAAATCTACTCATATCTCATTACCTCTCTTTTGATTAAGTTATCTTAAATAAAATCTCGGGGGCATCGAGCCCCTCTCGCCTTTTGCTGTAGTCCTTTGTCCAACACCAATAATAAAATAGTGGGTAAAGCCTTCCTTTGAATATTGCTTTTGTATTTTTCTTGTATTAATGTTACTATATAATTAGTCCATATTCTTTGCAAAATTTGATGAATATATTGCTTTTCTTGACATGCATGGAAAGGTTGTAAAGCAATGAATTACTACAAGAATATAAATCATACCATAGACTATCATCACATACGGACCGAAAATCCTTCAGTTGCTGATTTTCATCTTCATGAACGTTTTGAGATTTACTTTTTCATATCCGGAAATGTGAATTACTTTATAGAAAAGAAAATATATACTCTCAAAAAGGGCAGCCTCCTTATTATGAACAGTAATGAAATTCATAAACCATCTTTTTCACCCGGCGCTCCATACGAGAGAATTACAATACACTTTGAGCCTGATATGGCAAGACATCTTAGCTCGCCTACCTTCGATCTGCTTAATTGCTTCAACAACCGACCAACAGGTGAACAAAACTTAATTTCTCTTAGCTGCGTTCAATATGATGAGATAAAGCATTTGTTTGGTAGGCTGGAGGCAATTGATAATAGTACTTCAGACGGTTCCGACATACTAAAGTTGACGGCCTTTATTGATCTTCTGGTTTACATAAACAGAGTTTTCCTTAGCAGCAGCTGTTCAGTCGCCGCTCCCGGCTATGCTTTAAGCCAGGCCATTCCGGATAAGTTAGCGCCGGTGCTTGATTACATTGATTCTCATCTGGACGGTAATCTTTCTCTTGAAGCTCTGGAAAAGCATTTTTACATCAATCGTTTTTATCTGACTAGGCTTTTTAAAAGGATTACAAGCAGCAGCCTTCATGAATATATAATTTATAAGAGACTGTCAAAAGCAAAAATGCTGTTGTCCGAAGGCTATAGTGTAACAGAAGCTTGTCAGGGCTCTGGCTTCAATGACTACTCAAACTTTCTCAGAACGTTCAAAAGGACTGTGGGAGTATCCCCTGGCCAATTTAGTAAGGGCTGACATTATAATTATTCTTACACTGCATTCAAGGTAACCGTTGTGCAACCGTAAAGATGTTAGTTAATGTAACACATATGCTTGAGGCAAAGAGCCATGTTAAATTTTATACACCAGTTTCCTCTAAAGGCGAAGAGAATTACGTCCTTCTACTGGAGCCTGTGAAGAAAAGTCTGTAAAATAAGCTTTCTATGATAAAATATAAAATCATAGGAGGCTTTTTTATGGCAAAAAGACGCGAAACAATGAGTGAAGGAAAAAAGAATATTATCACAGCGCTAC
>JAEYRB010000044.1 GCA_023409735.1 Bacillota bacterium | reverse complement strand
CAAACTTGAATTTTTACATGAACATTATCATTACCTTTAATCATATCGATTATCTTTCTTACCGCCAGACGGCCCATTTCCTGCTTTGGTACTCTCAGGCTTGTTAATCTGGGCGACGATATTTCACAAAACGGCAGGTCGTCAAAGCCAATGATCGATATATCCTCGGGAATCTTATAGCCTTTTTCCAGCAAGGCTTTCATCGCACCAAGTGCAATCATATCATTGTCTGCAAAAAAAGCAGTTGGCAGCCTTGGTGCCGGCTTTTTATTTAAGTAATCAAGCATATCCAAATATGCTCCATTCATTGTAGTGCCAAGCTCAATAGTATACACCGGATTGATTTCAAGACCTATTTCTCTCATTGCAGAATAATAACCGGTTTCTCTTTGCTTAAATCCAAGTATTTTAAATTTTCCTCCAAGATGTCCGATATTTCTATGTCCTTTGGAAAATAAATAATTAACTGCTTTTCTGACAGAATCGTCATTATTGATTAAAACCGCATTATAGGTCATGTCAATACTCCAATAGTCTAATAAGAGTATCGGACACTGTGCACCATTAAAAAGCTTCAGTTCATCAGGAGAAAGCTCAGTACCGAGAAGTACAATAGCGGCCCCCGGTTCATTTATGATCTGTATTGCCTGTTCCCTGTAGCCAGTATTTCTGGCATCAAGATTGGTTATAAGCATTTCATAACCTGATGCCCTGCATTCCTGCTCAATGCCATCAATAAGCAAAGAGAAGAAGGGCGTATCATCTATGATAAGGCCATTTTGTTTATATATTACAAGTCTTATTTTATTAATTGTATTGGTATTAAAGTACCCAAGCTCCTTTGCTACGCGAAAGACTTCGTCAGAAGCCTTCCTGCTTACGCCTTTTTTTTGATTTAGAGCATTTGACACAGTAGCTGGTGAAAAACCGGTTATTTCGCTTATCTGTTTTACTCCTGCTTTCAATTTTATCTCCTATCCAATCTTTTATATAAATTTTATTATAAACATTTTAGGCGTAATTACAAGATTTTTTTATATTTGCTAGAACACTTGATATTATAATTAGGATTATATCCTATGTCAACCATATTTTTACACTAATGAAGGTCTCTGAGACATTGAGCCCTCTCGCCTTTTTGCCGTAACCCTTCTGGCAACACCATTAATTGAAAAGCCTGAAGGACAAGAAACATTTTTGTCCGACAGGCTAAAATAATACAAAATTTCATATTCACAAAAGTATGTAATAAGCTTGTATCTATAAGCTTCATTCATAAACTATTAATCTTTCAGCTTTCCTTATCCTTCAGTATAACATCGTGAGCTCCGCCTTCTATGATGCTTGTAGATGAAACAAGGGTAAGCCTTGCCTTATCATGAAGCTCCTTTAGGTTAATTGCACCACAGGTACACATAGTTGACTTTATTTTGCTCAAGGTTGTATCAAGGTTATCCTTCAACTTGCCTGCATATGGAACATACGAATCAACACCTTCTTCAAAATGCAGGTTCGCATTCCCTCCCATGTCATATCTTTGCCAGTTACGCGCCCTATTGGAGCCTTCTCCCCAGTATTCTTTAACATAGCTGTTGCCTATTTTCACTCTTCTTGTGGGGCTTTCATCAAATCTGGCAAAATACCTTCCAAGCATAACAAAGTCTGCGCCCATTGCCAAGGCCAGTGTCATATGATAATCGTGTACTATGCCTCCGTCAGAACATATTGGAATGTATATGCCGGTTTCCTTATAATACTCATCTCTGGTCTTGACCACTTCTATTACAGAAGTAGCCTGTCCACGGCCTATACCCTTGGTTTCCCTCGTGATACATATTGATCCTCCGCCGACTCCTACCTTAACAAAATCCGCACCGGCATTAACAAGGTACATAAAACCCTCTCCGTCTACAACATTGCCGCCGCCGACCTTTACCTCGCCATTATAGGTCTTTTTTATCCATTCTATCGTTTCCTTCTGATATTCCGTGTAACCATCGGATGAATCAACGCAAAGTATATCAACTCCTGCATCAACAAGAGCCGGTACTCTCTCCTTATAATCGCGAGTATTAATTCCTGCACCGGTCATCAAACGCTTATGCGAATCAAGCAACTCGATAGGGTTCTCCTTATGGCTGTCATAGTCCTTTCTAAACACCATGTAGACCAGGTTCTGATCCTTATCTATAATAGGAAGGCAATTAAGCTTATGATCCCATATCATATCATTAGCTTCCTTAAGAGTTATACCCTCCTGCGCATAGATCAATGACTGGAACGGTGTCATAAATTCCTTGATCTTTGTATCCATAGAGGTCCTGCTTATTCTGTAATCTCTGCTTGTGACTATACCAAGGAGCTTGCCTGCCGGACTTCCATTTTCCGTTATTGCTATTGTTGAATGACCGGTTCTTTCCTTAAGCTCAATAACATCCCTTAAGTTATCTTCCGGCTTAAGATTTGAATCGCTCACAACAAAGCCGGCTTTATATTTCTTTACCCTTCGTACCATTTCAGCCTGCTGTTCTATAGGCTGCGATACAAAAATAAAAGAAAGGCCGCCGCACCTTGCCAACTCGATTGCCATTCCGGAATCCGAAACAGCCTGCATAACTGCAGAAACCATTGGTATGTTGATGCTTATGGCAGCCTCTTCTCCTTTATTAAATTTCACGATTGGTGTTTTAAGGTTAATATTTTGAGGAGTGCACTCCTTTGTCGTAAGGTTGGGTAATAATAAATACTCATTGAATGTCCTGGAAGGTTCATTATAATAATATGCCATGAAACTTACCCCCTCTTCTAATATATTTCATAGCATTATACATAAGATGCCTGTCATTGTCAAGAAATGAATTTTGAGCAATCTCGCAATGCAAACATGAATAATGCTACCATATCCGTCTTTGCATTATGTTAACTTATAATAGTAAATCACTTCCAAAGAATATTTTTACGGATTACTTAATAACCTGCTGAATGCACTTGCAACCTTCATCTTTGAATTTTCAAATATTTCAACTATCTTAAACTTAATTTTTATAGGAATATCTGCATCCTCGTCCGCTGATGCAACAATGCCGTATTCATCCTCAGTCAATGCTGCCTTAAGCTCCTCCTTAGCAGAATCAGGAATAGTACCGTGGGTCACATCAACAAAACAGAGCGGCGGAAACAATACACACCACCAATTTGCACCTGCCCCATCTCCAATCACCACTCTCAATGCCTGATAATCACCTGCAGGCAGAATAATGTCGCCATAGCTTTTCGTTGGAAATGGGTAGTTCCCCAGCATGGATTTTACACCATAGGTTTTCCCTTCCTTAGCTATAGTTTCTTTCGCAATATCTGTTATCTTATCAAGTCTGTCTCTTACTATCGCTTTAGTTTCCTGAATGCTTTCAGAGTTCTTCAATTCACTGCCCATGTATGACAATATTGCATCACGTACATCTCTCTTTAGCTGCTGATCCTCAGGAGAATCGCTATTGGCAATAACATGCAGCCTCACCAGGCTGTCGGAAAGTCCCTTGTTAGTACTAGCTGCATAACTATCAGCAAGTATCATTGTTAAAATTCCAACTGTTAATAGTAATATAAGAACATATCTACCGACATATACCTTGCGGCATGAACCTTTTTCTTTTCTTCCAACTAAACCCTTGTTCATAATTTCTCCCCCTGACAACACTTGAATCTTTGGTTTAAACTAGCTTACGCTGAATAAATTTCAGTTTTTTGCAAGGTATTCAGTTTTTACTATGATTGCCTTGCAAATATAAGTATTGGCAAATAGGATAAATTTTATACTTTCCGTAAACTTAAGACATTGCAAATATTTTTTTCATGATACTTCGCATTTGAACTTTAGACTTAAAGAGGGTTAGAAATCGAAAAGACATAGGAAAAGACATAGGCAAGACATGGGGACGGTTCTTCGACAAGACATGGGGACGGTTCTTCTGTCTTATTCGGAACAAGACAGAAGAACCGTCCCCATGTCTTATTGGACTGAATGAAGAGATGTATTATAAGAAAGCATAGGCTAAACAGGATACATACAGCTTTTTAAGAAACCGGCTGCGGTACACATTTAGCCTATGCTTGACAATATTTTTACTTCAACAGTGCCTTTACTGCGGCATTGTACTGAGTATCGTATTTATAAATTAATTGCAAATAGTCCTCATTTAGTGCATCCTGTGTTTTGAAGCTAAGATATGCGTGCTCAGCAATGCCCTTATCTCTCTGATACTGCATTATTGCCTTTAATGTATCCGTATCAAGCGTCGTATCTACTTTACCTACTTTATATCCAAGCATTTTAAGCAGCTTCTCTGCATTGTTCACAGCAGCCCCCTGCGCATTCAGCGCCGGTACGATAACCTTTTTGAGCTTCTCGATACTTCTGACATCTATACCTGATACTGGTTTAGAAGCTTCAATGCCGATATCGGGGGTTAAGCCTGCAAGATCTATCATTCTGCCGGATGGTGTATAATAAACCCCTAATGTCATTTTAGCATAGCCTGCCAGTTCGTTATCAGTTGCTTTAACTCCAAAATTATGCAGTTCCAACTCATTAACAGTCTTTATACCAAATTGCTTATCATACTTCAAAAAGGCCTCCTTGGAGAGTATCGGCAAAACACTCTGAAACTTTGCTTTACCAAAGGTATTTGTACCAACAATTATGCCTGTGCCTGTATCCTGTATTGCGCCTGCAACTATTTCTGCAGCGCTGGCAGTATTTTCATTTACCAGGACCGCAAGCTTGTATTTACATTCGGTATTCTCAGAATCATACTCTACATCGGCATATTTATCAGACTTAAAATCCAGTGTGGTGATTTTCCCCTTGGGAACAAAGTTCTCAGCTACAGCGACTGCGGAGCTGACCTCTCCACCGAGGTTATCCCTCAGGTCAAGCACAATGTTTTTTATACTAGCTTCATCCATTTTATCCAGTGCCACAGAGAGGCATGCATCGGTATTGTCATTAAATGAATCGATTTTTATATAGCCAACATCTTTTCTGAGCTCGTATGAAACAGGATTTATTCTAATATTTTCTCTTGTGACATTAACATAGTATATTGTATCTCCTGTCACATTTCTGATTATACCAAGTCTTACCTTAGTACCCGGTTCTCCCTTTATCATTGAAGTCAGTTTGTCGGTGGATGTCTCGGTACTGCTCGTTCCATCCACTTCAACTATTTTGTCACCTTGCCGCAGACCTGACTTCTCCGCCGGAGATCCGGGAAACACATCAACTACCAAGATGTATTTTTCGCCTATTTCCATAGAGATCCCAATGCCGCCGAATACTCCGGTTATAGACTGTAGGTATGTATTCATTTCATCTGTAGATATAAAAAATGTGTAGTCATCCAGCGCGTCAAATATATCTTCAATCGAATTGCCGTTAAGCTGTCCTTCGCCTAAGCTTCCATAATACTGATCGCTGATCATGTCTCTAACTGCCTTGAGATATGCTTCGTCATTAGCGGAAGCTGACGCAAAAACAGACTGACCCAACAAAACTAGAATAATCATAGTAACGCATATAATGCGTTTTATAACACGAACAGTATTCCGATTCATATTGCGTCCTCTTTTCCTCTTAATAAGAAGATTCTATCACAATGACGCTTTAAAGTAATTAGATATACGTTAATTTCTTTAATAGTTGACAATTGCCTCCCTGTAATCCTTCCTAATTCCATCCTGAAGATATTCAACAAGGTCGTTTAACAGAAATGCAACATCGGCTTTTGTAAGCTTCTCTAGCGGATTCATCCTTCCCCTGCTATCAGACTTCAAAAGACCAATTTTTTGGGCAATATATGCAGAATTTCTTGCATATGACGGAATAATATCATTGTCTCTGAAGGACGTTACAGCAACAGGCGTTGGAGCCATTTTTTCAAAGCCCAGAGCCCTTACTATGGCTACTATTGCCTCTGCTCTTGAAATAGTACCATTTGGCCTAAAATTGTCATTATCATTACCATTAAGTAGTTTTCTTTCATAAGCCTCTTTTATCTGTGGAAAATATACATTTCCAATGGATACGTCATTAAATGGTGAAACAATGACCTCATTTGATGCTTTTCGATTCGTCCTGGATACAGTCTTTGTTGAGAGTGCAGGATCCTCCGGAACAGGTTTTACTATCTGAACAAGTGCATAAGCAAATTCAGCCCTGCTCATGTAATCATCCGGCTCGAAATAAACGCCTCCGGCTTTGAAGGCTTCAAGTCCGAACATGATTCTCAGCTCCTTCTCAGCCCAATGTGCTCTTATATTAGCAGCATCAGTTGTTGGAAGCTTACGCTGTGCAGGGAAAGTCTCTATACTTAGGCTATCCTTATATTTGATCATATTATCGGTAGAAATACCCTTTGAATCAAATTCGGGAAGCATACTTGTATATTCCAATATATTACTGTTTCTGCGGCTCTGAGTATAGCTGCCGGAGAAGCTTATTTCATTCGGCTTGTTTTCCTGATAGTTCAGTTCCTCCGTAGATGTTGAGGAAATCTTTACTTCTGCGGTTCCACCCCAAGAATCTTTTGCATTCCCGGTGCCCTTTTCACATAAAATATCATAATTAAGCGTCAGGCACTCAGCATTCCCCCAGTATTGGTCATATCCATAGAAATCTCCCGTACACTCCACAGTTACTGTGCTGCCATCTCTTGCTGCTCCTATCTGATAAACCTTTTTGCTCCAGAGGCTTCCCGAATGATAGTTTACAGCAGGCTGGAGATCTATAAGATTTGAGCGGGTCATATCATATCCGTTGGGTTGAATAAGTGTGTATGTGACTCCATCAATTCTGATGCTTTCTGCAAAGGATTTTTTCTTCGCACTCTCTGTTATTTGTCCATTCTCACGTTTTTCAGATGTAGTATCAAATACCGCTGTCCGTATAAGCGTAGCTTTATGCTCCGCATTCGCAAGGCTATAGGAATATGTCACAGATGTAATATCCTTCTTAACAGACTTCTTTATTGTAAGGTCTCCACTGAATACTATGGGCTTTCCTGTTATAAAGCAGACCTCCTGATAAGTATATTTAGTTTTATCCGCAGCCTCTCCTGAAGAAATTCCTCCCTCGTACCCACAAATGCCTTCTCTGGCATAAGCAACACCTGGCAAAAGCAGTAATGTCAATAAAATCAGCAATGTTGTAAAAATTCTTTTCTTCATCTAAAAATCCTCCTGTTGTCAGATTGGGTCATCTTGCTTTTTCATAAGCCATTTTGCACTGTCTATCAGATCACACTCATTCAATAAATATAATGTAGCCGTCTGCATCTAGACTATTATCCTTTTTAAGCACTCTAACTTCATCACCCTTCTTTATGGCTGATGCGTCTATAATTTTGCCATTCTTTATAATAATGCTGTTATTCAAAATATTTATAGTATCGTTAGCCACGAACTCCCATAAGTAAGTCGTAAGGTTGTAGGTAATAACATCTCGAAGATATAATTTTTGATCCTCGATTTTATATACCGCGCCTTTCATATTAACGGTACCATATGGCGCTGTGCTAATAAGCACGGCATTTGTGCCGTCTGCAGCCACATAAACTGTCCTTCCTAAATAGGTGTCATCTCCGTATCCAACAAATTCACGGATATTTAAGATACCATCCTCACCAAGAGCTCTTGTACCAGACGTTATATTAAAGGTCTTTGGAGTGTTGCTGTAATACCATCCGGTTCCTATAAGCTGCGAGAAGGATTCGACCATAAAGCTCCTGCCTTCGTCTATTGCCTTTATCCTGCCTCTGTAGATAGAAAGGTTGTTCAGCGCCACAGGCTCATTTACCTGTATTACAGATGCATTGTAGTTGCCACTGGAATAATCCCTGTCTATTGCAAAAAATGCTGCATCATCATTCGAAAGGCTGCTGCCCGAAACAAGCCTTCCATACTTGACAATAATACTGCCGTCGGAGTAGCTGACCTTTTGATTCCTTGATAATAGCGTAAAGCTGCCTGAGCCGGATACGATTCCCGTTATGTTGCCACTGGTTATTGGATCAAGCGTATCTTCAGCTTTTCGATAAGATAGGACAACTGCTTTTTCTTCTCCCCCATAGCTTTTTTCTACCGCAATGTATGCTTCATCAGTATAATGCAGCTTGTTTGCCTTATTAATATCAATTCGGGAATTATTTGCGAAAATGCTGTAATCCTCCGCTAACGGTATCTGTGTGGAGCCCTTTCGATCCACATACTCCCACTTTCCTTCATTGAAGACCTGCATACCCATTACTGACAGCTTTTTAGAAATACCATCCAGCTTTTGTATCCTACCTCTATAAATATTGCTTATGTAATGCTCGTCGCCTTCAATTGTAATTTCTTTAATTTCTGTTCCATTACCGGTGTCGTTAAGAAGAAGCCTTACATTATCACCGTCTTTAAGCGAGTTTAATCCGACAAGCTTTTTATCCTGAATAATGATAACATCATCATTAATTTCAAGTATCTGTTCTGTACCGTCTTTATACTTAACAACAATCCCGGATCCCCTCTTTGAAATTACCCTTCCATATTTGGTGGAATAGTTGTCTGCTGCGCTTATAGATTCGATAATTCCTTCATTATCAAGCTTAAGGTATACCGTATCGCCTGTTTGTACACTGTCAACGTCTGACACCTCTTGATTTCTGAATATTTGAGTCCGGTTCTGATCTCCATAATTATATGTACGCAGTATTGCACTATTACCTATGCCTGAACCATCCTCATTGTAGATAGTTATGTATCCAAGGCTCGGATTATTTTCTTCGACTATGCCTCTTACGATTCTCCTTGCTTCAGCATTAATTCCAAGATCGATGCATTGTAGCTCCTTTATCTGATTATTTCCGCCGATAGTCAATATCGCAGTTGCATCACTTGTAACAGCAGAAAGCTCCGATACTGCTCCATTTACCTTTATTACAGCGTTGGGAGCTATCCTGTAAGCAGTTTTTTCATTTTTCGCCGATTCGAAATTTATTTCCCCTGCTATACTGTCTATATCAGGATAATTCATACTAAATAATTCAGTAGCATCGAGCAGCATATTTGCAATATCCACATTATTTACCTGTACTGCTACATAACGCGTTTCATTTACATTGGATATAACAATGACATATTTCACAGTTCCGGATGTGTCTGTAATGTACTGGAGCCTATCTCCTTTTGACAGAAGTCCGCTGTTTCCAAGAGCTCCATTTTTATAGACTACAAGCTCCGCCTTTGAAGCAGCTGCAGATATGCCTCCGTTCTCGTTTCTTTTTCCGGCTTCCGTTGAAGTCGTCTGAGCTGTAATAATTGTTGAAGTACTTCCGCCATAATTATCTATCTCTATCCTTCTTCCCGAAGCAGAGGTATCTCCGGTATAATCCTTTGTAGTCATAATATTTGTAATAGTTCCGGAATTCTTAGTGTATTTAAGAGCTTCAAGCACCATACCTTCAGCATTTTTGACGATCTGCGCCGCCTGTTCCCTTGTAACGGACTGTTTAGGATTGATGCGGCCTCCGCTCCCATTCATGATCTTTTTTTGCAGTATCGCTTCAAGATAAAGCAGCTTTTCCGGATCGGTACTTTTCCAATCGGTATAATTAAGCAGCTCATTTTGCTGTGAGGCAGGCTGAATGCCCAGAGCCTTAGCCAGCCAATATGCAATTTCCTGTCTTTGTGCATACCCGCGTCTTTTAAAGCTGTCTGCAGCCAAAATTGACTGATCCGGTGTAAATGCATCAGCTAGCTCCTTATCAGAGATGAGCCCCTCATCGCAAGCCATTTGTAAATAGCCATCATACAGGACTGCCTGTGGGTCTGTTTTCTTATTTGCAGCATTCCTGGTATTATTTACATCTATGCCTAGTTTCTGTGCTTCCTCTTCGCGGCCTGCAGCTCTGAATACTATTGCCAGCACCTCTTCCTTTGTAAGCGGAAGATTTGTATTAAATCTTTTAGTGCCTGCATCAAGGCCCTTAATAATATTTAATGCTCCTGTCCAGTAAATAGCATCCTTAGACCATACATTTTTCCCGGCTACATCCGTATAGCTCAGATTGTTCAGGACAGCAGCTGAAAGAGTGTCTCCATAATATGTTGCTGTATCAAGCTCTGCAGCCCTAGCAGCTTCTAATGGAAAAAAACTATTTAAACTATAAGGTGCCAGCTCCATGAAAAAGAGTATAATTACTGCCAGCAGTGCTGCTAATTTCAATCTCTTAATATTTTTAAAAAACATGTTCAAAGTAAGCATCCTTTCTGTCTTTGGCTATTTACGATGTACTCATATATTACAGCATATTACCGGCAAGTCCAATAATGAGTGAACTTAGTTAGTCATACAGCTATGACATTCTAAGGTAACATCATAAAAATTCTATAGCATTACAAAATTCATCTAAAAGATAAACAGGATCTGCAAATATATTACAAAAGCCGATATATACAGATGTCCCTCATCTGGTATATATATCGGCTTTTTACGGTTTTTTTTAATACTATGCTCTGCAATACTTAAGTTAAATTTTTATTACAAAAAGTCTTTACTTCAGATTTTTTGCAAAACCCTCTTTTGAAATATTCCCGGTAATCTTCGGGCTTCTGTTACATCTTTTCCGGCGCGCTGATGCTTAGAATACTAAGCACATTTTTGATTACTATTCGCGCTGCATCTGCAAGCAAAAGTCTGGCTTTCATAAGCTCGGCCTCTTCGCCCTTGACACGGCAGGCATTGTAAAAGCTGTGGAAAAGAGAAGCCACATCGGTCACATAACGTGTGAGTCTGCTGGGTTCAAGTGTTTGAGCAGATATTCTAATTTCATCAGGGAATTCAGCAAGCTTTTTCATAAGCTCGATTTCCTCATGAGCGCTCAATTTATCAAAATCAACATTATCTTTGTCCGGAACTGTCACTCCTTCGCTTTCAAGGAGTCTGATCATGCTGCATATTCTGGCATGGGCATACTGGACATAGTAAACAGGGTTCTCATTGGACTGTTTTACAGCAAGGTCCAGATCAAAATCAAGATGATTTCCTGATGCCTTTGTATTGAATATAAATCTTACGGCATCCCTGCCCACATCCTCCAGCAGATCCTGGAGCGATATCGCCCTTCCCGTTCTCTTTGACATTCTGGCGACCTGGCCATCCTTAAACAGCCTTACAAGCTGGAACAGAACAACATCAAGCTTATCAGGATCCACTTCCACCGCTTCAACAGCTGCCTTCATTCTGGCAACATGTCCATGATGGTCGGCACCCCACAAATTGATAACACGGTCGAATTTGCGCTTCAGGAATTTGTTCCTGTGGTAAGCAATATCCGAAGCAAAATATGTTGTAAGGCCATTATTCCTAACGAGTACATCATCCTTATCTACTCCGAATTCAGTTGCTTTGAACCATTCAGCGCCATCCTTTTCATAAGTAAGGCCTTTTTCTCTCAAATAGCTAAGAGTATCAGCAAGCTCACCACTATCATAAAGTGAACTTTCCAAAAACCATACATCATAGTTAATGCCATAATCACTAAGCCCGCTCTTAATACGCTGCAGGTTTTTAGGCAGAGCATATTCCACCAGCGTTTTACGCCTTACCTCCGGCTCAGCCTCAAGGAGCTTGTCCCCGTATTCCTCAATGTAGCTTTTGACATTATCTATAATATCTATACCCTGATATCCATCCTCAGGAAATTCTATCGCATCCTCGCCCTTAAGCTGCTGTATGAACCTTGCTTCCAGTGATATTCCGAACTTTTCTATCTGATTTCCTGCGTCGTTTACATAAAACTCGCGTGTCACATCATAGCCTGCCGCCTGAAGCACGCTTGCTATACAATCACCCAGCGCTCCTCCCCTTGCATTGCCCATGTGCAGCGGTCCTGTTGGATTTGCACTTACGAACTCGACCATTACCTTCTGGTCATGCCCAATACTAATTTTTCCATAATCCTCGCGCTCCGTTACGACTCGTTTTAGAGCTTCGTTAAGCCATTTCTTGTTCAAAAAGAAATTAATGAAGCCGGGTCCCGCGCTTTCAGCCTTATCAATATAAGACGACGAGAAATCCATATTTGCTATGAGTATCGCCGCAGTCTGTCCGGGCGCCTTTCTTACCTGTCTGGCAAGCTGCATGGCAATATTTGTTGAAAAATCACCATGTTCCTTCTCCTTGGGAGCTTCGATAACTATATCGTCAACTTCCGCCATTGGCAATTCGCCTTTTTCTGCAGCTGCTGCCAATGCGTTTCTGACTATATTTTTTATCTGCTCCCTAATTTCTTCTATTATGTTTGTCATCAGTTCGTCCCGCCTCTCTTATCGACATCAGGAAATCATTATCGCCGGCTTGATTATTATCTATTTCCATCTGATACCACACACGGATCTCTCCGCCATGATCGTTAATATTAATGTCTACCTCATTTGCCAATACACTTATGGTAAATGCACCATACTCTGTATCGTAGTATGAAACATGCTTCTGCCCCTGCTGGAACACAAACTGTGAATTCACCGAGCCTTCTCTGCTCAGGAGAATCGTTCCATCCGCCACCTTCAGAGTAGTGGTTGTCCCACTCATTCCCGTTACTTCGCTCTCATCATAGGTGATATAGTATGTATTGCCATCTTTATAATACTTACCCTCTGTAACCAGTTCTATCGCATTTGCATCTTGATCTTCATTGTATTGCGTGCCTTTTACTGATATTATCACATTTTTGTTCATAAACACGCGTCCTTCCTTCAGCATGCCTCCAAGTGATCCTGTGACCTATATTATACTGTATAACTATATTTTATCAATATTTTTCTATATCGATTTTCTCTGCCGAATCAACAGCTATCCCCAAAATAGCACTGCATAAGGGTATAAATTTTTCAACGCTGTCACTTGTGTAGTAGCAGTACTCAGGCTTCAATTCGGTCTCTCTGCTCATGTCCATTTCCAAAACAGTTCTCTTTACAACTCTTGCAACCTCTATAGCTGAGTTTACAAGCGTGACCCTTTCTCCCATTACCTTCGATATTATACTGTACAAAAGAGGATAATGAGTACAGCCCATAACCAAGGTATCAACTCCTGTGGTCTTTAGCGGCAGCAAATACTTTTCTGCAACCTTCAGCGTAATATCATTATCCCACCATTCCTGTCCTTCTTCTACAAGAGGAACAAACAGAGGACAAGCTTTTTGAAAAACTTCAATACCATTATCAAGATTTATCACAGCCTTCTTATACGCGCCGCTGTTTATTGTTGCGCTTGTACCAATTATCCCAAGCCTTTTGTTCCTGGTTTCAGCCGCAGCTGCAGTAGCACCTGCACCGATAACCTCAATTATTGGTATGTCAAAAGTACTTTTTGCTATATCATAACCGTGTGCGCTCATTGTATTGCACGCGATCACTATCATCTTAATATTATGCTTCATAAGGAATCTAATATCCTGAAGCATATATTTAATTACGGTTTCCCCGGATTTTGTCCCATAGGGAGCTCTTCCGCTGTCACCGAAATATATCACGCTTTCGCCGGGCAACTGGCTGATGATTTCTTTTACAACAGTAAGCCCCCCAAGACCGGAATC
This sequence comes from Bacillota bacterium, assembly GCA_023409735.1. GTDB lineage: Bacteria > Bacillota > Clostridia > Acetivibrionales > DTU013 > JAEYRB01. The sequence goes on along the minus strand of JAEYRB010000044.1, from coordinate 14,378 downwards.
GAAAACTCCTATTGCCCTGTTATCCATAGTTTGATTATCCCCCGTGAACACTTGTGTCACAAGTGTTACTCTCCGATGTCCCTCTTATTATCTTCAAAGCGTTCAAGCGCCAGCTCTATAAGTCTGTCGATAAGCTCGCTGTACGGCAGCCCCGATGCAGCCCACAGCTTTGAATACATACTGATCTGTGTAAATCCCGGCATGGTATTAAGCTCATTAATATATATTCTGCCTGTATCCTTCTGTACAAAGAAGTCAGCCCTGGCAAGACCGGAGCAATCCAGCGCCCTAAACGCCCTTACAGCATACCCCCTGATCTTATCTATCGTTTCGGATGGAAGGTTTGCCGGAATAATTACCTCTGAGCTGTCACCACACATATATTTAGCTTCATAATCATAAAACTCGTTACAAGGCTTTACCTCTCCGACTGTTGATGCTGAAGGATTATCATTTCCAAGCACTGCACACTCCGCTTCCTTGCCATCTATGTATTCTTCGGCAAGTATACGCCTGTCATATCTCGCAGCAAGCTCTAAAGCTGCTTTCAGCTCATCCCTGTCATGAGCTTTGGTGACGCCGACTGATGAGCCTGCATTTGATGGTTTGACAAAACAAGGGTATGTAAGCAGTCCCTCCACATTATCCATGCAGGTATCAATATCGTTATAAATCTGTTTTCTATTGAATACTATGTATTTTCCCTGGGGGAGTCCGGCTTTTTCGAATACAATTTTTGCATAGGCCTTATCCATACCAAGGGCTGAGCCTAAAACACCACATCCCACATAAGGAATACCAGCAAGCTCCAGAAGGCCTTGTATTGTTCCATCCTCGCCGTTACAGCCATGCAGCACCGGAAATACAACATCAATGCTCTTATTATCCTGCTCTGCCTTTTCTATTGCTGTACCTGCAGTCAGGAGTGCCTTCCCGTCCTTGTGTCCCTCTTCCGCCAAAGCCTGCCATTCCCCGGTCCCTAATTTTTCTACAGGTCCGTCATAATTAAGCCATTTTCCTTCCCTTGTGATTCCTATCATTGCTACGTCATACTTGCTTTTGTCTATGTTTTTAATAACAGCTTCCGCTGAAAACCTTGAAACCTCATGTTCTGAAGATTGCCCTCCGAAAATAACGGCTATCCTTTTTTTATTATTCATAAACACACATCACCTATCCTGATTCAAACTGAAGCCTAATAAATTATATTGTATATTCTACTATTTAAGCACATCAACTTCAAGCATTCTTGGCAATTGAGGTGCGGCAAATTCATGAGGCAATAGAATGAAAGAACACTTGATCAAGAATTTTATTCGCAAGATTAGTTTGTCGGGGTCCTTATTGAAGCCCTTATTGAAGTCCTTACTGATATCCTTATTGGAATCCTTACTGATATCCTTATTGGAATTCGTCTATGCTCTGTGCAGTTTTTCAACTACGGGACACTTCTTTCAGAATACCGGGCTATTTTGAGCAGAATTTCAACTATGGTGCACTGTGGCCCCTGATTTTATGGATAAATTACATAAATAGTGCCATAAATATTGAATGCAGTCAATAAATTTGCTATATTTCCCCAAATATTTGTCCCCTAGTCGATTTTCTGCACATTTTTTGGCATTTTATATAGGTTCATAATTTGGGGGTGCGGACGTTTTCTTGGACAGTCTATGCGACAAAGCCGAGGCTTCGTCTGTACTCCAATGGACTCATTGAACCCAACGATATTTTAATCCTTCTTTGATTATACCAAACCAAATAGCTTTCGAGGATTTTCATGAAATTGTTCGTTGTCACCTTTTTGCTGTGGCCCTTAGGGAAACGCCATAAAACAAAACAAGCAACGGCTGTCAATGGCGAATCATAAGTGCTAATTATCCGGACCATTAACTGTTGTTGCCTGTTTCTAAAAAACAAATGTTATTCGAGTATATCTTCTGCTTAATTGCTATAAGTATTTATATTATATCAATCACCCTATTCCAGAGGCGGGAGCTCTCCATCACTATTTTCACCGGAGGTCTCAGTAATATCCTCATTATTCTGACTGTCTGTAGGTATCTCCAGTCCCTCCTGCTGCAAGCTTTCACCGATTTCCTCCCCTGATGTGACGTTACCATCTGTATTACCAAGGCTGGTGTCGGCTGAGTCCTTGCTTATCAGCGCTGTACTCCTTGGGAAAAGCGCATCAAACTTAAAATTGCCCATATAATCCTTCTGCTCTTTCCCTGCAATTGTAAACTTGACGTTTTCAATTTCCTTCAGCTCTGTCAGGGAGTTGACGATTGAATAAATTGTCATTTTTTCAGCATCCTTTCCACCTGGATGCTTAGTCTTAAATTCCTTGGACATGTCAACAGTTGCTACATTCTTGCTTATACTTACCGGCGTACGCAGCTTTGCCTCAGCTGGGATGGTTCTTTTGAATGAACTTTCATCTGATGGCCCTTTGATCAGCTCATTAATAATTATTGACGCCAAATGGCTGGTACTCTTTTTAGCTTCAGCAGATTCAATGTATCTGATCTCCATCTTTAGCTTTGTGTTATCTTCATTAGCAAAATAGAGGCGTATAGGGGTTTTATCCGACAGCTTGCCTGCTTCATCCTCATTTATTACAATACTGCTCACAGGCCTTAGTTCGTCCTCATTTGTATCCTTCTGAAGTCCCATCTTTTGTAATATGCCGCACCCAGACAGCATAGCTGCTATAATCACTATGATCACGAAAACTGAAATGATCCTCTTCATTCTGCCACCTCGCTATATTGCAGCAGCAACAGAACAAGAACCTGATTGCTGCCTGATAAATTACTCTACGATATTTCTATGCTAAGACAGCCCTCAGTATTCTATATCACATAAATTTTTGTCCCAATTACTAAAACACTTCGATTTTAAAAAAATGCTTCAATTGCACAGACATTTTCTCACCTGTTCACGCCGCATTTCAACGAGACGGGGATCTTCTTTTGCTTGTTATCATCGCTTTTTGAAACTATTCTAATATGGCAATGCAAGAACAATTATGCATGCAATCACCCATAAAACCACATCTATGAAAAGCGGTTTATCCTGATACAGCGCTGTCTCCGGTGCTCCGCACATGCTTCCGGATGATGCAAGGTACTGATAACGAAAAATCCCATAAAGCACAAATGGGATCGTCAGCATCATATACCCGGATTTTCCCGCTAAAAATGTATACAGACAGTAACACATTACCGTTGTTGGCGTGATCACTGAAAGCATGCTGTTTATAAGCTCAGGAGAATACTCGGCAAGAATTTTTCTATGCTCCGGGGCTCTTTCAGACATTGTCTGAAGCTCACTTTTCCTTTTGTTAAGGGCAAGGAAAAGTGCCAGCAGTGTAGTGCATAATATAAGCCATGGAGAGATCCAGACATCTAGCACAACTGCTCCTCCTACTGTTCGGAGCACAAAACCTGCGGACAAGATAATTACATCAATTATAATTACATTTTTATATTTCATGGAATATAAAATAACGAGAATAAAATACGCCAACACAATAACAAATAGCTTCAGACTTATAAAAAATGCGCAGGTAAGTGAAACGGCGGATATGAGAATCGAGAAGATCAGTGCAACAGTTGAGTTTAACCTCCCTGAGGCAATTGGACGATTCCTCTTCACGGGATGCACTGAGTCGTTCTTTTTATCAACTATATCATTGATAATATATAGTGCCCCCGATATCATGGAGAAAATAAAAAAACAGCACAGCACTCTTACGACAGCCTTAAGATCGGTAAAGGATCTTGAAAATATCAGTCCTGCAAAAACAAAACCGTTTTTTATCCATTGCTTTGGCCTCATGGAATAAATAAGGTTCTTCATAGTCTGAACTACTTCCTTTAAATCAATCTTCTTTGAATAATACTGCACTAAATCCGACATATTCATACACCTCATTAATCACGGCAAAATTTTGTCCTGTTATCTCATAATAATTTTCAATTTTGTACCTGCTACTCGGCTGTACTCCAAAATATATTGCTTCGCCATCTCATCATACTTCTAATTTATTGCCATGCCTTCTCAGCATTTGCCCGGTTATTGCTCTATCTTAAAAACAGAGCCATTCTTAAAATTCCCAACTATTTTTAAGCTAAACCTTCCGGCCAACTCATCAGGATTATAATATGACGATGAAATACCTTTGTTGAACCAGATGAGGTATGAAACCTTGTCATTGGCGACAGCATGTTTAAAGCCCTCGATACCATACATAGCCGGACCGACTTTTTTGGGCAGAGAAAACGTCCTTATCCCCGAAGAGTAATAAACAGCATCTGCGTAATTGCTGTAATAGGAAGCCTGCCCATCCTTCATGTATTCAACAAAATCCGTATCCTTATGCCACTGTTCTACCGCGTAGCCTCCGGCTCCATTCCGGTAGCTATACGACACTGCCGATACTGTATTAAGGAAGGGATAGATAAGATAGCATACAGCAATAATATATGTTGCATATACGAACTGTTTTTTGCCTCCATTTATATTTAGATGTTCGTATAAATAATCGGCAGCCGCCAGCACCGCTAAAGCCGCAGGAATGTACACAGGCACAATATATCTGCTATTTATTGGTTCAAAGGCAATAGCCGTGGCAGATGCAACAAGGTAGATCAAATACACCGCTGAAAAGAATATAAAAAATATTATAGGGAATAAAGCTTCCTTTTCTACAAAAAATGAATCATGCAACATATAATGGCCTTTCGTTTGGGGCGTACGATTGCTTACAAGGCGTTTTACCGACAAACAAATAAAGAGCGCCGCTACAATTACAGGCAGTAGAATAGCAAATGCCTTCATAATGAAGATCATTATTGCCGGTGCACTGATGGCCAGGTAATTCTCAGGCTGTATCCATGTATATAAGGCTTTAAGCGTCCTTTCAACATTCTGTCTGAGAGTATAAGGCGATGGTGTACGTACACCCAGGAGCGTTGACGATACAATATAATTTCTAATGACCCAGATACCTATAGGAAGAGACGAGATAATCCCATAAAAGGCCGCATTTTTTATTCTTTTTATTAAAGATCCCCCCGAAAGCAGCAGGATAATACCGGCAGTTCCAATAATCACAACTCCTGCGTACCTGTCAAGGCATGCAAGTGCTGAAAAAACAGCGGCAGATGTCAGCGATGAATATTGCCCCTCAAGAATGAACCTCTCGAATTGTATAAAAAATAAAAAGAAAAAAAGGATGAAGGTTATTTCAGTCCACAAGAATTTTGATACCTGAAGCAGTGGTACAGATAATACAAGCAAAATAGTTCCGCAGGCGGCAATTGTTCGGCAGCTTGATCTGCTGAACAGCCATTTGCCGGCGAAAAATACCATTAGCGCATATGAAAGGCTATTTATAATCAATGCAGCTGTCAAACTATTCAAGCCTGCAGCACCGGCTATAGCCAACATTGCAGGAAAAAGCGGCGGCCACTGGATATACGGGCTTACATAGCCGAAATACTGAAAGCCTTCACCATATAATAGGCTTTGAGCGGCATACATATATGCTGCGGAGTCATGTGTAAACCCCGGCCCGTATTTAAGTGACGACATTAATACCATAAAAGCCGACATTAATCCGCAAGCTATTATGAATACTCTTTCTTTTCTATTTATTTTGTGCTTTTCCAATCTGCCATTTCCTGTGTTTGTAATACTTTAAGTAATTATTTCCAACAAGGCATTATATTATTACAGGCGACAAACAATGGCTTACCTATTATCTACTGTCATAACAGATAGAAAACTGATATATCAAACAAAAGAAATGAAATAAGAAAGCAGCATACAGGGTGGAAGCCTGCATACTGCAGAGTAATTTCGATTGGCTATAACCAGGCGAAAGGATTTCATCGCCTCGCTGAGATGCACCATCGTCTTGTATGTTGTAAGGCAACTCGTACTGTTGCACTCAACATACTTGCTGAGAGATAATTTTCCTGCAATCGGAAGGTTTACTTTGCACCATAGCGTTATAAGCTCTTGACGTAATCTGCAATAGCTTTGCCGGCTATGGCTCCCTGCCCTACTGCCACAGAAATCTGCTTGAAGCTGCTTGTGCAATCTCCCGCAGCAAACAAGCCGTCCAAATTTGTCTCCTGCTTCGCACTTACTGCAATGTTATTTCCTTCAGTTAAAACACCCAGCTTTCTGGCAAAGTCGGTGCTTGACGCACTTTCATATGCCACAAAAATGCCGTCAATTTCTTCATGGGAGCCATCTGCAAATAATACCTTCTGCAGGAATTCATCACCTTCAAGCTTAGAAATTTTCCTGGTATCAAATGCAAATTTGTCTTTGTCCTTCTCATACTTGCTGCTTATATCAAGCTCTTTTCCATTTGTAAAAATGGTTACCTTAGATGTAAATGTCAGAAGCTCAAGAGCCTCATGAATAGCATAATCCTTGTTTCCCAGCACTCCGACCTTCAGATTGTTATAAAAGAAACCATCACAGGTAGTACAGTAGCTTACGCCCCTGCCCTCAAATTTCACCAGATTCTCAATTCCTATTGCCTTTAGAGGCTGACCGGTAGCAAGCAATACTGCCTTGCTTTCATATTTATTTCCGGTTGTCGCTATGCTGAAGAAGTCCTGCTTATCAATAGAAATTACCTCTTCATCTAGTATTTCTGCTCCAAGCCTCTTGGCCTGATATTCACCCTCCTCCAGCAGTTTAGTTCCGCTGATGGTTTCTGAAAAGCCAAAATAATTATCAATTTTATCAGCTTTTTTGAGGCGACTATCATCTTTACCGATAATAAGCGTTTTCAGATTTGACCGAACCGTGTACAGTGATGCTGATATTCCGGCAGGTCCCCTTCCAATTATAACGACATCATACATATTTATTACCTTCCCTCCGACATAATTGCAGCCCGATAGTCACTGCCGCTTCGAGCGGCATAAACATACGGAATATTTTTTCCTCAGCCATCTGACTGAGACATTTGCGATGCCCCATTTTTGAAGCCCTACAGCACGATTTATTGTTGATGTAACAGCAGCAAGTCACCATATATCGTACTTCTAAATTATTATAAGGTTACATTGAAAATGCCTTTATTTAGTATAACGCATCGGTTCAACCTGATACATTAAAAATGTCTGCATCTAATTAATACCACCGAAGCGCACATGGCAAATCATATCATTAAAGTTTCAACTTCCATGATATGATATTTCGCATACACACATATAGTAACAATATATAACCTCCATGCATATTATGTCAATGAGAATAAAACTGGTTTAAGGGGGTATCGATATGTCGAATACCGAGCGCTGCGGCAGAAGAAATGATTGCACACTGCTCTGGTTCATACTGGTTTTTCTGCTGCTGTTTTACGACAATAGCGGGATTAATTTCCTTAAGACCGGAAAACGGGGCATAAACACCTGCAATTGTAATGACACCTTGTTGTTCTTCATTCTTGTCTTTCTCGAGCTGTTTTATTGAAAATAAGGGGGCACTAGCGGTCTGAAGCCGGTTTGTCATAGGCATATCCCGATATCTATTGCGGCTAGTGCCCTCTTTTTAGCTGCAATAATTTAGAAAATATTGTAACGCATCTCAAATATTCATCATAGAATATATAGTTATCATATTACCCGGAGGAAGCCTTATGGCTAAAGAAGGTAAATTACCGGAACTAATAAGAGGAGTATTTGATGAAGGGCTTGACGAGGTCCTGATTTTTTCCATTATTTTTATATTCATTCTACTTTCCGGATATGGCAATTCGGAAAATTCAGAAGAAGGCGGCAGCAGTTTTATTCCAATTATAATTATTGCCGCATTCTTAATTCTATTTGCGGGAATTACCAGGAATAGTGACATTGAGACCGATGCATAATCGGCAAGTACAGTATTACATAATGTACTAAATGAATTTAGGCAAATATCTATAACAGGTCATTATTTTATTACAGGGGGTATGAGATCATATGTCTAATAACGTATTTAATAAAAAACTGAGTGAGCTTTTAGGTAAAATGGATGATAAGGTACTTCAGGCAAAAATAAACGCAGCAGTTGATATGCTGAAGGAGAGCAATAACGAAGAGCTGTCAAAGAAGCTTAGCAAGGTAGACAAGAATGAGGTGCTGACAAAGCTTAACGAATTGGATGATTCAAAGCTTAAGGAACTGAATCTTAATAAAGCAGAACTACAGGAAAAGCTGAAAAGCGTCGATTTCAGTGCTGTTCAAAAGCTGCTTGGTGATCAGGGTCCTGAAATCATAAACAAAATAAAAGACATTATTAAATAAGTAATGAATATATTATTAATGTGGCGAATATACTGATATGCATTGTAATTTGTCAATGTAATACTTGAAGAACACCAAAATAACTTCTTCATTTTGGGATGCATACACATAATATTAGTAAATCATGCTCTGCATGTTATGAAGATTTGATACCGGAGGTATCGGAGGAATGAAGTATGAGCGATGATCTTGGTAAAAAGGTTGAACAAATTGCCCAAATGCTTGGCCAGGGAGATGTGCCGGATAACATAAAGGAGCTTGTATCGCTTTTTGCAAGTAAGCTTAGCTCTGGAAGCAGTGATCCTTCTGAAGTAAGTACCAATAAAAGTAATACAGAAGACGCTGAAGCTTCTTTCTATAAGGATACTAAAAAAGAAGAAAGTACTGAGGGGGGCACAAATACCCCTACCTCTATTGATCCGGAGCTGATCGAAGCTGCGAAAAAGTCAGTCGAGAGGTTCAACTCCGGCAGCGATGCTCGCATTAACCTGCTTCATGCTATAGAACCATTTATGAGCAGCAAACGCCAGAAAAAAATAGGAAGTTGCATCCAGCTGCTGCAAATTGCAAGTATAAGCAAGCTGCTAAACGATCGTGAGAAATAGGCGAGGTGAATGATATGCCCTCATATAACTGGATACATAACAGTCCCCAAAGGTACATACCTCCTCCATATAGTGTAACTCCGTCATATCCGATTGATACATCCCGACAAAAAGAGAATACTGATCTGTTTAGTATACCCCTTCCTAATGAAAAAGAGGCCTCTGCTGAAGTTGTCAATCTCCCTGTTGATAATTCTGTTGGCATAAGTGACAATGCTGATGCTGTTAAAAAGCCTCGTCAAAGCAGCAAAACAGCCCAGTCAAGAGACAACAGAAGAAGCTTACCGTCTGTATCCGGAATTTTCCACTATATACAACAGCACATCACCCTTGAGGATATTATCTTAGTCGGGCTTATCATTATAATGCTTGATGAGTCAATAGATGATGACATATTATTGATAATTCTAATATATATATTGCTTTTCTGAATAATTCTGCACGAATTACAAAAAATAATTCCATTACTGAATACAAATGAAAAGAGGGACAGAATTGTACAAAAGAACCATTCTATTAATCTGTGCAACAACAATAATAGTGTTTGCTCTGCTTTTTAGTTCGTTTATCGCAAAAGACTCACCCGGAAGTGGTGTTGAAACATTATCCAAATACGGCTCATATAGTAATGAAGTAAGGCAGATACAGACCAGGCTGTCTGCATGGGGCTATTACCACGGTGGTATAGACGGCGATTTTGGGTATCTGACCTATACTGCAGTCAAGCTGTTTCAACAAAAGAACGGGCTTGATGTAGACGGCATTGCAGGCCCACAGACACTTGCAGCCCTTGGCCTTCCCAGCGGTGAAAACAGCTCATCCAATAATACTTCTAATAACAATAACACAAGCAGTAATTCAGGCGATGTACAGCTTCTTGCCAGACTTATCCATGGAGAAGCCCGCGGAGAGCCTTATGAAGGCAAGGTCGCTGTAGGTGCTGTCGTTTTGAACAGGGTCTCCGATTCCAGATTTCCAAAGACATTAAGCGGCGTAATATACCAGCCCGGTGCATTTGACGCAGTTGCGGACGGACAGATCAATCTTGCTCCCGACAGCACTTCTTTAAGCGCTGCAAGAGATGCAATGAACGGGTGGGATCCCAGCTACGGCTGCGTGTATTATTATAACCCCAGCACAGCAACAAGCTCATGGATCTGGTCAAGACCAATAATGGTGGTAATAGGCAACCATAACTTTGCAAAATAATAGCTTGATATTACCTATTGGCACGTCTGCAGCTTCTGTACGAATTCACCAGATAAACCCCAAGCGTAGTAAAAAAAGCCGTTGTAAATATCCATCCTGCAAAATATCTGAATAATTGACTATCGCTTAGATAAATCAGGAAGATCACTACGGCAAAAACAAGGTCAAAACACAGAAGCTTCAGCGCCATACTCCAGAACAGGCTGTCAGCTACAGCTTTCCCTGCCTTGAATGGCTTTGGGGCACCTTTTGCTGCAGCTATATACCACATATAAACGTAGATCCTGAAAAAGGATATAGCCATAAAAAGGACTCCGATAGTTATTAAATCAATGAACATGGCACCTAAAAGTATGTTGGGATTTGTACTAAAGGCTGCCCTTGTTACAACAATAGCAGGTACCGTTGCTACCATCAGGAACAGTGTTAATACTACTGTTAAAAGAACTGTTTTTACCGTCAATAAAAAGAACTTAGAGAAGCTGCCATTTATGTTTGCTCTAAAAATCCCACTTTTTCTTCCGCCCGTAGATAGGCCATTATCGACTGTAAGCAGGTAACCCGGCAAAAGGAGTCCCGCAACAACTGAAAAAATAAGTGTGATTACTGCAATAGTAATCAGTAAAATTGGTATGATTGATGGATTCATTATTGTTTGCAGCAATGAAACCACGCTCTCGATTACTCCTCCGCCTGTCATATTTATAACACCTATTAGGAAAGGCATAACAGGCAGGATAGTGTTAAGCAACGCTCCGACCAGCATCAAAGCCCCAATCAGTATTAGTGTAAATGGTTGTTTTATAACTGCCTTTGCAGTATCTCTAAAAATGTTCATAATATTGCTTTCTTTCCTCACATGCCACTGCAGAACAGTAGTATTTGAATTTTATTTTCATAATCTTTCTAAATATTTATATATTCTTCATACTTAGGCTGATTCTCTTTTTATCCACATCCACAGCCAGTACTCTTACCTTTACTATATCACCTACTGAAACGATCTCCATAGGATTTTTAACAAATCTGTCTGCAAGCTCTGATATATGAACAAGTCCATCCTGGTGAACCCCTATATCTACAAAAGCTCCGAAGTCAGCGACATTTCTCACTGTTCCTGTAAGAACCATTCCTGCCTTCAAATCAGAAATATCAAGCACATCCGTCAAGAGGACGGGCTTTGGCAATTCATCTCTGGGATCGCGCCCCGGCTTTAGCAGCTCCTTTACAATATCTCGCAGTGTAGGAACTCCTATGCCCAACTCGTCAGCAATATTTTGTATGCCCCGCTGTTCAACCTCTCTCTGCAGATTGCCAAGGCGCTTATTCTTGACATCCTCCAGAGTATAACCCATGGTTTTAAGCAGCTTCTCCGCAGCAGGATATGCTTCGGGATGAACCGATGTATTATCAAAAATGTTTTTACCATCAAGTATCCTTAAGAAGCCTGCACATTGTTCAAATGCCTTATCACCGAGCTTTTTGACCTTTTTAAGCTCTGCCCTGGTTTTGAAGCTTCCATTTGCCTCTCTATACTCAACTATGTTTTTCGCAACAGTCGAGTTGATTCCCGAAATAAATGACAGCAATGACGGAGATGCGGTATTGAGATCAACGCCTACACTATTAACACAATCTTCAACAACACCGCCTAATGTCTCGCCCAGCTTTTTCTGATTCATATCATGCTGGTATTGGCCGACTCCTATTGCCTTTGGGTCTATCTTTACAAGCTCTGCCAGCGGGTCCTGTAGCCTTCTTGCAATAGATACGGCACTTCTCAGAGAAACATCAAACTGCGGGAACTCCTCCGCTGCTAGCTTCGACGCTGAATATACAGATGCGCCGGCCTCGCTGACAACCATATAATAGACCTTTCTGCCGGCCTTTTTAAGTACATTAGCTGTAAAAATTTCTGACTCTTTAGAAGCGGTGCCATTTCCAATTGAAACAATATCAACCTTTAGCTTGTCTATCAGCTGAAGTATTACCCTCTCTGCTTCCTCTACCTTGTTCTGAGGAGGTGTCGGGTATATCACAGTAGTTGCAAGTACTCTTCCCGTATCATCCACAACAGCAATTTTACAACCAGTACGATATGCAGGATCAAGACCCAGTACAACTCTTCCCTTGACAGGCGGCTGCAAAAGTAAATTCCTGAGATTCTCCGCAAAAACCTTCATTGCCTGCTCACCGGCAAGCTCAGTCATTTCGTTTCTAACCTCATTCTCAATAGATGGCTGTATCAATCGTTTAAATGAATCATCAACAGCTCTTTCTACATATTCTGAGGTTATAGATCTCTTTTTCTTTACAACCTTAGCTTTGATATAGGTCGAAATAAGCCCCTCGGGAACCTCAATATCTGTTTCTAGAAAGCCTTCCTTCTCTCCTCTGTTGACAGCAAGTATCCTGTGCTTGGCTATCCTTGAAATAGGCTCCTTAAAATCATAATATAGCCTGTAGACGGAGTCCTCTTCCTTAACAGCACTGGATACAAGTATTCCATGCTTGAAGAATAGCTCTCTTACAGCTTTTCTAATTTCCGCATTATCTGATATCTCCTCAGCTATTATATCCATAGCTCCTGAAAGTGCGCCATCCATATTCTCCACGCCCTTTTCAGGGTTCACATATTCAGCTGCTATTTCATTTATACTACCTTGCATAAGCTCCTGCTCGAGCAGTATGCGTGCCAGAGGCTCGAGCCCCTTCTCTCTTGCTATAGAAGCCCTTGTCCTTCTCTTTGGCTTAAAAGGCCTGTAAATGTCCCCTATTTCTTGCAGACTTTCACACTTATCGAGCGACTGGGACAGCTCCGGCGTCATCTTTCCCTGCTCATCAATGAGCCTTCTTACAGTTTCACGTCTTTCCTCAAGGCCTCTCAGGTATACAAGTCTTTCATAAAGCTCTCTGAGCACCTGGTCGTCAAGCTCACCGGTGAGCTCCTTTCTGTATCTTGCTATAAAAGGGATAGTGCAGCCTTCATCAATAAGCTTTATAGTATTTTGCACCTGAAAGGGCTTGAGCTTGAACTGCTGTATCAATTGAGCCGTTATGTCTGTCATCGTTTAACTCCTTTATTAGTCTGCAAATCTAACCTACATTTTACAATTGTTTTTGCAAGGCTGCAATAGATTGAGATATTAAATCAAGCTCTGGTATTCATATTTATAGAACTGTTGCACAATGCAGCTTCGGTTTTCGTTATTGCGCAATAGTTCACTATTGCTTGAATAGTTACTTATCTATTTAGCCTGTCCGTAGTAGGCATTCTTCCCGTGCTTTCTCAGGAAGTGCTTATTTTGCAGCTCCTGCTGTGCAGGGCAAAGCTCTCCATTTAAAGTGCAGGCGCCATAGGCCATCTTTGCTACCTGCTCTAATACAACACTGTTATGGACAGCTTCAGCTGCATCCTTGCCCCATGTGAATGGACCATGGCTAGCTACAAGCACACCCGGAACACTCATGGGATCTATATTCTTAAATGACTCAATAATAACACTTCCCGTTTCCTTTTCATAAGCTCCATCTATTTCCTTCTGCGTCATCAGCCTTGTACATGGAATTTCACCATAAAAATAATCAGCATGGGTAGTGCCATAGCAGGGTATGCCCTTCTTGACCTGAGCCCATACGGTTGCCCATGTGGAATGGGTGTGAACGATGCCGCCTATATTTTTAAATGATTTATACAGCTCTACATGTGTAGGCGCATCAGAGGAGGGTCTGTAATCTCCTTCTACGACATTCCCCTCCAGATCTATAACTACCATATGGTCAACTGTCATTTCTTCATACTTGATACCACTTGCCTTTATTACAACAAGTCCCTTTTCCCTGTCTATACCACTGGCATTTCCCCATGTGTAAACTACAAGTCCATGCTTTGGCAGCTCCAGATTTGCTTCAAGGACAGACTTTTTTAAAGCTTCAAGCATTTGTCATATCTCCCTTCAAACATTAATTTGAGCAATTGCGATGTACCATTTTTTAAGCCATGCAACACGATATATTGTAGATATGGTACTAACAAGTCATCAAGGATTATCCGCCGAAGGCGGTATAATCTGCAAATATCGTACTGCAAAATTTATTTTAAGGTTACATCGCATATGCTTTTAAGTAAATTATGTAATTTCGATGTATTATTAATATAAACTTTATCACATATGGATTTTTCAGTCCATACAGCTAGAATAGAAATAAAAGAGATATGATAGTGGACTTTACTTACAGAAGTCCT